>JBGAIW010000001.1:0-167419 GCA_044225265.1 Reyranella sp.
GCGCCGATGTCGAATTCAAGCCGCAGGGGCAGGGCTATCGCGTGGTCTTTCCCGGCCAGCCGAAAGTTCGGGCGGAAGACGTCAGGACGCGCTTCGGGCCGAGCGGTGTCGTCACCGCCGAGTGGGTTCGGCCTGCAGGCGGCTCGTGCTACCTGGTTCACACGCGCTATCTCGGCGCCACCGTGCCGGAAGGACCGCAGAAAGCACTGGAGCGCGTGCGCTTCGGGCGGCTGGTCAAAGGCACGCTGCGCAGCCAGAAGCGATTCGAATTCGAGGGCTATCCGGCCCAGCAGGACGTCGTCGATACGACCCTGCCCGGCCGTCCGGTGATCGTTTCGCTCGACGCCGTGCGCGGGGCCGACATCTTCTCGGTCTACTGCATCGTAGATCGCGGCCAGGAAGCGGCAACCGATGTGCAGGCGCTCATCGGCTCGTTCACCCTGTCGCCGCCGTGACGCGGTGGCCTCAGCGGTTCTCCAGCCAGTCGTGCTCGAGCACGCGCATGCGGCCGGTGACCGAAATCAGGAAAGCGGTCGACCAGCCGAACAGCAGAAGGCCGTTGGCACCCTCGATCGCGCCGACCAGGCGCCATTTGTGGTCGAGCACCACGTCGCCGTAGCCGATGGTGGTGAAGCTGGTGGTCGAGAAGTAGAGCGCCGCCTCGAAGTCGTGCAGCGCGCCGACTCCCATGTAGGCCACCGCGTAGAGCCAGACTTCGACGGTGTGGATGCCGACCAGGCCCAGCACGACGATCAGGATCACCGCGCCCTGGCCGGCCGCGCTCTCCTGCGGCCGGAAGCGATGGCCGCTGCCGCGCAGGAGCCACAACAGGCCGAGTAGCCCGCCGAAATGGATGGTCACGGTGAGGCCGACCATGAAGGTCGCGAGCGCGAAGGTGAGGAGCATGGAGTTGATTGAGGTCGGAGGTGGCGCGGTTTGATCGGCTATCGAGACGGCGACGCGGCCGGCAATGTGGCAGGTGATGCCGGGGGCGTCATCGTGGACGGGTCGGGAACGGCAGGTCCACGCGGCGGGTCCCGGGGTTTCGGCTTGTCGCCCGTGCTCATGTCCTGGGCGCCGCTCACTGGCTTGCCGGTCAACCTGGGATCGAGATCGGGCGGCGCCGATTGGGCAAGAACCGATTGCGTGACAATCGATGCCGGCGCGAGCACGGCGAACAGAAAGGCGAGTGGGACGTGTCGCCTCACAATTTCTTCCCATAGAAGACCGAATACTTCACGTCGGGATAGTCGAGCACCGGCCCGCACCGGCTGAAGCCAGCACGTTCGTAGACCGCCCAAGCGGCCGGGTGGCGATCGCCGGTTTCCAGTACCAGTTGATTGAGACCTTCGCGGCGCGCCAGCGCCTCGATACGGGCTACGATGTCCGCGCCGATCCTTTTGCCGCGATGGGAGGGTCGGGTGTACATGCGCTTGACCTCACCGATCCCGTCAGCATGGCGCTTCAGCGCGCCGCACGCCACCGCCTTGCCGCCATCGCGGGCGATGAACACCGTGGTGTCGTCGCCGGCCATCTGCTCCACCGTCAGGTGATGGCAGTGTTCGGGCGGCGTCAGTTCCAGCAATGTGGCGTTCAGTTCCGCGACCAGCGCTCGCACATCGTCCTGCAACGGGCTTTCGATCGCGATGGCGATCCCGAGCGCGGTGCGCGACGCCGTCTCAGCCATGCGGCACCAGGATCTGCCGCACCGTGGCGACGTCCTGCAGGCGGTCGAATCCGGCATTGATTTCGTCGAAGCCGATGCGCTGGCTGACCATGCGATCGACCGGCAGTTTTCCCTGCTGGTAGAGCGCGATGAAGCGCGGGATGTCGCGCACCGGCACGCAGCTTCCCATGTAACTGCCCTTGATCGTCTTCTCCTCGCTGACCAGACCGCTCTGGGCAAAGGAGAAGTTGGCGCCTATCGGCGACAGGCCCGCAGATACCGTCGTGCCGCCCCAGCGAGTCGCGAGGTAGGCCGTCTCCATCGACTTGATGGTACCCGCAAGATCGAAGGCATAGTCGACACCGCCGTTGGTGAGATCGCGTACCTGTTTGACGTGATCGGCATCCCGGGCGTTCACGGTGTGCGTCGCGCCAAGCTGCCGGGCGAGCCCGAGCTTCTCGTCGCTCAAGTCGATGGCGACGATCTGGCTGGCGCCGGCCAGCACTGCGCCCAGCAATCCCGAGAGGCCGACGCCGCCCAGGCCGACCACCGCGACGGTACTGCCGGCCTCGATCCGGCCGGTGTTCACCACCGCGCCGACTCCGGTTACTACGGCGCAGCCGAACAGCGCGGCGAGATCGAGCGGCAGGCTCTTGTCGATCACGACGATCGAGCCACGATCGACCACGGCGTACTCGGCATAGCAGGAGACGCCGGACTGGTGGTTCACAGGCTTGCCGTCGAGGTGCAGGCGATGGTGTCCGCTCAGCAGCTGGCCCGCGGCGCGCGGCGTCACGGAGCGCTCGCAAATATAAGGACGACCTTCCAGGCAGCGCCGGCATCGGCCGCACGAGACGTTGAAGGTGAAGCAGACATGGTCGCCCGCCTTGACGTCGTGCACGCCCTTGCCGATCTCGACGACCTCGCCCGAACCCTCATGGCCCAGCACGACCGGCGTCGGCCGCGGCCTGTCGCCGTTCACGAGCGACAGGTCGGAATGGCAGAGGCCCGCGCCACCGACCTTGACCAGAACCTCGCCTTCGCCCGGCGGGTCGAGATCGAGTTCGAGGATGTGGATCGGCTTGCTGGTCGCGAACGGTCGCGGCAAGCCGCACTGGGTGAGTACTGCGGCCTTGGTCTTCATGCGATACCTCCGTCGACGCGGACCAGCGAGCCGGTCGTGAAACTGGATTGCGGCGAGGCGAGATACAGCGCCGCCGTGACGATCTCCTCGGGCTGGCCGCTGCGCCTGAGCGCCGCCGTCGGATTCTTCTTGTGCTCTTCCGGCCAGGCCTTGCTCACGTCGGTGAGGAAGCGGCCGGGAGAGATGGTGTTGACGCGAACCTTCGGACCATACTCGAAGGCGAAGGCCTCGGTCAGGGCGTTGAGCGCCGCCTTGGCGCCGGCATAAGGCGCGATCTGCGGCCGCGGCCTCAGTGCGCCGGCACTGGAAATGTTGATGATCGAGCCGCCATCGCCGGCCGCCATGCGGCTGCCGACCAGCGACATCAGCCGGAACGGACCCTTGAAATTCAGGGACACGATGCGGTCGAACAGCTGTTCCGGCGTGTCGAGCGAGGAGGGTGCGAGCGGCGAGGAGCCGGCATTGTTCACCAGGATGTCGACCTTGCCGAAGGCTTTGTAGGCGGCGTCGACCAGGCCTTCGAGTTCGTTCCAGTTGGCGACATTGCAGGCATATGTCGCCGCCTTGCGGCCCATCGCCCGGACTTCGGCTGCGACCTTGTCGCAGGTCTCCAGCTTTCGGCTGGTAATGAAAATATCTGCTCCGTGAGCGGCGAAGGCCTTCACCATCTGGTAGCCCAGGCCGCGGCTGCCGCCGGTCACCAGCGCCACCTTGCCCGTGAGATCGAAAAGGTCGGTCATGGCCCGACTCAAGACGTTTGCCGCTGGCATGTCACTTGCTAAGTGTATTGAAGAGCGGAACGACGAGACCCGAGCAAGCATCCCGACATGAGCATTCACGTCGCCCTGCATCATCGCACGACCTACGAGTACGATCGGCTGGTCGCGCTCGGGCCGCAGATCGTGCGTTTGCGTCCCGCTCCCCATTCGCGCACGCCGGTGCTGTCCTATGCGCTCAAGGTCGAGCCCAAGGACCACTTCATCAATTGGCAACAGGATCCGCAGGGCAATCACCTGGCCCGGCTGGTCTTCCCGGAGAAGACGCAGAAATTCGAAGTGACTGTCGATCTCGTCGCCGACATGGCGGTGACCAATCCGTTCGATTTCTTTCTCGAGCCATCGGCCGAAACCTGGCCGTTCAACTACGACCCCTCGCTCGCCGAAGAGATCGCACCGTTTCGCAAACTCGAGCCGCTCGGTCAGCGATTGAAGGAGTGGCTGTCCAGGGTCGATCGCGGCAAGCAGCGCACCGTCGATTTCATCGTCGGCCTGAACGCGCGACTGCAGAAGGAGATCGGCTACATCGTGCGCATGGAGCCGGGCGTGCAGAGCTGCGAGCAGACGCTCGAACTCGCCAAGGGCTCGTGCCGCGATACCGGCTGGCTGCTGGTGATGATCCTGCGTCATCTCGGCTTCGCCGCGCGCTTCGCGTCGGGCTACCTGATCCAGCTCGTCGCCGACGAGAAGCCACTCGAGGGACCCGAAGGTCCGACCCACGACTTCACCGACCTCCATGCCTGGTGCGAAGTCTACCTGCCGGGGGCTGGCTGGATCGGCCTCGATCCGACGTCGGGGCTGCTGACCGGCGAAGGTCATATTCCGCTCGCATGCACCCCGGAGCCGTCGAGCGCCGCGCCGATCGAAGGTGGCGTCGACGAGAGCGAGGTCAAATTCTCCTACGACATGCGGGTCACCCGGATCCGTGAGACGCCGCGCACCACCAAGCCGTACACCGACGATCAATGGCGCAAGTTGCTGGGCGTCGGCAACGTCGTCGAGCGCGACATCGTCAAGAACGACCTCAGGCTCACCATGGGCGGCGAGCCGACCTTCGTGTCGATCGACGATATGGATGGCGCGGAGTGGAACACGCTCGCTCTAGGACCCGAGAAGCGCCGTCGCGCCGGCATCCTGTTCCGTCGTCTTGCCGACCGTTTCGCTCAAGGGCCGTTGCTGCATTTCGGCCAGGGCAAGTGGTATCCCGGCGAACAGCTGCCACGCTGGGCCCTGGGCTGTTACTGGCGCAAGGACGGGCAGCCGGTCTGGCGCGATCCGCAGCTCACGGCGCTGGAAGACAAGCCGGTCGGAGCGACGCCCGAGGGCGCGCAGCGCTTCGCGGTCGCCTTCGCCGAGCGCCTGCAACTCGATCCCTCCTATCTGTTCCAGGCCTTCGAGGACACCTGGTACTACCTGTGGCGCGAGCGGCGCCTGCCGAGCAATGTCGAGGTCGACATCAACAAGGCCAAGGACCCGCTCGAGCGGGCGCGCATCGCCCGCGTCTTCGAGCAGGGCCTCGAAAGCGCCGTCGGCACGGTGCTACCGATCATGCGCGAGCTCAACGGCAGAGGCCGCTGGCGCAGCGGTCCGTGGTTCCTGCGTTCTGAGAAGTGCTATCTGATCCCGGGCGATTCGCCGATCGGCTACCGCCTGCCGCTCGATTCGCTGCCGTGGGCCGCGCCTTCCGATATCGGCTTCCTCGCCGAGCCCGATCCGATGATCCAGCATCCGGATCTGCCGCCGATCGATGCCTTCCGCCGCGCCCCGGTGCTGCGGCGACAGGAGCAGGTCCGGCCGATCGACGAGAAGGCAAGCGGTCACGGCGACGAGCGCGCCCGCCGAGACGCTTGGAGGCGCGCGTTGGCGCCGGACAACGACCGGCCGCCGGTCGGGTCGTCACCGGGCTGGATCGTGCGCACCGCCATGGCGTTCGAGCCGCGCGACGGCCACCTTCACGTCTTCATGCCGCCGGTCGAACGCACCGAGGACTACCTCGAACTGGTGACGGCGATCGAGGATACCGCCGAGGAGCTGGGCCAACCGGTCTTCATCGAGGGCTATGCGCCGCCGGGCGGCGACTCCCGCCTGCTGCACTTCAGCGTCACACCCGATCCCGGGGTGATCGAGGTCAATGTCCATCCATCGAACGATTTCGGCGAGGTCGTCGAGCGCACGCGTATCGTCTATGAGGAAGCGCGCTACACCCGGCTCGGCGCGCAGAAATTCATGATCGATGGCCGACATACAGGCACCGGCGGCGGCAACCACGTCGTGCTGGGCGGGCCGTCGGCCGCCGATTCGCCGATCCTGCGCCGCCCCGACCTGCTCAAGAGCCTGCTCGGCTACTGGCTCAACCACCCGTCACTGTCATACCTGTTTTCCGGCCTGTTCATCGGCCCGACCAGCCAGCATCCGCGCATCGACGAGGCTCGCAACGATGCCTTGCACGAGCTCGAGATCGCGTTCCGGCAGATCAAGCCCGGCCGTCAGACGCCGTCGTGGCTGGTCGACCGAATCTTCCGCAACCTGCTGGTCGACGCGACCGGCAACACGCACCGCACCGAGTTCTGCATCGACAAGCTCTTCACGCCCGACAGCGCCGCCGGCCGCCGCGGATTGCTCGAGATGCGTGCCTTCGAAATGCCGCCGCACTGGCAGATGAGCGTCGCGCAGCAGTCGTTGCTGCGCGGCCTGGTCTCCTCGTTCTGGGACAGGCCTTACGAGAAGCGGCTGAGCCGCTGGGGCACGCGCCTGCACGACGATTTCATGCTGCCGCACTTCGTCTGGCAGGATTTCACCGACGTGCTCGCCGACCTCGCCTCGGCTGGCTATCGTTTCGACGAGGAGTGGTTCGCGCCGCACTTCGAGTTCCGCTTCCCGCACATCGGCAACGTGGCGCAGCGCGGCATCGAACTGGAACTGAGGCACGCGCTCGAACCGTGGCACGTGCTGGGCGAGGAGCCGGGCGGCGGCGGCACGGTGCGCTACGTCGACAGTTCGGTCGAGCGCCTGCAGGTCAAGGTCGAGGGGCTGAACGATGCGCGCCACGTCGTGTCGTGCAACGGCTATCGCCTGCCGCTGCACGCGACCGGCATCGCGGGCGAATATGTCGCCGGCGTTCGCTATCGTGCCTGGCAGCCGTCGAATGCCCTGCATCCGACGATCGGCGTGCACGCCCCGCTGGTGTTCGACATCTATGATGGCTGGAGCGGCCGGTCGCTCGGCGGCTGCACCTACCATGTCGCGCATCCCGGCGGCCGAAATTACGATCGTATGCCGGTAAATGCCAACGAGGCCGAAGCACGCCGGCGTGCCCGTTTCTTCGCGTTCGGGCACACCGGCGGTCCGTCGGCCGAGCCGCGACCGATCGACAATCCCGAGCATCCGCTGACGCTCGACCTGCGCCGCGCCTGAAGCGGTGGACCGGGTCAATTAGCCATGCGATTCTAGTCACTTATGGAGTCGTTGCGCGGCCTCACCTCGTCGCCGGCGAGCGCATACGACGAGCTGGTCACCGGCCAGAAGTCGATTCGCTATCACTGGCAGGGCATCCTGAGCGTCATCCGGTCCCTGCCGGGTGGCGGCCTGCGCGAGCGTGTGCAGAGCGCGCGCCGCCAGCTCGAGGAGTCTGGCGCCACCGTCAACATGGTCGACGATCGCGGCGCGCCGGGCTGGACTTTCGATCCGCTGCCCTTCGTGATCGCGCCCGACGAATGGTCGACGATCGAAAGCGGCCTGATCCAGCGTGCGCAGCTGCTCGATCGTGTCCTGGCCGATCTCTATGGCCGGCAGACGCTGCTCAAGGAACGCCTGGTGCCGCCGATGCTGGTACACGCCAACCGGCATTTCCTGCGCGCCTGCCGGGTGACCGACGGCGTGGCGCCCTCGCGCTATCTCGGCCAGTACGCCGTCGATCTCGTGCGCCTGGCCGACGGACGCTGGCATGTCCTGGCCGACCACACCGAAGTTCCATCGGGTGCGGGCTACGCCCTGGAAATGCGCCGTGTGCTGGCACGCAGTCTGCCGGAAGCATTCCGTTCGATTCCGGTACGGCATCTGCGGCCGTTCGTCGATCGCTGGCACGACTCCCTGGCGACGATGGCGCCCGCCGGAGTGGCCAATCCCAACATGGCGGTGCTGACGCCGGGTTCGCTGTCGGCCTCGTACTTCGAGCATGTCTATCTGTCGCGCTCACTGGGCGTGCCGCTGGTCGAGGGCGGCGACCTGGTGGCGCGCGACGGCGCGGTCTCGATCAAGACCCTTGCCGGTCTGCGCCCGGTACACATGTTGTTGCGACGCCTCGACAGCTCGTTCGCCGATCCGCTGGAACTGCGCGCCGATTCCGCGCTCGGCGTCACCGGCCTGGTCGAGACCACGCGCACCGGCACGCTCGCGCTCGCCAATGCCCTGGGCTCGGGCCTCGTCGAGACGCCGGCGTTGATGCCGTTCCTCGAGCGGCTGAGCCAGAAGCTGCTGGGCCAGGCGCTCGAATTACCCTCGCTCGATCTGTGGTGGCTCGGCGAGCCGACCGCCTATGCCTTTGCCATGGCCAATCTCGACTCGATGATCGTGCGTCCCTGTCTCGGCCAGGACCGCGAGCCGATTGTGGTTGGAATGCTCGAGGTCGGGGCACGCAAGGCGCTTGAGGAGCGCATCCGCTCGGCGCCGGGCCAGTTCGTCGCGCAATATCCCGTCGTGCCGTCGCTCAGCCCGAAATGGGACGGCGAAGGGCTGGCGCCGGCGGCGATGGTCGTGCGTTGCTTCGTGATCGCCGATCCTGGCGCCGATTCGGGCGCCGACCCGGCAGGTCGCGGCTATCGCGTGCTGCCGGGCGGGCTGGCGCGGGAGCCGGCTGGCGATACGGCACTGCGCTCACTCGGCCGTCTCAACGGCACGCTCAAGGACGTGTGGGTGCTGACCGAGGATGCTTCGGACGTTCAGTTGCCGCCCAGCCGGCGCTTCCACCAGCTTGCGGTCGATCGCGGCGGTGCCGAGCTGCAGAGCAGGGTGGCCGATAATCTGTTCTGGCTCGGGCGCTACATCGAGCGCCTGGACAACGATACGCGCTTGCTGCGTACCACGGCCAACCGCATAGCCCAGGGCGTCGTCGGACCGCGCGAGGCGCAGGAGTTGCGGCTGCTCGGCCGCCTGCTCGACGGCGCCAACCTCATGCCTTCGTCGGCAGCGCTGTCGATGCCCGATGGCGCGGCATTCCAGGAAGGGCTGATCACGATCGCCTCGGAAAAGCGCGGCCTGTTCCAGGTGCTCGATGCTATCCAGCGGCTGACCGGCAACTTGCGCGACCGCTTTTCGGCCGACATGACCGCGGCGGTCGGCCCGCTGCTGGCCGACGTGCGGCAGAAGGTGCTGTCGACCCGCGGCAACCTCGATCTTCTGCTTGCCGCCCTCGACAACATCGCCCGCTTCGTCGCCACGCTCTCCGGACTGGCGCAGGAGAACATGACGCGCGGCACCGGCTGGCTGTTCCTTGATCTGGGCCGGCGTCTCGAACGCGCGCAGTTCGTGCTGACCGGCGCGCTGGGGCCATTCCAGCACTCGCCGATCGACTGGGACGCGTCGATGCGCATCGCGCTCGAGCTGTGCGACAGCACCATCACCTATCGCTGGCGCTATCTCGGCCAGCTGCAGCCTGCGCCGGTGCTCGACCTCGTGGTAATCGACGAGTCCAATCCGCGCTCCTTCGCTTTCCAGATGCGCACCATCGCGAACCACCTTGAGCGGCTCGGCCAGGCCTCCGGTGTGCAGGTCGCCGCGTTGCCGTCGGCGCTGGAGGAGGATCTGCAGCGTGTCGTCCGCCAGTTCGGCGGCGAGGAGAAGAGCTGGCGGCACGAGGGCCTGGCGCTTTCGATGCTGCGTGACGTCGCCAACGATGCCGAATCCCGGCTGGAAACCTTGTCGGAGGCGCTCACGCGCGCCTATTTCAGCCACGTGCCGACGGCGCAGGCCGTCGGCTTCATGGGCAGCTGACCATGCGCTACCAGCTCTCGCACCGCACCTCGTACAGCTACGCCAACAGCGTGGATTCGGCGCACCACATCGCGCATCTGTGGGCGCGCGAGTTCGTCGGGCAGACCGTGTCGGCGATCGACATCGTGGCCCATCCGGAGCCCGCGCTCGCGGTGCGCCATCTCGACTATTTCGGCAACCACATCGGCGTCTATCGCATCGACCAGCCGCACACCCGCTTCGACATCGAGGTGCGCGCGACGGTCGAGGTGAAGTTTCCCGATCCGCCGCCGGCCACCGAGACGCCGTCCTGGGAAACGCTGCACGCGGCACTGATCGGCGACGGCTTCCCGGCGCCGATCGAAGCCAGCGAATTCGTCCATGAATCGCCCCTGGTGCCGATCATTCCCGAATTGCGCGCCTACGGGGCGGAATCGCTGAAGCCCGGGCGGCCGATCCTCGAGGCGGCGCGCGAGCTCACCGCGCGCATCAGGAAGGATTTCGAGTATCACCCTGGCGCCACCGACATCAGCACGCCGCTCGACCAGGTGTTCTACGGCAAGGCCGGCGTCTGCCAGGACTTCGCCCATGTCATGATCGCGGCGCTGCGTTCGCACGGCCTCGCGGCAGGTTACGTGTCGGGCTACATCCGCACCGTTCACTCCAGGGAAGAGGTGGCGCTGCGCGGCGCCGACGCCAGCCATGCCTGGGTCGCGGTGTGGTGCGGGGAGAAGGCGGGCTGGGTCCATCTCGACCCGACCAACGATCTGGTCGCTCGGGAGGATCACGTCGCCGTGGCCTGGGGCCGTGACTTTTCCGACGTCAGCCCGCTGCGCGGGGTCATCCTGGGCGGCGGCGCGCACTCCTACGGCGTCGACGTGACGCTGATCCCGGCACCCTGACGATGCTCTGGGCTATTTGATCGTGAAGCCGAGCGCGGCCAGCGCGGCAGCCAGCCGCTCGCGGCCGTTCATCGACGACATCGGGCCCAGTCGGTTGAGCACGCGCTGCGTCCAGGTCCCGGCCTGCATTTCGTTCCGCGCCGAGAATTCGGTCATCGCCTTGTCGTGAGTCTGGCGCAGCGCGCCGGCCTTCGAGGCGTCGTAGCTCTCGTGATGCAGCATCATGGCCTGCGGCATCCGCGGCTTGACCTCGCCCGCGGCCTGTTCGGTGGCGTAACCGACGCACAGGCCGAACAGCACGAAGCATTGCGGCGGTAGGCCGAGCAGCTT
Organism: Reyranella sp.; assembly: GCA_044225265.1. GTDB lineage: Bacteria > Pseudomonadota > Alphaproteobacteria > Reyranellales > Reyranellaceae > Reyranella. The sequence continues at coordinate 10,786 of JBGAIW010000001.1, forward strand.
GGCAACTCGCTCGGGATCGTTGCGCATCGCGCCGATGTAGACGGTGCTGAGGCCGATCGATTCGGCGGCGACCACGGCGTTCTGCGCCGCCAGAGCCACGTCGACCGAGGCGACCAGGAAGGTTTCCAGCCAGGGCATCACCTTCAGCTCGGTCTTCTCTGCCTGTCCGATCGCGCTATTGCGCGACATGTCGGTGACCCAGCAGAGATAGAGCGGGCATTGCTCGATGTGCTTCTGGTTGCCGGCGATCTCGGCCAGCACCTTCTTCTTGGCGGGATCGGTGATGGCGACTACCGACGTCCATTGCATGTTGGAACTGGTGGCCGCCGACTGCGCTGCCGCGATCAGGGTCTCCAGCGTGCCGGCGGGCACCGGGTCGGGCTTGTAGCCCCGCACAGAACGGTGATCGAGCAGGAGGGCAATAGTGTCGTTCCACGGGCCGACCCCAGGGACCGCCTCGGCGCCGTAGCGCTTCTGCAGCGCGTCGCGGGTTTCGGCTCGGTTAGAAGTCAGCGAGTCCATTGGGGCGTGCCTTCCGGTTTGCGGCGCGTCATGGCAGTGAGCAGCGCCAGCAGGATGAAAACGATGACGATGACGTAGATGAGACGCGGCTGGCCGTGGTCCATCAGCCAGGCGAAGGTGAGCGGCGCCACCATGCCGCCGAGATTGAAGCCCGTGGTGACGAAACCGAACACCTTGCCGAACGAGCCAGGCGGGGTTACCGCGCGCACCATCATATCGCGACTCGGCTGGATTATGCCGTTCAGCAGGCCGCCGGCCGACATCACCAGGATCAGGATAGCCGCCGGCATCTCGACCCAACCCAGCAGGGCGGCCATGGTCGAGGTGCAGGCAAAACCCGCCGCGGCGACGCGCTCATGGTGCGGCGTGCGGTCGGCGATGATGCCGCCCACCAGCACGCCCAGCGCGCTGAACAGAAGGAAGCCCGAGAGGCCGACGTTTGCGACGGATGCCGGGGTGCCGTGCAGTGCCCCGAGCGATACCACGGCGAAGGTCTGGATGCCGCCGTTGGCCATGGCGAGGCAGAAAAAGAAGAGCAGGTTGCGCAGGATCGGCGGCGACAGCAGCAGGTCCCAGCCGACCTTGGACTCGCCGGACTTGGTAGTGACCGTCGCGGTCTTGCGCGGCACCCGCGGCAACACGCTGCCGGTGACCATCAGCAGGATGGCCGCCGCGAAGGATAGGACCGCGGCGCACAGGAAACCGCCATTCCAGCCCCAGATCGCCACTGCGGCGATCACCATGGCAGGCGTGACGCCGCTGCCGAGGTAGCCTGCGAAGGTGTGGACGGAGAACGCCTTGCCGATGCGCCTGCCGTCGACCGTGGCCGACAGGATCGAGTAGTCGGCTGGGTGATAGACGGTGTTGGCGACACCGAGCAGCGCATAGCCGATCAGGAACGCCCAGTAGCCCGGCAGCAGGGCCGAAACGCAGATCGCCACGCCGCTCAGGATCAGGCCGAGCGTCAGCATGATGCGCGCGCCGACCCTGTCGACCAGGAAGCCGGCCGGCGTCTGCAGCAGCGCCGACATCACGTTGTAGGCGGTGATGGCGAGCGCGATGTCGGTGTAGTCGACGCGAAAATGATCCTTCACCAGGAGCATGATCGGCGGCAGCAGCATAATGAAGACGTGACTGACGAAATGCGCGATTGCCACGATCGAGATGACCTTGGCATCGCGCGCCCAGCCGATGTCGGCCGGAGCCCCTAAGGGCTCACTCGTCGACGACATTGACGCCGAGCCTTCCGATGCCCGAGATCTCCACCTCGAGCTTGTCTCCGCCTTTCATCCAGAGCGGCGGCTTGCGGCCCATGCCGACGCCATCGGGCGTGCCGGTGGCGATGATGTCGCCCGGCTCAAGCCAGGTAACGGTCGACAGGTATTCGATGATGGTGGCGACGTCAAAGATCATGTGATCGGTCGTGTCGTGCTGCACCGTGTTGCCGTTCAACCGTGTCGTCAGCTCGAGCTTCTGCGGATCGGGAATGACGTCGGTCGTCACCATCCATGGCCCGAGCGGCCCGGTGGAGGGGAAGTTCTTTCCCGCCGTCACCGACTGCTTCTGGAAGTCGCGCACGCTGCCGTCGATGAAGCAGGTGTAGCCCGCGATCACCGACAACGCACGGGCGCGCGGCACGTGACGGCAGCGCTCGCCGATCACGATGGCGAGCTCGCCCTCGAAATCGAAGTTGGTCGATGCCTGCGGGCGGATCATGTCGCCGCCGTGCGGCACCAGGGTGTTATGCAGGCGGGAGAAGACGCTCGGCACCTTGGGCAGTTCGCGGCCAACCTCGCCGACATGGCTGGCGTAATTCAGCCCGATGCACAGGATCTTGTCGGGGTTCGGGATCGTCGGCTGCAGTTCGACATCCTCGACCTTCAGATCGGCGCGCTGTCCCTTGGCGAGCGTCGCGAGCTGACCCAGCGCCTTGTTGGCGATGACGTCGCGCAAAGCCGTCCAGCTTCCATTGCTGCGGGCCGACAGATCGACGATGCCGCCGTCGACGACCGCGCCGATCTTGGGCGCGCCTGCATGGCGAAAGCTGACGAGACGCATGGGGAGGGACCCTACGGCGATCTGATCAGCTTTGCGAGCCCCTTGCTGAGACCGACGCTTTCGACCGGCGCGGGTGCTGCGCCGGCACGGCCGGGCTTCTGTTTGGCCAGCGCCTCGGCCATCGAAATGGCACAGGCAACCCCATCGAGCAGAGGGACATCGACCGTGGCCCGCAACTTTGCCGCGAGGCCGGCGAGTCCCGCGCCGCCCAGGATCACGACGTCGGCTCCATCCTCGCGCGCGCAGGCGCTGCATCCCTTGGCCAGCAGTGCCATCGCCGCCTTCGGGTTGCGCGCGATGTCGGCACCGGTAGGCGCCACGGTGCGTACCGAGGCGAGCCGCGCCGCCAGTCCCTGCGCGGCGACGAACTCCTCGAGCATCGGCTTCCAGCGTTCGCCGCCGGTGACGATCGAGAAGCGCCGACCGATCGCGCAGGCTTGCAGGATCGAGGCCTCAGCCATGCCGACAACGGGCACCTTGCTGACCTCCTTGAGGGCCGCGAGACCGGGGTCGCCGAAGCAGGCCAGCACGACCGCATCCCGCGCGCCTTTGTCGTTGGCCAGCGCATCGACGGCGGCATGGCCGGCGATGGCATAGCCGATGCGGCTCGCGATGTAGCGTGGGCCGAAGGCGCCGGAGACGGCGCGCAGGGATGTGCCCGTGGTGGCGAAGCGCTTTGCGTGTTTCAGCACCAGGTCGGTGATCGACTGGGTGGTGTTGGGATTGATCAGCAGCAGCCTGGTCATGGCAGTTGCATCAGCTCCTTGAGGCGCGCCATGGCATGGTTCTCGCCGATCGACAGCGCACAGGTCCGCGAGATGTGCGCGATCGGCAGGCCGCTTTCTTGCTTCCAGGCATTGAACTGGGCCTGGGCTGCACGAAGATCCTTCTTCGACGTACCCGTGCCGATCGCCACGCCGCTGTCGCGCAGGCAGGCCAGCACGTCGCCCTGCAGCACGAAGGCGTCCCAGCCGAGGAAGCGCAGGAAGTACTGGCCGCTGAAGCCGCCGAGCCGCGTGCCGCGCTTGGCCAGCACCTCCATCAGCCCGACCTGGTCTTCGGCCGGCCAGGCGGCGAGGAACTTGCCGAAGCTGCCGTGCTCCCTGGCGACCTCGAGGACGAACTTGGCGTTCTCGCGCACTGCCTTGATCTTGCCGGGGTGGCGTACGATCCGCTTGTCGGAGACCAGCCCTTCCCAATACTCGGCCGGCTGGAACAAGAGCCGCTTGGGATTGAAGCCCAGGAAGGCTTCCTCGAACCCCGGCCACTTCTTGTCGATCACATCCCACACGAAGCCCGCCGAGAAGATGCGCTCGGCCATGTCGGCCAGCACGCGATCGTCGCCGATCTTGGCCAGCGCCTTGTTGTTCGGCTTTCTGGGCATCAGGCTCGCGAGCGCCTTCGGTCCGCCCTTGCGCTTGGCGGCGCGCGCCTGGATCGACTTGAACGAGACCCTGGCCATTACTCGAGCCAGCCGTCGAAGAAGTCGAAGACGTTGGCCTTGAACAGCCCGTGCGCGATCATCGAGAAGTGGTCGCAGCCGGGCAGGGTGACGGCCTTGGCGCCGGCGATCTCCTTGGCCAGCCCCTGAGGCGGTCCGGCAAGCTCGTCGCGCTGGCCCGCGATCACCAGGGTCGGCCGGCGGATTGCGAACAGCGCGTCCGGCGTAATCGCCTCGCGCGGGCCGCGCGAGCAGGCGGCGAGCGCCAGCCGGTCTTCCTTCTGTTCGTCGGCGAAGTGCCGAAAGCTCTTCATCATCGGGTCGGCGATGTGGTCGGGAGACTCCGCCTCCATCGCCTTGGCCATGCCGTCGGGGTCCGTGGGCGGCTCGAAGATGCGCCCGCCGACACCGGCCACCACGAGATGATCGACGCGGCCGCCATCGCTCATGGCCGCGGTCAATGCGATGTGCGCGCCCATCGAGAAGCCCAGCAGATGCGCGCGCTCGATGCCGGCATGGTCCATCAGTGCAAATACGTCGCCAGCCATCTTGCGTCGGTCGTACGCCGCGGGATCGTGCGGCTTGGCGCTCTCGCCATGGCCGCGGCAGTCGATCGCCAGTCCACGCAGGCCCTTGCCGGCGATGGCGTCGTACCAGCCCATGCGCTTCCAATTCTCGTACTTGTTCGACGAGAAGCCGTGCACCAGCACGATCGACTTGCGGGCGTCGCCTGGGCCAAATTCGTCATAGGCGAGGGTTAGGCCATCTCTTGTGAACTGCGCCATGCCTCATGCTAGAAGAATCGCCAAGCGGAGGAAATGCAATGACGGCCAAAATCGGCAAGACGGTGGGAGATTCCCAGCCGCATTGGCCGGAAGCACCCAAGCGTCCAAAGGGTGCGCCCAACATCCTGGTCGTGCTGTTCGACGATGTCGGCTTCTCCGACTTCGGCTGCTATGGCTCGCCGATCGCCACGTCGACCATCGATGCTCTGGCGGCCAAGGGGCTGCGCTACACCGGTTTCCACACCACGGCGATGTGCTCGACGACGCGCGCGGCGCTGCTGACCGGCCGCAATCATCACTCGGTGGGAGTGGGGTGCCTCGCCAACTTCGATTCCGGCTATCCCGGCTATCGCGGTAAGATCGCCAAGGAAGCGGGCACGCTCGCCGAGATGCTGCGTCCGCACGGTTATCGCAACTATATGCTGGGCAAGTGGCACGTCACGCCGCTCACCGAGTCGGGCGCCACGGGACCGTTCGACGGCTGGCCACTCGGCCGCGGCTTCGACCGCTTCTACGGCTTCCTCGACGCCGAGACCGACCAGTACGCGCCCGAGCTGGTGCGCGACAACACGCCATGCGATCCGCCGGGGACGTTCGAGACCGGCTATCACTTGACGGAAGATCTCGTCGACCAGGCGATCCGCTACCTCGCGGATCACGTCGCCGACGATCCCTCGATTCCCTGGCTGACCTGGGTGGCGCTCGGCGCCTGCCATGCGCCGCACCAGGCGCCGCAGGATCTGATCCGCAAGTACGACGCCCAGTTCGCCAATGGCTGGGATGACGAGCGCGAGAAGCGCCTGGCCAAGCAGACATCGAGCGGCATCGTGCCGAAGGGCACGCGCCTGCCGCCGCGCAACGACGCCGTGCGGCCATGGACTGAACTGCCTGAAGGCGAGAAGCGGCTCTACACGCGCCTGCAGGCCGCCTACGCTGCGATGCTGGAGCATGCCGACCGGCATCTCGCGCGCCTCGTGAAGTTTCTCGAGGACGCAGGCCAGCTCGACGACACGCTGATTGTCGTGATGTCCGACAACGGCGCCAGCCAGGAGGGCGGCCCGTTCGGCATGGTCAATGCGATGGGCCCCTATAACCTGCGCCGCGAGCCGATCGAGGAGAAGATCGCGCGCATCGACGACATCGGCGGGCCCGACACGCATTCGAACTTCCCGTTGGGCTGGGCGATGGCGGCCAACACGCCGCTCCGCCGCTACAAGCAGAACACCCACGGCGGCGGCATCCGCGATCCGCTGGTGCTGTCGTGGCCCAAGGGCATCGCCGCGCGCGGCGAGCTACGCCACCAATTCTGCCACGCCAGTGACTTGACGCCGACCCTGCTCGACATCGTGGGCGTGAGGCCGCCGGAGACGATCAACGGCATCAAGCAGATGCCGCTCGAGGGCACGAGCTTTGTGGCGAGCCTGAAGGACGCCAAGGCGCCGTCGAAGGCCAAGCCTCAGTATTTCGAGATGTTCGGCCATCGCGGCCTTGTGCAGGGCGGATGGAAGGCGGTGTCGTTCCACCCGCCGGGTGCGGCGTTCGACAAGGACGTGTGGGAGCTGTTCCATCTCGAGCGCGACTTCAATGAGGTCGATGATCTCGCGTCCAAAGAGCCCGAGAAGCTGAAGGCGCTGGCCGACGAATGGTGGAAGCAGGCCGAGGCCTGCAAGGTGCTGCCGCTCGACGACCGATTCGCGCCGCGCTTCGCCGACAACGCCGCGCGATTCCATGGGCCGCGTAAGCACTTCGTCTTCCATGCGGGCATGGGCCACGTGCCGACCGACGTGGCACCCGATGTCCGCAGCCGCAGCTACACGATCGAGGCCGACGCGCGCATCGACGATGCGTCGACTGAGGGCGTGCTGATTGCCCATGGCGACATGACGTGCGGCTACTCGCTCTATGTGAAGGACAATCGCCTCGTCTACGACATGAATGTCGGCGGCGCGCACCACATCGCGACCTCGGACCGGCCGTTGACGGCGGGCAACCGGCGGCTTGGCGTGCGCATGCGGCGCAACAAGGGCATCAACGTCGCCACTCTGCTGATCGACGGAGAGGCGGCGGGCGGCTTCGAGACCCAGGTCGGCTTCATCAGCTTCATCTCATGGTCGGGGCTCGATATCGGCCGCGACCGGTCGAGTCCGGTGTCGCACTACGTGGCACCGTTCGAGTTCACCGGCAAGCTGCGCAAGGTCACTGTCCTGATGGACGATGACCAGGCGCTGAATGCCGAGAAGGCGGCCGAGGCCGTGCTGGCGCGGGAGTGAGCAGCGCTGCATCCGTGCGCACGGGCGTCGACAGTCCGTACGCCTGGCGGCTGGCGTTCCTGTCGGCCTTCTGCATCGCGCTGGGCGGCGGAGCGATCTACTTGCCAGTCGTGGCACTGAAGGAGATTGCGGCCGAGTTCGGCGATCGTCGTGCCGTACCATCGATGGCCTACATGCTGGGCTTCTTTTTCATGGGCATGGGCGGTGTGTTCATGGGCTGGCTGGCCGACCGTACCAGCCCGCGGGTGCCGCTGTTCATTGCGGGACTCTCGATCCTCGCCGGTGTCTTCCTGGCGACCAGCGGCGGCGAGTGGATGCTTTATCTTGGCTACGCCGTACCGCTAGGCTTCCTCGGCAATGCCGCGACCTTCACGCCGGCCATGAACAACATCCAAGGCTGGTTCGAGAAGCGGCGCAGTACGGCGGTGTCGATCATCTCGGTCGGTCCCGCGATTTCGGGCTTCATTTGGCCGCAGGTCTATCGCTGGCTGCTGCCCGGGCACGGCTGGCGCGAGACCTTGATCATCCATGGCGTGACGGCGGGCACGCTGCTCTTTCTCTGTGCCTTCTATGTACGGCCCTCGCCGGTGGCGCGCGCCAAGGCGGTGCGGGCGCCGGAGAATCTGTCCAATCTGCCGATGTCGTCGCAGGGCTTGATGGTATTGCTCTCGGCGGCGTCGTTCTGTTGCTGTGCCGCCATGTCGGTGCCGTTCGTGCACATGGTCGCGTTCTGCGGCGATCTCGGCATGTCGCCGGCGCGCGGGTCGGAGGCGATCGCCCTGATCCTGCTGATGGCGGTGGCGGCGACCTTCGCCATGGGCCGGCTGTCGGACCATATCGGCCCGCTGCAGGTCAGCATCCTTTGCTCGCTGATCCAGGTCGTGTCGCTGACCGGCTACGTCTTCGTGCAGGGGTTGGCCGGCATCTACGCCCTGTCGGTCATCCACGGCATTCCCTACATCGCGATCGTGCAGGGTTACGCGCTGATTCTGCGCCGCCTCTACGGCGCTAACATCGCCGGTTGGCGGCTCGGCGTGGTGATGCTGTTCGCCATGGCCGGCATGGCGGCCGGCGGCTGGATCGGCGGCGCAGTGTTCGATGCGACCTTGTCGTATCGTCCCGCCTTCCAGCTTGCACTCGCCTTCGACCTGCTTAACCTGATGCTGTTGGGTCTGCTCTACTTCGGCCAGAAGCGCCGAAACGTGGCACGCCTCGCGCTGTAGGAGCTGGGATGGCCGACGACCACGATCATCATGAACACGGGCACGAGCACGGGCAGGATGTCCCGTCGGAGACAGCGCTTCGGGTCAAGGCGCTGGAGTCGCTGCTGGTCGAGAAGGGGCTGGTCGATCCGGCCGCTCTCGACGCGATCGTCGACACGTTCGAGAACAAGATCGGTCCGCGCAACGGCGCGCGCGTCGTCGCCCGCGCCTGGACGGACCCCGCCTACAAGGCGCGGCTGCTGAAGGACGCGACCGCCGCGATCGCCGAGCTCGGCTACAGCGGCGCCCAGGGCGAGCACATGGTGGTCGTCGAGAACACGCCAGAAGTTCACAACCTCGTGGTCTGCACGCTCTGCTCCTGCTACCCGTGGCCGGTGCTCGGCCTGCCGCCGGTCTGGTACAAATCCTCGGCCTACCGCTCGCGCGCCGTGATCGATCCGCGCGGCGTGCTGAACGAATTCGGCGTCCCGCTCGAGGACAGGGTTTCCGTGCGGGTCTGGGACTCGACCGCCGAAATCCGCTACCTCGTGCTGCCCGAGCGGCCGCCCGGCACCGAGGGCATGAGCGAAGAGCAGCTGGCCGACCTCATCTCGCGCGACGCGATGGTGGGCACGGCCAAGGTCGCCACGCCATGAACGGCGTGCACGACATGGGCGGCATGCAGGGCTTCGGTCCGGTGCAGCCGGAGCCCAACGAGCCCGTGTTCCATGCCCGCTGGGAGGCCCGCGTGCTGGCGATTCGCCGTGCGCTCGGCGCCTGGCGCCGCTGGAACATCGATGCCGGCCGCTACAGCATCGAAACGCTGCCGCCGGCCGAGTACCTGCGGATGAGCTACTACGAGAAGTGGCTCGCCTCGTCGATCAAGCTGGCGCTGGCGGCCGGTCTCGTCACACCGCGCGAGATCGAGACCGGACATCGCGATCCGGCCGCGCCGGTCGCTGCTCCGCCGCTGACCGCCGACAAGGTCGTGCCGGCGATCCGCACCGGCAGCCCGACCGCACGCAAGACCGATGCCGCCCCGCGCTTCGCCGCGGGCCAGCAGGTGCGTGCCCGCGACATCAATCCGATCGGTCACACGCGCCTGCCGCGCTACGTGCGCGGCCGGCAGGGCACGATCGAGTGCCACCACGGCGCCCACGTATTTCCCGACACGAACGCCCGCTTCGAAGGAGAGAAGCCGCAGTACCTCTATACGGTGCGCTTCGCCGCGCGCGAGCTGTGGGGCGAGGCCGCCAATCGAGCGGACGCAATCTACGTCGATCTGTGGGAAGACTACCTTGACGCAATCTGACCGGCTCGAGGGACTGCCCGGCCTGCCGCGCGACGCGGGCGGGCCGGTGTTCGCCGAGCCGTGGCAGGCCCAGGCCTTCGCGCTGACCTTGCAACTCTGCGATGCCGGCCACTTCACCTGGACTGAATGGGTCGAGACCTTCTCGGCGGTTCTGCGCGAGACGGGGCCCGACGACGGTTCGGATTACTATCGGCGCTGGCTGGTCGCGCTGGAACGAATCTGCCTCGCCAAGTCGTTGACCGAGCGCGCGAGCCTCGACCGGCGCACGGAAGCTTGGGCCGAAGCCTATCGCTCGACCCCGCACGGCAAGCCGGTCGAGCTCGGGATCAATCGGTCTTGATGCCGGAGCTCGCGATCACCTTGCTCCAGCGCTGGTCCTCGCTCCTCAGGTAGGCGGCAAACTCGGCCGTCGGCATGGTACGCGGCAGCGTGCCCGCGGCCCTGAACTTCTCCTGCATCGCGGGATCGTTCACCACCTTCACGACGGCGTTTGACAGCCGCTTCACACGATCGCCCGGCGTCTCGGCGGGGTACAGAACGCCGAGCCAGGCCACCGCCTCGAGGCCGGGAAAGCCCTGCTCGGCGATGGTCGGGGTGTCGGGGAAGGCCGGCAGCCGCTGCAGGGTGCCGGCTGCGATCAGCCGAAGCCGTCCGGAATCGATGAGCGGCTTGGTCACGGTGACGGTGTCCATCGCGACCTGCACGTTGCCGGCCACGAGGTCGTTCATCGCCGGCGGGCTGCCCTGGTAGGGCACGTGCAGGATGCGGATGCCGGCACGGGCCTTGAAATCCTCCATGACGACGTGACTCAACGTGCCGTTGCCCGCCGACGGATGGCTGAGCTTGTCGGGATTGGCCTTCGCATAGGCGATCAGCTCGGGCAGCGTCTTCACCGGCAGCGAGGGATGCACGACGAGCACGAGCGGCAGGTCGCAGACCCGGGCCACCGGCGCGAAGCTCGTGAAGGTGTTGTAGGCGACGTTCTTGTAGAGGTGTGGGTTGATCACCAGCGATGCCAGCGGTGCCAGGATCATGGTCGTGCCGTCGGGCACGGCGCGCGCCACCTGTCCGAGCGCGATGCTGCCGCCCTGGCCGGGCTTGTTGTCGACGATCACTGTCTCGCCGAGTTCGCCCTTCAGCGCATCGGCGAGCAGGCGGGCGACGACATCGGTGGCCTGGCCGGCCGGGAAGCCGATCACCAGCCGGATGACCTTGTCGCCTTGCGCCAACGCGGGAATCGCGAAGGGGACGAGCGCAAGGCCCGCCAAGTGCCGTCTCAGCATGTGATCCTCCCTAGATGACCTTGCGCGCCTTGAGCGCGTCGAGTTCCGCCGGTGTCAGGCCCAGCGTTCCGTAGACTTCCTGGTTGTGTTCGCCGATCGCGGGTCCGGCCTGCCGCACCCGTCCCGGAGTCTCCGAGAATCGCGGCACCACGCCCTGCATGCGCACCCGGCCGAGCTCGCCGTCGGGTACGGTCACGATCGCCTGGCGCGCCTTGATCTGCGGATCGTCGAAGACGTCGGCGATGTCGTAGATCGGCGAGAAGCCGACCTCGTGCTTGGCGAACGTATCGCGCAGCTCGGCGAGGTTGAGGCGCGCGATGGCGCCGCCGACGATGACGTCGAGCGCCTTGTAGTTCCTGACCCGCGCCGGGTTGGTGGCGAAGCGCTGATCGTCCAGCAGGTCGCGCAGGCCCAGCGCCGTGCACAGCCGCTCGAAGATGCTCTGCGTCGAGGCGGCAATCGACGCCCACTTGCCGTCGGCGGTCTGGTAGACGTTGCCGGGGGCGGCGTACTGGCTGCGGTTGCCCGAGCGCCTGCGCACGGCGCCGAGCTGGTCGTATTCGATCGCCAGGAACTCGAGCGTGCGCAGCATCGCCTCGGTGGCCGAGCAGTCGATCTCCTGGCCGCGCCGCTCGGGGTGCCTGGCGAGATCGACCAGGGCGGCCAGCACGCCGGTCGCGCCGAACAGGCCGGCGACGGCGTCGGAGATCGGGTACCCGAGATGCAGGGGCCGGCCGTCCTCCTCGCCGCAGATCTGGGTGAAGCCGCTCATCGATTCGAAGATGCGAGCGAAGCCCGGGCGTTTGGCGTAGGGGCCGTCCTGGCCGAAGCCGGTGACGCGCAGGATGGTGAGGCGCGGAGTGATGCCCTGCAGCCAGGCGCGGGTGATGCCCCAGCCGTCGAGCGTGCCCGGCCGAAAATTCTCGACCAGCACGTCGGCGTCGGCGATCAACCGGCCGAACAGGTTGCGGCCCTCGGGCTGGCGCAGATCGAGCGTGATGCCGCGCTTGTTGCGGTTGGTCACTTTCCACCACAGCGGCACGCCGTCCTTGTGCGGCGCGAGCGCGCGGAGCGAATCGCCTGCGCCCGGCATTTCTACCTTGATGACATGGGCGCCGTAGTCGCCCAGCAGCCCGGCCGCGAAGGGACCGGCCACGACCGTCGAGATGTCGACGACCTTCAATCCGCTCAGCGGTCCTTCCGCCTTGCTCGTGGCAGCGTCAGTCATTCTGATGTGTCCTCACCGGGTAGTATCCCATATGCAAAACCACCAAGTCCGGCAAAGGTGGTTTGCCGTTTGCGGATGGAGTAGCGCATGAGTGACGAGCTTTACAGGTTGACGGCGGTTGAGGCGGTACAGCGCCTCGCCAGGCGGGAGATCAGTCCGCTCGACCTGGTCGAGGCCTCCGCCACGCGCATGGCCGAAGTCGAGCCCGCGGTGAATGCCATGCCGACACTCTGCCTCGATCGCGCCCGCGATCACGCCCGGGCGCTGATGGCCGGCAAGCGCCGCGAGGCCGAGGGCGAAGCCGGCTGGCTTGCCGGGCTACCGGTGTCGATCAAGGACCTGACCGACGTCGCCGGCGTGCGCACCACCTACGGCTCGCCGATCTTCGCCGACCACGTGCCCCAGAAGTCGCATCCGCTGGTCGAGCGCATCGAACGCAAGGGCGGCGTCGTGATGGGCAAGTCGAACACGCCCGAGTTCGGCGCCGGCGGCTCGACCTTCAACGAGGTGTTCGGCCGCACCCGCAATCCCTGGAACACGTCGTTGACCTGCGGCGGCTCGACCGGTGGCGGCGCGGTGTCGGTCGCGACCGGCGAGGTCTGGCTGGCGCACGGCTCGGACCACGGCGGTTCGCTGCGCCGGCCCGGCACCTACTGTTCGCTGGTCGGCATTCGCCCATCGCCGGGCCGGGTTACGCGCGGCACCTCGAGCAATCTCTGGTCGCCGCAGTCGGTACAGGGGCCGATGGCGCGCAACGTGCCGGACCTCGCGCTGTTCCTCGACACCATGGCCGGCTTCTGCCCGCACGACCCGATGACCTTCGACGCGCCGGCGGTTTCGTTCAGCGCCGCCGTCGCCAGCCCGGTCATGCCCAGGCGGGTGGCCTGGAGCGCCGATTTCGGCGGCCGCTTCGAACTCGACCACGAGATCCGCGAGATCTGCACCAAGGCGGCGCGCCGCTTCGAGGAGCTGGGCTGCATCGTCGAGGAGGCGACACCCGACTTCGGTCCGGTCGACGAGGTCTTCATGGCCTTCCGCAGCCAGCAGTTCGTGGTCGACCGCGAGCTGCAGCTCGCGGACCATCGCGACAAGATCAAGCCCGACATCATCTGGAACACCGAGCTCGGCCTGAAACAGACGACCGGCAGGCTCGCCTGGGCGGAGCGCGAGCGTGCGGCCCTGTTCCGGCGCATGGTCGAGTTCTTCCAGAAATACGACCTGCTGGTCACGCCGAGCGCGCCGACCGCGGCGTTCGACGTCAATCTGCGCGCGCCGGCCACGATCAACGGCAAGAAGCTCGACAACTACATGTCGGGCTCGACTCTCAATTCGGCAATCACCGTCGCCGGCAGCCCGGCGCTGGCCGTGCCCTGCGGCTTCGACAAGTATGGCCGGCCGACTGGCCTGCAGCTGGTCGGCAAGCCGCGCGGCGAGGCGGCCTTGCTGCAGGCCGCGTCGCTGTTCGAAACGATGATGGGGCTCGACAAGCTGCTGCCCATCGACCCCAGGCCGGGAACCGTGCCACCCTCCTGAAAACCGGAGGAAACGAATGAAGGCCTCGCTCTTTTACCTGCCCAGCATCGCCAGCCGCGCGGAGATCGAGCAGGGAATGGCGGGCATGAACCCGCACTTCTATCAGCGCATGCTGAAAGAGTTGACCGAGCAGATCAAACTCGGCGATGAGCTCGGCTACGATTCGGTGAGCTTCACCGAGCATCACTTCCACATCGAGGGCTTCGAGCTCTCGAACAATCCGGTGTTGCTCGATCTCTACTTCGCGATGCAGACCAAGCGCATCCGTGTCGGCCAGCTCGGCATCGTGCTGCCGGCCGCCAATCCGATCCGTGTCGCCGAGGACATCGCGATGCTCGACCACATGACGGGTGGCCGTGCCAACGCGGGCTTCGCGCGCGGCTATCAGCGTCGCTGGGTCGACGTGATGGCGCAGCAGACCCACGGCATCCACGGCGCGCTGCCGCATCAGCACGACCAGATCGACGACGCCAATCGCCTCGCTTTCGAGGAGAACTTCCACATCGTCAAGAAATGCTGGACCGAGGAGATGCTGACCCACGACGGCAGGTTCTGGAAGGTGCCGGCCGGCCCGACGCCGTGGACGCTCGACACCACGACCAAGTGGGGCAAGGGCGTCGAGAACGGAATTCTGAAGTCGGTCGGCGTCGTCCCGAAGCCGCTGCAGAAGCCGCACCCGCCGCTGTTCCAGCCCTTCGCCAGTTCGGAAAGCACCGTGAGGTTCTGTGCAAAGGAGAACGTCACGCCGATCCTGCCGCCGATGCTGCCGGTCTACGAGGACAAGCTCTATAGCGTCTATGCAGAGGTCTCGGGCAAGCCCAGGGGCCAGGGCGTCGGCGTGCTGCGCGACGTGATCATTGCCGATACCGACGAGGAAGCGATGGCGCTGTGGAAGGACTCCGGACAGTTCTCCGGCCGCGCCTGGTTCGAGCCGTTCGGCTTCCGCCGCGGCATGATGGACCCCAAGACCGGCGCCTCACCGACGCCACAGGAGGTGATCGCCATGGGCTACGCCTATGTCGGTACCGTCGACACCGTTCTGAAGGCGATGGAAACGCAACAGATGCGGCAGCCGGTGGATTGGGTGTTCTGCTACACCTACAACAGTCTGGTGCCGCACCCGGTCCTCATGAAATCCATCGAGGCCTTCTGGACCAAGGTGATGCCGCGCTTCCGGTGATCGGCCGCCCTTCGTATCACCAGCGCCTGTATTGCCGGTAACTTACATTGTAAACCTCACCATATGCGCCTGAGGCACCCCGACCTGCGGCCCAATGAATCCGTCGAATTCAACTTCGACGGCCGGCCTTTCGGGGCGCTGGAAGGGGAGACCATTGCCGCCGCCCTCGGTGCCGCGCAGGTCACTGCCGTGCGCCAGGCCCGTTCCGGCGCACCGCGCGGCCCTTTCTGCGGCATGGGCGTGTGCTTCGATTGCCTGGTGACGGTGAACGGCCGCGCGAGTCAGCGCGCCTGCCTGACCAAGGTCGAGGCCGGCATGGAGGTCCGCTCGGCAGCGCCTCAGCCGGCGGACCTGAAGGCCGGGCCATCCGATCCCGTGCAAGAGATTGCCTGCGACGTGCTGGTGGTGGGCGCTGGTCCGGCCGGCCTGTCTGCGGCCCGTTCGCTTGCGATCGCCGGCGCCGATGTGATCGTGGCCGACGAGCGACTGCATCCCGGCGGCCAGTTCTTCAAGCCACTGGCGCCCTCGCACCGGGCCGATCTTGCCGTGCTCGACAGCCAGTTCCGCGACGGCGCCGTGCTGCGCCGCTCGGCCGAGCTGGCCGGCGTGAAGATCCTGAACGAGACCACGGTGTGGGCGGCGTTCTCGCCCAACGAGGTCGCGGCTGTCGTCGCAGGCCGCTCGACGATCTTCCGGCCGCGCCGGCTGGTGCTGGCGACCGGCGCCTACGAACAGCCCTGGCCGGTGCCGGGCTGGACCCTGCCGGGCGTGATGACGGTAGGCGGCCTGCAGACCCTGGCGCGCTCCTATCGCGTGGCGCCTGGGCGGGCGATCGTGATCGCGGGCAACGGGCCGCTTTGCCTGCAGACGGCCGTCGAACTGCTCGAGGGCGGCGCGAATGTCGCGGCGGTGTTCGAGGCCGCTCCGCGGCCGGCCTTCGGGCGCCTCGGAGCGCTGGCCGGGATGGCGCTCGCCGACCCGTTGCTCGCCCTGGACGGCGCCGCCATGATCGCGCGGCTGGGCAATCTGGTGCATTGGAACAGCCGGGTCACCCAGATCAGTGGCGACCGCAAGGTCTACAGCGTTGACGCTGGACTATACCGGATCGACGCCGACATCGTGGCGCTCGGCTACGGGTTTTCCTCGTCCTCGGAGCTGGCGCGTTCGCTGGGCTGTGCTCATCGCTTCGTCGCGCGCGGAACCGGCTCGATGGAGACGGTGGTCGACGAGAACGGTCGAACCAGCATCGAGCAGGTGTTCGCGATCGGCGATGGCGCGCGCTTCGGTGGTGCCCAGAGCGCGCAGGCGCAAGGACAAGTGGCGGCGTGGGCGGTCGCCGGCGATCTCGGCCTCAGGCTCGGCGAGCCGCTCGCGGCGCGGCGGACGGTCAAGCGGGCGGCACGCTTTCAGTCGGCCCTGTGGCAGCTGTTCGCCGCCGAACCGATGCGGCCGGCCGAGATTCGCGACGACGCCATCGTCTGCCGCTGCGAGGAAGTGACGGCGGGCGAGTTGCGCCGGCAGATTTCAGCCGGCCACGATTCCCCGGCGGCATTGAAGCGCGCGACGCGCGCCGGCATGGGCCGTTGCCAGGGCCGCTACTGCGCCTCCGTCGTGGCGCGAATTTGCCCGGGCGAGGTCGGCGAGTTCGGCCTGTTCGCACCCCGACCCCCGGCCAAGCCGGTACCGATTTCGGCCTTGTCGGTCGAGCAGCCGGAATGGACCGGGCACAAGGATTTCGTGCCGCCCGACATGGCGCGGCCGCGCGACACGGCGGCGCTGCCGGCCGAACGGGCCGACACTCTGGTGATCGGTGGCGGCGTCGCGGGATCCTGCCTCGCCTACTGGCTGGCCAAGGAGGGCATCGAGACGCTGGTCGTCGAGCGCGATGACGTGAACTTGCAGGCGTCAGGTGCCAACGCCGGCAGCCTGCATTTGCAGCTGCTGGCGTTCGACTTCACCGGCCAGCCGACCGATGGTTCCAACCGGGCCGCCGACACGCTGCCGCTCGGCCCGGCATCGGTGGCGCTGTGGCGCGAGATCGAGCGCGACACCGGCCAGGATCTCGAGATCAAGGTCACCGGCGGATTGATGCTGGCCGAGACGGCGCGCGACCTCGAGGTGCTCAAGGCCAAGGTGGCGCTGGAGCGCGGCCGCGGCATCGAGGCCGAGATGATCGGCGCCAACGAGTTGCGCGAGCTTGAGCCTTGCATCGGCGACGTGGCGATCGGCGCCGAATGGTGCCCGGGCGAGGGCAAGATCAATCCGTTGAAGGGCACGTATGCCGTCGCCGCGCACGCCAAGGCCAAGGGCGCGCGCTTCCGGCGCGGCGCCAGCGTGCAGGCGATCGAGCGGGACGGGACGGGCTGGAAGGTCGCGACGACGCGTGGCGACATTTTCTGCAGCAGAATCGTCAATGCCGCCGGCCCGTGGGCCGCCCAGATTGCGGCAATGGCGGGCGCGTCGATCCCGGTGCGCGGCGCGCCGTTGCAGATGGTGGTGACCGAGCCGACCGCGCCGACGTTGACGCGGCTGGTCGCCTACGCCGGCCGCCACCTCACGCTCAAGCAGATGGCCTCCGGCGCCTTCATGATCGGCGGCGGCTGGACCGCGGGTCTCGACGAGGATCAGAGGCTGTCGCGCGCCCTGCGTTCGAGCATCGAAGGCAATCTCTGGATCGCCTCCCGTGCCGTGCCGGCGCTGGGCGCGCTCCATGCCGTGCGCATCTGGGCCGGCATGAACGTCAACATCGATCGCGCGCCCATTCTCGGCGAGGTGCCGGGACTGCCGGGCTTCTACAATTGCGTCAGCTCCAACGGCTATACGCTGGCGCCGGTGCTGTCGCGACTGACCTCGGAGATGCTCGCCGGCAAGTCGACCAGCCTGCCGGTCGACGCCTATTCGATAAGGCGCTTCGGTTAGTTCAAGATCGACGGATCGATCAGCGGCTTGCCACGCGGGATGGCGGGCAGGGGCCGATCGCACTTCATGAATTTTCCACGGCCGGCCGAACCGCTCATGCGGCCTTCCTCCATGACCACTTCACCGCGTGAGAAAGTCATTACGGGATAGCCCGTGAGCTCGCGGCCTTCGTAGGGCGTGTAGTCGCAATTGTGGTGCAGGATCGTATTGGTCAGGCTGACCTTGCGCGTGGGATCCCACAGCACGATGTCGGCGTCGGAGCCTACCGCGATCGTGCCCTTGCGCGGATGCAGGCCGTAGATCTTCGCGGCATTGGTCGAGGAGAGCGCCACGAATTGCTGCAGGGTGATGCGTCCTTTGTTGACGCCCTCGGAGAACAGCAGTGGCAGGCGCGTCTCCACGCCCGGCACGCCGTTGGGAATTTTGCGGAAGCTCTTGTCGGCGCCGGGCAGCTTCTTGCCGCGCACGTCGTCATATTTGAAGGCCGCATGATCGCTCGACAGGACCTGGAACGTGTTGGCGGCCAGTCCCGTCCAGATGTGCTCCTGGTTGTCGGTGCCGCGCGGCGGCGGCGAGCACACGCACTTCGAGCCTTCGTCGCCCGGTTTCTCGAAATCCTCCTCGCTCAGGAAAAGGTATTGCGGGCAGGTCTCGCCGTAGACCCGCAGGCCGCGCGCCTGGGCGCGCTGGATCTCGTGCATGGCTTCCTTGGCGGAGACATGCACGAGAAGCATCGGGACGTCCAAGAGTTCGGCGAGCGAGATGGCGCGGTGCGTGGCTTCGCGTTCGACCACGAACGGCCGCGAGGTGGCATGGAACTTGGCCGCGGTCATACCCTTGATCTCCAGCCGCTCGGTCAGCCAGGTGACGCAGTCGGAGTTCTCTGCATGGATCATCAGCATCGCCTGCTCGCGGCGCGCGGCGGCCAGAGCGTCGAGCATCTCGCGGTCGGAGAGCTTCATGTCGTCATAGGTCATGTAGACCTTGAACGAGGTGTAGCCGTCGGCGACCAGGGCCGCGAAGTCCTGGCCCATGACCCTCTCGCTCGTATCCGAGAGGATCACGTGAAAGGCGTAGTCGATCAGCGACTTGCCGTCGGCGCGCTTGTGGTAGCGGCTGACCACGTCGCGCAGCGGCTGGCCCTTGTTCTGGTAGGCGAAGGGGATGATCGTCGTGGTGCCGCCGGCCGCCGCGGCCCGGCTGCCGCTCTCGAAGTCGTCGCAGAAGACCGAACCGTCGGCCGTGTCCTGGTCGAAATGGACATGGGCGTCGATGCCGCCCGGGACCACGATCAGGCCGCGGGCATCGATCTCCTTGCGGCCCTTGTCCAATCGCTCGCCCAGCGCCACCACCCGACCGCCCAGGATGCCGATGTCGCCCTTCACCACGTCGGACGCCGTGGCGATGGTACCGTTGCGGATGACGAGGTCGTATTCGGCCATTCCTGTGATCCTCAAATCAGCGCCTCTGCAAGGCGCGTGCCTATTCCCTGCCTAGACCCCGGAGCCGGGCCGGTCCACACTTGGCGCAACGAAAGGGGGCTTGGATGAACCGCAGGCACGCATGTCTGGCCGTCGTGGGGCTGGCAGCACTGGGACTCGTGGCGCTGTCGGCGACGGGCGCCGAGGCGCAGAACACCGTCAAGCCGGCGATCGTCTACAGCACCGGCGGCAAGTTCGACAAATCCTTCAACGAGGGCGTGAGCCAGGGCGCCGAGAAATTCAAGAAGGAGACCTCGATCGCGGTCGCCGAGTTTGAGCCGACCAACGAGACGCAATTCGAGCAGGCGCTGCGCCGCTTCGCGCAACGCGGCCAGGACCCGATCATCGCCGTTGGCTTCTCGCAGGGCGTGGCGCTCGACAAGGTCGCCAAGGAAGCGCTCAACACGCACTTCACCATCATCGACATGGTGGTGCCGCTGCCCAACGTCCAGTCGGTCGTGTTCAAGGAGCATGAAGGTTCCTTTCTCGTCGGCGTGCTGGCGGCGCTGGCCTCCAAGACCGGCAAGGTCGGCTTCGTCGGCGGCATGGACATCCCGCTGATCCGCCGCTTCCAGTGCGGCTACCAGCAGGGCATCAAGTACGCCAATCCCAACGCCGAGCTGATCGCCAACATGACCGGCACGACGCCGGCGGCATGGAACGATCCCGGCCGCGGCGCCGAGCTCGCCAAGGGCCAGTTCGACCGGGGCGTCGACGTCGTCTACGCCGCCGCCGGCAGTACCGGCATCGGTGTCCTGCAGGCCGCCAAGGACCGCGGCAAGTACGCGATCGGCGTCGATTCCAACCAGAATTACCTGCATCCCGGCACGATGCTGACCTCGATGATCAAGCGCGTCGATCTCGCGGCCTACCAGAGCTTCAAATCGATGCAGGCCAACACCTGGCGCCCCGGCGTCTCCGTGCTGGGCCTCAAGGAAGGCGGCGTCGACTGGGCGCTCGACCAATATAACGAGAAGCTGATCACGCCGGAGATGAAGGCGAAGGTCGAGGCGGCCAAGGCCGACATCATCTCGGGCAAGATCGTCGTCCACGACTACATGAGCGACAATTCCTGCAAGTGATCCAGCGCGGGCGATGGCGGCCGCGCAAGTGACAGAACCTCACGTGTCCGAACCCGGGGCGACCGGGCGCCCCGCCATCGAATTGGTGGGCATCGACAAGTCGTTTGGCAGCGTGCACGCCGTGCGCGCCGTGTCGCTCGCCATCGGCAGGGGCGAGATCACCGGCATCGTCGGCGAGAACGGTGCCGGCAAGTCGACCTTGATGAGCATTCTCTACGGGCTTTACCGGGCCGATGCCGGAGAGATCCGCATCGACGGCCAGCCGGTCGAGATCGACGGGCCGCGCGATGCCATCGCCCGCGGCATCGGCATGGTGCACCAGCATTTCATGTTGATCGACACATTCACGGTTCTCGAGAATCTGGTTCTGGGCGCCGAGGGCGGCCCGTTGCTGGCGGGCGGCTTGGCGGCGGCGCGGGCCGAACTCGGGCGTCTCGAGCGCGAGTACGGCCTGATGGTCGACCCGGACGCGAGAGTGGCCGATCTCTCGGTCGGCGAGCAGCAGCGGGTGGAGATCCTGAAAGTGCTGTTCCGCGGCGCCCGCATTCTCATCCTCGACGAGCCGAGCGCAGTGCTGACGCCACAGGAAACCGACCAGCTCTTCCGCATCCTCGCCACCCTGAAGCAGCGGGGCGTCAGCGTCGTGCTGATCACCCACAAGCTGCGCGAGATCATGGCGGTGACCGACAAAGTCTACGTCATGCGTCAGGGCCGGGTCGTGGCCGAGCGGCCCACCCGGGACACCAATACCGAGGAACTCGCCGAGCTGATGGTCGGCCGGAAGGTGCGGCTGACGGTGGACAAGGCGGCAGTCCACCCGGGCGAGGCGCGGCTCACGGCCGAACATTTGAGCCTGGTCGACGCGCGGGGGGTGAAGCTGCTCGACGATGTCAGCCTCGCTCTGCGGGCCGGCGAGATCGTCGGGATTGCCGGCGTGTCGGGCAACGGCCAGACCGAGCTTCTGCAGGTCCTGGCCGGCATCCGCCCGCCGACGTCCGGCCGGCTCATGGTCTGCGGCCGCATGATCGATGCCGACCATCCGGGAGATCCCGCCGAGATGCGCTCGCTCGGCCTCGCGCACGTGCCCGAGGACCGCCTGCGCCAGGGCATGGTGGGAGCCTTCCGAGCTTCTGAGACATCGATCCTAGGCTATCACGATACGCTGCCCTTTTCGCGGAACTATCTGCTGCAGAACCCGGTGGTCGGCGCGCACTGCGCCGAGCTGATGGAGCGCTTCGACGTGCGACCGCGCGAACCCGGGCTTCGCTCGTCGAGCTTCTCGGGCGGCAACCAGCAAAAGCTTGTGCTGGCGCGCGAGATGGACCGCGAACCCAGGGTACTGCTGGTCGGGCAGCCAACCCGCGGCGTCGATATCGGCGCCATCGAATTCATTCATCGCGAGTTGGTGAAGAGCCGCGACGCCGGCTGCGCCGTGCTGGTGGTATCGGCCGAGCTCGAGGAAATCCTGTCGCTCGCGGACCGCATCCTGGTGATGTTCGACGGTCGTATCATCGGCGAGGTGGAAGCCGCTCGCGCCGACGAGCGGACGCTCGGCATGATGATGGCGGGCGCGACGCGCCCGCCTGCCGTGTCGCCATGAAGGCGCGCGCGCCGCTTCCTGCATGGGCGGAAATCCTCCTCATGCCGCTCGCAAACATCCTGCTCGCCTTCATCGTAGTCGGCGTGCTGGTGGCGGTGATCGGCGTCGATCCGTTCCGCGCCCTGCGCCTGCTCGTGATCGGCGCCGTGGGCTCGGCGGAATCGATCGGCTACACGCTCTACTACACGACCAACTTCATCTTCACCGGCCTGGCTGTCGCCGTCGCCTTTCATGCCGGCCTCTTCAATATCGGCGGCGAGGGGCAGGCCTATATCGGCGGCCTGGGCTGTGGCCTGGCGATCCTCGCCCTCGACCGCTGGCTGCCAGCCTGGGCGATGATTCCGCTGGCGATCGCGGCGGCCGCCCTGTTCGGCGCGGCGTGGGCGGCGGTGCCGGCCTGGCTGCAGGCCTGGCGCGGCAGCCACATCGTCATCACCACCATCATGTTCAACTTCGTCGCCTCGGCGCTGATGGTCTACCTGATGGTGAACGTGCTGATCGCGCCCGGGTCGATGACGCCGCAGAGTCGCAACTTCGCGGCGTCCGGCAAGCTGCCGCAGGTTCACGAGGTGCTGGGCTGGCTCGGGATCCAGGTGGCGCCGTCGGCGCTCAATCTCGCGATCCTCCTGGCGCTGTTGTGCTGCGTGCTGGTCTGGGTGTTCCTGTGGCACACGCCCTGGGGGTACGCGCTGCGCACCATGGGGCACAACCCCGATGCGGCGGTGTATGCCGGCACCAATCTGCGCAGCATGACGATGCTCGCCATGTGCCTTTCGGGAGCACTCGCCGGCTTCGTCGGCGTCAACGAGTTGATGGGCGTGCACCAGCGCATCGTGCTCGACTTTCCGGCGGGCTACGGCTTCGCGGGCATTGCGGTCGCGCTGATGGGCCGCAATCATCCGCTGGGCATCGTGTTGGCGGCACTGCTGTTCGGCGCCCTGCAGCAGGGCGGCGCCGAGCTTGCCTTCGAGATTCCCAACGTCACCCGCGAGACGGTGGTTGTGATCCAGGGCCTGGTGATCCTGTTCTCGGGCGCCCTGGCCCAGATGCCGCGTCCGTGGTTGCAAATGCTGCTGGCGCGGCGGGGCTGAGCCATGGCCGATATCGGGACCCTGGTGCTGCTGACCCTGGCTGCCACCCTTCGGGTGGCGACGCCGCTCATCCTGTGCGCCATGGGGGGCCTGTTCTCAGAACGCAGCGGCATCATCGATGTCGGCCTCGAAGGCAAGATGCTGGTGGCGGCGTTCTTCGCCGCCGCGGTCTCCGCGGTCAGCGGCTCGGCCTGGGCCGGTGTCGCCGCCGCGATCGTCGCCGCCGAGATGCTGGCGTTGCTGCACGGCTTTGCCTGCATCACTCATCGCGGCAACCAGGTGGTGAGCGGGGTCGCCATCAACATCCTGGCGGCAGGCCTCACCGTGGTGCTGGGCGCGGCGTGGTTCGCGCGCGGCGGCCAGACGCCGGCACTCGAAGCCGCCGGCCAGCGGCTGCTGCCGATCTTCTTCCCCGGCGCCGGCGACAACATCCTGGTCTATGCGGCACTCGCCTCGGTACCGCTCACCTGGTGGATCGTCGCCCGCACCCGGTTCGGGCTGCGCCTGCGCGCGGTCGGCGAGATGCCGCTGGCGGTCGAAGCGGCCGGCATCTCGGTGACTTGGCTACGCTACCGCGCGGTGCTGCTGTGCGGGCTGTTCTCGGGCCTGGCCGGCGCCTATCTCGCGATCGCACAGAATGCCGGCTTCAGCCGCGACATGACGGCGGGGCAGGGCTTCATCGCGCTGGCTGCGGTCATCTTCGGCAAATGGCGGCCGTTCCCAGCCTTTGGCGCCTGCCTGATGTTCGGCCTGCTCGATGCCGTCGCCATTCGCCTGCAGGGCGTTCGTCTGCCGGGGATCGGCGAAGTCCCGGTGCAATTGATCCAGGCATTGCCGTATCTTCTCACCATCTTCCTGCTCGCGGGATTCATCGGCCGCGCCATCGCTCCGAAGGCGATCGGCGTGCCGTACGAGAAGGAGCATTGAGATGGACGACCTGCTGGCGATGGCGCGCAAGATGATGCTGCGTGCCTATGCGCCGTATTCCCGGTTCCATGTCGGGGCCGCCGTGCGCGACGAGGAGGGCGGCGTCCATGGCGGCTGCAACGTCGAGAATGCGGCCTACCCGCAGGGTTGGTGCGCTGAGGCCTCGGCGATCGCGGCGCTGGTCGGTGCAGGCAGAAAGCGCGTGCTCGAATGCCTGGTGATCGGCCCCGGGCCGGACTTGATCGCGCCGTGCGGCGGCTGCCGGCAGAAGCTGCGCGAGTTCGCCTCGGGTGACCTGAAGATCCATCTCTGCGGTCCCGACGGCCTGCATCGGACGGTGACCCTCGAACAGCTACTGCCGCTGTCGTTCGGCCCCCATAATCTGACCAAGCCATGATCGACGACATCAGGAAGCGCGCGCCCGGTTTTCAGCCCAAGGTCGCCGTGGTGTTGGGGTCGGGCCTCGGAGGCTTCGTCGACGAAGTAAAGAAGGTCGCAGAGATCGCCTATGCCGACTTGCCCGGGTTTCCGCACACCACCGTGAGCGGTCATGCCGGGCGGCTGGTGCTGGGCCATGTCGGGACGACGCCGATCGCCGTGCTGCAGGGCCGCGCGCACTATTACGAGCGCGGCCGCGCCGACGAGATGAAGGTGCCGGTCAATACCATGGCGGCGCTCGGCTGCGAAACCCTGCTGCAAACCAATGCCGCGGGCAGCCTCAGGCTCGACATGCCGCCCGGCGCGTTGATGGCGATCACCGATCACATCAACTTCACCGGGGTCAACCCGTTGTTCGACGCCGGCCCGGAGCGCCGCTTCGTCGACATGATCGACGCCTACGATCCCAAGCTGACCGGACAATTGCTGGCTGCGGCCAGGAAGTCGGGAATCGACTGCCATGCAGGTGTCTATATCTGGTTCTGCGGTCCGAGCTTCGAGACGCCGGCCGAAATCCGCGCCGCCAAGGCGCTGGGGGCCGACGCGGTTGGCATGTCGACGGCGCCGGAGACCATTCTGGCGCGTCATGCCGGCCTCAAGGTCGTGGGCCTCTCGGTCATGACCAACTATGCAGCGGGCATGGTGCCAGGCGGCATCGGACACGACCAGACGATTACCGTAGCCAACCAGGCCTCTGGGGACGTTCGCCGTCTGCTGCGCGCCTTCCTCGAGAGCTACACCTGACGTCCGAAATGCTGCCGCAGGAGATCATCCGCAGGAAACGCGACGGCCACGAGCTGTCGGCCGACGAGATTGCCCTAATCGTGCGCGGCATCCATGACGGCAGTCTCAGCGAAGGCCAAGTCGCGGCCTTTGCAATGACGGTGTTCTGGCGCGGCATGACCACACCCGAACGGGTGGCGCTGACGCTCGGCCTGATGCGCTCCGGCGTCAAACTGGACTGGGGCGACCTCGGCCTGCCGGGGCCGGTGGTCGACAAGCATTCGAGCGGCGGTGTCGGAGACAAGGTGAGTTTGATGCTGGCGCCGATCGTGGCGGCCTGCGGCGCCTTCGTTCCGATGATCTCGGGCCGCGGTCTCGGCCACACCGGCGGCACCCTCGACAAGCTGGGGGCGATCTCGGGTTACGAGGCGCAGCCCGACATCGCGACCTTCCGCAAGGTCGTGCGCGACGTCGGATGCGCCATCATCGGCCAGACCGACGAGTTGGCGCCGGCCGACCGCCGCCTCTATGCGGTGCGCGACGTCACCGGTTCGGTGGAATCGATCCCCCTGCTGGTGAGCTCGATCCTGAGCAAGAAGATCGCGGCCGGCCTCGACGGGTTGGTGATGGACGTGAAATGCGGCTCGGGCGCGTTCTGCGACACCGAAGCAATGGCGCACGACCTGGCGCAAAGCCTGGTCGACGTCGCCAACCAGGCTGGCCTGCCGACGGTGGCGCTTGTGACCGACATGGACCGCGTGCTGGGCCGCGAGGTCGGCAATGCGCTGGAGATCGCCGAGACCGCCGCCTACCTGAAAGGCGAGGGCGCGCGCGAACCGCGCCTGCACGAGGTCACGATGGCACTGGCCGGCGAGATGCTGCTGCTGGGCGGGTTGGCGCCGAGCGTCGCCGCCGGGCGGGCGCGTGCCGAGGCGGCGCTCGAGGACGGCCGCGCCGCCGAGCGGTTTGCGCGCATGGTCACGGCGCTGGGCGGACCGGCGGATTTCCTGGAGCGCGCTCGCGACTATCTCGCCCATGCACCGGTCGTCCGGCCCTGCCTGGCCGAGCGCAGCGGCTATGTGACCGGCATGAATGCCCGCCAGGTCGGCATCGCCGTGGTTGCGCTGGGCGGCGGCCGGGCGCATGCCGACGACGCGATCGATCCGTCGGTCGGCCTGGCCGAGATGATCGATGTCGGGACGCCGGTGCGGCCGGGCAGCCCGCTCTGCATCGTCCATGCCGCGCACGAATCCGAGGCCGAGGCGGCGATCGCGCTGGTCCGGCAGGCGGTGCGCATCGGCGACGCGCCGCCGGCCGGACGGCCGATCGTGATCGAGCGGGTCGTCAATTGAGCGAATTCGATCTCGCCGCCTATGAGCGCGACGGCTTCCTCGTGGTGCCCGAATTCCTGTCGTCCGCCGATTGTGACGCGCTGCAGGGACGGGCTGCCGAGCTGGTCGCGGGCTTCGATCCGGGCCCGACGCGCTCCGTCTTCTCGGCGCACGACCAGAGCCATGCCAGCGACCGCTATTTCAGCGAGTCGGGCGAGGCGATCCGCTTCTTCTACGAAGAGGAGGCGATCGATCAGCCGCTGCGACTTGCGCTGAACAAGATCGGTCATGCGCTGCACGATCTCGACCCGGTGTTCGCCAGGATCTCGCGGCGGCCGCAGCTCGCACGCCTGGCGCGGGCCCTCGGCCTCGGACAGCCGTTGCTGCTGCAATCCATGTACATCTTCAAGCAGCCCCATATCGGCGGCGAAGTCGGCTGGCATCAGGACGCGACCTACCTGCATACCGAGCCGTCGACCGTGACCGGCTTCTGGATCGCGCTCGACGATGCCGACCGTGACAATGGCTGCCTGATGGCCCTGGCGGGCGGCCATCGCGGGCCCTTGCGCCAGCGCTTCCATCGCGCCGGCGAGGCGCTGGTCACTGATACGCTCGACGCCTCGCCCTGGCCCGCGACGGAGCCGGTGGCGCTTCCGGCGAGACGCGGCACGCTCGTGGTGCTGCACGGGCTGTTGCCGCACGCGAGCGCCCCCAACCGTTCCAACCGCTCCCGGCACGCATACGCCTTGCATGTCGTCGACGGCCGTGCGCGCTATTCACCGGACAACTGGTTGCAACGTCCCACTCTTCCGCTTCGAGGCTTCGCGTGATTCCCAAAGCCGAACTGCACTGCCATCTCGAAGGCTCCATACCGCCAAAGCTGGCCCTCGAGCTGGCGCGTCGCAACAACATCGAACTGCCCGACGGCATGTTCGATGCAGGGGGGCACTATGTCTGGCGGGACTTCCTGAGTTTCCTCGATGCCTACGATCGCGTCTGCCGTGCCCTCAAGACGGCGAGGGACTTCGGCGAGGTGATGTATTCGTACCTGAAGGACGCGGCGGCCGAAGGCGCTGTCTATGTCGAGATGTTCTGCTCGCCGGAGCGGCCCAAGGCGCTCGGCATCGGCTACGATGCCTGGCTGAGCGCGCTCGAGGACGGGATCGATCGCGCGCGGCGCGATTTCGCCATCGAAGGCCGCATCATCGTCGTCTGCATCCGGCACCTCGGCCCCGAACGGGCACTGGCACTGGTGGAGGCCATGGTAGCCCTGCCTCATCCCTATGTCGTGGGATTCGGCATGGGAGGCGACGAGGCGAAATTCTCGCCGGTGGATTTCGCGCCGGCCTTCCGGATGGCCCATTCGCACGGCTATGGCTGCACCATTCACGCCGGCGAGGTTCGCGGCCCCGAAAGCGTCTGGGCGTCGATCCGCGACCTGCCTGTGACCCGGATCGGCCATGGCGTGCGCTCGGCCGAGGATCCCCGGCTGCTGGAGGAACTGGCGCGTCGCGGCACGGTGCTGGAGGTCTGTCCGGGTAGCAACGTCGCACTCGGACTGTATCGGGGCCGGGACGAGCACCCGCTGCATCGACTGATCGCGGCCGGCGTCCGTGTGACCCTCGGATCGGACGACCCGCCCTTCTTCCATACCACCTTGGGCACGGAGTACGATCAAGCCGGACTGGACCCGCAGGCACTGCGGCATATCACCCGCACCGCCATCGAGGCGTCCTTCGCCGATGAAGAGACCAAGCAAAGTCTGCTGAAGGGGGTATCGGCATGAAGCCAGGAAAGACTCTGCTGCTCGGCGCCGTGCTCGCGGCGCTGTCCGCCAGTGCGGCGCGTGCCGACGAGGTGCCGGCCAATGATTTGCTGATCGCCGCGCTGTGGACGCAGCGCTCGGTCGAATTCAAGGGCAACGCGCTGTCGATCTATTCGCTGGCGAAGATCCGCCTCGACCAGGCGCTGGCCGACAAGAGCTGGACGGCGGCGCCGGCCGAACAGAAGGGCGATCTTGCCGCCCTGCCGCCGGCGATCATCCTCGATGTCGACGAGACGGTGCTCGACAACTCGCTCTACCAGGTGTGGACGATCAAGGCGGGCAAGAACTTCAGCACGAAGACCTGGAACGAGTTCTGCGAGGCGCAGGTCTCGCGCGCCATTCCGGGAGCCGTCGAGTTCACCAAGTATGCCGATTCCAGGGGCGTGAAGGTGTTCTACATCACCAACCGCGACGCGGTGACCGAGAAGGCGACCCGCGAAAACATGGAGAAGCTCGGCTTCCCGATGGGCGGCAATGTCGACACCTTCCTGATGCAGAATGAGAAGCCCGACTGGGGCAGCAAGAAGAGTTCGCGTCGCACCGTCGTCGCCAAGGACTATCGCGTGCTGCTGAATTTCGGCGACAATTTCGGCGACTTCGACGACCGCTATACGACGAGCGAGGCAGATCGGCTGAAGTTCTTCGACGAGAACAAGCAGCGCTGGGGCCGTGAATGGCTGGTGGTCGCCAACCCGACCTACGGTTCGTTCGACGCCGCCCCGTTCGGCTTCGACTACAAGAAGTCCGACGCCGACAAACGCAAGGCCAAGTGGGACGCGATCGAAGGCTGGGCCGGTCCCAAGCAGTGAGTGCATGAGAGCGCTGTTCACCGCGGCGATCTATTTCGGCACTTTCCTGACGATCGGGTGGCTGGCGAAGACTGCGCTCGACCGGTGGACAAAGGATCGCGGCATGACGCCGTCCGACACCATCCCGCCGGGCCGGTCGCATTCGCGCTTCCTGCTCGGCGCCTGGTGGAAGGGAAAGTAGGCGGCTGAAGTGACGTCAGCGCCTTTGAATGCGCCTAAACTGCCGCTTCGGTCTCGGCGTCGAACAGGTGAATGCGCGCCGGATTGAGGGCGAGTTTCAGCTTGTCGTGTACCCGCACCTTGGAAGTGGGATCGACCGAGGCGACGATTGCGGCGCTGCCGACTCTCGTGTCGAGCACGATCTCGGAGCCGAGCTGCTCGGTTACCTCGACCTCGGCGTCCATGCAGAGATCCACCGGGTCGCCGGGGCCTGCGATATGGATGTCCTCGGGGCGAACCCCGAGCGTCGCCTTGGCGTTGTTGCGGCCGTTGGCGCGGCGGGCCAAGGCCTCGGGAATCGCGATGGTCATGCCGGGGGCTTCGGCCCACAGCTTGCCGCCGCGGTCGGCCAGGGTCACATCGGCGAAGTTCATCGCCGGCGAGCCGATGAAGCCCGCGACGAAGCGATTGGCTGGGCTGTTGTAGAGCTCGAGCGGCTCACCGACCTGCTGGACGACTCCGTCCTTCATCACCACCACCCGGTCGCCCAGCGTCATCGCCTCGACTTGGTCGTGGGTGACGTAGATCGCCGTGGTGCCGAGCCGCTCGTGCAGCTTCTTTAGCTCGACCCGCATCTGCACGCGCAGCTTGGCGTCGAGGTTGGAGAGCGGCTCGTCGAACAGGAAAACCTTGGGATCGCGCACGATGGCGCGGCCGAGCGCGACGCGCTGGCGCTGGCCGCCCGAGAGCTGGCGCGGCTTGCGATCGAGGAGATTTTCGATGCCCAGGATGCCGGCGGCATTGGCGACGCGCTTCTCGATGTCGCTCTTTTCGAATTTCCTCATCTTGAGCCCGAACGCCATGTTCTGGCGCACGCTCATGTGCGGGTAGAGCGCGTAGTTCTGGAACACCATGGCGATGTCGCGATCCATCGGCGGCAGGTTGTTGACGACCGTGTCGTCGATCGCAATGTCGCCCGAGGTGATCGATTCCAGGCCCGCGACCATGCGGAGCGTGGTGGTCTTGCCGCAGCCCGAGGGGCCGACGAAAACCACGAACTCCTCGTCCTTGATCTCGAGATTGACGTTTTTTACGGCGTGAACGCCGCCGTCATAGACCTTGTTGACGTTGCGGATGCTGACGAGAGCCATGACGTTAACCCTTCACCGAGCCGGTCAGACCGGACACGTAGTGTTCGACGAAGAACGAGTAGACGATCGCGACGGGGATCGAGCCCAGAAGCGCTCCCGCCATCAGGGGACCCCAGAAGAAGACGTCGCCGCGGATCAGTTCCGACGTGACGCCGACCGGCACCGTCTTCTGATCGGGCGAGGAGAGAAACACCAAGGCATAGATGAATTCGTTCCACGACAGGGTGAAGGCGATGATGCCTGCCGACAGAATGCCAGGCACTGCGCAGGGGATAATGATGTAGACCATCGCCTTCCAGCGTGAGGCGCCGTCGATGCGGGCGCACTCCTCCAGCTCCTTGGGAATGGCCTTGAAGTATCCCATCATGAGCCAGGTACAGAACGGTATCAGGAAGGTCGGGTAGGTCAGGATCAGCGACCAAGGCGTGTCGCCGAGTTCGAAATTGCGGATGATCTGGGCGAGCGGAATGAAAAGAAGGGTCTGCGGCACTAGGTAGGTGACGAAAATCGCGGTTCCGAGACCACCGGCGAACGGGAAGTTGAGCCGCGCCAGCGCATAGCCTGCGAGCACGCCGCAGAACAGCGAAATGATGGTCGACACCAGCGCGATGAACATGGTGTTGAACATCCAGTGCGCGAAGTTGGTCTCCTCGAACAGATACTGGATGTGCTCAAACGTCGGATTGCTGGTCCAGAATGGCTGGTAGTTCTTGGCATTCCACGGCAGATAGAGTTCGCCGTCGGGCCGGAAGGTCGTGATGATCATCCAGTAGAACGGGAAGAGCAGCACGAACACGAAGAGGATTAGCGGGATGTTGTAGAACACCCACTTTCGCCAGGCTGCGCCTTCGATCATCTCAACGCGTCTCCACTCGCCTGATGTAGAGCAACTGCACCACCACGATCAGGAACAGGAACGGGAACATCGCCAGCGAGATCGCGGCTCCCTCCGAGAGCAGACCGGTGCCGATGCCGAGCTGGTAGGCATAGGTTGCGAAAAGGTGCGTGGCGTTGGCCGGGCCGCCGCCGGTCATGACATAGACCAGCTGGAAGTCGGCGAAGGTCTGGATCACCGAGAACAGCAGCACCACCATGGTGACCGGCAGCAGCAGCGGCCAGGTGACGTACCAGAAGCGGTTCCACGGCTTGGCGCCGTCGATCGCAGCGGCCTCGTTCAGCTCGGGACTGATGGTCTGCAGGCCCGCGAGCAGCGAGATCGCGAAGAACGGCACGCCGCGCCAGATGTTGACCACGATGATCGAGGTCATGGCGAGGTCGGGATCGCCCAGCCAGTTGATGCGCTGGGTGATGAAGCCCAGCTGGAACAGGGTCCAGTTGATGACGCTGAAGGTGGGGTCGAACATCCACTTCCAGGCGAAGGTCGAGAGCACGGTCGGGATGATGAACGGCAGCAGGATGAAGGCACGGATGATCGCCTTGCCCTTGAAATGCCGGTTCAGCAGCATGGCGAGCCACAGGCCGAGCGCCAGCTTGAAGACCGTGGTCACGGCCGTGTACCAGAACGTGTTCCACACCGAGGTGCGGAAGATCGAGTCGTTCCACACCTTCACGAAGTTATCGAGCCCGACGAACTTGCCGGGTACGCCGACGCGTTCGCTCGAAAGCGAAAGCATCACGCCTTCAAAGAACGGGTAGGCGATGAACAACCCCAACAGCAGGGCCGTCGGAAACAGCAGCGCCATGGCGAGCCAACGCTCGTCTTCCAGACGCCGCAGTCGCGGGACAGGGCGTCGAACGTCCGCGCCCGAGACTGCGGTCACTGCCATGTGCTACCTGCTGATCGCGTTACTACGCCGACGAACGAAGATGTT
Organism: Reyranella sp.; assembly: GCA_044225265.1. Taxonomy (GTDB): domain Bacteria; phylum Pseudomonadota; class Alphaproteobacteria; order Reyranellales; family Reyranellaceae; genus Reyranella. The sequence continues at coordinate 42,968 of JBGAIW010000001.1, forward strand.
CTACGCCGAGTAGATCTTCTTCAGTTCGCCCTCGGCCCACTTCACGGCTTCCTCTGCCGGCATGCCCTGAACGGCCTTGGCGTACATGTCGGTGACGATGTACTTGCTGAGGCCTTCCTGTGCCTTGGCGTTCGGCGGTCCGGCGTTGCCGATCGCCTGGCCGAGGCGGGCAGCGACCTTGAAGGGCGCCATCACCGGATCGACGTCCCACAGTTTGTCGCTTTCCCACTTGGCCGTGCACGGCGTGGCGAAACCCTTCTGCGATTCGAAGAACTTGCGGTAGTTCTCCTCGGTATGCAGGTACTTCAGGAACTCCTTCGCGGCATCCTGGTTCTTGGAGTACTTCATCAGCATGTTTGACTGCAGCAGATGGAAACCGAACTGTCCCGCTGGTCCCTTGGGCAGGGGCGCATGCAGGATGTCCTTGTTCATCGGCTTGCCGTCGGCGGTCTTGTACTGATCGGGCTTGCGCAGCGTCTCGATGTAGATCGAGGCACCGTTCAGGGTCGCCGAGATGGTCTGCGACAGGAACGCGCGATTGTTGTTCGTGTCGTCCCAGGCGAGACCGCCCTCGTCATGGCCTTCCTTCCAGAAGGCCTGCATGAATTTCACCGAGTCGATCGTTGCCTTGGAGTTGATGACGACGGTCTTGCCGTCTGCCTCGACCTCCTTGCCGCCGAACGACCACATCAACGGATAGGTGAAGCCCGGCGCGTCGCCGAACGTATGGCCGAGCGTCTGGCCGATCGGATGACCCTTGGCCTTCAGCTTTTTTCCGGCTTCGCGGTACTGATCCCAGGTTTCCGGGAACTTGGTGACGCCGATCTCGTCGAACCATGACTTCCGGTAGGCGATCATGCCGCCGATCACCGCCCACGGCATGCCCATGTACATCTTGCCGTCCGAGCAGATGGCCTTGGCATACGGCAAGACGCCGCCCTCGCGCTTGCCGACTTCCTCGGCCAGGGCGCTCAGGTCGACCACCGAGTTCTGGTAGAGGTGAGTGTAGCTGTTGAACGACATGATGATGTCGGGACCGGCGCCCGACTGGATGCCGGAGGTGATGCGCGGCTGCAGGTCGTTGCCGTTCACCGTCTCGAGCTTGATCTTGATGCCCAGCGCCTTTTCGGCTGCCGGCATCATTTCTTTGTTGAACATCTGATCGGTGGCGGGAACGAAGTCGACCCACTTCAGCCAGTGCACCGTCTTCTGTTGCGCCAGCGCCGGGGCGCGGCCGGAGGCGAGGATTCCCGCCATGCCGGTCGATGCCACGGCAGCCGCGCTGCCGGCGAGCTTGATTACGCTGCGACGCTTGGTGTCAGCCATATTTTTCCTCCCGAGACCGCCGCCTCATTGGACGGCTTGATTGTTGGCGGCATCGTAGGCACCGGAAGCGAATACGCGCAAGCGGCTTGGCAGTGATTTTCGAGTTGTCGGACAAATCATCGCCGGCCGGGCCCGCGGCTGTGGCGATCACGATTGGTTCAACCGGACGACGGCGCGCTCCTCCGGCGATTGCGCGGTGCATCGCGAATCGTTTGCAATGCACCATCGAGCAGGCAACCCAGCCCATATTCGAAGGCGCCGTCGAGTTCAGGACGGCTGAAAAAGCGCAGGACTTCGTTCCAGTCTTCTTGTTCGAGCGCATGCGGTGCGGCGCTCGCGCGGCCGGGCTCGGTACGCCGGGATTTGGCGGCGGGCTGTGAAAGGGCGGGTGCGGCAAGTTCGGCCAGAACGATGCCGTTCACCGAGGCGCCGATGGTGCGCGTCAGCCGCGCCGCCTGACGCAGATCGAAGCCGGCGATCCGGTTGGCGGCGATCGTCTTCTGAATAAAATCGATCGCGCTGGGCGAAAGAAATCTGCGGCCGGCGACCAGGGGAAAGGCCCGAGGGTGGGCGAGGCCCATGCGGCGGTAGGCCCGGGCGACCTCGATCATCCAGGATCGCCAGGCGCGCGCGGTCGCGGGCAGCGGCGGCAGCGCGACCCTGGCGATCAGCCGGTCGGCGATGGCGTCGAGCAGGCGTTCCTTGGCCGGGAACCAGTGGTAAAGCGACATCGCCTCGACGCCGAGCGCCTGGCCGAGCGCCCGCATGGAGAGTCCATCCAGGCCGTTGCGCGCGATCAGGTCGAGCGCGGCATCGATCACGGTGTCGGCGTTCAGCCGGCCGGTGCCGGCCGCGGTCCTGCGGGCGCGTGAGGATCCAGGCATCGCGTCGATTGTTGCAAAACTTACGACGTAAGGCTAGTGATCTGGAGGAAGACTTACGGCGTAAGGGATCCAGACACGGAGGACGCCGATGACTCTCTCGACCGAGGCCCTCGAGCAGATCGAAATCGATGCCTGGCGCGAATACTGCGCCGCCGCGCCGCCTGCGTTCGCGCAGGCCGTCGGGCTGGAGACGGTGGAGTGCGGCGGGCCGCTGCTGGCACTCTGCCGGCGCATCGATCATTACCAGTTCAACCGCTTGATCGGGGGCGGCCTGGGTGGCGATGCCGAAGGAGCGTCGCTCGACGTTGCGGCCCGGCGGTTTCGCGAGGCCGGCCTGAAGAACGGCTACCTTCAGGTCGCGCCGGGACCGCGCGCGGCGGCGCTGGAAGGCAAGGCGCGCAGCCTCGGGCTTAAGCCGCTGGAGCGGACCTGGGTGAAGTTCTTGCGGGGCGCCGAGCCGCCGCCCGCGGCACCGACTGGTCTCGCGATCGACGAAGTGGGGCCGCAGGGCGCGATGGCATTTGCCGGCGCCGTCGTGAACGGCTTCGGCATGCCCGAGCAGCTGGCGCCGTGGCTCGCCGCGATCGTCGGCCGCAAGGGCTGGCATTGCTACGTCGTGCGCGACGGCGGCGTTGCCGTCGGCGGGGCGGCGATGTTCGTCGCCGGCCGCACGGCGTGGCTCGGCATCGGTGCGGTGCAGGAAGGCGCGCGGCGCAAGGGTGGGCAGGGGGCGCTGCTGGCGCGCCGCATCGCCGACGGCTTGCGGCTGGGCGCGACCGGTTTCGCCACCGAAACCGGCAAGCCGCTGCAGGGCGAACCGCACCCGTCGTTCTCGAACATCCAGCGAGCAGGCTTCGCGATCGCCTACGAGCGCCGCAACTGGACCTTGCCTTAGCGAGACTTCAGCCAGCCTGAAGCAGCGCCGGATCGATCGTGAAGAGTTCTTCGGCGTGTCCGACGCCGCGCAGCGCGTAGCGGCCGACCGAAACCAGCGTCCTGCGGTCGGCGTCCGGCAGGGCGCCGACAAAGGTCGACGACACCAGGACCGGTCGGTCGACCGAGCGGCACATCGAGGCGATGCGGCTTGCCTCGTTGACCGCCGGGCCCACCACCGTGAAGTCGAGCCGGTCGACGCTGCCGATATTCCCGAAGAAGACTTCGCCGGCATGCAGGCCGACATAGACGGTGCTGGTGGGCCGCTCCTCGGCGCGGCGGCGCTCGTTCAGTTCGCCGACCTTGGCGCGCATCGACGTCACGGCACGCAGGGCCCTGGCGCTGGCGTCCGACGCATCGTCGGCGCGAAAGATCGCGAGCGTTCCGTCGCCGATCAGCTTCAGCACGTCGCCGCCCTGCTCCTGGATCGCCGTGATCACCGCCTCCGCATAGTCGTTCAACAGCGGGATGATCTCGTTCGGGTGTGCGGCGTCGGTGATGGTGGTGAACGAGCGCAGATCGGAGAACCACAGCACGGCATCGATGCGGTCGGCGACGCCGCGCCGGATGCGTCCTTCCAGGACCCGCTTTCCGGCGTCGCGGCCGAGATAGACGCCGACCAGGTTGGCGGCGACCTTCGCGAGCGCAGACGTCTTGATGGCGAGGCTGAGCGCAGGCACCAGGCGGCGGAGCGCGGCCATGCCGGCGTCGCTGAAGCCGGCCGGGTCGCGGGTCGCCCAGCTCGAATAGACCGAGTCCATCTCGCCGATCGTTTCGTCGGGCGCGAAGCGATAGAGCAGCAGCACGTAGTCGGTGTGCCCTTCGTTCTTCATGTCCTGGAAGATCTCGAAATCGGCCGGATCGCCGAAGGCGAGGCGGCGGCGCATCTCCTCCTTGCCGCTCTGCAGCAGGGCGAAAAACGGACTGGTCTGCCAGATCCGGGCGGCTTCGCCTTCGTCGCTGGGGCCGTAGTCGCGCACCGGCTCCTCGGGCTCGCCGTCGTCGCGCCAGCGGAAGACGGTGCCCTCGTGCACCGGATGCAAAGTGTCGATCAGGGCGAGCGCGCGCGAGATCGGCAGGCCCGCCGCGTTGCAACGATCGCAGAAGCCGCTCAGCAGATCGGTTTCCGGGGTGCCCTCAAGGCCGCGGCGGACGAGCCAGTCGGCGATGCGGTCGATGGCGGTGGAATCCATGGTCGCACTATATCGTACACGCAGATGATGCTTGAACCGTTCCGGCCCGGTAGCTTCCCTCTCCGTGAAATCGTGCAAGGGGAATGCCGAATGAGCACGCTGCCCAATTGCCTTCTAATCGTGACGGCCGAAGTCGATGCCTCGGTCGAGGCGGACTGGAACCGCTGGTACGACGAGGTGCATCTGCCCGACGCCCTGGCCTGCCCGGGCGTCAAATCGGGCCGCCGCTACGTCACGGCCGGTGAAATCTCCGAAAGCGACCGTGGCCGGAGCCGGCGCAGCGCGACCAAGCTCTACACGACGGTCTATGAACTGGACTCGCCTGCTGCGGTGACGACACGGGAGTTCGCTGCCATGCGCGGCTGGGCACAGTTCGCCCCGCATGTGCGCTCTCAAACCCGGGTCGTGACCCTCGTGAAATAGGCCGGAGAGCGCTCTTTCAGTCGTCGTCGCGCCGCTTGCGCGGCCTGGGGCGCTCCCAGACGACGCCCGGATAGCCTTTCAGCGGCACCACCTTCTGGCCGCGGTAGGTCCAGTCGCACATCTGATCGATGTGGCGGTGGTAACGCGGCTCGCGTCCGGTCCGGGTCTCGAACAGGGCCCGCGGCAGGTCGACCATGCGCGAGGTCGGCCGGCGCTCGTACTGCACTGGCGTGCCGCAGCGGGCGCAGAACGTCCGGACCGAACCGGTCTTTTCGTCTTCGAACCGGCCCAAGCTTCGTTTGCCCTTGGCGATGCGCACGTTCTTGCGCCAGCAGCCGACGTAGGTCGCGTAGGCCGCGCCATGTGCCACGCGGCTGGCTTCGGAGTGGTCATGCCAGGCCCAGAAGGCCGGATACTTGAACTCGATTTCTATCGCGCCGCACAGGCAGCGGCCGCGAACGGTCGCGCTGCGGCGCGATTTTTCGTCCTCGTCCGACGAGTTCACACCGGTACGCAGTAGCCGTCGCGCCGCGGATCGCAGCCGCCGGTGAAGGTGCCGGTTTCGGGATCGACCGCCACGCCCTGCATGCCGCCGACCTTCATCGTCCAGTCGGGGCCGCTGGTGAGGGCGTGGCCGCGTTCGCGCAGCTCGGCATGCACCTTGGCATCGACGCGGGTCTCGAGCGTCACCTCGCGGCCGTCGGTGAGGCGCGCGCGCGGCGCTTCGATCGCCTGCTGGATCGGCAGGCCGTAGTCGACGTGCTGTACGAAGGCCTGAGGCTGGGTCTGCAGGATGCCGTAGCTGCCCGGCGTGCCGAGCGCCATGATCGGCTTGCCATCCTGTGTCACGATCGAGGGTGCCACGCAGACCGGCATGATCTCGCCGGGCCTGACGCGGTTGGGGCTGTCCGGATTGACGTCCGCCCAATAGAGGAAGTTGTTGCAGCACACGCCGGTGCCCGGAACGACCACGCCGGAGCCGAACACGGCGCCGAGGCTTTGGGTCACGCACACCATGTTGCCTTCGGCGTCGGCGATCGAGAACGAGGTCGTGTGACCCTCCTCGGGCTTGTCCTTCAGGTCGGCGGTCCATTGCTCGGTAGGGCCGGTGATCGGCTTCTTGTCGCGCACGCGCTTGCGCAGGCCCTCGACATGGCCGTCGGACAGCAGCTCGGCGAGCTTCTGCTTGGTCGGCACGCCGTTGCGGATGCGCACGCCGGCGGCGAGACGAATGGCGCGCAGCACCGTGTCGATATGGTCGGTGCCGTTGCGCGGCATCTTGGAGAAGTCGAAGCCCTCCAGGATGCGCAAGGTCAGCAGGTACTGGAACGCCTCGCAGGGCGGCGGCGGCACGTGCACGGTGCGGCCGCGATAGTCGGCCGACACGGGATCCTGCCATTCGGTCCGCGCCTCGCGCATGTCGTCGATCGTCAGCACGCCGCCCAGCTCGGTCAGCCGGTCGATCAGCTTCTGGCCGAGTGCGCCGCCATAGAGAAGGCCGGGGCCCTCGGTGGCGATCGCCTCGAGCGTCCTCGCGAGATCGGCCTGCTTCAGCACCGCCCCAAGCCTGGGCGAGCCGCCGCTGATGTTCTCGAGATAGTTCCTGCTCCATTCGGGGTAGAGCGCACTATGGCCGCGGAGCTGGCCGGTGACGCCGCTGATCTCCTCGACGTTGAACTCGATCAGCGAGAAGCCGTCGCGCGCCAGCTTGATCGCCGGCGCGAACAGTTCCGGCAGCTTCTTGGTGCCGTAATCCTCGACCATGCGGCACCAGCCGGCGAGATTGCCCGGCGCGCCGACCGACAGCGGCCCGCGCGCCAGCTGCTCGCGCTGCTTCAGCCGGTCGAGCGGGAAGCGGCGCGGGATCGTGCCCATGAAGGAGAGCGAGCGCACCCGCCGCTCGCTGGCGACGTAGCAGGTCGCGAGGCCCTGGCCGGCGAGACCCGACATGTAGGGTTCGACGACGTTCAGGGCCGCGGCGGTGGCTGCTGCCGCGTCGAACGCGTTGCCGCCATTGCCTAGGATGCGCGCGCCGGCCGCCGCCGCCAGAGGATGGGCGGCCGCCACCATTCCGTGGCGCGACGTGACGGTCGGACGTTTTCCATGCTGCAACATCGGAACTCCCCAAAACGCGCGCGGATCATGACGTCTTTGCGCCGGCTGCGCTACAGTGCGGCATGCGCAGATTGGAATTCGGCTGGTTCCTGCCGACGGCAGGAGACACCACGGCCTACGGCGTCGCCGACGCCCTCGTCCCGCCCTCGCTTCAGTTGTTCGACAAGGTCGTCCAGGCGGCCGAAGCGGCGGGCTTCGAATACATGCTGGTGCCCGTGCAGACCGCGTGCTGGGAGGCGTGGATCTCCTCGGCGATGATGGTGGCGCGTTCGAAGTCGATCCGCATGCTGGTGGCGGCGCGGCCGTCCTACATCAATCCGGTCCTGCTGGCCAAGATGATCGCGGCCTTCGACCAGCTCTCGGGCGGCCGTGTCTGCATCAACCTGATTGCAGGCCAGAGCGAGGCGGAGAACGCCTCCGAAGGCATCAGGTGGGGCAAGGAAGAGCGCTACGAGATCATGGAAGAGGAGGTCTCGATCCTGAAGGCGCTGTGGACGCAGAACAGGGTCGATTACGACGGCAAGTTCTACCAGCTCAAGGGGGCGCAGATCCGGCCGCATCCGCTGCAGAAGCCGCATCCGAGGTTCTATCTCGGCGGCGGCAGCCAGCAGGCCTGGGAAATCTCGGCCAAGCACTCCGACGTTCACCTGTTCTGGGGCGACACCTACGAGCGCATCCGCGACAACATGAAGACGATCCGCGGCATGGCGGCCCGGCACGGCCGCGAGAACGACATCGGCTTCGGCATGCGCCTGCAGATCGTCTGCCGCCCGACCGAAAAGGAGGCGTGGGACTTCGCCAACGAGCTGGTCGGTCACGCGACGGCATCGCAGAAGCAGTTCGTGAAGGAGCGCTTCGCCACGTCGGAGGCCAACCGCCGCGTGCGCGAGCTCGCTGCCATGGGCAAGGTGATCGAGCGCAATCTGTGGACCGGCATCACCGAGGTGCGGCCGGGCGCCGGCATCGCCATCGTCGGCACGCCCGAGCAGTGCGCCCAGACGCTGCAGGATTTCATCGATCTCGGCTGCCACTCGTTCTGCCTCTCGGGCTACCTGCACGACGAGGAGGCCGAGCGTTTCGGAAAGTGGGTGATGCCGATCCTGCGCGAACGCAATCGCGAGCGGATGCTGGCGGCCTAGCGCCGCCGCCCTACTTCTCGTCGTTCCAGAGGAAGTGGTCGACGTCGGTGATCCAGCGCTTGTGCGCGTCGAGGAACTGCCAACCCTTGAAGTCCTTCGGCGGCACCACGATGCCGTTGCCGGTCGCGCGCCGCATCACCAGGCTCTGGCTGACCAGCGCCCAGTTCTCGACCATGTCGCTGTAGGGCTTGCGGCCGAACGGCGTTTCCTCGATCGGGATCAGGCCCGAGCGCGCCGCGATGGTCGCCTGGAACGCCGACACGCTGCGGCGCCACAGTTCGGTGAGCTGCAGGTCGGCCGGCACGGCAGCCAGCAGGCCGACGAAAGCGAACAGCAGCAGGCGCCATCCGTTCGCGGCACGCGACAGCGTGGCCAGCGCGCCCGGCATCCAGGCCGGCCTCATGGCGTAGATCCAGATGGCGATCGCCATCGCCGCCAGCACCACGCCGGCTGCCATGCGCGTGTGATAGTGGGACTTGGGCAGCGGCTGCCCCGTGCCGTCGGCGGTCAGGCGCGCCAGCGGGCAGAGCGCCAGAAGCAGCAGCAGCGCGCCGGCCACGAGATAGATCTGGCGATGCTCGAGCAGCTTCGGACGGACGAGGCCCGCGATCGAAATGATGGTCACCGCGCCGAGCGGCAGGATGAACTGCACGTTGGTGCCGAACAGCCAGATGCCGGACAGGGCATCGTCGACCCGACCCTCGGGATGGGGGCCGAGCAGCGAGTGCAGCGACAGGCCGGCGGCCGCGACGAACAGCAGCGCCGCCACGACATGCAGCACGCCGCCCGGCCCGCGCGCCCCGGAAACCCGCAGGCGCCAGCCGATCATCAGGGCGGCCAGCAGGCCGAAGGCGAGCACGATCTCGTAGGAGCGCAGCAGCATCACCGCCGTCGCGACCAGCATCAGGCCGTCGCCGACGCTCGGCCGCCGCGAGGTCGCGACCACCATCGCGACGAACAGGATCGCCGGCAGGATCGTGTTGTACTCGCCCATGATGAAGAAGCTGGTCGGCAGGAAGACCACCGTGATGGCCAGGATCGCTGCCGCGAGCAGCGCCGGATCGTGCCGGGCGCGGAACAGGCAGGCATGGCAATAGGCGGTCGGCACGAAGAACAGGCCGGCCGAAAGCAGGCGTCCCAGCAAATGCGTGTCGGTGATGCCGAGCAGAAGGCCGATCGCCGCCGGCGTCTGGGTGACCGCCATCAGGGTCTGGCGGCTGTCGTAGAACAGCGCGTAACCGCCATTGTGCATCATATATAAGAGAGCGGCGCTGCCATCGACGAACAGGCCGCGCGCCATCCAGCTGTGCCAGATCGCCAGCCCCCAGATCAGCACCGCCGTCGAGCGATAGACGGCCGTCGTGCCCGTTCCCTCCATGGCGGCACTATAGGCCACGATTGCATTGACCGAGCAACCGGACGCGATGTCGCCGGGCGGTTCCGGGCGGTGGTTGAACGCAGGCCGCTGTCCTATACAGCAACCATGCAGCTCGCCTCCCGCGCCTACGAAGCCGCCGACATCGGCGCCGTCCAGGAGCTCTATCACTCCAACGGCTGGACGGACGGCCTGCCGATCGTGCCGCCGACCGAAGAGGCCGTCCGCGCCTGTCTCGACTGGGCGATGATGCCGCCTGACCAGCTGATCGGCGTCGAGCCGGTCAGGGGCCTCGCCATCACCGCCGAGAAGCTCGCGATCAACGCCGTGATGGCGGGTTGCCTGCCGATGCATTTCCCGGTCGTGCTGACCGCCTGGACAGCCATGATGCAGGAGCCGTTCCTGATGCACGGCGCCACCGCGAGCACCGGCGGCTGCGCCGTGCTGGTGGTGCTGAACGGTCCGATCCGGCTGGAGATCGGCGCCTCGGGAAGCTTCAACGCGCTCGGCAACAGCGACCGCGCCACGGCGGTGATCGGCCGCGCCGTCCGCCTCTGCCTGATCAACCTGATGGACGTGCGCCCCGGCGCGATCGACCGCTCGACCCTGGGCCATCCCGGCAAGTTCAGCTACTGCATCGCCGAGGACGAGGAAGACACGTCCTGGCTGCCGCTGCACGTGACGCGCGGCGTCGAGCGCGCGGCCTCGGCGGTCACCGTGATGGCGGCCGGCGCGCCGCGCCAGATCATGAACGAGTGGACGACCAAGCCGGAGGAGATCCTCGAGACCTTCGCTGCCGAAATGCGCGCCAACCTGCGCCACTACTCGATCCATCCCGGCAACTACGCGATCGTCATTCCCAAGCAGCTGCGCGAGCATCTGCAGGGCGCGGGCTGGACCAAGGCGAAGATCGCCGAATTCATCCACGAGCGCGCCCGCATCAAGCGCAGCGAATGGGCCGACGTCGGCAAGGGTGCCGTGGTGCGCGACCGCGGCGACAGCGTCTATCCCGCGATGGAATCGCCCGAGCAGCTGCTGGTGATCGCCGCCGGCGGGCCGGCCGGCGGCTTCGGCGCGGTGATCCCGCCGTGGCTCGGCAACAAGAGTTACGCCGTGACCGTGCCGATCGGCGCCTGTATCGACTGCGAGCCGCCGAAGAAGTAAACAATCAGGCCATGACCTTCCGCGTCCTCGACCCCACCCCGGAGAAGGCCCCGCCGCGCGGCCAGGCCGCGCCGCGGCTCGACACGCTCCGCGGCAAGACCGTGGGCTTCATCTCCAACGGCAAGGAAGGCACCAAGGGCTTCTTCGGCCATCTCGACCGGGTGTTGCGCGAGGAGTACGGCGTGAAGAACGTCGTGTTCCGGACCAAGTCGAACTACAGCGCGCCCGCCGATCCGCACATCGTCGCCGAAATCGGGCAATGGGACGCCGTCATCTCCGGCATCGGAGATTGAGGCTCCTGTTCATCGTGCAGTCTGCACGACGCCGTTACCGCCGAACGCCACGGAGTGCCCGCCGTGGGCGTGATGACCACGCGCTTCGTCAGTGCCGCCGAGATGATGGGCAAGGTGCTGGGCATGCCGGGCTACGAATTCGCCACCATCGAGCATCCGGTGAGCAGCGCCACCGACGCCGAACTGCTGGACCGTGCCCGCGCCACGATCGAGCAGGGGCTGAAGCTTCTCGTTAAGGGCTGACCCTAGGTCGGCCAGGTGAAGCGGATGTTGTTCCTGGCGATGCCGTCGAGAACGATGTTCACGCCGCCCGACTTCATCATCCATTCCAGGCGATGGTCGCGATATTCGCGGCGGATCGCGCCGGAAGCCAGGCGCTCGGCGGCATTGCCCATGCCCTGGGTCGCGCCCTCGAACTCCCTGAAGGTCGCGGCCACCGACGGGCGCGTACAGAGCCGTGCGTGCCAGGCCTTCAGCGGCGATCCTTCGACCGGTCCGATGCCGTAGTGGACGGAGCGGTTGAGGTAGGGCGCGACGCTCAGGTCGGCCCAGCCGAAGGTCGCGCCCCCGAACCACTCCTTGTCACCCAGTCTTTCCGTCAGCCAGTCGAGCAGCTGCCCGGTCTGCGCCGCGGCCTTGGCCGTCATGTCGTCGGCCTGCTTGCCCTCGGCGCGCTTGAACCAGCGGATCTCCCCAAGGCCCTAGTTGATCGCCTCGTAGAGCGCGTCGCAGAGATCCTCGATCATGCGCGCCTCGGCGCGCGCGGCGGGATCGCGCGGCAGCAGGGCAGGCGAGGGGTGCTTGTCCTCGAGATATTCCAGGATGATCGTGGAATCGAAGATGCGCGCCGGCCCATCGATCAGGGTCGGCACTTCGAGCCGCGGGCTCGATGCGGCGAACGAGCCGGTCGAGTTGCCCGAGCCCAGGCCCTGCGGCGTCTCGACGTCGAACATGAGACCCTTCTCGCGCAGCGCGATCTTGACCTTCTGGGCGTACGACGACAGCGGATGTTCGTAGAGCAGCATCAGCCGAGTTCCAGCTTCACCTCGACGGCGGCGCTGGCGATCACTGCCGGATCGTTGTTCTCCGGATCGGCGACGTCGAGGCCGCCCTTCACTGCCTTCACGGTGACGATGCCGTGCGGCAGCGAGGCCTTCACCTTCTCGAGATCGACCTTGTCGGGCTGCTGAACGCCGATCGTGACGTTCACGAACATGTGGGTCTTGGAATTGACCTTGAGCGCCCGCAGCATCGTCAGTGACGAATGGTGCAGGGCGTCCTGCACTGCGCGCAGGGCGGCCTTGGTGTAGTCGCCGCCGTGCAGGTCGTTGCCGGTGCCGAGCTCGAGAATGACGCGCTTCTGGGTCATGTTGCGCTCCTCAGATGTCCAGCCGCTAAATATCCAGCCTGACTATGGCGGCGGCCTGGGCGATCACCGTCTTGTCGGTGCCGGCCTCGTTGGCGATCTCGAGACCGCCCTCGAACACCTTCACCGTACCGGTGCCGTGCGGCAGGATCTTCAGCACCTCCCTGGTATCGACCTGGTCGGGCTTCGGCACGCCGATCAACACCTCGACCTGCATGTCGTCGCTCGACTTGCCGAGCGCCGTGGCGACGGTCAGCGAGTTGTGCCACAGTGCGTCACGCAAGGCGCGGACCGCTGCCTTGGTGTAGTCGGCACCGCGGATGTCGGTGCCCATGCCGATTTCCAGGGCGACGCGCTTCAACGCCATGACGGTCCTCCTTACGACTTGGCGAGCCCGGCCTTCACCAGCAGGGGCTTCACCTCGACGAAATACTTCTCGGCGAAGGCCCGATACTCCGCCGGGTTCTTGTACCAGGGAAGCTGCAGGAATTGCTCGAGATAGGCGTTGATCTTGGGCTCGTCCATTGCCGTACGGAAGGCCTGATAGATCGTCTCGACGATCTCGGGCGGCATGTTCTTCGGTCCGACCAGCCCGTACGGGCTCTGGCCCACGACGTTGATGCCCTGCTCGATCAGGGTCGGCGTGTCCTTGTACTTGGGAATTCGCTTCTCGGTCGCCATGGCGAGGATGCGGCACTGGCCGTTGTCGACGAACGGTGCCCATTGCGCGGCGTCCGCCAGGAAGTGCACCTGGTCCGACAGCAGCGCCTGCATCCATTCGGCGCCGCCCTTGTAGGGCACGTGGGTGAACTTGGCGCCGGTCGACTGCTCGACCTCGATCATCATGAGCTGGCCGGTGCCGCCCACGCCGGACGTGCCGTAATTGTACTTCTCCGGCTCCTTCTTTCCTGCCGCCAGCAGGTCGTCGAGCTTCTGCCACGGCGAGGTCGAGCGCGTGACGATGCCCATCGTATAGCCCGACAGGCCGCAGATGTAGGTGAAGTCCTTGAGCGGGTCCCAGTTGACCTGCTGGTAGTGCGGGTAGCGCAGGCTGTTGATGCTCATGCAGGCGAGCGTCTGGCCGTCCGGCTTGGCGTTCATCAGCATCGCCGGCGCCAGCGTCCCGGCCGCACCCGCCTTGACGTCGATGATCACCTGTTGGCCGAGGATCTTGGTCACCGTCTCGCCCAGCATGCGCATGTGAACGTCGGTCACGCCGCCGGCGGCGAACGGATTGTAGATCGTGATCGGCCTGTCGGGCTTCCACTTGCCCTGGCTGCGCGCCACCATCGGGGCGGCGAGCGTGGTGGCGCCGGCCAGCGCGGCGAAACGGCGACGGTGAAGCAGAGCGGAGCGCGACACGTTTCCTCCATCCTTTTTTTGACTGTCGTTTCTCAGTACAGTCCAAATGTGAGGAGGTTAAGCGGCTACTTTCGCTGTGCGTCCACGCTCCACGGTCCGGCGCCGGCCGCGGCGATATAGAGAAAGACGAAGCTGTAGAGGGCGGCGAGTTCGCCCTTGTTCAGGATCGGGAAGAAGCCTTGCGGCGCGTGCACCATGAAGTAGGCGACGGCCGTCATGCCCGAGGCAAGGAAGGCCGCCGGCCGCGTGAAAAGGCCGAGCACCAGCAGCACGCCGCAAACCAGCTCGATGATGCCTGCGTAACCCGGCATCGAGTTGAGGCTGAAGGTTGCCGGCACCACCGCGGCCGGGAAGTGCAGCACCTTGCCGGTGCCGTGCTGCAGCAGGAGCAGGCCCGACATGATGCGCAGCACGCTCAACAGGCGGGGTGACCAGGCCAGACCGATCGCTTCCATGAAATCTCTCTCGAACTGAAGTGGGGCTCTAGCTTGGCCGGTGCCGCGCCATGCTCTCAAGCGACGCGAAGGAAAGCCAATCACCGATTTGTGCTAGAGTTTCTCCATGGAAATCGACCTTGAGGCGATCGTGCGCATGGTCGCCGCCGTCTTGGCGGGCGCGGCCATCGGCTTCAACCGAGACATCCACGGCAAGCCGACCGGCATTCGCGCCCATGCGCTGGTCTCGCTGGGGGCGGCGATCCTGGTGATCGCCGGCAGCGCGCCGCACATCGGCAGCGACGATCCTGCCGCGACCAGCCGCGTCATCCAGGGTGTCATCGCCGGCGTCGGCTTTCTCGGTGCCGGCGTCATCCTGCGTGGCCAGGGCGCACGGGTCTATCACCTCACCACCGCGGCCTCGCTCTGGGTCACGACAGGCGTCGGCGTGCTGTGCGGTCTCGGCGAATGGAAGCTCGCCGTCGTCGCCACGGCGCTGGTCCTCCTGGTGCTGGTTGTCGGCCTGCGGCTCGACCGCTGGCTCTACGGCATCTCCGGAGTCCGGGACGACGACCGCGAATAGTCGCGACCGTCGTGGCGGACGCGCCTACTTGCCGCCCATCGCCGCCTTTGCCGCGCCGTCGCGCGTGCCTGAATAGGCGGCGTTGAGGCCGAACACTTCGACCAGCGCATTGGGCTGCATCACCTTGTCGAGGTCCGACAGGCTTGCCGACTTGGCGGGCTTGACGCCGAGCGTCAGCGGTCCCTTGGGCGCCTTCCAGTCGCTCACGAACGACGCGACGGTGTCGAGCACCTTCATGGTCGCCGGGCCCTGGCCTTCGCTGAAGCCCGCAATTCCCATCAGCGCGATCGCGACCAGATTCTCGGGCTTGTCGCCGTTTTCCTTGGCGAGCGCGGGCAGGAGCTTTGCAAGCAGGCCCTGGTCGTCGAGCGTGACCGAGGCCGTGCGCAGCCGCCCGTCGTCCTTGGCCTTCTCCATCTGGCTCGCCTTGTCGGCGATGCCGTCCATCACCAGTTCGACGGCGATCCTGGCCTGGCCGCGCAGGCCGATTTCCAGCTTGTTCAGGGTCAGCACCTTGCTGGCCGCGTCGAGGCGATAGTCGAACACGATGTCGACCGGCACGTTGGGAATGCCGTACGGCGTCAGCGACGTGAACAATTCGTCGTCGCCGGTCATGCCCTCCAGCTTGAGCTTGGCGAAGCGCGGCATGTCGTCATCGGTCTTCTTCAGGCGGTCGAAGTCGAGTTCCTCGACGGTCACCTTGTCGATCTTGACCGTGCTGGCTTTGTCGCCGGTCGCGGCGTTGGCCGGCACCACCGCGACCACCTTGTTGAGGACGAAGCCCGAACTGCCGACCGCCTGGCCGCTTTCGTAGGTGAACTTCTCGAACTCGAACTGGGGCTTTACGTCCTTCTCGAAGCGCTCGAGCCCGCTCTGGGCGAACGCCGCTGTCGTCGGGCCGGCCGCGAGGTCGAACCACGCCACCAAGGCCAGAGCCAGAAGCCGGAATACCTGCATGCAAACCCCCGATCAGCCGTCGACCCTAGCACGTGCCGTCGCATTTGCCTGCAGCGGCAAAGGACGCAGCCACCGGACGCGGCGGGGCTCGGGCGGCGGCATTCGTCGCTGACGCTCGAATGGGCTCTGGATGACACGGCCGCGAACGTTTCCTAAAGTCGCGGCCGGGGAATCAGCAGAAATAGCAGCAGGGGGACTTCGATGAAGCGCAACACCTTCGGCCGTCGCCAGACGATGGCCATGCTCGGCGGCGCCGCCGCCGTGACCGCCGCCGGCCCGGCCTTCGGCCAGGAGCCGCCCAAGCCCGCCTCGATCGTGGTCAACCATTCCGGCGGCTCGATGGGCACGGCGATGCGCAAGGCCTTCTTCAACGGCTTCGAGAAGAAGTACGGCATCAAGGTCGTCGAGACTTCGCCTGCCGACTTCGGCAAGCTGCGCGCCATGGTCGAGTCCGGCAACGTCGAATGGGACGTTACCGAGATCGGCGGCCAGGACGCGATTCGCGCGACCAAGATGAACCTCGTCGAGAAGATCGACGACAAGATCGTCGACCGCTCGAAGTATCCCGAAAAGGTGCGCACGCCCTACGTCTTCGCCTCGTCGGTCTACACCACGATCATCGGCTACCGCACCGACGTCTTCAAAGGCGGCACCCAGCCCAAGAGCTGGGCCGACTGGTGGGACGTCAAGAAGTTCCCCGGCGCGCGCTCGATGCGTGACCATCCGGTCGACAACCTCGAATTCGCGCTGATCGCCGACGGCGTGCCAATGGATAAGCTCTATCCGCTCGACATGGATCGTGCCTTCAAGAAACTCGACCAGATCAAGCCCCACATCGCCGTGTGGTGGAGCACCGGCCAGCAGCCGGCGCAGTTGCTGCTCGACAAGGAGGTCGTGCTGGCGACCGGCTGGAACGGCCGCTTTTACGACCTGATCAAGAAGGGCGGCCCGGTCGAGATCGAATGGAACCAGGGCGCGCTGAAGCAGGGCAGCTTCGTCATCCCGCGCGGCGCCAAGAATCCCTACTGGGCCCAAAAGATGCTGGCCGAGATGTCGATCCCGCAGCAGCAGGCGATCTATGCCAGCGAACTCGGCTACCCGGGTCTCAACCTCGAGGCGCTGAACTATGTCGACGCCAAGGTGAAGCCCTACCTGCCGACGCAGTACATCGACAAGCAGTTCTGGATCGACGACGCCTGGTGGGCTGAAAACGGCAACAAGGCGATCGAGCTCTGGAATGCCTGGAAGCTGAAGAAGGGCTGAGGAGTGGCGGTCGATCCAGCCGGCCGCTCCGCCGAGCTGAGCGTAGAGGGTCTGGTCAAGCGCTTCGGAGACGTCGCCGCACTCGATGGCGTCTCCCTGCGCATCGCCTCGGGCGAGTTGCTCACCATTCTGGGGCCGAGCGGCTCGGGCAAGACCACGCTGCTCAAGGTCGTGGCGGGTTTCGAGACTCCGAACGAGGGTCGCGTGCTGGTCGACGGAAAGGACATCACGTCCCTGACGCCGGCCCGGCGCGACATCGGCATGGTGTTCCAGAACTACGCACTTTTCCCGCACCTGACGGTGGCGGCCAACGTCTCCTTCCCGCTCGAGATGCGCAACGTCGCGCGGCCGGAGGTCGAGCGGCGCGTGCGCGAGGCATTGGCTCTGGTCGAACTCGCCGGCTACGACCAGCGTCTGCCCAAACAGCTCTCGGGCGGCCAGCAGCAACGCGTCGCGCTGGCCCGCGCCATCGTCTTCAACCCGCGCCTGCTGCTGCTCGACGAGCCGTTCGGTGCGCTCGACCGCAAGCTGCGCGAAACGATGCAGCTCGAGGTGCGCCGCCTGCAGCGCCGGCTCGGGCTGACCACCATCTTCATCACCCATGACCAGGAAGAGGCGCTTGTCCTCTC
This sequence comes from Reyranella sp., assembly GCA_044225265.1. Lineage (GTDB taxonomy): Bacteria > Pseudomonadota > Alphaproteobacteria > Reyranellales > Reyranellaceae > Reyranella. The sequence continues at coordinate 60,407 of JBGAIW010000001.1, forward strand.
CGACCGCATCGCGGTGATGAACAAGGGGTCGATCCAGCAGGTCGCGACTACGACCGAGATCTACGAGCGGCCGGCCAACGCGTTCGTCGCCGACTTCGTGGGCGAGAGCAATATCTTCCACGGCACGGTGAGTGAACCGGGCATGGTGACCCTGGATGGCGGGCGCCGCCTCGGCGTGGCTCGATCGGGCCGCGGCGGCGAGGCGGCCGGCACCAAAGTCGGCGTGCTGATGCGGCCCGAGCGCTTCGATGCCAGTGCCAACCAGTTCTCCGGCACGGTCAAGGAAGCGGTCTATCTCGGCGTGTCGTTCAAGCTGCGGCTCGCCTGCGACGACGGCTTCGAACTGATCGTGCGCCAGCCGGCGCGCGGTGCCTTGCCCGATGTCGGCGCCAAGGTGACGGTCGGCATCGCCCCGGAGGCGATCCATGTCTTCTAGGACCTGGGCGGGCGCGCTTCCGGCCATTCCCGCACTCGTCCTGCTGTTCTGCTTCTTCCTGTTTCCGGTCGTTCGCATGCTGGGCTTCAGCATCGAGGCCGGCTCGTTCGAATGGTTTGCCAAGGCGTTGGGCGAGGGGCTCTATCTCCGCGTCTTCTGGAGCACCTTCGAGATCGCGCTCCTGGTGACCCTGTTCTGCCTGCTGCTCGGCTATCCCCTCGGCTTCCTGATGGCCACCACCACGCCGGGCTGGGCGACGGTCGGCTTCATCTTCGTGCTGCTGCCGCTCTGGACGTCCGTGCTGGTGCGCACCTACGCCTGGATGGTGCTGCTCGGCCGCTCGGGCGTGCTCAACAGTACGCTGATCAAGACCGGCCTCATCTCCGAGCCGCTGCCGCTGCTCTACAATCTTTCCGGCGTGCTGATCGGCATGGTGCACGTGCTGCTGCCCTTCATGGTGCTGCCGATCTACGGCGCGGTGCGTCGCGTCGACCCGGCGATCGTCGCTGCCGCCGAGGGGCTGGGCGCCTCCAACGCCCGCATCTTCCGGCGCGTCTACCTGCCGCTCACCCTCAACGGCGTGTTCGCCGGCGCCGTCATCGTCTTCGTGCTGTCGCTCGGCTTCTTCATCACGCCGGCGCTGCTGGGCGGCGGCAAGGTGATGATGATCGCCGTCCTGATCGAGCAGGAGGTGCGGCAAACCCTGAACTGGCCGTTTGCCGCGGCGCTTGCCACCGTGCTGCTGGCGGCGACGCTGCTCGTCTATGCGCTGGCCCAGCGCTACACCCAGCCCGATGAGGCGCGCTCATGAGAACCGGCCCATGAGACCGGTCGCGGCCAGCCGCCGCGCGCTGATCGCGTTCTGTGCGGTGGTCTACTTCTTCCTGATGCTGCCGCTGATCGTTGTGTTCCCGATCTCGCTGAGTTCGGCCGCCTACATGCAGTTCCCGCCGCCGGGATTCTCCTGGCAATGGTACGAGCGCTATCTCGACGATCCGCAATGGATCGATGCCACGATCCGCTCGCTCTATGTCGGCGCCGCGACCGCGGCCCTCGCCCTGGCGCTCGGCGTGCCGCTCGCCTTCAGCCTGGTGCGCGGCCGCTTCGCCGGGCGTGCCGTCCTCGACCGCCTGGCGCTGGCGCCGTTGATCGTGCCGACCATCATCGTCTCGGTCGCGGTTTATGGCCTGTTCGCCAAGCTGAAACTGATCGGCGAATGGTACGGCCTGGTCGTGGCGCACACCGTGCTCGCGCTGCCGTATGTGGTGCTGGTGATGGGGGCCGGCCTGCGCGACTTCGATCGCTCGCTGGAACAGGCGGCGGAGGGGCTGGGGGCCGGCCGCTGGAGCATCCTGCTGCGTGTCACCCTGCCGCTGCTGCGGCCCAGCCTGATCTCGGCCGGTCTGCTCGCCTTCATCTCCTCGTTCGACGAGCTGGTGGTGGCGCTGTTCCTCGCCGGTCCGAACATGACCCTGCCCAAGAAGATGTTCGACAACATCCTGATGGAGATCGACCCCACCATTGCCGCAGTATCTGTCATGCAGATCCTGCTGGTATCGGTCGTGCTAGTGCTGATCGGGAGATTCGGGCGCGGGCTGCGCAACAGCGCCCGCTGAGAGGCAGAGCGATGGCGGATAGCATCTTCCACAAGGACTTCAAGACCATGCCCTGGTGGTGGGAGTGGTGGCATCCGTCCAACGAACTCTCCCAGGACCCGCCGCTCAAGACCGACGTGCTGGTGGTCGGCGCGGGCTATGGCGGCCTGTCGACGGCGCTGGAACTGGCGCGCTCGGGTGTCGACGTCACGGTGCTGGAGCGTGGCGATTTCGGCGTCGGCGCCTCGACGCGCAACGGCGGCGGCGTCAGCGGCGGCACGACCATGGGCAAGGGATTTTCCGGCAAGGGCGTCGGCGGCGACCCCGAGGCCTGGAAGAAGATCATGCAGCGCATGCTGGCCGATGCCGCGGATTCCCTGGCCCAGGTGGAAACGGTCATCAGGCGCGAAGGCATCGAGTGCCATTGGCGCATGAGCGGCCGCTTCTCCGGCGCCTACACGCCGCGCCACTACCGCGAGCAGGAATCCAAGGTCGGGACCTACAATGCCAGCGCCAGCCTCGGCACCTACATGCTGCCACGCGAGCGCCAGCGCGAGGAGATCGCGTCCGACTATTATCACGGCGGCATGGTGGTCGAGCGCACGGGGCAGCTTCATCCCGCGCTGTACTACGGCGGGCTGCTCAAGGCGGCGCACCGGGCCGGCGCCAAGCTTTGCGCGCAATGCGACGCCGAGAGGATCGAGCGCAAGGGTTCGAGCGGCGGCGGCGGCTTCCGCGTGCTGACCAGCAAGAGTCCGATCGAGGCGCGCGAGGTCGTGATCGCGACCAACGGCTACACCACCGACCTGACGCCGACGCTCAAGCGCCGGCTGATCCCGGTCGCCAGTCACATCATCGCCACCGAGGAGCTGCCCGAGGACCTGGTCAGGAGCCTGATCCCCAAGGGCCGCGTGGTCAGCGATACCAAGCGGGTGCTCTGCTACTACCGCCAGTCGCCGGACAACAAGCGCGTGATCTTCGGCGGGCGCGCCCGCTTCACCCAGGTTCCGCCCGAGGTCAGCGCGCCGGTGCTGCACGGCTACATGCTGGACCGCTGGCCGCAGCTCAAGGGCGTGAAGGTGACCCATGCCTGGACCGGCAACGTCGCCTTCGCCTTCGATTTCCTGCCGCACATGGGCACCGAGCTCGGCATGCACTATCTCATGGCATGCAACGGCTCGGGCGTGGCGATGATGAGCTATCTTGGCTACCAGACGGCGCGAAAGATCGCCGGCGGTTCCAACGCGCCGGTCAACGCCTTCGACGGCCAGCCCTTCCCATCCGTTCCTTTTTACAACGGCAACCCCGAATGGGTGCTACCCTTCGTCGGCGCGTGGTATCGCACGCGCGACTGGATCGACCGTACCTTCGCGTGACCGCCATGCTTCGCCTGCTCGCCGTTGCCGGCGTTCTTCTCACCCTGTTCGTGCCGCCGGTGGCGGCTCAGAACCTCCAGCTCGAGCGGGCGGTACTGCTCAGCCGCCACGGCGTTCGCTCTCCGACGCAGAGCAATGCCGAACTCGACCGGCAGGTCACCACGCCGTTTCCGGTCTGGAAGGTGGCGCCCGGCGATCTGACGCCTCGCGGCTACGAACTCATGAAATACATGGGCTCGTTCTATCGCGTGGTCTATTCGGGACTCGGCTTGATCTCGCCCGAGCGCTGCCCGCCGTCCGGCATGGTCGCCGCCTGGGCCGACGTCGACCAGCGCACCCGCGAAACCGCCCAGGCGCTTCTCGAAGGCCTCTACCCGCAATGCAAGATCATCGCGCAGTATCAGAGCGACCTGTCGCGGCCCGATCCGCTGTTCAGTCCGGTGAAGGCCGGAATCTGCTCGATCGACGAGGCGCAGGCGCGCAATGCGATCCTCAAACGGGTCGGCGGCAGCATCCAGACCCAGCTCGACATGTACGCGCCGCAGTATTCGCGCGTGCAGGAAGTGCTTTGCCCCGGAGCGGCGGCCGATACCCGATGTGGCCTGCGGGAGCACCAGACCCGCATCGTGGTGAAGGACGGCCGGGTCGGCATCGACGGTCCGGTACGCACGGCGTCGACGATGACGGAAATCTTCCTGCTCGAGGCGGCGCAGGGCCTGCCAGCCAGCCAGGTCGCATGGGGCCGCCTGCACGACTTCGCCGAGCTGCGCGACCTGATGTTCCTGCACAAGGTCGAGTTCGACCTGACGCAGCGCACGCACTACATCGCACAGCGCAGCGGCTCGGCGATGATGGCGGACATCCTCGACGGGCTGCAGCGCACCGACGACCGCCGGCTCACCATGCTGGTCGGTCACGACACCAACATCGCCAACATCGCCGGGCTGCTCGACATCCATTGGGTGATTCCGGGCTTCACGCCCGACGACCCCAGCCCCGGCGGTGCGCTCGCCTTCGAACTGCTGCGCAACACGGCCGACGGCGCGCGTTACGTGCGGCTCGTCTATTACGCGCAGACCCTCGACCAGATGCGCGCCCAGACGCAGTTCAGCTTCGCCGATCTCGCGGCGCGGGCGGAGATCGGCCTGCCGGGCTGCGAAGGCAGCGGTCCGGCCAATGCCTGTCCGATGTCGCGGTTCCTGCAGATCGCTTCGGCGAGGATCGATCGCGCCTGCGTCCCGCCCGGCAAATAGGGCGGCTGACCGGGCGCCGAAGGCTTCGCTCGGTTACGCCGGAGGCGCGACCGACAGGCCCTTCACCTTGTGTTTCTCGATGAGGCTGGCCACCAGTCCGGACTTCTTGGCCTCCTCGACGAACGCCGCCAGCCAGGCCGCTGCTTCCGGATTGCCCTTGGCGACGCCGATCGCCTGCTGCACGGCCGAGAACTTGCCGTCGAGAATCCGTGTGCCCGGCATCTTCTCGATGTCCTTCAGCATGCCCGGTCGCAGGCCGGCCAGGACGTCCATCTTTTCATCCTTGAACTTGTTGAACGCGCCGTCGAGACCCTGCACCTGGATCAGCTCGGCATTCTTGATGTTGTTCTCGAGCCACAGGCCATAGGCCGAGCGGGCCGACGTGACGATCTTCACGCCCTTCCGGTCGACCTCGGCGATCGACTTGATCGGTGAGCCGGCCGGAACCATGTAGGTCGCCTCGATTTCGCAATAGGCGGCGGTGAAGTCGATGGTTTGCGCGCGCTGCGGCTCGGCGCCGATGTTCCCGATGTCCCAGACATTCTTGCCGGCCTGGTCGCCGAGTTCGCCCGGCGTCTTGAACGGCACGTAGTTCACGGGCACGCCGAGCTTGGCGGCGACAGCGGCGGCCATGTCGGGCGAAACGCCTTGCGGCGTGCCGTCGGCGCCGCGGCCGGTGACCAGGAGGAAATTGGAGAGGTTGATGCCAGCCCGCAGAACGCCTGTCGGAGCGAGCTGGGCTTTTACTTTGTCGTTCATGGGGTCAGTCTATACTCCCCGGCGAGGGGGAGAAAATGAAGATCACCGACGTGACCCTCACGCTATTCGCGTGGGACGACATTCCGCCGACCACCTACGGCCAGCACAGCAAATTCGCGGGTTCGAGCGCTCTCGGCCTGCTGCGGCTGGTCACCGACCAGGGCCTCGAAGGCCATGCGTTTCTCGGGTCGGCTTCGAATTCCGCAACCACGGACGGGCAGGGGCTGATCACGCACCTCAAGCCGGTGCTGATGGGGCGCGATCCGCTGCATCGCGAGGCGATCGTCGCCGACCTCTGGAAGAAGGTGCGCGCTTCGGGCGTGCGCACGATCGGCGCGGTCGACGTGGCGCTGTGGGATCTCGCGGGCAAGGCGATGAACCAGCCGATCCACCGGCTGCTCGGCACGTTCCGCGAATCGGTGCCGGCCTATGCCAGTTCCGCGGTATTGCCCTCGCCGCAGGCCTATGCCGAGCAGGCGCTCGAGTTCAAGGAGTACGGCTGGGCCGCCTACAAGATCCATCCGCCGACCCGCTGGCAGGAGGACATCAAGGTGTGCGAGGCCGTCCGCCGCGCGGTCGGCGATTACACCATCATGCTCGACTCGACCTGGGCCTATGATTTTCCGGCGGCGCTGCGGGTCGGGCGCGCGGTGCAGGAGATGGACTACTTCTGGTACGAGGACCCGCTGCACGACCAGGACATCTACAACTACGTGAAGCTGAAGCAGCAACTCTCGATCCCGATCCTGGCCACCGAGTATCCGATCACCGGTCTCGAATCCTACCAACCCTGGATCATGAACCAGGCGACCGACTACCTGCGCGGCGACGTCGCCGTGAAAGGTGGCATCACGACGCTGGTGAAGACCGCGCATCTCGCCGAGGCCTTCCGGATGACCTACGAGGTCCATCACGGCGGCAACTCGCTGAACAACGTCGCCAACCTCCACGTCATCGCCTCGATCCGCAACACCACGTTCTTCGAGGTGCTGCTGCCCGACGGCGCGCAGAAGTACGGGCTGGAGCAGGACATCGTGGTCGGCCGCGACGGGATGGTGCATGTGCCCAACGGCCCGGGCCTCGGCGCCGCGATCGACTTCAAGCTGATCGAGCGCAAGAAGATCGCGGTGTTGAGCTGACCGCGATCTTCGTCGATGCCGACGCCTGTCCGGTCAAGAGCGAGATCTATCGCGTCGCCGAACGCTACGGGCTGAAGGTCCACGTCGTCAGCAATTCCTGGCTGAACGTCCCGCGCGACCCGCGCATCGAACTCGTCGTGGTGAGCGACAGTTTCGATGCCGCCGACAACTGGATCGCCGAGCGTGCCGGCGCGGGCGACGTCGTGATCACGGCCGACATTCCGCTGGCCGACCGCAGCCTCAAGAAGGGCGCTGCGGTGATCGGCAACACCGGCGTACCGTTCACGACGGCATCGATCGGCATGGCGTTGGCCAATCGCGAACTGCTTGCCAACCTGCGCGCGATGGGCGAGGTGACGGGCGGTCCCAAGCCGATGAGCCAGCGCGACCGGTCGCGCTTTCTGTCTGCTCTCGACGAAGCGATTCAGAAGATAAGAAGAACGGAAGGATCGAGATGATCAGGTTGTTGGCGTGGATGCCGCCCTCTGTGCGTTCGCGTTTCCGGCCTGGGCGCAGGCCTGGCCGACCAAGCCGATAAAGATCATCGCGCCGTTCGCGCCGGGTGGCGGCGTCGACATCGCCGCGCGCCTGGTCGGCGCCAAGCTGCAGGAGCTGCTCGGCCAACCGGTAGTGGTCGAGAACAAGCCGGGTGGCGGCGCCATGATCGGTGCGGAGATCGTCGCCAAGGCGGCTCCCGACGGCTACACGCTGCTGCTGACTTCGAACTCGCTGGTCAACAGCCCGACCCTGTTTGGTCGCGCGCCGTTCGACTGGCGCAAGGACTTCGCCTTCATCACCACCATCCTCGAGCAGCCGATGGTGCTCGAGGTCAATCTCGACGTGCCAGCCAAGTCGGTCGCCGAACTGGTGGCACTCACCAAGAAGGACGGCGCACGCTTCTCCTTCGGCACCTCGGGAGCAGGTTCGGTCAATCATCTCGCCGCCGAGTGGCTGGCGCAGCTCACCGGCGCCAAATGGGAGGTCGTACACTACAAGGGTGCGGCGCCTGCCAATGCCGACCTGATCGCCGGCACGATCCAGGTCCAGTTCGACCAGATCGGTGCAGCCCTGCCGTTCCTGCGCGCCGGCAAGGTCCGTCCGCTTGCAGTGACCTATCTGGAGCGTTCAAAGCTCCTGCCCGACGTGCCGAGCATGGCCGAATTGGGCTTTGCGGGCTTCGAGGCCGTCACGCTGTTCGGCCTGATCGCGCCGGCCAGGACGCCGCCCGAGGTGATCGCCCCCTGAGCAAGGCGATGGAGAAGGTGCTGAGCGATCCCACGGTCGTCGCGCGCTTCGCCGAGATGGGCGGCGACGCCAAGTTTTCGACACCCGACGGCCTGCGCGATGCACTGATCAAGCAGGCCGCGACCTGGACGCCGGTGATTCAGAAGGCGAACATAAAACTGGATTAGCGACTTCGGCTTTATTGCCACTTCCTCCTCTCCCCCCGTTTGAGGGGGGAGAGGTTGGGTGAGGGGGCTACGCGAGCCTCATCCATTCTGCACGGTGCCGGCTCTCGCGCTTCGCTGAGCGAAGCGCTGCCGCCGGCCGTTAACTTCGGCTTCGCCGAAGTTACTTATCCAGCCACACATCCTCGAACCTGAACCCGTTGTAAACGGAGTTCACGTTCGCGACGTAGCCCTTCACGAAGGGCTGCATGCAGATCGACGCGCGATTCCACATCACGATGGGGCGCGCGCCGTCTTCGAGCAGCTTGCTGTCGATTTCCCAGACGACCTTCTTGCGCTTCTCGAGATCGGTCTCCTGGCTCTGGACGTCGAACAGCTTCTCGATCTCGGGATTGCAGTAGCCGGTGTAGTTGCGCTCTGACTTGCAGGAGAAGTTCTCGTAGTAGTTCTGGTCGGGATCGTCGACGCCGTTGCCGGTCGTGTTCAGGCCGACCTGGTAGTCCTTGCGCGCCACCTTCGGGAACCACTGCGCCGTCTCGATGATGTCGACGTCGGCATCGATGTAGATCTCCTTGAGCTGGCTGGCGAGGATCACCGCGGGGTCCTTGTAGAGCGAGATGCCACGGGTCGCGATCTTGAGCTTCAGCCGGTTGTTCGGCCCGTAGCCCGCTTTCTCCATCAGCGCCCGCGCCTCCTTGCGGTTCTTCTCGACGTCGGTGCCGTAGCCCGGGATGGCGTGCAGCAGGTTCGGCGGCAGGCCCCACACGCCGTCGGTCACCGGCTGCATGGTGCCGCCGTCCTGCGCATCGCCCTGGTTGATGATGTCGATGAAGGACTTGCGATCGAGCGCCAGGACCAGCGCCTTGCGCAAATCGGGATTGTTGAAGGGCGGCGCGTCGCGGTTCAGGATCAGGTTGGTGCTGTTGTTCATCGACGTCGTCTGGCACTGCGCGGCCGGCAGCTGCGTCTTGACGTCCTTGAGCAGCGGCGCGGTCACTTCCCAGGGGAAGGTGATGTCGAATCGTCCCGCGACGAAGCCCAGCATGGCCGTGCCGCGGTTGGGCACGATCGTCCACTCGATGCCGTCGAGATAGGGTTTGCCCTTCTTCCAGTAGTCGGCGTTCTTCGTGATCTTCAGTCCCTCGTTCGGCTTGAATTCCACGAACTTGAAGGGTCCGGTTCCGACCGGCTTGGTGCGCATCTGCGCCGCCGGGACGTGGCAGGGGTACATCGGCGAATAGCCCGAGGCCAGCAGGGTCAGCAGCGAGGGCTGCGGCCGCTTGAGATGGATCGTCGCCTGCAGGTCGCCGTCGGCCGTGACCTTGTCGACGTTGGTGTACCAGGTGGCGCGCGGGTTGGCGCGCAGCTTGTTGTTCTCGTTCTTGCCCTGCAGCAGGTCGAAGGTGCAGACCACGTCCCGTGCCGTGAACGGCTTGCCGTCGTGCCACTTCACGCCTTCCTGCAGCTGGAAGGTCAGTGCCTTGCCGTCGGCGCTCCACTTCCACGACTTGGCGAGGTCGGGCACGATGCCGCCTGCGCTGTTCTGCGGCTTGTTCTGGTCGAACAGCACGAGGTTGTTCATCACGCCCATGATCGGGATGACGGTGGAGTTGGTCGCCGTCTCGTGGATCGACAGGGTCGGCGGGTTGTCGCGGTGGTACATCTTCAGGATGCCGCCGCTCTTCTGGGCAAACGCAACGCTACTCGTACAAATCAGGGCGGCCGCGAGCGCACTCGCCGCGACGCCCATCCTCACGATGGACCGCATTGTTTTCCTCCCGATCGCGCCGGCGTGTCTCCCCATCGAAGCCGCGGCGTCGTCCTAGATATTCTACATTGCCGCTGCGACGGCGACAGGCTCAAATCCGCAACCCGAAGGGTCGGGCCCAAGGATTGGTGACGTCATGAAGATTGTGAAATTCCGCGCAGTTCTGGCGGTCGTCGCGCTGGTCTCGGCGCTGGCGGCCAATTCGGTGGCAAGCACGGCGGCCTGGGCGCAGAAGAAGCTGGTCGTCTATACGTCCAACGAAAGCACGCTGAACGACCTGGTGTTCGGCGCCTTCAAGAAGGAGACCGGCATCGAGGTCGAACCGGTCGCCGCGGGCTCCGGCGTGGTGATCCGCCGCCTGCAGGCCGAAAAGGCCAATCCGCTCGGCGACATCATCTGGGGCGTCAGTCGCTCGCTGCTGCAGACCAACAAGGCGTTGTTCCTGTCCTACGCCTCGAAGAACAAGGACGCCATTCCGGCGGAGTATCGCGATCCCGCCGATCTCTGGATCGGAAACAATCTCCATCTGCTGGTGATCCTGCAGAACACCAAGCTGGTTCCCGACGGACAGGGCCCCAGGAGCTGGGCCGACCTGCTGGATCCGAAATGGAAGGGCAAGATCGCCTTCACCGACCCGGCCAATTCGGGCTCGGCCTACGCCACTGTCACCATGCTGGTCGATCTGTGGGGCGGCGGCGATGCCGGCTGGAAGAAAGTGAGCGAGCTGTTCAGGAACATGAAGGTGCTGAACCGCTCGTCGCTGGTCTTCCAGGGTGTCGGCAACGGCGAATACCCGCTCGGCATCTCGCTGGAATATGCCGGTCCGCTGTGGGCCAAGGGCGGCGCCCCGGTGAAGGTGGTCTATCCGTCCGACGGCACGACCTTCTCGATGGAGGGTGTCGCCATCGTCAAGGGCGGCCCCAACACCGAGAACGCCAAGGTCTTCGTCGACTTCATCAATCGCAAGGACGTGCGCGAGATGATCCTCGCCGAGACCTTCCGCCGGCCGACCCGCGCCGATCTCGACCTCGCCAAGCTGCCCGGCAGCCTGCCGCCGATGTCGCAGATCAAGATCGCCAACTACGACGAACAGGGCTGGACCGACAAGCGCGCCAAGACGCTCGAGAAGATCAAGGACGTGATCCAGGACAGCCGGTGATCCGCAAAGCGCTTTCCTCCCCCGTCATCGGGGGAGGTGTCGTCGCCTTACGACGACGGAGGGGCAGGCGTTGCGGACTATTGCTCATGACCCCTCCGTCGCGGATGACCGCGACACCTCCCCATTTGAATGGGGAGGAGAACTGACATGACCCAGATCACGATCTCAGGAGTTCGCCGCACCTTCGGCACCGTGCGCGCCGTCGACGGCGTCGACCTCACGGTGGGCGAGGGCGAGTTCTTCACGCTGCTCGGCCCCTCGGGCTGCGGCAAGACCACGCTGCTGCGCATGATCGCCGGCTTCTGCGAACTCGACGAGGGCGAGATCCTCTTCGGCGACAAGCGGATCGACAAGCTGTCGGCGCACCGGCGCGATATCGGCATGGTGTTCCAGAACTATGCCGTGTTTCCCAACCTCAGCGTCGCGGGCAACGTCGCCTACGGCCTGAATGCCCGCCGCGTGCCGGCGGCCGAGATCGGCCAGCGGGTCGAGGAGGCACTGCGCCTGGTGCAGCTCCAGGGCTACGGCGAGCGCCAGCCGCACCAATTGTCCGGCGGCCAGTTGCAGCGCGTCGCCATCGCTCGCGCCCTGGTGATCCGTCCGCAGGTCCTGCTGTTCGACGAACCGCTTTCCAACCTCGATGCCCGCCTGCGGGTCAGCATGCGCGGCGAGATCCGCGGCCTGCAGAAATCGCTCGGCATCACCTCGATCTACGTCACCCACGACCAGGAGGAGGCGATGTCGGTGTCCGACCGCATCGCCCTGATGAACGCCGGTCGCCTGGAGCAGGTCGGCGTGCCGGCCGACATCTACCGCAAGCCCGCCTCGCGCTTTGCCGCCGAGTTCATGGGCACGACAAACCTGATCGAGGCGACGAAGCTCGGGCTCGCCGCGCCCGTCTGGGTGTCGCTGCGGCCCGAGGCTTTGCGCTTCGCCGAGGAGGCGCCGGCCGGCTGGCAACGGGTTGCCGGCACGATCGTGCACCTCGAGATGCTGGGGCCGTTGACGCGGCTGGACGTGCAACTCGCCAACGGCACGATCTTGCGCGCGGCGATGCTCGACGCGCCGCAGCGTGTGCTGGCCGAAGGGCAGGCGGCGACGCTGGCTTTCGACGCAACGCAGCTGACCGTGGTTCCGTGAGGGCCGTCGCGTGACGATCGCGCCGCAGCTTCGCCTGCCGGTCGCCATTGCGATGCTGGGCTTCCTGTTCCTCGGCGTGTTCCTGTTGTGGCCGTTGTTCAACGTCTTCGGCGCCAGCCTGCTCGATTCCGAGGGAGCGAGCTTCACGTTCGCCAACTACGGCAAGATGCTGGGCCGGTCGTTCTATCGCGGCGCCATCCTGAACACTCTCCAAATCGGCATACTGGCAACCCTGATCACCACGGCGTTGGCGGTGCCGCTCGCCTTTGCGATCGCCCGGCTCCCGGTACCGGGCAAGGCCGCGATCCTCGCGCTCGCCGCGTTGCCGCTGGTGCTGCCGTCCTTCGTCAGCGCCTATGCCATCGTGCTGCTGCTCGGCCGCTCCGGCATCGTCACGGCCTGGCTGCAATCCGTCGGCATCGGTTTCGGCTCGATCTACGGCACCGGCGGCATCGTGCTGGTCTACGTGCTGACGCTCTATCCCTATGTGCTGCTGCCGGCCATCGCCGCCTTCAAGGCGGTCGATGTTTCGATGGAAGAGGCGGCGCAGGGGCTGGGCTCGTCGCCCAGCCGTGCCGTGCGCACCGTCATCCTGCCGATCGTCTTGCCGGCCATCCTGGCCGGTGCGCTGCTGGTCTTCATCGAGACGCTGGAGAATTTCGGCGTGCCCTTCGTGCTCGCCGAGGACATGCCGATCTTCTCGGTCGAGGCCTTCAAGCTCTTCATCGGCGAGACCGCACCCAATCCGGCGCAGGCCGGCGTGCTGGCGACGCTCCTGATCCTGACCACGGCGGCCGTCCTGGTGATCCAGAGAAGGTTCCTCGCCTCGCGCCGCTTCGCCACCAGCGCCCGCCAGACGCCTCCCGTGCTGCCGATCGGGCCGGGGCTCCGGATCGCCGCCACGGTCTATTGCTGGCTGATCGTGCTGCTCGCCCTGGTGCCGTTCTTCGCCATCGTCGTGCTGTCGTTCCTGGAATTCCGTGGCCCGGTGCTGCATCCGAACTTCAGCCTGGACAATTTCGCCGTGCTGTTCGGCCGCGAGATGCGCCCGCTCGGCAACACCCTGCTGTTCGCCACGGGCGCGGCGCTGGGCACGACCTTGATCGGCGTGCCGATCGGCTATGTCGTCACGCGCTGGCGCTCGGGCGTGGCCACGACGCTCGACGTGCTGGCGACCCTGCCGTTTGCCGTCGCCGGCACCGTGCTCGCCATCGGCTTCGTGGTGTCGTTCAACTCGGGCTGGCTGGTGCTGACCGGCGGGCCGCTGATCCTCGTGCTCGCCTACACGGTGCGCAAGATTCCCTTCGCGGTCCGCTCGGCCAGCGCCATCGTGCACCAGATCGACCTGTCGCTGGAGGAAGCCTCGATCAGCCTCGGCCGCTCGCCGCTCCAGACCTTCCTGCGCGTGGTGGTGCCCTTGATGCTGGGCGGCATTGCGAGCGGCATCGTGCTGACCTGGGTGACGGTTGCTTCCGAGCTCAGCGCCACCGTGGTGCTCTACAGCGGCCAGTGGCGGACCATGACGGTTGTGATGTTCCAGGCTCTCGAAGGTGGCGGGGCCGGCGTCGCGACCGCCGCGGCCACGACCCTGATCGTCGTCACCGTGCTGCCGATCGCGCTGCTCTATCGCCTGGTGAGGCGCTACGAGCTGGGGTGAATGCCGGGGAGCGTCGACTAGCGTCGCTTCGCCTTCGTCCCGTTCAGCGCCACGGCCTCGCGGATCAGCGCGATGAAGGCCTTTTCGTTCAGCCTGGCGCCCTCGCCGAGATCGATGGCGCGCCGGACATTGCCGTCGAGGCTGGCATTGAACAGGCGGGCCGGATCCTTCAATGCCGCGCCCTTGGCGAAGGTCAGTTTAACGACCGCCTTATAGGTCTCGCCGGTGCAGAGGATGCCGTCATGCGACCACACCGGCACGCCGCGCCACTTCCATTCCTCGACGACGGCGGGATCGGCCTTGTGAATGAGGGCGCGGACCCGGGCGAGCGTCTCGCCGCGCCAGTCGCCCAGTTCCTCGATGCGGCCGTCGATCAGCCGGGACGGCGAGTCCGTTTTGGCCGCTGTTGTCTTCTTCATGCCTGGCATACGCCGTTGGGAAAGAGGGCCGTTCAGGCCGCCTTGTTCTTCAGAACTTCCCAGGCACGACGGAAGGCCGAGGCCATTTCTTCCGAAGGAACGGCGCCGGAGAACAACACGTGGCCCTGCAGGGCGAAGCTCGGCACGCCCTGGATACCGGCGTTGCGCGCCATCTGGTCGCCCGCCAGAACCTCGCGGCGGTGCTCCTCGCCCGCCAGCATCGCCAGCACGGCGTCGTAGTCGAGCCCGCCGGTGTGGCCGATCTCGGCCAGCTTCTTGGCGTCGCCGACATCGGCGCCGTGACAGAAATAGGCGTCGAACATCGCCTCGACCACGGCGTCCTGCACGCCCATCTGGCCGGCCATGCGGATCAGCCGATGGGCGTTCACGGTGTTGGGGGTGCGGGTCAGCCGCTCGAGGTGGAATTCGATGCCGACGGTCCTGGCCGTCTCGGTGATGCGCTCGTCGATCTGCCGCGCCCGCTCGGGGCCGCCGAACTTGGCCTCGCGGTACTTCTGGCGGTCGACGCCTTCGGCCGGCATGTCGGGATTGAGCTGGAACGGGTTCCAGAAGACGTTGAAGTGCAGCTTGTCCTTTTCGAGGATCTTCAGCGCCCCTTCGAGGTGGCGCTTGCCGATGTAGCACCAGGGGCAGATCGCATCGGAGATGACATCGATGCGGCCGACGGGCTGAGCCTGGTCCATGGCGGTCGTTCCTTCCCTATTGCATCGAATCCTATACCCCGCTGGAATCGCCCGCAATCACGAGGGAAAACGCGAGGAGTCTCAATGATCAAGCCTCATTTCACATCGGCCCTGATCGTCGGTACCGGGCCGGGACTGAGCGCCTCCCTGGCCCGCCTGTTCGCGCAGAAGGGCCTGAAGGTCGCGGTGGCCGCGCGGCAGGTCGACAAGCTCGCCGGACTGGCCCGGGAGACCGGTGCCGCCATACATGCCTGCAATGCCGCCGATCCCGCGCAGGTCGCCGCCCTGTTCGCCGCCGTCGAGGCCGGGCAGGGCGCGCCGGATGTCGTCGTCTACAACGCCAGCGCCCGGGTGCGGGGCGCGCTGGTCGACCTCGATCCCGAGGAGGTGCGGCGTGCGGTCGAGATCAGCGCCTTCGGCGGCTTTCTCGTCTCGCAGCAGGCGGCCAGGCGTATGCTGCCGAAAAGTCACGGCGCGATCTTCCTGACCGGCGCGACGGCGGGCGTGAAGGGCTTCGCCCTGTCCTCGACCTTCGCCATGGGCAAGTTCGCGCTGCGCGGGCTGGCGCAATCAATGGCGCGCGAGCTGTCGCCGAAAGGCATCCATGTCGCCCATTTCGTGATCGATGGCGGCATCCGCAGCGCCAATCGCCCGGTGCCCGACAACAGCCCCGACAGCCTGCTCGATCCCGACGCCATCGCGGAGACCTACTGGGCGACCCTGAAACAGAACCGCTCGGCCTGGAGCTGGGAGATCGAGGTGCGGCCTTGGGTGGAGAAATTCTAGCCCGGCGTGGGAGCGGCGATTAAAGCGCCGTAATAGGTCCCGGACAGCGGGGCGCCTATGGTCTCGACCATGCAAGCCTTCGGCGCCCACCACGTTGGAGTTGCTCGTCTCATCGCACTGCGAACCGCTGTACAATTGTACAATTGTGCACTCGCGTCCAAGTCGTTGATCCGCAACGATTCGCGAATCGAAAATTTTTTGTCGCTCGCTGCGTCTGCATTTCGCGAGCCGCTCATGAGGCATTCGGGAACGAGTCATGAGGCGTTCGCAAGAAGTCGCCTCGCATGGCGGCGGGCCGCGACGATTGCCCGCTTTCGCGAGTGCCTCATGAGTGTTTTTTGTTTTTCCCCATGCCCTCAGGATTCGCTGGGAAAGCGCAAGAACACTTGGGACCCCCGAACCGCGTCAGCCCGCGACGGCGCGCTTGATCAAGGGCAGTGCGGCGTGAAGGTCCGGCAGCACCGCAACGCATTTGGCCTCGGCCTCCGGAGTCGGCCGCAGGATGTCGGGCACGATGAAGGCTTTCATGCCGGCGGCATGCGCGGCGGCGAGGCCGATGCTCGAATCCTCGAAGGCGACGCAGCGCTGCGGTGCGACGCCGAGGCGGCGCGCGGCCTCGAGATAGACGTCGGGTGCGGGCTTGGGCAGCGCCACGTCATCGCGGCCGGCATAGGTCGTGAAGCGGGGCAGCAGGCCCGCCTTGCCGAGATGGTTCTCGATGGTGGCGCGCTGGGCGGAGCTCGCGACGGCGCGCGGCAGATCTCGGCCGGCCAGAAAGTCGAGCAATTCCACGACGCCCGGCTTGATCGGGACGCGCTCGTCCATCGACTGGCGGACATGCGCCGAGACATGGACCCGGAATTCCTTGAGGTCGAAGTCCGCGCCGTACAGCTCCTGGATCATCAGGTTGCACTCGTGGCCTGGCACGCCGACCATCGAATGGCAGAAATCGAGCGACATCTTGCGGCCGACGGCGCGCGCGGCGGTCTGCATGGCGCGGAGGTAGATCGCCTCCGAATCGATCAGCAGACCGTCCATGTCGAAAATGACGGCCTCGATGGGTCCGCTCAGGGGTCCATTGGGCATGGTTTCGTTCTAAGCTCGGGGCGGCAAAACGCCAAGCGGGGGAAAATTCATGCGGATCCATAATCTTTATGTCGACGCCCAGGGCGAGACCCATTTCCGCGACATCGAGGTCAAGTGGACCAAGGAAGGCCCGGGCGGAAAGATGTCGGACACGCTGAAGGCTACCGGCATCATCTTTCGCCAGACGCCGGGCAGCTACGACTACGCCTGGCATCCCGCGCCGCGGCGCCAGTACATCATCAATCTCGACGGCGGCGTCGAGATCACCGCCAGCGACGGCGAGAAGCGCGTGATCGGCGCCGGCGAAGTGCTGCTGGTCAAGGACACGCACGGCAAGG
The DNA here is from genome assembly GCA_044225265.1 of Reyranella sp. Lineage (GTDB taxonomy): Bacteria > Pseudomonadota > Alphaproteobacteria > Reyranellales > Reyranellaceae > Reyranella. The sequence continues at coordinate 77,431 of JBGAIW010000001.1, forward strand.
GCCACATGTCCAAGGCGATCGCCGGCAAGATGCGCCATTCGATCTTCGTTCCCATTGAATAACGCGTAACGACAGGAGTCCCCGATGAGTACGACGACCACCCAGCCGATCGACAGCCTCGTCGCCGAGGCGAAGAAGGTCCTGCCCGGCGGCAGCTTCGGCAACATGCCGGCCGAGGTGATCCTGGCGGCCGGCAAGGGCGGTCACATCTGGGACGAGAACGGCCGCGAATACATCGACTACCTGTTGGGCTCGGGGCCGATGTTCATCGGCCATGCCCATCCCGAGGTGACGAAGGCCGTGCAGACGCAGGTCGAGACGGGCTCGACCTTCTTCGGCAACAACAGGCACGGCATCGCGCTCGCCCAGGCCATCGTCGATGCGGTGCCCTGCGCCGAGCAGGTCCGCTTCGTCTGCACCGGCACCGAGGCCGACCTCTACGCGATGCGTGCGGTCCGGGCTTTTCGCAAGCGCGACAAAATATTGAAGTTCGAGGGCGGCTATCACGGCATGAGTGACTGGGCGCTGATGTCGATGGCGCCGAAGAATCCCGGCAACTTCCCGCGCGCCATCCCCGACTCGGCCGGCATTCCCAAGAGCGTCGCCGACGAGATGCTGATCGCGGCGTTCAACGACGTCGACATGGTCGAGAGCCTGATCAGGGAGCACAAGGACGAGCTCGCCGGCGTGATCGTCGAGCCGTTCCAGCGCCTGCTGCCGCCGGCGCCGGGCTTCCTGCAGGCGCTGCGCCGGATCACCGCCGAGCACGGCATCCCGCTGATCTTCGACGAGGTCGTGACCGGCTTCCGCTTCGCCTATGGCGGCGCGCAGGAGTACTACGGCGTCACGCCCGATCTCTGCACGCTCGGCAAGATCGTGGGCGGCGGCTATGCGCTCGCCGCCATCGCCGGCCGCGCCGACATCATGCGCCACTTCGACAAGCTCGAGGTGCCGGAGGAAGACTTCCTGTTCCAGGTCGGCACGTTGTCGGGCAATCCGATCGCCGCCGTCGCGGGCCTCGCCACGCAGAATGTGCTGAAGCAGCCCGGCGCCTACGAACAGGTTTTCAGGACCGGCCGGACGCTGATGTCGGCATTATCGGAGATTCTGGGGAAAGCGGGCATCAAGGCCACGGTCGTCGGCGAGCCGCCTTTGTTCGACGTGCTCTTCACCGACCACAAGCTGAACGACTATCGCGACACGCTGAAGGGCGACAAGGCGATCGCGGCGCAGTTCAACAAGCTGCTGCGCGAGCGCGGCCTGATGAAGGGCGAGAGCAAGTACTATGTGAGCCTCGCCCATACCCAGGCCGACATCGACCACACGATCCGCGCGTGGACCGAAGCGGCGCAGGAACTGGCGCGGTAGGCTGGTGCGCTAGGGCATCTCGACGCCGCGCTTCTTGAACAGCGGCTCGTAGCCCGGATCGGAGAAGGCGGAGATCAGGCCGAGGGCGGCGTCGCGGTCGCGCGCGTTGTAGCCGACCGCGCCGGCATAGATCGTGTAGTTCTGCACCGGCGCCGGCAGGAGGCCGACATGCTGCACGCCCGGAACCTGCAGGATCTCGCTCCATTGCTGCAGGGCGATGTCGGCCTGGTTGGAGGCGACGCGCTGGGCGGCGAGGCCGCCGGTGACCAGCACCGCCTTGGCGCGAATTTGCGGCAGGATGCCGAGTCGCTGGAACATCTGCTGCAGGTAGATGCCACTGGTGCCGCCCGAGGAGGGATTGATGTAGGCCACCGCCTTGGCGGCGAGCAGGGTCTTGCGCAGCGACTCGATGTTGGAGATGTCGGGCCGGGAGGATCCCAGCCGGGCCGCGACGCCGATGCCGACGCGGACCAGCGGCGTCACCGTGTCGTCCATGATCTTCTTCTCGCCGACCATCTTCTCGAGCGCATCGAGCGTCAGGACTACGACGTCGAACTGAGCGCCGTCGTTGATCCGCCGCACCAATGCGCCCGCGGTATCGTTCTCCACGATCACCCGGTGGCCGCTTTCCTTCTCGAAGGCCGCGATGATGTCGGTCGCGATCGGCTTGAAGGCGCCAGTGGTCAGCAGCCGGATGTCGACAGCGTTCGCCGCGTGCGGCAGCACGAGTGCCGTGAGGAGGGCGACCAATGAGCGGATCACGCCGGCGCTCCCATGATGTAGGGTTTGAGTGCCGTGAACAGGAAAGAATGTACCGGCGTCGGCACGCCGAGTCGCCTGCCAAGCTCGACCACCTTGCCGGAAAGCCATGGCAGCTCGATGCGGTTGCCGCGCATCAGGTCGACGGCCATCGAGGGCAGCAGCGTCGCGGGCGCAGCCCTGTTCCAGGCCAGCGTCCGATCGACCGCGTCGTCCGGAATCTCCACGCCGCGGGCGCGACCGACATCCATGGTCTCCTGGTAGCCGGCGCGCATCAGCGCCACGATGTCGGCATCATCGCGGATCTTGCCGAGCGGCTGGCGGATCAGCGCCATGGTGCCGGCATTGGTGGCCAGCAGGATGAACTTCATCCAGAGTTCGGTCAGGATCTGCTCGCTGTGAACGCCGTCAATGCCGGCCTTGGCGCACATCGCCGCGAAGGCCTCACCGCGCCCGCGCTTTCTGCCGTCGATCTCGCCGAAAGCCATCCGGAAGGCCATGCCTGTCTGGCGGATTGTGCCGGGGGCCGCGATGGTGGCGGAGATGTTGGCGACGCCGCCCATTACCGCGTCCTTGCCGAGGATCGGCACGAGGCGCTCCGGCGCGTCAATGCCGTTCTGCAGCGGAATCACCGCCGTGTCCTCTCCGACCATCGGCTTGATGTGCCAGCCGGCGCTCTCGACGTCCCACAGTTTCACGCAGAACAGCACAACGTCGACCGGGCCGACGGACGCCGGATCGTCGGTCGCCTGCGTGGGCCTGAGGTGCGTGTCGCCGCGCGGGCTCTCGATCCTGAGGCCTTCCTTCCGCATCGCCGCCAGATGGGCTCCGCGGGCGATGAAGATCACGTCCGCGCCGGCATGGGCCAGCGCCGCGCCATAGCCCCCGCCGACGCCGCCCGCTCCGACTATCGCGATGCGCATGATACGCTCCCCAGCAGGATCGTGCCCGCCTTGACCGCGACCATGGTCGGGCGCCCGGCATCGAGGCGCAAGCAATGATCGGCCTTCAGATCGTGCCGGGCGCCGTCGACCTCGACCGAGGCCGCGCCCTCCGGGCAATAGATGAAGTGCGTGCCCTTGCCGGGCGACGCGCTGTCGCCGGCGCGCCGCACGACGAGGTCGATCGCGACGATGTCGCGCCGGCCGATCAGGTTCACGACCTCGACCGGCCCGGCTTCGAGGCGGCTCACGATCCTGGTCTCGCCGCCGAAGCGCACCGGGCTCATCTTCCGGCGGACGTCGATCTCGCCGTCCGGCGTCTTCAGCACCAGGCCGCCGCCTTCGACCAGCACCTGCATTCGGTCGTAGCCGGAGTAGTCGGAGAAGGGACCGCCTTGCGTGATCGGCGTGCGGCCGAACTGCCAGACGCCGTCCTGTTCGGCGATCGTCGTGGTCGTGCCGCCGCCGTTCTTCCACGGCGTGCGCTTGTAGCCGGCGGGCGTGAGAAGCGTGACCACTTAGGCGAGCTTCACGAGCATCTTGCCGAAATTCTCGCCGCGCAGCAGGCCGATGAAGGCGCGCGGCGCCTTGTCGATGCCGTTCACGACGTCCTCGCGGTACTTGAGCCGGCCGCTCTTGATCCACTCGCCCATCTGCTTCAGCGCGGGCTCGTACTTGCCGGCGAAGTCGGTGACGATGAAGCCCTGGGCGCGCACCCTCTTGCCGACGAAGGTGCCGAGCAGGCGCGGGCCCATCGGCGGGGTGGTGGCGTTGTATTGCGAGATCGAGCCGCACAGCGCCACCCGGCCGAAGAAGTTGATGTTGCGCAGGACCGCGTCGGAGATCTCGCCGCCGACATTGTCGAAATAGACGTCGATGCCCTTGGGGCAGACCGCCCGCAGCGCCGTGTCGAGATCGTTGCCGGCCTTGTAATCGACGCAGGCATCGAAGCCGAGTTCGTCCTTCACGAAGGCGCACTTCTTCGCGCCGCCTGCGATGCCGACGACTCGGCAGCCCATGATCTTGCCGATCTGGCCGACCACCTGGCCGACCGCGCCGGACGCCGCGGAGACCACGATGGTTTCGCCGGGCCTGGGCTGGCCGACATCGAGCAGGCCGAAATAGGCGGTCATGCCTGGCATGCCGAGAACGCCGTTGGCGGTCGAGATCGGCGCCAGCGAGGGGTCGACCTTGCGCAGGGTCGGCCCGCCGCCGATCGCGTATTCCTGCCAGCCGAGGCGGTCCTCGACGATGTCGCCGACCTTGAAGTTGGCATTCTGCGAAGCGGCGACCTCGCCCACGATGCCGCCGGTCATGACCTCGCCGATGCCGACCGCGGCGGCATAGGATGCCGCGTCGCGCATGCGGCCGCGCTGATAGGGATCGAGCGAGAGGTAGAGGCCCTTCACCAGCACTTCGCCATGGCGCGGCTGCGGCACCGGCACTTCCTCGATCCGGAAGTCGGACTCCGCCGGTTCGCCGGGCGGGCGGCGGACGAGAACGACGCGGCGATGGGTACTGGGAACAGCCATGAGTCACTCCTCTTTCGCGCTATAGTAGGCCATGTCCAAAATTGCGCGACTCTCCTTCATCGGCCTCGAATATGCGTTCGCTCCGCAAAAGGCCTATGGCATGTCGCGCGGCGGCGGCAACCGCCGGCAGGGCGGGCTGGTCGAGGTCGAGACCGACCAGGGGGTGAAGGGCATCGGCGAGGCGTTCGGAAATCCCCACGTCACACGGGAGTATTTCCGCATGATCGAGCCGATGTTCGTCGGCCGCAGCGTGTTCGACTTCGAGCATGTCGAAGCCCGCATCCGCAATTCGATGTATCACCTGGGCGTCGGCAACCAGCTCACCTCGGCGCTGGCGGCGATCAACGTGGCGCTGTTCGACGCCATCGCGCGCGGCTTCGGCGTCCGCGTCTGCGACCTGGTCGGCGGCTGCGCACGCACCCGCTTCCCGGCCTACGCCTCGACCGGCTTCTTCTCCAGCGACCCCGACCGTCAGCTTTCGCACATGCTGGCGGAGGCGGCGTCCCATCCCTATGCCGGCGCCAAGATAAAGATCGGCCGCGGCATCAAGAGCGATGTCGAACGCGTGAAGCAGGCGCGCGAGGCGTTGGGCCCCGACAAGCTGCTGCTGGTGGACATCAACGGCGCCTACACGCCCGACGTCGCGCTGGAATGCGCCCGCGCGATCGAACCCTACGGCATCCACTGGATCGAGGAGCCGCTGCCGCCGGGCGACCTGCGTGGCTATGCCGAGCTCCGGGCGCGCTCGCCGATCCCGCTGGCTGCCGGCGAGGCGCACCACACGGTGCGCGACTTCAAGGCGCTGATCGACGGCCGCTGCGTCGACATCGTGCAGCCCTCGATACCGGGCGTCGGCGGCCTGTCCGAGGCCAGACGCATCGCGACCCTGGCGCAGGCCTCGAACCTGCGGCTGGCGCCGCATGTCTGGGGCGGCGCGGTCGGGCTGGCGACCGCCTGTCACTTCATCGCCGCGCTGACCGACACGCCGCACACCGAGCATCCGCCGCACCCGCCGATGCTGGAATACGACATGAGCGACAACGAGTTGCGCACCCGGCTGCTCAAGCAGCCGTTGAGGCTGGAGGCGGGCCATGTGCTGCTGCCGGAGGGGCCGGGCCTCGGCATCGAGCTCGATCCGGCCGCGGTCGAACGCTACAGGGTTTGCTAAAGCGGTGGGGCTCGTGCCAATCTTTCCGCCAACGGGGTGGAACGACCAGTTCAAGGGGGATCACGCATGTTCAAGACCACACGCCGCCTGACGATGGCGGGCGCCGCTGCACTGGCGGCGGGCTTCACCGGACGTCGGGCGCTGGCCCAGGGTGCACCGGTCAAGATCGGCGTCATCTATCCGCTGAGCGGCAATTCCGCGACTGCGGGCAATTACTCCAAGATGGCGATCGAGGTCGGCGCTGACGTCATCAACAACGGCAATGCCGATCTGGCCAAGGTCATTCCGCTCGCCAAGGGCGGGGGCCTGCCGGGTCTGAAGGGCGCCAAGATCGAGCTGATCTTCGCCGATAACCAGGGCACGCCTGCGGCCGGCCAGAATCAGGCCCTGCGCCTGATAACCGAGGAAAAGGTCGCCGCCCTGATCGGCGCCTACCAGTCGGGCATCACGGTGACGGCGTCGGCGATCGCCGAACGCCACGGCATTCCGTTCCTGACCGCCGAGTCGGTCGCGGCCAACCTCACCGAGCGCGGCTTTAAGTTCTTCTTCCGCACCACGCCGGTCGCCGGCGACTTCGCGCGCGCATACTCGACGTTCCTCAAGGAGCAGAAGGCGGCGGGCCGCAAGGTCGGCTCGATCGCACTGGTGCACGAGAACACGGAATACGGCAATTCGGTCGCGGGCGTGATCGCCAGCCAATTCGAAAAGGACGGTCTGCCGATCACCCAGAAGATCTCGTACTCGGCCAACTCCTCCGACGTGCAGCCGCAGGTGCTGCAGCTCAAGGAGAAGAACCCCGACGTGCTGATCTTCATCTCCTATACGTCGGACGCGATCCTCTACACCAAGACGATGAAGGAGCTGAACTGGAAGCCGTCGATCATGATCGCCGACAATGCCGGCTTCAACGATCCGGCCTTCGTCAAGAATATGGCCAACCAGGTCGAGGGCGTGGTCAACCGCTCGGCCTTCTCGGCCGGCAAGCCGGGTTCGGTGCCGGCGCTGTTCAACGCGCTCTACAAGAAGAAGACCAACGGCGACGACCTCGACGACGTCTCGGTGCGCGGCCTGCAGGGCTTCCTGGTCATGGCCGACGCGATCAATCGCGCGGGCTCGACCGATCCGGTCAAGATCCGCGACGCGCTCAAGGCGACCAACCTGCCGGCCGAACAGATGGTCGCGGGCTATGACGGCGTGAAGTTCGACGACAAGGGCCAGAACATCCTGGCGGCGTCGGTCGTCACGCAGATGCGCGGCGGCCAGTACGTCACGATCGCGCCCAAGGCACGCGCCACCGCCGAGGTGATCCTGCCGTACAAGGGATGGTAGTGGCGGTTCACGGCAGCGGGCTGGCAAGCGCCCTTTCGAGTCCGGGCAAGAGCGGGGAGTGATGTCGATCACGCTGGCACAGGTGATCGTGAGCGGGCTGTTGCTCGGCGCGGTCTATGCCCTGTTCTCGTCCGGCCTCACCCTGATCTGGGGCATGATGAACGTCGTGAACTTCGCGCACGGCGACTTCGTCATGCTGGGCATGTACAGCGCCGTCATGGTCTGGACGGCGCTGGGCGGCGGCCCGTTCGCCGCCGTGCCGGTCGCGGCGATGATGATCGCGACGCTCGGCGTGCTGTCCTACTTCCTGCTGGTGCGCCACATCATGAAGGGGCCGATGCTGGCGCAGATCCTCGGCACCTTCGGGCTGGCGCTGTTCCTGCGCTACACGGCCTTCTGGTACTTCGGCGCCAACTTCAAGACCCTGCCCGATACCATCGTCGGCGGTTCGTTCACCCTGTTCGACATCCGCTTCGAGGGCAGCCGTGTGCTGGCCGGCGGCATGGGACTCGCCATCACCCTCGCCCTGCACCTGATCCTGACGCGCACGGCGATCGGCAGTCGCATGCTCGCGGTGTCGGAAGATGCCACCGCGGCCCAGCTGATGGGCATCCGGCCGCAACGCATGCAGGCGTTGGCCTGGGGCATGGCGGGCGCCGCCACCGGCATCGCGGGAGCGCTGATCGCCAACTTCTTCTACACGTCGCCGACCGTCGGCGAGACCCTCGCCATCATCGCCTTCGTCACGGTGTCGTTCGGCGGCTTCGGCAGCGTGCTGGGCGCGCTGGTCGCAGGCCTGATCATCGGTGTCGTCGAGTCGCTGTCGGCCTACCTGATCGGTCCGGTCTACAAGGACGTGATCGTCTACGTCCTGTTCGTGCTCGTGCTGTGGTTCCGCCCACAGGGCCTCATGGGCAAGGCTTGAGGGGCGCGCTGTGAAGCGGTGGTGGCTCCCGGGCGCGCTCGCCCTGTTGGTCCTGGCCTATCCCCTTCTGGTCGAGGGATCGGCGGTCTGGCAACGCCTCGGCGCGCTGGTGCTGCTGGCGGCGATCGGCGCCTCGGCCTGGAACATCGTCGGCGGCTATGCCGGCCAGGTCTCGGTCGGCCATGCGGTGTTCTTCGGCTTCGGGGCCTACGCGTCGGTCGTGGTCTACACCCATCTCGAATGGCCGCCGATCGCGGGCGCGCCGATCGGCATGGCGCTCAGCGTTGCAGTTGCGGCGATCATTGGCGTGCCGACCCTGCGGCTTTCCGGGCACTATTTCAGCATGGCGACCATCGCCGTCGCCGAGCTGGTGCGCGTGTTGGCCTCGACCAGCGAGTTCCTGGGCGGCGCGCAGGGCCTCACCGGTCCCGCCATGCCGCGCACGATGCTCGACCTGACCTTCATTTCGGCGGCTCCCTATCACTACATCTTCCTGGGCGTGCTGGCCTTCCTGCTCGGCCTGACATGGTGGATCGAGCGCAGCCGCATGGGTTTCTATCTGCGCGCCATCAAGGACAGCGAACGCGCGGCGCGCTCGCTGGGCGTCTCCGCCGGCAAGTACAAGCTCTACGCCTACATGCTGAGCGGCGCTTTCGCAGCGCTCGCGGGCTCGCTCTATCTCTGCATGTTCAACTTCGTCGACCCGAACTCGGGCTTCGACATCCTGATCTCGGTCAAGATGGTGGTGATGGCCGCACTCGGCGGCGCCGGTCATCTGTTCGGACCGCTGGTCGGCGCCCTGATCCTGGTGCCGCTGGAAGAGCTGTCGAACTCCTATCTCGGCAGCAAGGGCGCGGGCCTCACCTTCATCGTCTACGGGGCGATCATCGTCATCATCGCCCGCTTCCTGCCGAGCGGCCTGCTGTCGCTGCTGGAGCGCCGCAAATGAGCCTGATCGACGCCCGCAACGTCACCAAGGCCTTCGGCGGCTTCAAGGCGGTCGACGACGTCTCGGTGTCGGTCGAGGAGGGCGACATCCTCGGCCTGATCGGCCCCAACGGCGCCGGCAAGTCGACCTTCTTCAACTGCCTGACCGGAGACCTGCCGGTGACGACCGGGACCGTGACCTTCGCCGGCCGGGACGTCACGCGCCTGCCGCCGGAGGCTCGCGCGACGCTCGGACTGGCGCGCACCTTCCAGGTGCCGCTCACCTTCGAATCGATGTCGGTGCTCGACAATGCCACCATTGGCGCCCTGCTGCGTCATCCCAATGCCGCCGATGCGCGCGCCAAGGCGCGCGACGTGCTGCAGCGTGTGGGCCTCGGCGCCGTCGTCGATGCGCCGGCCCGCAGCCTCGGCACGCCGGGCCGCAAGCGGCTGGAGATCGCCCGCGCCCTTGCCTCCGAACCCAAGGCGCTGCTGCTCGACGAGGCGATGGCCGGACTGACGCCGACCGAAGTGCGCGATGCCATCGATCTGGTGCGCCGCATCCACGGCGGCGGCATCACCATCGTGATCGTCGAGCACATCATGGAAGTGATCGTGTCGCTGGCGAAGCGGGTGGTGGTGTTCCACCAGGGTCGCGAGATCTCGCGTGGCACGCCGCGCGAGGTGACCAGCGATCCGAGGGTCATCGAGGCCTATCTCGGCCGCCGCAAGGTGCACCACTGATGGCCGCGCTGCTGAAAGTCGAGCATCTCGAGGTCAAGTACGGCGACCTGATCGGCGTGGCCGATGTCTCGTTCGAGGTGCCCAAGGGCTCGATGGTGGCGCTGCTGGGCTCCAATGGCGCGGGCAAGACCACGACCCTGAACGCCATCGCCGGCATTGCCCGGGTTTCGGCCGGCACCGTCGATTTCGAGGGCGAGAACATGGCGGGCCAGCCGGCCTATGCCATCGTGCGCAAGGGGCTGGCGCTGTCGCCCGAGGGCTGGCGGCTGTTCGCCATGCAGAGCGTGGAGAACAACCTGCTGCTGGGCGCCACGCCGCTGTCCGACCGCAAGCGCATCCCGGGTCTGCTCGAACGCGTCTATGCGGTGTTCCCGCGGCTCGCCGAGCGGCGCAACCAGCGCGCCGGCACCATGTCCGGCGGCGAGCGTCAGATGCTGGCGGTCGGCCGTGCGCTGATGAGCGAACCCAGGCTCCTTATGCTCGACGAGCCGAGCCTCGGTCTCGCGCCTGCGGTCGTCGACACGATGTACGATGCGTTCGCCGCCCTTCACAAGGACGGGCTGACCATCCTGCTCGCCGAGCAGTCCGTCGATCTCGCCCTGGAAGTCGCCGACCACGCCTACGTGCTGCAGGTCGGCCGCACCGTGCTGCAGGGGCCGGCGAGGGAGATGGCGACCAATCCCGACGTGCAGCGGATCTATCTCGGCATCGAGTGATCAGAAGCTGGCGTGCAACCTGCCGCTGAAGACATGCACCGGTCCGCGATCGCCGTTGTAGGCGGGGTTGAGCAGGAGCTGATAGTCGGCCGTGATCACCAGGCCCTTGGTCATCTGGAAGGCGTAATAGGACTCTATGACCTTTTCCAGCGTGTAGTTCGGTAGTTGCCCGTCGCCGACCAGCGGGCCGAGACCGCCGGCGGCGAAGAAGTTGCGATGTGGTTCCGATACCCAGTTGATCGCGCCGCCCAGTCCCACGCGGTCGTCGGGGCGGCCCCAGGACCGGCCCTTGATCGACACGCCGCCGGACAGGCTCTGGTCGATATCGGTGAAGGACATGATCTCGGTCTGCCCGTTGTTCCAGCTCCAGCGCGCGAAGCCGTCGACATCCTCGCTCAGTTCCTGCTGCAGATTCACATAGTAACCGTACTTGATGCGGGTCTGTCGGGTCTGCGCGATCGTGTTGTCGGCCGTGATTCCGGCAGCGCGCGCCAGCGCTGTGGCGTCGACGTAGGAGCCCGAAAAGCCGCTGTTCAGAAAGGCGCCGACCTTGGCGACGCCTGGCCGCTCGAGTGCCTTGTAACGCACTTCGAGTTCGGTGACGTAGCCACCGCGGCTGAACAGGTTCCAGTCCATGACGTTGCCGTTGGACTCGTTGGGCATCAGGAAATAGCCGGTGCGCACCGCCCAGTTCGGCTGGTTGAACTCGACGGCGGCGCCGTAGGTCAGGCCGAGCCGGTCGGCGGCGTAGTCGAACGCGCCGGCGGCCCAGATCGACCAGTTCATGAAGTCGACGCGCGTGTCTTCGGCATATTCGTTGGTATCGAACAGGTCGTGGATCGCGTACTTGCCGACCTGCACCGTGATGCGGCGCACGTCCTTCTCGCCCGCGAGCTGGCCGTAGTCGCTCTCGATCTTCTCGCGCTCGCCGCCCAGGCCGAATTCCTGGCGCAGGAACAGGCGCGACGTGTTGTAGCGCGGAAAGGGAAAGTTCGATTTCTGCGCTTCGCCGTTGGGAAAGCCGCCGGCGCCGGTGGTGTTGGCGAGCCCGAAGCCCTGCAGCAGCTCGGGATTGAAGTAGAGCTCGCCGCCTTGCCAGAGCCGCACGCCGAGGAAGACGCCCGAGGTCCAGGTCTCGCGGCTCTGTCCTTCCGGCGGCAGGCTCTGCGGTCCGCTGAAGGCGGCAGGAAAGGGCGTGTAACCCTGCATGATGAAGGTCGTCTGGCCGTGGATTTCCCAGCTTCCGGGGCCGCGCGCATCGACGCGGGCAGAATCGTCGGCGCCGTCGAAGCGGTAGTTCAGGCCGACGCGAAAGCGGTGCAGGTCGTACAGCGAGTCCCAACGCGCCGGCTGGGCAAAGCCGAAACCGCGGATGCCGAGATTGGTATAGAGATACTCGAGCCGCGTCGACCAACGCGGCCCCAGGCTGTAGTCGACGCCGCCGCCTACCGTGTACCCGAAGCGCCACTGGCCGGGCGTCGCGTCCTCGTTGTCGGTCATGGCGTCGGTGCGCGAATAGCGCGTGCTTGCCCAGGCGAGTCCGCCGGTCAGGAACGGCGTGAAGGCGCCCATCGAATAGCCGATCCGCCCACGCAGGGTGCCGAGATACTCGAGCTGCTCGTTGCCCGACCCGCTGTAGGTCGAACGCGTCGCCATGACGTTGGCGAGATCCATGTAATTTGGAAACGAGACGTCGGCTTCGACGCCGAGCATCAGCCGTGACGGGAAATAGTGCTCGTAGCCGCCCTGCACGCCGCCCATCAGCGTGCCCCAGGGGCTGAAGCCGCCAGCCTGGGCGACGCCGCCCGAGGGATCGCCAAGGGCGGCGTTGGCGGTACCGAACAGGTAACCGACATGACCGCCGAGATAGAAGGCGGAAGGTGGCGTCTGGGCTGCGGCCGCGGCCGGCAGCAGCAGCGCAGCGATCGCGGCGGCAGTCCCCTTCATTGCCGACGCTCTAGCACGGCGCAGGTTACAGATTGCTTTCAGCGCCCCCCGGCGAGGCGCTCATCGGCGCATCAGCACGGCAACATGCGCGGCGGCCGAGGCGGCCAACGCCTCGAGATCGTAGCCGCCCTCGAGCGCGGAGACGACACGGCCATGGCAGTGCTTGTCGGCGAGGGCCAGCAGTTCGCGGGTCAACCAGGCGAAGTCCTCGACCTCGAGATTGAGCTGCGCCAGCGGATCGCGCCGGTGGGCATCGAAGCCGGCCGAGACGATCAGGAGCTCGGGCGCGAAATCGTCGAGCCGGGGCAGGATGCCGTCGGCCCAGGCGGTGCGGAAGGCGCTGCCGCCGCTGCCGGCCGCCAGCGGCATGTTCACGACGTTGCCGTCGATGCCGCGCTCGCGCGCCGATCCGGTCCCCGGATAGAACGGAAACTGGTGGGTCGAGGCGTAGAACAGCGACGGATCGCATTCGGCGATCGCCTGCGTGCCGTTGCCGTGATGGACGTCGAAATCGACGATCGCGACCTTCTTGATTCCGTGCTTGGCCTGCGCATGCCGTGCGCCGATCGCCACGTTGTTGAACAGGCAGAATCCGCCGGGCAGGGTGGCCGACGCGTGGTGACCGGGCGGCCGGACGGCCGCGAAGGCATTGCTGCACTTGCCGCCCATCACCGCCTCGACCGCCAGCACGACGGCGCCGGCGGCGCGCTGGACCGCCTCGGCGGTGCCGGCGCTGATCACGGTGTCGGGATCGACATTGACCAATTCGCCCGGCGGTGGCCGCACGCTCAGGATGGTCTCGACCAGTTCCGCCGGATGGACTCGTACGAGCTGCTCATGCGTCGCCATCGGCGCCTCGACCCGCTTCAGTCCGTCGAACGCCGGGTCCTCCAGTGCGCCGAGAAGCGCGCGCAGCCGGTCGGGCCGCTCCGGATGATATTCGCCGGTGTCGTGGTCGAGGAAAGCCGGATGGCTGATCAGCAGCGTGGACATGGCCTTACTCTAGTGTGCGTTTGAGGTCGAAGCACCCACGGGTTAATTTGGCACCAACATGCCCGTACCCAGCGCGTTGATCTGTGTTCGTTGTAGCGCCCGCTACCCCATCACCCACTACGATCAGGACTGCCCGGCCTGCCGGGCCAAGGGTGTCGGCGCCAATCTCACGGTCGCGTACGACAGCCGGCCCGGCGAGGGACTCGACCAGGAGCGGCCGCCGCACCGGCCGGGGTCGCTGTGGCGCTGGGACGACTTCCTGCACGCATCGGCCGCAGAAGCGGTCAGCCTGGGCGAGGGCAATACCCCGCTGCTGCACGCCCCGTCGCTCGGCCTCGGCGATGTCTGGATCAAGGACGAATCGCGCAATCCCACCTGGTCATTCAAGGACCGGCTGGCGTCCGGCGCGCTGACCATGGCGAAGAAATTCGGCGCCAAGGTCATCGCCTCGAGTTCTTCGGGAAATGCCGGCGCGGCGGCGGCGGCATTCGCGGCCAAGGCCGGCATTCCCTGCGTGGTCTTCACGTTCGTCGGATCGGCCGGTCCGCTGGTCCTGCAGATGCGCGCCTATGGCGCGATGGTGGTGAAGGTCACCGACAAGGCCGATCGCTGGCGCCTGCAGACGATGGGTGTCCGCGAATTCGGCTGGTATCCGACTTCGCCGTTTTTCGGCCCCGTCGTCGGCAGCAACCCCTACGGCATGGAAGCCTACAAGACCATCGCCTACGAGGTCGCCGAGTCGTTCGACTGGGACGTGCCGGACTGGTGCGTCCTGCCGGTGTGCTATGGCGACGCGCTGTACGGCATGTGGAAGGGCTTCGAGGAACTGAAGGCGATCGGCTGGACTAGGCGCGTGCCGCGCTTCGTCGCGGCAGAAGTCTCCGGCTCGCTGCCCGCCGCACTCGCCTCGGGCGACCCGATGCCGCCGGTCACGACGCGCAACGCGCCCTCGATCGCGACCTCGATCGGTGCCGCGCAGGGTACGGTCCAGTCGCTCGACGTACTGCGCAAGACCAACGGCGCCGCCGTCACCGTCGAGGACGACGAGATGCGGCGCTGGGTGGTCAAGCTCGCGGCCAAGGAGGGCATCTGGCCCGAGGCCTCGTCGGCTGCGCCTTTTGCCGCGATCGAGCAGCTGCGCGCGAAAGGCGTCATCAAGCCCGACGAACGCTGCGTTGCTCTGCTCACCGCCGCCGGGTTGAAAGACACAGGGCCGATCGAGACGGCGCTGCCGGAGCCACCGGTCGTGACCGGTGGCCTGAAGGAGCTGATGGCGGCGCTGAAGAACAGCTACGGCTTCGACCATGGCTGACAAGGGAGCCGGGTTCGGCATTTCGATGGATGGTCGCGCGCCGATTGCCGACATTCCTGCACAGGCGCGGGCGGCCGAAGAGGGGGGCGCCTCGACGCTCTGGATCGCCTGCCATCTTTATCTGCGCGATCCGGTGGCGACCGCGGCCATCGCTCTGGGGGCGACGAAGAAGATCAAGGTCGCGTTGATGGCGATGAGCCCCTACTCGACCCATCCGGTCTATATCGCCATGGCGGCAGCGACCCTGGACGAGATGTTTCCCGGTCGCGTGATCCTCTGCCTCGGCGCCGGCGCCCCGATGGACCTGAAGGCTGCCGGCATCGACTCGCCGAAGCCGCTGGTCGCGATCCGCGAGGCTGCCAAGATCTGCCGAGCCCTGTTCAAGGGCGAGATGGCGGACGTCCAGGGCGAGATCTTCAAGGTCGCGGGCCGGCGATTGGCCAACGGTGGCCGCGACATTCCGATCGTGATCGCTGCCTCGCGGCCCAACATGCTGAAGCTTGCCGGCAAGGCGACCGACGGTGTGCTGATCTCGGCCGCAACTTCGCCGCCCTTCGTGAAGGCCTGCCTGGAGCAGGCAGCGCCGCCTGCGGGTGCGCGCTACCTGCGTGCCGGTATCGTGTACACGAGGCTCGGTCCGATCGATTCCATCCGCCGGCCGATCGGCTTCGTGCTGCGTGGCGCTCACCATGCCGAGAATGTGCGCCTGGGCGGCACCGGCCTCGATCAGACGGCTCTCGCGGCCGCCTACGCCTCGGAGAACTGGGGCGAAGTCGACCGTCTGGTGGGCGACGACGTGCTCAGGGCGCACGCTGCCTGCGGTACGCCGCAGCAGGTCAAGGCCAAGCTCGAGGAGTATCGCGCCTACGGTCTCGACGAGGTGGTGATCGGCGGCATGGATACTGCAGAGGGTATTGCCTCGGCATTGAAGGCAGCTACCTCATGAAATTCAGCATCTCCCTCCCGACCGGTTTCGAAGGCGTCATGTATCCGGTGCCATTCGTAGATCCGTCGGACTTCGTGCGCATGGCCAGGCTCTGCGAAAAACTTGGCTACCATTCGGTGTGGGGCAACGACCACATCCAGAGCCAGCATTATGTGCGCGAGCTCTATCCCAACTCGCCGCCAAATTTCTACGAGCTGTTGACGGTGCTGTCGTTCTGTGCGGCAGCGACGACGACTCTCGAGGTCGGCACTGCGCTTGCCGTGCAGCCGATGCGCGATCCATTCTGGCTCGCCAAGACCGCCGCCACCATCGATCAGCTTTCGAACGGCCGGCTGATCCTGGCACTCGGGATCGGCGCGTATCGCGAGGAGTTCGCTGCCTGGGCGCCCAGGCTCGCGCCCAAGGCGCAGCGCGGTGAGATGATGGACGAGGGGCTCGAGCTGATTCAGCGACTGTTCAAGGAACGCCGGGTCACGCACGAGGGCAAGTACTACGCGGTCAAGGACATCGAGATGTACCCCAAGCCCAAGCGCGATCCCTTCGCTCTGTGGCTGGGTGGGCACAACAAGCCGACCATCGAGCGCACTGCGCGGCTCGCCACCGGCTGGCTGCCGGGATGGCGGCCATGGCCGGAACTCGCCGAGTGGATCAAGCTCCTGAAGGACCGCGCCGCCGAACTGGGCCGCGACCCGAAGGAGATCGAGATCGCGCCACAATTCTCGCTGACCATCGCCAAGACGCCGGAAGAAGCTGAGAAGCGCTACATGGCGTCCGGCCTGGTCGCCCACCGCAAGTCGCTCGCCTATACCGGCCGCGATCTTTCCAAGCAGGTGGTGGCCAACCTGGTGGGCTCACCAGATCTCATCAGGGAAAAGGTGGCCGGTCTCAAGGCGATCGGCGTCGACCACGCCTGCGCCCTCATGATCCCTGCCGACTCGATGGCCGAATTCGAGGATCAGGTCGAGTGGTTTGCCAAAACCGTAATGTAGCGCGGGGCGCCAAGCCTGGGGCCCGCACCGTTCCTACTACCCACATTCTTACCCGAAGCGGCGGATCACGTTCTCGCTGAACCGGGCGAGATTGCCTTCCAGATCGGGCATGAAGGCGCTGACCGGCAGTACCAGTCGAGTGATGCCGTGCTTGCGACGTTCCTCGATGGCCGTCTTTGGATCCTTGGTCGAGCCTGGCAGCAGGTCCGGGCAGCCGCCCAGCATCTCGATCGCCGCGGGATCGCGCCCGGCCTCGGCGGCGGCGCGGCGGCAGACGTCGTAAAGCGGCAGGGTGTCCACCGTGGCGCCGATCGACGGGAAAAAGCCCTGGCCGAGGCGGCCGGCGCGCTTGGCTGCCGCTTCGGAATGGCCGCCGATGACGATCGGCACGGCACGTGCGACCGGCTTGGGATTGCAGCTCACCTGATCGAAAGCGACGAACTCGCCCTTGAAGCTTGCCCCGTCCGCTGACCACAGGGCACGCATGGCGGCGACGTACTCGTCCGATCGCTTGCCTCGCTTGGCGAAGGGCACGCCCAGCGCCTCGAACTCCTCCTTCAGCCAGCCGACGCCGATGCCCAGTTCGATGCGCCCACCGCTCATGAAGTCGAGCGTCGCGACCTGCTTGGCAAGGACCAGTGGATTGCGAAGCGGCAGGATGATCACGCCGGTCATGAAGCGCAGCTTCGTCGTCACCGCGGCCATTGCCGACATCCAGATCAAAGGATCTGGCAGCGGCGTGTTCGGACCGCCGAACAGTCGCCCGGTGGGCGAGTAGGGATAGGTCGAGGTGTAGTTGTCCGGGAAGACGACGTGGTCGACGGCGATCACCGAGTCGAAGCCGGCGGCTTCGGCGAGTTTGACGTAGTGGGCGGCAGCGGCGAATTCCGGGAACGTGTTGTTCCCGAAGTGAAGCGTGAATTTCACAGCAGGTCCTTCACCGCGTTGCGATAGCGCGTGATCGCCTTGAGGTGATCGTCGTAGGTCTTGCCGGCGATCCGCGTGTGGATGGGGTTGGAGAAAGTGGTGTGCAGGGTGATGTGCGAGACGCCCGCCTTTTTCCAGAAGGTGATCTCCTTGCGCCAGTCTTCCTCGGTGCCCTTGCCCATCGACACCCAGACATCGAGCCCGACATCGGCGGGATTGCGGCCAGCCTCCTTGGTGAGGCGGCGAATCTTCTCGAACACCGCCAACGCCTCGTCGCCCGGCGGCCAGCGATTCGGCATGAAGCCGTCGCCGTACTTCGCGATGCGCTTGTAGGTCGCCTCGGCGTGACCGCCGAACCATACCGGCACCTTGCCGGACTTGGGCCGCGGGTTGATGCCGCCGTCGGTCAGTTCGTGGAACTCGCCCTTGAAGGTGACGGAGGGCTTGGACCACAGCTCCTGCATGAACCGCACCTGCTCCGCCGAGCGCTTGCCGCGGGTGTGGAAGTCGTAGCCCAGCCCCTGGAATTCGATCTCATTCCAGCCGACGCCGACACCGAGGCGAAAGCGGCTGCCCGACAGTTCGTCGAGGCAGGCCGCCTGCTTGGCGACGAGCGCCGCCTGCCGCTGCGCCAGGATCAGCACGCCGGCGACGAATTCGATCTTCTTCGTGACGCCGGACAGGTAGCCGAACAGCACGAACGGATCGTGATAGGGCGTGGCGTTCGAGCCCATGCGCGGGCCGCCGGCCTGGATCTTGGCCGGATCGACGCCCAGCACGTGATCGGGAGCGCAGAGAAAGTCGTAGCCCAGGCCTTCGGCGGCCTGTGCGTAGTCGAGGACGATAGCGGGGCCGGCACCGAAGTCGCCGATGGGAAGGGAAGCTCCGAGTTGCATGGCCATGGTCTTACTCCGCCGCCGCCGCGGCCCGCTTGAGGTCAGTCGAATACCTGAGATGCACCGGCGCGTTCGCCTCGAACGGGCTCTTGAGGTCGAGGCTCTTGGCGATCTCGCGCAGGGCCGGGAACACTTCGGTGCCCATCAGCCTGATGCAGGTGAGCGAATCCTCCTGGCTGACCCGTCCGTCGTTGCCCCACAGGGCGAGAATGCCCGGGCGCGTCTCCTCGAGGATGCGCTTCAGCTTGGCGACCACGGTCTTGGGCGTGCCGGCGATGATGCGCAGGTCCGCCATCTGCTGCTCGAAGCTGGTCTCGCCGCGCGGGTTCTGGGCGCGGCCCGAGGCGAACTCCACGAACGCCCGGCGGTTGGTCGGCGAGCCGTAGCCCGACGGCGTGCTCCACACCGGATGGGCGAGGCCGGTGAACTCGCCCTGCATCCAGCGGAACTGGCGGGCGTTGTTGATCGCCTTCTCCTCGTTGTCGGAGATGTGGACCTGGATCAGGTAACCGCGATTTTCCGGGCCACCGACATAGCCTGCCTGCAGCGCCACCTGGTCGTAGAGCTCCCAGATCTTCTTGGTCTGCTCGATCGAGGTGTTGAGTGCGATGTAGGGATAGCGCTGCTGCGCAGCCCACACGATCGTCTCCTTGCTGATCACGCCCGGGATCCAGACGCGCGGGTAGGGCTTCTGCAGCGGCACGGCCCATGGGTTCACGACGCGGTGCTGGTAGTGCGTGCCCTCGAAGCGGAACGGGCCGGGCTGCGTCCAGGCCTTGACCACCAGCTCGTGCGCCTCCTCGAAGCGTTCGCGGTTGAAGGCGGGGTTCACACCGGTGGCGAGCTGCTCCTGGCCGCCGCCGCGCACGAAGCCCGAGACCAGGCGGCCCTTCGAGATCATGTCGATCATCGCGAGTTCTTCGGCCAGTCGCACCGGGTTCTCGGCGAGCGGCAGCGGATTGCCCAGCATCACGATCTTGGCCTTCTTGGTCATTCCGGCCAGGATCGCGGCGAAAATGTTGGCCTTGGCCTGCATGCAGAACGGCGCGTTGTGGTGCTCGTTCAGCATGATGCCGTCGACGCCGACCTCCTCGGCCAGCATGTATTGCTCGATGTAGTTGTTGTAGAGGCGTGAGCCTTCCTTCGGATCGAAGTGCGTATTGGGGAACATCAGCGCCGTGGCGCCGAACTTGCGGCCCTCCTCCTCGGGATAGGCCGACATCGGCTGTTCGGTGAAGTACATCAGGTGCATGGCGATTACTCCCCGACTGCTAGCCTTTGGCGATGAAGTCTGTGACGAGTTTGGCGAGCGCTTCCGGCTGCTCCATGTCGACGCAATGGCCGCACGCCTTGACGACCTCGAGCCGGGCGTCGGGCAGGGCGCTCAGGAAGCGTCGGCCGGCGCTGACCGGCACGATCCTGTCGTCGTCGCCCCACACGATCAGCGACGGCACCTTCACCGCGCCCAGCAGGTACGGCAGGGTCTGGCTGTACATGTAGGGCTTCCAGGCGACGCGGAAGCTCATCTCGCGGCAGATGTCCCACATCTCGAGCTGATCGATGCTGGGCTCCTCGCCATAGACCCTGTCGAATGCCTTCTGGTCGTGAAAGCCCGCACGGGCGTAGTCGAGATAGCCGGTGATCGCGAGATCGAGGATGTCGCCCTGCGGCGGTTTGATGCCCATCGCGCCGACCAGCACGAGCTTCGAGAGGTCGGACGGCGCCATGCCGGCCATCTCGGCCGCGATCCAGCCGCCGAAGCCCAGACCGATCAGGCTCGCGTTGGAGACTTTTAGGTCGCTCAGCAGGCCGCGATAGGTGACGGCGATGTCGCGCACGCTGCGCATCCACTCCGGCCGCTGTGAGCGGCTGTAGCCTGGATGATGCGGGACGATGACGTCGTAGCCGGCGGCGAGCAGGTCGTAGAACGGCAGGCGGTCGAGCGTGCCGGTCTCGTGATGCAGGACGAGGACAGGTCTGCCCTTTCCGGCGCGACTCACATGCAGCTTCGTTCCGGCCAAGTCGTAGCTCGAGTCGGTCCACTCCACCTTGGCCATTCAAGCGTTCCTTCCCGATGCCTCGTACTTTTGGATGCAATGGTTGCAACCGATCTGCACCGAGTCAAACCTTGGCGTGTTCCTCCACGCGATGCACGATTTCGTCGACGATCGCTTCCGGGAGGCGATCGATGTCGATGGTTACGGAATTTTCGTCTGGCGATGGTTCTTCGAGGATCCCGAACTGGCTGTCCAGGAGACTGGACGGCATGAAGTGGCCCTTGCGCTGCGCCATGCGGCCGGCGATCAGGGCCCGCGAACCTCTAGGGTAAACCACGACCACATCGGGGCGATTTCCCGCGATGATGTCCCGATAGGAGCGCTTGAGAGCCGAGCAGGTGACCACCCCCGAGACGCCGGCGGCCCGCCATTCGTCGATCTTCAAGGCGATCCTTTGCAGCCAGGGGAGGCGATCGGCGTCGGTGAGCGGCGTGCCGCTGCTCATCTTCGCGACATTGGACGGCGGATGAAGGGCGTCGCCCTCCTGATATTGCCAGCCGAGTTTCCGGCTGAGCCCCTGGGCGATCGTGGTCTTGCCGCTGCCCGAGACGCCCATGATGACGAGGATCATCCGGACAGTCTATTAGTACCCAGATACTTCACCAGTCCCGAAACGACAGGGAAACCCCCACCGTGCTCAAGCTCGGATACAAGGCCTCGGCCGAACAGTTCGCTCCCATCAAGCTTCTCGACTTCTCGATCGAGGCCGAGAAGGTCGAGCTCGATTCGGTGTTCGTGAGCGATCACTTCCAGCCGTGGAAGCATGTCGACGGCCACGCACCAAGCTCGCTGGTCTGGCTGGGTGCGCTGGCGGCGCGGACCTCCAGCCTCGTGATGGGCACCAGCGTGCTGACACCGACCTTCCGCTATCACCCATCGATCGTGGCGCAGGCCTTCGGCACCCTGGGGTCGATGGCGCCCGGCCGCGTGATCCTGGGCATCGGCACCGGCGAGGGGCTGAACGAGGTTCCGTCGACCGGCGCGCCCTGGCCCGAGTTCAAGGAGCGCTTCGCGCGCATGCGCGAGGCGGTCACGCTGATCCGCAAGCTGTGGCGCGAAGAACGGGTCAGCTTCGAAGGCGAGTACTACAAGACCGAGAAGGCCACGATCTACGACCGGCCCAACGTCGAGATCCCGATCTACGTCGCGGCGGCGGGCGCGGTCGTGGCGCGTTATGCCGGCCGCACCGGCGACGGCTTCATTTGCACCTCGGGCAAGAAATGGGACCTCTACACCGAAACGCTTATGCCGAGCGTTGCCGAGGGCATCGGCAAGGCGACCGAGCCCAAGAAGCGTCCGTACGACAACATGATCGAGATCAAACTGTCGTTCGATTCGGACAAGAACCGTGCGCTCGAGGATACGCGGCACTGGGCGGCGCTGGCGCTCACGCCGGAGGAAAAGATGAGCGTCGAGGATCCGGTCGAGATGCAGCGTCTGGCCGACGCCCTGCCACTCGAGCGAGCCGCCAGCCGCTGGATCGTGTCGAACGATCCGCAGGAAGTCGTCGACAAGGTAGAGCCCTACGTGAAGATGGGTTTCAGGCACCTGGTGTTCCATGCGCCCGGCCCGGACCAGTCGCGCTTCCTCAAGCTGTTCGGGGAGCAGGTGGCGCCGGCGCTGCGCAAGAAATTCGGCTGATGAACAGAGTAGAGTTGCTGGCCGTCCCCGGCCTTCCGCTGGTGAAGGCCGGGGACGATCTTGCGTCTTTGTTGATCAAGGCGATGACCGGCGAGTTTTCGCCGCGCGCCGGCGATGTACTCGTTTTGGCGCAGAAGATCGTGTCCAAGGCCGAGGGCCGCACGGTCGATCTTTCGACTGTGAGGCCCTCTCAACGCGCCGTCGAACTGGCGGCCGAAGTGCTGAAGGATCCCCGCTTGGTCGAGCTGATCCTGTCGGAGTCGGTGAGGGTCGTGCGCAGCCGGCCCAACGTACTGATCGTCGAGCATCGGCTGGGTTTCGTAATGGCCAATGCCGGCATCGATCAATCCAACGTGGCGCCGCAGGACGGCGTCGAACGCGCTCTGCTGCTGCCCAAGGATCCCGATGCCAGCGCCGCAGCACTGAGCGCCAGCCTCGGAATGCCGGTACTCATCATCGATTCGTTCGGCCGCGCCTGGCGCAAGGGCACGACCGGCATCGCCATCGGCGCTGCCGGCCTGCCGTCCCTGATCGATATGCGTGGCCAGACCGACATGTTCGGCCGGGTCCTGCAGGTGACGATGCCGGCCTTCGGCGACGAACTTGCCGCTGCAGCGTCGCTGGTCATGGGCCAGGCCGACGAGGCGCAGCCCGCCGTACTGGTGCGCGGGCTCTCCTGGAAAGCGCCCAACCTGCCGGCCGCCGAACTGATCCGCTCCTCGACCGAGGATCTCTTCCGCTAGTTAGGCGACTTGCTTCGCCGCTTTCGCCCATTGATCGAGGACGGGCAGGATCGCATCGGTCTTGCCCGAGTCGAGGCTGATGATCGCGCGCACTACACCGGCGTCCCGATCGGCCTTCAGCATGTCGGTGTCCTTGGCGCCCCAGATCGTGACCGGCACGTCGCGGTTCGCCTCCGCGGCGAGCTTGCGGAACTCGGGCAGGAAGTCGCGCACGTTGGGATAATTCGGTCGTGCACGATGCGGCATCCAGCCGTCGCCGTAGCGGATCGCCCGCCGCGCGCCGTAGGGGAAGGCGCCGCCGACCCAGATCGGCGGGTGCGGCTTCTGAACCGGCTTGGGCCAGGTCATCATCGGATCGAAATTGACCATCTCGCCGTGATACTCGGGCTTGGACTTCGCCCAGATCTCCTTCATCGCCTCGACCCGCTCGCGTGCGAGCTTGTGGCGGGTCTCGAACTTCGTTCCGTGGTTCTCCATTTCGTCGCGGTTCCAGCCATTGCCAATACCGAACAGGAAGCGTCCGTTGGAAAGCTGGTCGATCGAGGCGACCGACTTGGCGGTCTGGATCGGATCGCGCTGCGCCACCAGGCAGACGCCGGTGCCGACCTTGATCGTCCTGGTCACGGCCGCGGCGGCCATCAGCGCCACGAACGGGTCCATCGCGTCGAAGTACTTCTTTGGCAACTCGCCGCCCGACGGAAAGGCGGACTTGCGGCTGAGCGGAATATGACTGTGCTCGGGCGACCATACCGAATCGAAGCCGCGCTGCTCGGCTGCGACAGCTAGTTCCTGCGGCGTCATCGAATAGTCGGTGAAGAACATCGCGACGCCGAGTTTCATTGCCGTCTCCTTATGCCGCCTTGGCCTTCTTGGGCCACCTCGTGCCAACCTGCGGCAGGACCTGTTCGATCAGCTGCCTGGTCTGCACCAGCACCTGATCGCCAGAGCCAATCGGGCGCAGGATGAATTTCTGGATGCCGCCTGCCACGTACTGGCCGACCCGGTCCAGGATCGCGCCCGCGTCGCCGACGGCAAACTGCTTCGTCGGATCACGTCCGGTGCGCTTGGCGTAAGCTTCCATCGCCCTGGCGACCGTGCCGTCATTCGCGCTGCCGAAATAGAACGGGAAACTCGCGCCGTAGTGATCCTCGTCGATGGTGCGGCCGGCGGCCGGCAGCGCCTGCTTGATCGCGGCGACGACGCGGACTGCGTCCTCCAAGGTCTCGCCGCCGCCCTGCCAGCCGGTGCCGTATCTGGCCGTCCGTTTGATCGCGGCCTCCGACGAGCCGCCGATCCACATCGGCAGGTCGGGCTGCACGGGCTTGGGGGAGATCGACGCTGCCTTGAGCTTGTAGTGCCGGCCCGCGAAGTCGACGCTGTCTTCGCGCCACAGGCGGGCGATGATCTCCAGACTCTCATCGGTCCGCCGGCCGCGCGTCTTGGTGTCGATGTCGAGGGCGGTCCATTCCGGTCCAAGCGGACTGCCGATACCGAAGGCCGGCAGCAGCCGACCCTCCGACAGCACGTCGATGGTGGCGCATTGCTTGGCCAGCAAAACCGGATCGCGCAGGGCCAGAGACACCACGTTCATGCCGAAGCGCAGGCGGCGCGTACGGCCGGCGAGGGCGGCCATCACCGCCATGCATTCGAGGATGGGAGTGCGGCTCACCAGCCGGTCGGTCTGCCAGATCGAATCGACCCCGCCCTGTTCGCACATGTCGACCCAGCGCCAGTAGTCGCCGGCGCCGGCGAACGGGTAATCCATCAGGCCGAGGCCTACCGCAACGGTCATGGGGCGACGGTCATGCCGCGTGGGCCTTCGCGAGCGGAGCGACCTTGTCGATGTGCTTGAGAATCTCGTCACGGCTGAGGTCGGGGATCGCGAGCAGGGCATCCTGGATGCCCGCCTTCTGATACTCCGCAAGGGTCGCGGCATCGGCTGGCGCGCCGAAGACAGTGATCGTCAGGCTCGTGAAGTCGCGCCCCTTGCCGTCGGCCATCTTCTTCAGTCGCTCCACGGCCAGGGCGCCGGTGAAGCCCTGGCGCGGGCGCGGGAACCAGCCGTCGCAATATTCCACGACGCGCTTCAGGGTGTAGTCGGTCTCGCCACCCAGGATGATCGGCGGGCCGGACTTCTGCCTGGGCTTGGGCCATGACCAGAGCGGGTCGAAGTCGACGTACTTGCCGTGATAGGCGGCCTCGTCCTTGGTCCAGATCTCCTTCATCGCCAGCACGCGCTCGCGCATGATGGCGAAACGCGTCTCGTAGGTCGCGCCGTGGTTTTCCATCTCGTCGACATTCCAGCCGGCACCGATGCCGAACACGAAGCGGCCGCCCGACAGCATGTCGAGGCTGGCGATCGCCTTGGCGGTGGCGATCGGCTCGTGCTGCGGCACCAGGCAGATACCGGTGCCGATCCTGAGCCTCTTCGTGGCGGCCGCAGCGAAGGCCAGGCCGACGAACGGATCGTGGGTGTGGGCGTAGCGCTTGGGTAGTTCACCGCCGGCGGGGAAGGGCGTCTTGCGACTGGTCGGAATATGCGTGTGCTCGGGTACGAACAGCGAGTCGAACCCGCGATCCTCCAGCGCCTTCGCCAGTTCGGCGATGTCGATGCCGTAGTCGGTCGGAAAGTAGAACACCCCCACTTTCATCGGATCTCTCCCTATTTCTTGGGCGCTTCGACGTGGCCGCCGAAGCCCAGTCGCATTGCCGACAGCACCTTCTCGGCGAAGGTGTGGTCCTGGCGCGAGCGGAAGCGCATGAACAGGGACGCAGCCAGCACCTCCGCCGGCACGGCTTCCTCGATCGCGGCCTCGATGGTCCAGCGGCCTTCGCCGGAATCTTCCACGTGACCGGAAAAGCCCTCGAGCTTGCCATCCTTGGCCAGCGCCGAGGCGGTGAGATCGAGCAGCCAGGACGTCACCACGCTGCCGCGCCGCCACACTTCGGCGATGTCGGCGAGATTCAGGTCATAGCGCTCGTCGGCCGGCAGCTTCGCGGAAGCCCGGTTCTTCATGATGTCGAAGCCTTCGGCGAAGGCCTGCATCATGCCGTACTCGATGCCGTTATGGATCATCTTGACGAAGTGGCCGGCGCCGACCGGGCCGGCATGGATATAGCCGCGCTCGGCACGCGGATCGAGCTTCTCACGGCTTTCCGTGCGTTCGATGGTGCCGAGGCCTGGTGCCAGGGCGGAGAAGATCGGATCGAGCCGCTTCACCGTCGCCTCGTCGCCGCCGATCATCAGGCAGTAGCCGCGCTGCAGGCCCCATACGCCGCCGGATGTGCCGATATCGAGATAGTGGATGCCCTGGGGCTTCAGCTCGCGCGCGCGGCGCACGTCGTCTTTGAAGTTGGTGTTGCCGCCGTCGATGATCGTATCGCCCGGCCTCATCAGCCCGGCGAGCTGGGTAATGGTCTCCTCGGTGATTTTGCCCGCAGGCAGCATCACCCAGACCGTGCGCGGGCCGCTCAACGTTTCGACGAGCGATTGAACGGAGGTCGCGGCGGTCGCGCCTTCCTTCGCAAGTGCGGCACCGGGTGCGGGATTGGCGTCGAAGACGACGCAGGAATGGCCGGCCTTGGTGAGGCGGCGCACGATGTTGCCGCCCATGCGGCCAAGTCCGATGACTCCGATCTGCATGACGCTATGCTACACACAATCGCAAGGAGGACACAGTCATGAAGCTTGGACGTCTGGGAGTTTGGTATTCGACCGACAAGCTGAATGGCAGCCAGCTCGCCGATCTGATGCAGGTTGTCGAGAAGAACGGCTATTCGGCCTTCTGGCACCCCGAAAGCCGCGGCTACGAGGCAATGTCGCTCGGCGCGTATCTCCTGTCGAAAAGCGAGAAGCTGGTGATCGGCAGCTCGATCGCCAACATCTACGCCCGCGACGCCTATACTGCCCGGCGCGGCATGATCTCGTTGAACGAGCTTTATGGCGGACGATACATCCTGGGATTGGGCGTCAGCCACATCCCGATGGTCGAAGGGCTGCGTGGGCACAAGTACGACAAACCGCTCGGCGCGATGAGCACCTATCTCGATGCGGTCTACAAGGACGCGCCTTCGGACTCTCCGGTCGTGGTCGCGGCCCTCGGGCCGAAGATGCTCGAGCTCTCGGCCAAGAAGGCGATGGGCGCGGTTCCCTACAACGTCACGCCCAAGCACACCGCCCAGGCGGCGAGGACCCTCGGCTCCAACAAGATCCTCGCTGTCGAGCAGAAGGTGACGATCGAGACCGATCCCGCAAAGGCGCGCGCACTCGGGCGCAAGGAACTGTCGCGCTACATGGTTCTGCCCAACTACCGCAACAACTGGCTGCGGCTCGGCTTTACCGAAGCCGATCTCGCAAACGGCGGCAGCGACAGGTTCATCGACGCGATGTGTCTGTGGGGCGATGCCAACACGATCAAGAAGGGCCTGCGGGCGCATTTCGAGGCGGGCGCGACCCATGTCTGCCTGCAGCCGGTGCATGCCGACGGTGACCTCGAGGGGCGCGACAAGATGCTGGCTGCTCTGGCCGATACCTGAGGAGAGCGGCGATGGATTTCGGTATCGCGCTGCCCACTGCGGCGGACAACTACAAGGTCGTGGCGCGCGCCGAGGAACTCGGCTTCTCGCACGCCTGGTTCTACGACACCCAGATGCTGAGCGCGGACTGCTTCGTCGCCATGGGCGCGGCGGCGGTTCACACGAAGAAGATCAGGCTCGGTACCGGCGTGCTGGTGCCGTCCAACCGCATCGCGCCGGTCACGGCCAATGCACTGGCAACGCTCAATCAGCTGGCGCCGGGCCGCATCGATTTCGGCGTCGGCACCGGGTTCACGGCGCGGCGCGCCATGGGCTTCGGCGCCATCAAGGTGAAGGACATGGAGACCTATGTGCATCAGGTCTATGGCCTGTTGCGCCGCGAGACGGTCGATTTCGAGATGGAAGGCGAGAAGAAGAAGATCCGCTTCCTCAATCCCGAACTGCCGCTGTTCAACACCAAGGACCCGATCGCGCTGCACTTCTCGGCCTTCGGGCCGCGCACGCGGGCACTCACCGCCAAGTTCAAGGCGGGGTGGATCGACTTCGTCGGCAAGGTCGAGAACGGCATCAAGGAAGTGACCGCTATGAAGGAGGCCTGGGCTCAGGCCGGTCACGCGGCGGGCGACTTGCAGGCGACGGCGTTTGCGCTGGGATGCGTGCTGGCGGATGGTGAGCCGGCGGACTCGGCCCGGGCGATGGCGCAGGCTGGCCCGCGCGCGGCGGTGATGCTGCATCGTGCCGCCGACGAGGCACTGGTCGGGTTGAAGGCCGGAGTCGCCATGCTGAGCACGCCGGAAATCGACGGTTATGTCGAGGTCATGCGCAAACATCCTGCCGAGGCGCGCTACCTCGAGAACCATCGCGGGCACCTGATGTTCGTGAAGGACGAGGAGAAGAAATTCGTCACCGCCAAGATGATCGCCGAAACCTCGTTCACCGCGAGCGAGGCGGAGATCAAGAAGCGCGTCGAGGCGCTGAAGGCGGCCGGCTACACCCAGTTCACGATTCAACTCGTGCCGGGACAGGAGGCCGCCCTTGCCGACTGGGCGCGCATCCGGAAGGCCTTCGCGTGAAGGCCGAAACATGAAAATTGGCATCTCGTTCAGCTTCCAGGCGCATCGGGCGCTGGGCGAGCCCTACGACAAGGCCTACCGCGAAGGGCTGGAACTCGCGGCCGAGGCGAGCCGGCTTGGCATCGATTCAATCTGGGCCAGCGAGCATCACGGCGAGCCCGACGGCTATTGTCCGTCGCCCGTGGTGGCCTGCGCGGCGCTCGCCGTCGCCGCTCCAACCTGCCGGATCGGGCAGGGTGTGGCACTGGCGCCGCTGCACGGGCATCCCATGCGCATGGCCGAGGACCTATCGGTAGTCGACAATCTCTCCGGCGGACGGATCGAGATCGGGCTGGGGCAGGGTTATCGCCCGGCCGAGTTCGACCAGTTCGGCTGGAACTACAAGACGCGAACCCGCGCCTTCGAGGAGTCCCTGGAGATCCTCGAGAAGGCCTGGACCGGCGAAGCGTTCGATTACGCAGGCAAGATCTACAGCGTGAAGGGCGGCCTGTTGCGGCCGCCGCCGGTGCAGCCGGGCCGCCCGCCGCTGTGGATCGGCGCTGCCCATCCCAAGGCGCGGGCGCGCGCGGTGCGCCACCGCGCCGGCTTTCTGGTGGCGCCGCTGGCCGAGCTCGGGCTGGTCGAATACCAGTTCAAGTCGTTCGACGCCGAGGCCGAGCAGCAGGGCGCCGGCCGGCTGCCGCGCGCGGTGATGCGCGAGATCCTGGTCGGCGATTCGGCTACCGATGCGATCAAGCGGCACCAACCATTCATCGACGAGGTCTATCGCGTGCAATACAAGCCCGAGCGCATCGGCCTCACCTATGTCGACAAGGCGACGGGCGAGCGGAAGCCGTTGACCTCGGACAACCCGCACTTCATGTCGGAAGAATTCATGCAGGAGCGCTGGCTGCTGGGCACGCCGGCCGACATAGCGACCAAACTCGTCAAGTGGCAGTCGCGGCTCAAGACGGATCACCTGATCTTCACCCCCCGTCCGCCTGGCATGTCGTTGCGCCAGGCCGTCGACGAAGTCGCGGCGATCGCGAAGGACGTGCTTCCCGTACTGCGGGCTATTTGACCCTGGGCGTGACCTCTTCGCCGAACATCTGCATCTGATCGATCAGCTCCGGCACCGTGTTCGCGGCGAAGTAGAGGCCGAGCAGGTGAGTGACGCCCGCCTCCTTGAAGGCCTGCGCCTTCTCGACGACTTCGGCCGGCGTGCCGATCAGGTTGATCTCCTCGTGCGTCGCCGAGCCTTGGCCCTTCAGCGTCGACTTGGAGAGCGAGACCAGGTGCTTGTTCATCTGGCTCTTGCGGAAACTCTCGACCGCCTGCTCGTGCGTCTTGCCGAGATGGACGACGAACTGCGGGCAGACCTCGATCGTCTTCCAGTCGCGGCCTGCCTTGTCGGCTTGCTCGCGCAACGACTTCACGCCGGAGCGGATGCGGTCGACATGCATGCCGGCCGGCAGCCAGCCATCGGCCCATTTCACTGCGCGCTCGATGTTGTTCGCGTGATTCCCGCTGACATAGATAGGCAGCTTCTTCTGGAACGGCTTGGGGAAAAGCTCGACGTCCTTGAACTTGTAGTAGCGGCCGTCGAACGAGCAGACACGGTCCTTGAACAGCAGGTTGAGCGCCTGCAGACCCTCGTCGACGATGTCGCCGCGGTCGATCGTGGCGTCGGGCTGCAGCGCCTTGAATTCCTCGCGGTAGGCGCCGATGCCGATGCCGAGTTCGAGCCGACCCTTGCCGAAATGGTCGAGCGTCACGATCTGCTTGGCCGCGACCACGATGTCGTGACGCATCGGCAGCACCAGGATGCCGGTGCCGACCTTGATGGTCTTCGTCTCCGACAGCACGAAGGCGTAGGTGACCAGCGGTTCCCAGAAGCGCGGCGGCACCGGAAACTCGGCGCGGACATAGTTCTGGGTCGTCATGTGGTCGTTGCCCCACACCGAATCGTAGCCGAATTTCTCGGCGGCCTGGGCGATCCTGATCACGTTCTCGGGGTCCGAAAACGGGATCGGATAGGTCAAGCCTTCCATTCCGGTGGGCAGGCCGGCACTCACGCGCATGTCGGGACTCCTTTACTCGGCCGCGACGGCGCGCAGCTTCGACGTCTCGCTCTCGTTCACCGTACCGTCGTCATTGACGGCCACGCCGTAGTCGCGTCGCGCCGCGTCCGACGAAATGAAGCCCAGCCGCACATCTTCGGCAACGGTGCCGGCCGGCCGCTTGCGCGGATTTCCAAGACCGCCGCCGCCCGGCATCCGGATGACGATGCGGTCGTTCCTGGGAACGGTCTGCACGCCCATGCCGCGCAACTTCTTGCCGGAGCCCAGGGCCAGGATACCGGCCGCGCCGTTTTGGCCGCCGTCCCGGCCGCGCGGCGGATGGTCGATGCGGTCGTAATAGGCCGAGATCGAGAACGGCGCATCGTCGAGCGACGCTACCTCCATGATCTGGCCCAGGCCGCCGCGGAACTCGCCGGCGCCACCGGAGTCCTGCCGATACTCCTTCTTCCAGAAGAGCAGGGGCGACACCGCCTCGTTGACCTCGATCGGAACGTTGCGCACGCCACTCGGGAACGCCGTCGCAGAAAGACCGTCTCGGCCGGGACGCGCGCCGGTGCCACCCGAGTGGAAACTCATAATGGTGAAGGGCCTGGCGTTCACCGTCTCGGACGGATCGCCGTCGGTGGAGCCGGGGCCGCCGAGGGCCATCACGTTCCACAGGCACGAGGTGCCTTCGGCCGGCACCTGGTTGCCCATCGCCTGGTGCAGGCAGCCGAACATCACGTCGGGCAGCATCTGGCCGGTGACGTGACGGGCGCAGACCGGTGCCGGCTTCTTGGCGTTGAGGATCGTGTTCTCCGGCGCGGTAACGCGGATCACCGAGAGCGAGCCCTCGTTGTTCGGCACCTTGGGGGCGACGATGCATTTCACGCCGAACGAGGCGTAGGCCTCGGTGTAGCAGACCGGCACGTTGATGCCGTAGCCGGAGACGGCGGACGTACCGGCGAAGTCGACGTCGATGCCGCTCGGGCCGATCTTCATGGTCGCCACCAGATCGATCGGCTTGTCATAGCCGTCGACCGTCATCGAGAACTTGTACTCGCCGGGCTTGATCTTGTTGATCAGTTCGAGCGACGCGGCCTTGGATTTCTCGAGGACATGGCTGCCGAGACGGTCGAGGTCATCGATGGCGAACTCGTCCATCATCTCAATCAGGCGGCGGCAGCCGATTTCGTTGCAGGTCGCGAGCGAGTAGAGATCGCCCACCACCTGCACCGGTTCGCGCACGTTGGCGGCAACGATGTCGACCAGGGTCTGATCGACGGTTCCGCCCTTGGCGAAGCGCATCAGCGGGATGAACAGGCCTTCCTCGTAATTGGTGCGCGCGTCGGTGGTCATGCCGCGGCCGCCGATGTCGACGACGTGGCAGGTCGAGGCGAACAGCGCGACCATCTTGCCGCGCCGGAAGGTCGGCGTGACGAAGGTGAAGTCGTGCAGATGGCCGGTGCCCTTCCACGGATCGTTGGTCAGGAAGATGTCGCCTTCCCTCATCGACTCGGCCGGGAAGCGGTCGAGGAAGTGATAGACCGCGCGGGCCATCGAGTTGATGTGGCCTGGGGTGCCGGTGACCGCCTGGGCCAACATGCGCCCCTTCAGGTCGAATACGCCGGCGGACAGATCGCCTGCCTCGCGGGTCGAGGTCGAGAAGCCGGTGCGCATCAGCGCCAGCGCCTGTTCCTCGACGACCGCGATCAGGCGGTCCCACATCAGCTGCATGCGGATCGGCGAAAGAGGATCGTTGAAGCTCATGGGGCCACCTTTTCCAGCAGGATGGCGCCGATCGGGCTCAGCCGGGCGGCAAAGCTCTTCGGCACGATGGTCGTGGTCTCGTCCTCGGCGATCACGGCGGGGCCGGGAACGAAGCTGCCGATCTTGAGATCGGCTCGATGATAGACCGGCACTTCCTTCATGTCCTGATCGGCCGGATCGTATACTGGGCGCTTGTTGCGCGGCGTCGCGGCGATGTCGGCCGGCTGCGGCGGCGCCTTCGGGAACGGCGGTTGCTCGGCGGCGAGCCGCAGGGTCCAGTTCATGATCTCGACGCTGAGGCCGGGGATGGTCCGGCCGAAGGTCGCGGCGTAACCGTCCTCGTAGAGCTTGATCAGCTTCTCGCGCGAGGCGGCGGTGAATTCGCCCGGCGGCAGGTCGACGGTGATCTCGTGGCCCTGGCCACGGTAGCGCATGTCGGCGGTGCGGGTCGCGACCAGCTTGGCGTCGGGGGCGCCGGCCTTGACCACGGCCTCGGCTTCGGCGCGCATCTCGGCGAACAGCTTGTTGACGAAGGCCGGGTCGAATTTGTCGGCATCGAGCTGCACATAGCGGCTGCGCACGACGTCGTAGGCGACCGGCGCCATCAGGAAGCCGACGGCGGAGCCGACGCCGGCGCCCGAAGGCACCAGCACGCGGCTGATGCCGAGCTTCTCGGCCAGGCGCGCGGCATGGATGGGCGCGGCGCCGCCGAAGGCGATCATGGTGCGATCCTGCAGTTCCTTGCCGCGCTCGACGGCATGAACCCGCGCGGCATTGGCCATGTTCTCCTCGACGATCTCGCTGACGCCGAACGCGGCATCGAGACGCTTGAGCTGGAGGGCAGTGCCGACGGCCTTGTCGACGGCGGCGCCGGCGTTCTCGGGCAGCAGTTTGATCGAGCCGCCGGCGAAGTAGCCGGGATCGAGCCTGCCCAGGACCACATCGGCATCGGTCACGGTGGGCTCGGTGCCGCCGCGGCCGTAGCTCGCGGGACCCGGCTCGGCGCCGGCGCTCTCGGGGCCGACATTGATGCGGGAGAGCGAATCGACATGGGCGATCGAGCCGCCGCCCGCGCCGATCTCGACCATCTCGATGACCGGAATGCGCAGCGGCAGGCCCGAGCCCTTGAGGAAGCGGTACTGGCGCGCGACTTCGAAGGTCCGAGAGTGCTGCGGCTCGCCATTGTCGATCAGGCAGATCTTGGCGGTGGTGCCGCCCATGTCGAACGACAGCACCTTGTCGAGGCCGCACTGGCGGGCGAGCGCGGCGGCCAGGATCGCGCCGCCGGCCGGGCCGGATTCGACCAGCCGGATCGGGAATTTCCGCGCGGTATCCAGGGCCGTGAGGCCGCCACCCGAGGTGATCATGAACAGCGGGCAGGCGACGCCGCGCTCCTTCAGCGCCCTGTCGAGGCGGCCGAGATAGCGGTCCATCACGGGCTGCACGTAGGCGTTGGCGACGGCGGTCGACCAGCGCTCGTACTCGCGGATTTCGGGCGAGACCTCGCTCGACAGCGTGATCGAGATGCCGGGCAGCATCTCGGCCAGGATGTCGCGGGTGCGCCGCTCGTGCTTGCCGTCGAGATAGGCATGCATGTAGCCGACGGCGATCGCCTCGATGCCGGCTGCCTTCAGCTTGGGCGCGAGCGCGCGTACCGCGGCCTCGTCGAGCGGGATCAGCACGTTGCCGCGGCCGTCCATGCGTTCGGGAATGCCGAAGCGCAGGTCGCGGCCGACCAGCGGCGGCGGCTTGACCATGAAGATGTCGTACTGCTCGAAGCGATGCTCGAAGGCGATCTCGATCGAATCGCGGAAGCCCTCGGTCACGATCAGCGCCGTCTTGGCGCCCTTGCGCTCGATGATGGCGTTGGTCGCGAGCGTCGTTCCGTGAATGATCAGGCCGAAGTCGCCCGGCTTGGCGTCGCTCAGCTTCATGATCTCGGCCATGCCGGTCAGCACGCCTTCTTCCGGCGCGCGCGGCGTGGTCAGCACCTTGGTGCTGGTGCGCTTGCCGTTCCATTCGAGGCAGAGGTCGGTGAAGGTGCCACCGATATCGACTGCCAGCCTTGCCTTTTCCATCGCGTAAGCCCTCTCTACGCCGCGGTCTGTTGAATGTTGCCCCCGAGATAGGCCTGCCGGATGCGCTGGTCGGTGCGCACTTCTGCAGCCGGGCCCTCCATGAAAAGCCGTCCCTGTTCCATGACCAATGCGCGATCCGAGATCAACAGCGCGCCGCGCACATTCTGTTCAACCACCAGAACGGTGACGCCCGCCCCGGCGATGCGCTGCACCGTGGCGAAGACGTCGCCCTGCATCTTGGGCGACAGACCGAGCGACGGTTCGTCGAGCAGCAGCAGCGCCGGCTCGACCAGCATGACCATCGCCATCTCCAGGATCTGCTGCTCGCCGCCCGAGAGGTTTCCGGCGTCGGTGCGCCATTTCTGGCGCAGCATCGGAAACAGCCCCGTGACCCGGTCGATCGCGGCGTCGTGCCTGGCGCCGGGCAGCGTGTAGCAGCCCATCTTGAGGTTCTCGGCGACCGACATGGACGGGAAGTTGCAGCGCCCCTGGGGGACGAAGCCGACGCCGCGCTTCAGCCGCTCCCAGGGCGGCAGACGTTCGATCGTCTCGCCCTTGAAGACGACCTGGCCGGAGAAGAGCCGGTTGGTGCCGTAGATGGCGCGCAGCAGGGTCGACTTGCCCGCGCCATTGCCGCCGATCAAGGTCGTGATCGAACCCGGCAGCAGGCGGGCAGAGAAATCGCGCACGATCGGATTGTCGCCGTAGCCCGCCGTGACCTTGACCAGTTCGAGGGCAAGTTCGGTCATGCCGCCCCCCGCATCTCGGCCTCGGCCATTTCGGGCGTCATGCCGAGATAGGCCTCCAGCACGCGCGGATCGGTGTGGATCGCCGCGGCGCTGTCCTCGGCGAGCTTGCGGCCCTGATCGAGCACGATCACCTTGTGGCAGAGGTTGGTGATGAACTCGACGTTGTGCTCGACGATCAGGAAGGTCTCGCCCGCCTGGTTGAGCTGGCGCAGCGCGACTTCGATCTCGCGGATGCGGCTGGGATTGACGCCGGCCACCGGCTCGTCGAGCACGACGATCTTGGGATGCGGCATCAGCGCTGCCGCCAGCGCAACCAGTTTCTTCTGGCCGTAGGACAGGATGCCGGTCTCGATCTCGTAGTAGCGCTTCAGGCCGATCAGCTCGACAAGTTGCAGGGCGCGGGTCTCGGCGGCGGCGACCGCGTCGCGGTAACGCCTGGTGCGCAGGAACTCGTCGACCCAGTTGGCCGGATCGAACTGCTGATTGGCGATGGCGAGGTTGTCGCGCAGTGACAGGCGCTCGTAGATGCGTACCGTCTGGAAGGTGCGCATGAGTCCGGCGCGGGCGATGTGATGGGCGACCCGGCCGGTGATGTCGACGCCACCCAGCACGACCCGGCCGGCATCGAGTTTCTGGAAGCCCGAGATGCAGTCGATCGCGGTGCTCTTGCCCGAGCCGTTCGGGCCGATCAGACCGGTGACGCTGCCAGCCTCGACCGCGAAGGAGACGCCGTCGAGGGCATGCACGCCGGCATAGGCCTTGCGCAACTCGGTGACCTCGAGGATCGCGCTCATCGCAGTTGCTCGCGCAGGCGGGCGATATGACGGTCGCGCAGCCAGCCTGCGACGCCGGACGGCATGACGAACATCGCGACGACCAGGATCACGCCGTAGATGATCATGCGGAAGTCGGCCGAGAAGCGCAGCGCTTCCGGCAGGGCCGACAGCGCGATGCCGGCGGCAACCACGCCCCAGAAACTGCCCGCACCGCCTATGATCACGATGATCAGGAACGTCTGCATGTAATAGAAGTCGAGGAAGCTCGGATCGATGATGCCGAGGTGAAAACTGTAGACGCCGCCGGCCGCGCCGGTGATGGCGGCGCTCAGGACGAAGGCCGAGAGCTTGTACGGCACCGGCGAGATGCCTTGGGCCCGGACCAGCGGCTCGTTCTGCTTGATCGCCACCAGGGTGCGGCCGATGCGCGAGCTGCAGAGCGCATAGAGCAGTGCCAGCATCGCCACCGAGAACGCCCAGGCGATCCAGTAGAAGTGCAGGGAATTGGAGAAGCTGAAGCCGAAGGCCTGCGGCGCCGGCAGGTTGGGAATGCCGAGCGGCCCGCGGGTCAGCGACACCCAGTCGCGCGCCACCAGCGTGACCAGCAGCGCGAAGGTGAGCGTAACGATCACGAAGGCGTGCCGATTTGTGCGCAGGGTGGGGTAGCCTACGAGCAGGGCCACCGCGGCGTTGACCATGGCGGCCGCCGCGACTCCGATCCAGAAATTGCCGCCGAAGGTCACGACGGTCAGCGCCGAGGCATAGCCGCCGATGCCCCAAAAGCCGAGCTGGGCGAACGAGAGAAGCCCGGTGAAGCCGTAGATCAGGTTCAACGCCGCCGCCGCCACCGTGAAGATCAGCGCGGAGATGCCGACTCCCACGAGATAGTGCGAGCTGGTGACCAGCGGCAGGGCGGCCGACGCGAGCGCGGCCAGCGCCGCGAGCGGCAGGGCGGACGGCGCCTTCATCCGACCCTCATGCCGCCGCGCTTGAACAGTCCGTCGGGCCGCATGAACAGGACCAGGATCATGATCACGAACACGGCGGCTTCCTGCCAGACGATCTCGAAGAAGCCGCCGATCCAGCTCTCGATCAGGCCGAGTGCGATTGCGGCAACGACGGCGCCGGGGATGTTGCCCAGCCCGCCGATGATCACCAGGGCGAACGCCTTGAAGATCAGAAACTGGCCCATGTAGGGCGTGACGAGCTGGATTGGCGCCAGTGCCGCTCCGGCCAGGCCGCACAGCCCGGCCGCCAGCACCACGGCATTGCGCGCCACGACCCTGGGGCGGATGCCGACCATCAGCGCGGCATCTCGGTTCTGGGCGATGGCGCGCATGGCGCGGCCGAACTGGGTGAAGCGCAGCACGGCATAGAGGCCACCGAACGCCACCAGCGCCATGGCGGCGCCGAGCGCGCGCGTCCAGGTGATGCGGATCGAGCCGATCTCGACGCCATCGAAGCCATACTGCGTATCCACCATGCGCGGCGTCGCGGAGAACAGGTACTGCATGACGTGGATCAGGATGATCGACAGGCCGAGCGTGATCAGGATACTGCGCTCGAATTCATCGGGCTTCAGGCGCGCCAGCAGGACTTCGTAGATCACCAGGCCCGCCAGCATGGTGGCGAAGATGGCCGCCGCGAGCGCGGGCCAATAGAGCAGGCCGACCACCGGCAGGGCGAAGGTCATGGCGAAAGCGCCCAGCATCAGCAGCTCGCCGTGCGCGAAGTTGATGATCTCCATGACGCCGAAAATCAGCGACAGGCCGACGGCGATCAGGGCGTAAAGCAGGCCGAGGGCGATGCCGTTCAGCATGAGCTGCAGCAGGTAGACCGCGTCGATGGTCATTGTGCCTGCCGAAAAGCAATTACCGGACCAGCGCAGTGCGCGACGAATTGAGAACCGAACTTCATATTCGTTGACAGATAAACAAGCTTCTTGCGAACGTTCAACCATCGAAACAATGTACCGATATTAGGCACAACAGGTTGGGGGTTCGATGAAAGCCAAATTTCTTCTGGCGGGCGCGCTGGTGGGTACCTGGGCGGCCGTGCTCGGCGTGGCGCCTGCGACGGCGCAGCCGATCGTGATCGGCGTCTCGACGGCACAGACCGGGCCGGCGGCGGTTGCCGCCGAATGGGAGCTGTGGGGCGTCAATCTGGCTGTCGAGGAGATCAACGCGGCGGGCGGCGTGCTCGGCCGCAAGCTGGAAATCCTCGTGATGGACAACAAGTGCAATCCGTCGGAGGCGGTCAACGTCGCCAACAAGCTGGTCGAGGCCAAGGTGGTGGCGATCGAAGGCTCACATTGCAGCTCGGCCCATCTCGCCAGCATGAAGATCATCGCCGATGCCAAGATCCCGATGATCACCGGCATCGCTTCGAATCCGCAGATCACCGCGCTGTCTGGTCCGAAGGGCGGCAACGAATATGCCTTCCGTATCTCGGCGTCGGACGCCGGCATGATGGAGGCGCTCGGCATCTATCTCGGCACCAAGAAGCCGTTCAAGACGGTGGCCATCGTGGCCGAGGACAGCGACTTCGGCCGCGGCGGCGCCGAGGCCTTCAAGGCGGTGGCGGGCAAGGCCGGTCTCGAGATCGTCTCGACCGATATCCACCCGCAGAACACGCCGGACTTCACTTCGATCCTGACGCGCCTGCAGCAGCGCCGTCCCGACGCAGTGGCGACCTTCCAGCTCGGCGGCGATTCGCTCAACTTCCTGCGCCAGGCCATGCAACTCGGCGTGCGCATTCCCTTCACCGGTCGAATCGAGCTGGGCGGCCGCAACATGCCGATCATCGAGGCCGGTGGCCTCGAGAAGTCGATCAGCGCCTGGCAGTACAGCGCGCTGGCGGACTCGCCGCAGAACAAGGCGTTCGCCGAGAAGATCATGGCCCGGCACAAGGCCGAGCCCTACCTGCAGACCTGGGCTGGCTACGAATGCATTCGTGTGCTCGCCGAGGCGATCAAGAAGGCCGGCTCGACCGACGGCGAGAAGATCAAGAACGCCCTGAAGGGCATGACCTTCACCAACGTCATGGGCAAGACGGTGACGTTCGACGAGTACAACCAGGCCGGCCATTGGGTTGCCCTGCACACCGTCCTGAACCGCAAGGTGGCCTTGGCCGACATGGTCGAGGTCAAGTAGGCGAAGCCCGGTGCCGGTGGCGCCATGAGCACTTCGTGAGCACCCGGCCCGCGATCCCGCGCAAGCCCCGCGACGCCAAGGCGTCGCCGGGCTCGCAATCGCTCGAACGCGGCCTCGACGTCCTGGAGATCGTCGAGGCGGCGCCCACCGACATCGGCGTGCGCGAGATCGCGCGCCGGCTCGATCTCAGCCCGACGATCGTGCAGCGGCTTGTGAGTTCGCTCGCCCGCCGCGGCTATGTCGAAAAGAACTACGAGACTGCACGCTACCGGCTGGGCTTCCGCGCCCACGCGCTCGGCGCCAATTCCGAGCAGGGATCCGACTATATCGTCACCGCCAGGCGCGAACTCGAGAAGCTGGCGCGCGAGCACCGCCTCAACGGGTTTGTTTCGGTTCTCCATGGAGGGCGCGCCGTCTATCTGCTGGCGGTGCAGGCCGATGGGCCGGTGGCGATCAAAGTCGCGCCGGGCAGCGAGATGCCGCTGCACAGCACGAGCGCCGGCAAGGTTCTGCTGGCCTCGGTGAACGACGCCGAAGCCCGCAAGCTCCTGGGGCACGGCCGGTTGCCTGCGATCACGCCGCATACCGTGACCGACCCGGCCGCTCTGGTTGCCTCGCTCGCCCGTGTGCGGCGGCAGGGCTATGCGACGGTCAACGAGGAGAACATCCGCGGCGTGCTGTCGGTCGCCGCGCCGATCCATGACGGCACCGGGCGCGTGATCGCCGCCCTCAGCGTCGCCTTTCCGAAATATCTCGATGCCGGCCTCACACTCCAGAGCGCCACGCCTCTGGTCGCGGCGGCGGCACAGCGCGCCTCTCGCGCCTTCGGCAGCAAGGCGGCCTGAGCGCCGAAAAACGGCTAGCGCGCCCGCGCGACGGTGCGCGGCTTGGGCAGAACCCGCCGCTTCTCGCTCTCGGTCAGCGATCCGGTCCAGCGCTCGGCGACCTCGAGCTTGATGGGCTCGAGCTTCTTGGCGGCATGGGCGGCGTCATGGCGCTCGCGGCCGGCATCGCCGTAGAGGGTGGTGCGGATGCGGCTGGTGCGACCGAGTTCGGCGATCAGCGCTTCCATGCGGTCCGGCGGCAGCTCCTCGCCGTGCTCGGCGCCGGCGGCGCGGGTGATCGACTCGTTCATCAAGGTTCCGCCGAGATCGTTGGCGCCGGCATTGAGGCAGTATTTGGCGCCCTCGATGCCCATTTTCACCCACGAGGTCTGGATGTTCTTGACGTGCGGGTTGAGGGCAAGCCGGCCGACCGAGTGCATCAGCACGGCTTCGCGGAAGGTCGGGCCCATGCGGGCCTGGCCCTTCAGCGCGATCGGCGCCTCGCCGGCGACGAAAGGTAGTGGCACCAGCTCGGTGAAGCCGCCGGTCTCCTTCTGCAACTCGCGCAGGCGGATCAGGTGGCGCGCCCAGTGCACCGGCCGATCGACATGGCCGAACATGATGGTCGCGGTCGAGCGCAATCCGACCTTGTGCGCCGCGCGCATGATCTCGAGCCACTGGTCGGTCGACACCTTGTCCGGGCAGAGGATGTCGCGCACCTCGTCATCGAGCACTTCGGCGGCGGTGCCGGGCAGGGAACCCAGACCCGCGTCGCGCAGTTGGGCCAGATAGTCCGGCAGCGAGAGGGCGAGCGTGGTCGCGCCATGCCAGACCTCGAGCGGCGAGAAGGCATGGACATGCATGCCGGGGATCGCCTCGCGCACGGCGCGGCAGACATCGAGATAGTGCTGGCCGGTGTATTCGGGATGGATTCCGCCCTGCATGCAGACTTCGGTGGCGCCACGCTCCCAGGCTTCGGTCGCGCGCCGTACGATTTCCTGCGTCGTGAGGTCGTAGGGCGAGCCGCGCAGATTTGCCGCCAGCTTGCCCTTGGAGAAGGCGCAGAAGCCACAGCGGAAATAGCAGATATTGGTGTAGTTGATGTTGCGTACGACAGCGTAGGAGATCGTGTCGCCCACGACCTGCTTGCGCAGCGAATCGGCGGCCTGCGTCACCGCCGCGAAGTCGGAGCCGCGGGCCTCGAACAGTCGCACGATGTCGGCTTCGGAAAGATCGGCACCGCGCACGCCGCGATCGACGATCGGCGCCAGGCTGGCCGAGGGACGAACCGACGGTGCCGCCAAGGTCGCGACATCGTCGGCCGGCATGGCCATCACCAGGCCGGGGCGCCAGTCATTGTCGCGGCGTAGGCCGCTCGCACTGCTGTTCGCCAGCACGCGCGGACGAAGCGCCGGGTCGATCCAGTCCTTGTCGAACACGTAGCGCGGATAGACCGCCAGCCGCTCGGTCAGGACCTTGCCGTATCTCAGGCTCTCGGCCGCCAGCGCCTCGAGCTGCGGCCAGGGCCGCTCCGGATTGACGTGGTCGGGAGTGACCGGCGAGACGCCGCCCCAGTCGTCGATGCCGGCCTCGATCAGCCTGCCATAGCCCGGCTCCTGCAGGTTGGGCGGCGCCTGCACCGACAGGGTGTCGCCGAACATCAGGCGCGCGGCCGCTATGGTCCAAAGGAGCTCGTCGAACGACGGTTCCGGCGCATTGGCCATCCGGGTGTCGGGCTTGGCCTTGAAATTCTGGATGATGATTTCCTGCAGGTGCCCATGGGCGCGGTGCAGGTCGCGCAGTGCGGCCAGCGCTTCCAGCCGCTCCTCGCGGGTTTCGCCGATGCCGATCAGGATGCCCGACGTGAAGGGTACCCGGGCTTCGCCTGCGGCCTTCAAAGTCGCCAGACGCAATGCCGGGACCTTGTCGGGCGCCCCGAAGTGCGGCCCGCCACGCTCGCCCAGCCGCTCGGCCGTGCTCTCGAGCATGATGCCCATCGAGACCGACGACTTGCGCAGCTTCGCGAGATCCGCTGTCTCCATCAGGCCGGGATTGAAGTGCGGCAGCAGTCCCGTCTCCTTCAGGATCAGCGCGCCCATCGCGGCGAGATAGTCGAGCGTGGTCGCGTAGCCCATTGCCTGCAGTTCTTCGGCGGCCGGCTTCCATTTCAGCTCGGGCTTGTCGCCCAGCGTGAACAGGGCCTCGATGCAACCCGCCTTCTGGCCGGCGCGCGCGATCTCCAGGACCTGCTCGGGCGAGAGGTAGGCGCGCTCGCCCTTCTTCGGCGGATGGACGAAGGTGCAGTAGCCGCAATTGTCCCGGCACAGATGGGTGAGCGGAATGAAGACCTTCTTGGAGAAGGTGATGCGATCGCCGAATGCCGCGTCGCGGAGGCTGGCCGCCTCGCGCATCAGCGAGGCGAGATCGCGCGACAGGAGCG
Source organism: Reyranella sp. (assembly GCA_044225265.1). Classification (GTDB taxonomy): domain Bacteria; phylum Pseudomonadota; class Alphaproteobacteria; order Reyranellales; family Reyranellaceae; genus Reyranella. Next base: position 119,728 of record JBGAIW010000001.1, read on the forward strand.
AGCTGAATTCAGGCGACATGACGGAACACCCGGTACGCGGGATGGTCGGAAGCAAGATTGGCGAGATCGGCTGGCGTGTCGATGTCCTGGGCGAGGCCGGGGCGGCGCAGGATGACCGGCTCGATGCCGGCGGCGCGTGCCTGCTCGGCGTGAGTCTGCGCGCTGCGATGCTCGCGCGAAAACGAGAATTTCAGCCGGCTCGGTGGCCGCAGGAGCAGGGCGTTGGTGCCGCCGTCCTTGGCCTCGCCGATCACGACCGGGCTTTGTCGGCCGGCCTCGACCAGGGCGCCGATGTCGGCGGCAGAGAGATAGGGCAGGTCGGCCATCACCAGGAGAAGATCGGTCGCGCCCTCGCGTTCCGCAAGCCGCGCGGCCTCCGCCACGTCGGCGTTGAGGTCATGGTCGCCATTCGCCACGCGAACAGGGGAAATCCCTGCCTCGCGCAGGGTCTGCAGCACGTGATCCGCCATCTGGCGGGCGAGCGCACCGCGCCGCGCCGGATCGAGCACGCCGGAAAGGCGGCCCTTGGCGAGTTCCATGGATTTCAGCGGAACGACGGCGGTGAGCATACGCCTATGAGTGTACGCCCAACTCGTCCATGAATTCGAGGGTCGTGGCGGCCAGGCGCTTCTTGTCGCCGTCATCGCGCATCATCGTATCCGCCACGCGAACCCGCATGCCGAGGGCTTCGATTTGCGGCACCAGGCCGGCGTCCCGGGCGTCCAGCACGAAGCCGTCGATCAGGCCCTGGTAAAAGCGGGCGACACCGAGCGCCGACACATCGTGACCCAGCTCGGACAGCATCTTCGCCGCCGGTCCCTTGATCGCCTGGCCGCCGACGATCGGAGTGACGGCCACGCGCGGGCAGTGCGCGCCTTTCAGTGCGTCTCGCACCCCGGGCAGGGCGAGGATCGGCGCCACGCTGACGAAAGGATTGGACGGGCAGACGATCACGCCGCGCGCTGCACTCAAATTCGCGAGTGCCGGATGGGGCTTGGCCCGCTCGACGCCTGCGAAGCGCACGGAACGCACGACCGGCTCGCAGCGAAGTCGCACGAACCAGTCCTGGAAGGCCAGTTCTCCGTTGTCGGTCTCGACCATGGTCCGCACCGGTTGGTCCGACATCGGCACGATGGCCGTTTCGGCGCCGAGGCGCCGGGCGAGATCGGCCATGATCGACGACAGCGCTTCGCCGGCCTTGAGCCGCCGCGTCCGCTCGAGGTGCTTGGCGATGTCCTTGTCGCCCAATCGAAACCAGGTCTCGCCGCCGACCTTGGCCATGGCCTCGAGCACGTTCCAGGTCTCGTCCTTGAGGCCCCAGCCCGTCTCCGGGTTGGCGATGCCGGCAAGGGTATAGGTCACGGTGTCGAGATCGGGACATATATAAAGTCCCCAATGCTCGAAGTCGTCGGCGGTATTGACCGCGACGGTGAGTCGGTCGGCAGGCAGGGTGTGGGCTAAGCCCAGCGCGAGCTTGGCGCCGCCCACGCCGCCCGCGAGCGCGATGATCTGCCGATCGGTCATGCCGGACGTTTACCCTTGTTGCGGACTCTCTGCAAAACGCTCTAGGGTCCGTTCAAATTGCATCGGGAGGAACCAATGAAGCTAGTTGCCGCGATGAGCTTGGCCCTGTGTGTCGTCGGTCTGTCGGCACCCGCCTTCGCCCAAGCCAAGCTCTGCGACGCGCCCAAGCAGATGGAAGGTTTCAAGACCTGCGCGAACCTCGACAAGGCGAAGGCCGAGGGTGCGTTCACGCTCTACTCGACCGACCCCGAGGCGGGCCAGGTCAAGCTGCTCGCCGCCTTCAACAAGATGTTTCCCGAGATCAAGACCTCCTACGTGCGCCTGCAGGCCGGCGCGCTTTACGCCAAGGTGCTCTCGGAGCGCCAGGCCAAGTCCTACCTGGTCGACGTCATCCAGATCTCCGACATGGGCATGATTCTCGACTTCCAGCGCAAGGGCGGCTTCCGCCAGTACATTTCGCCCGAGATGCAATTCTTCCCCGCGGAGGCCAAGAGCAAGCCCGAGGGCTTCTGGACCTGGGGCTCGGTGATCATGGCGGGCATCGCCTACAACCCGAACAACGTCTCGGCCGCCGAGGCGCCCAAGAAGTGGGAAGACCTGCTCGACCCGAAATGGAAGGACGCGATCAACGTCAAGGTGTCCAACTCGGGCCTGCAGCACGGCGTCTGGTACATGCTGATGCCGATCCTCGGCATGGACTACTTCAAGAAGTTCGGCGACCAGAAGCCGCGCGCATTCGACTCCTACGTCCAGCAGTACGGCCGTCTGGTCGACGGGCAGGACAAGATCATCATGGGCGCGCAGTACTCGGGTTACATCGAGTTCAAGGCCAAGGGTGCGCCGCTCGCCTTCGTGTTCCCGGACACCGGCGTGCCGGCAGTGCCCGAGACCTACGGCATCGTGGATCAGGCGCCGCATCCCAATGCTGCCGAACTGTTCATGGACTGGTTCCTGTCGCCGGTCGGACAAAAGGCGCTCGCCGAAGCGCTGCTGCTGCACTCGCCGCGCAAGGACGTGCCGGCGCCGGGTGGTGCCGACACCGTGCCGCTCGAGAAGATGAAGCTCCTGTCGCCGGCCGACTGGGAGGCCTTCGAGAAGGACCGTCCGTCCTTCGCCAAGGAATGGAACCGCATCGTCGGCGCCGGGCGCTAGCCATTGGCTGATGCCGTCTCGGGCGTTTCACGCTCGCGCTTCAACGGGCAGGTGATCACGACGCTCACGATCCTGGTGGTCGTGGGCTTCCTGGTCCTGCTGCCTCTGGTATTCCTGGTCGAGGAGTCGCTGAACGTCGGCGACCCGATGGCGTTTCCGCCGGTCGAATTCGGCGTCGCCAATTACATCGCGATCTTCCAGGAAGACATCAGGACCGTTTGGAACACGCTGATCATCGCGGTGATGGCCACGGTGATGGCGATCGTGATCGGCTTCGCGCTGGCCTGGATCCTGACTCGCACCAACGTGCCCGGCCGCGAGAAGCTCGAGAGGTTGATGGAGCTGCCTTACTACATGACGCCGCTTGTGGGGGCGCTGGCCTGGGCGGTGATCGCGGGCCCCAAGAGCGGCTTCATCAACCAGCTCTGGAAGGCGATCGGCGGTGGCGGCGATATCGCCGACATCTATACCCATTTCGGCATCGCCTGGGTGATGGCGCTGTTCGAGGGCACGGTTGCCTTCGTCATGATCTCGGCGTCGATGAAGTCGATGGATCCGGCGCTCGAGGAATCGGCCCGGGTCATGGGCGCCTCCAAGCTCCGCACCACGCTCACCGTCACCCTGCCACTGGTCATGCCGGGAGTGCTCGGCGCCATGCTGTTCGTGTTCGCCGAGATGCTGGGCTCTTTTGCCGCCGCACTCGTTCTCGGCATTCCGGGCCGCATCTACGTCATAACCACGGCGATCTGGGATTCCACGCTGGCCTATCCGCCCGATTACGGCCGCGCCTCGGCGATGGGGCTGGCGCTGTTCGTCGTGATGTTCGGCATGCTCACTTTCTATCGCCGGGTGATCAATCGCGGCAGCTTCGCCACCATCACAGGCAAGGCCTTCAGGCCACGCCCGATGGACATGGGCCGCATGTCCTGGGTGCTGTTCAGCGTCTGCCTGCTCTATATCGCACTCGCCGTGATCTTCCCGATCGCGGCCCTGCTGATGACCTCGCTGCAGCGCTTCGCGACGGTGATCCTCTCGCAAGCGCAGTGGACTTTCGCCAACTACGAGACTGCGCTGTCGCTTGGGCCAGTACGTACGGCCCTCGGCAACAGCATCATGCTGGGATTCGGTGTCGCCAGCATCGGTGTGCTGGTGATGGCGATTCTGGTCTGGATCATCTATCGCTCGCAGCTGAAGGGCCGCGGCGCGATCGAGTACCTGGCGATGTTCCCGCAGGCCGTGCCGCGCCTGGTATTCGGCCTGGCGCTGCTCTGGGCGTGGCTCAACATTCCGATCCCGATCTACGGCACCCTGTGGCTGCTGGCGCTCGCCTATTTCACGGTAATGCTGCCGCTCGGCGTGCGCACGCTCGCGGGTGTCGTGCTGCAGATCGACAAGAGCCTGGAAGAATGCGCGCGGGTCTGCGGCGCCTCGTGGAGCTACCAGATGCGGACCGTGACCTTGCCGCTCCTCAAGCCCGGCGTCATCGCGGCGTGGCTGCTGATCTTCATGGCCTGTGTGCGCGAACTGGGTGCGTCGGCCTTCCTGATGGGCCCCAACGCCAAGGTGATCGCGCCGTCGATCGTCAATGCCTTCGCCACGTCCGGCACCGAGTTGACAGCGGCGATGGCGCTGATCCAGACCGCGACCGTGATTGTCGCCCTCATCATTCTGTTCCGCGTCGCCCGCGGCATGACCAAGGAGCTGCAGTGAGCACGAGTCCGGCGAGCAACGTGCGCATCGAGGTGAAGGACCTCGTGGTGCGTTACGGCGACCAGGTGGCGGTGAACGGCGTCAGCTTCGATGTCGGTCGCGGCGAACACCTGACTTTGCTCGGCCCTTCAGGCTGCGGAAAGACCACGACCTTGCGCGCCATCGCAGGCCTCGAAGCGCCGTCGTCCGGCCGCATCAGCATCGACGGCCAGGCGATGTATGACGGCGCGGCGCGGCGCAATGTGCAGACTGAACATCGCGGCGTGTCGATGGTGTTCCAGTCCTACGCGGTGTGGCCGCACATGTCGGTGTTCGACAACGTTGCCTACGGCCTACGTGTGCGAAAGCAGAGTGCCGCCGACATCAAGGCCAATGTCGAGCGTGCTCTCGACCTGGTGCAGATGCGCCATCTCGCGGAACGGGCGGCGTCCAAGCTGTCTGGCGGCCAGCAGCAGCGCGTGGCACTGGCGCGCGCCATAGCCTTCTCGCCGACGGTGGTGCTGTTCGACGAGCCGCTCAGCAATCTCGACGCCAAGCTGCGGGCGGAGATGCGGGTCGAATTGCGCGACCTGCAGCGCCGGCTCGACATCACTTCGGTGTACGTCACGCACGACCAGGAGGAAGCGCTCGCCATCTCCGACCGCGTAATCGTGATGAATGTCGGCGTGATCGAGCAGATCGGCACGCCGGAGGAGATCTACAACCGCCCGCGTAGCCGCTTCGTCGCCGACTTTGTGGGCTCGGCCAACCTGATCAAGGGCAGCGTGGCTGGTGGAGGTGTCTTCGAGGCCGAGGGTGGCGTGAAGTTGAAATTCAGCTCACCGCACACGCCGACCGGCAAGGAGACCGAGGTCGCGGTGCGTACCGCCTATATCGACGTGCGGGGCCAGGATGGCGACAACCACCTTCCGGGGCATGTGCGGCAGCGCATGTTTCACGGCGACTTCGTGCAGTACATCGTCGAGTGTGCCGCCGGCCGGCTGATCGTGCGACGGCCGCCGGTCAATCTCCTGGAGGAAGGTGCGCCAGTGACCTTGTCCTTCTCGCCGGAACACACGGTGCTTCTGCAGAGCTAGGCTGTTCGCGGCGCTAGACCGGCGCCGTCCCGGCCACGATCACGCGGTGCATCAGGCGCCGATCGCCTTCGGCATAGTCGGCGTTGGCCTTGTGCATGGTGCAGCGGTTGTCCCAGATCACCACGTCGCCCTGTCGCCATTTGTGGCGGTACTGGAAGTCCGGCTTGATGGCATGGGCGATCAGTTCGTCGAGCAGTCTGTCGCTCTCGGCACGATCCAGGCCGACCACCTGCTCCATGCGGTTGGCGTTGAGGTAGAGCGCCTTGCGGCCGGTCTCGGGATGGGTGCGCACCAGCGGATGCGTCGCCTCCGGCATCGCCTTCATCTCGTCTTCCGGTCGCCTGGAGACGCGGTTGGTCTGCCGGCTCGACTGGTACTTGTGGATCACCTTCAGGCCATCGATACGCTTCTTCATCTCGGGCGAAAGCGCCTCGTAGGCGGCGTACATGTTCACGAACTGCGTGTCGCCGCCGGACGGTGGCACGATGACTCCGTAGAGCATGGTGAGCGAGCAGGGCTCGCGCATGAAGCTGTCGTCGGTGTGCCAGGAGGCGCCGTTGACCAGCTTCTTGCCGTCACCCAGTTCGTCACGGTCCTCGCTCGAGATGATGTTGACCTCGCTGCATTCCGGCGTCGATGCCAGCTGAAGTCGGCGCATCGGCGTGCCGAAGCGCGCCATGGCGTCGCGAAATGACGGCGGGGCGAGCTTCTGGCCGCGTACGCAGAGAACGAGGTTTTCGTTCAGAAGCCGACGCAGGTCTGCCTGGGCGTCGGGGCTGTCGAGCCGGGCGAGGTCGATACCGCTGACGGCGACCGCCATGTGCCCGCCGAGCTTCTCGGTCTGAAGTGTCATCGACATATTCTGAACCCCGGCCGGTCAGCCGGCCATACCGTGTTCGCAGGCCTGCTAGCGAAAGCCGGCAAGGGCCGCTGCCAGCCGCCCGAAGCCGGAGTCGCTGCCGGGCAGTCCAAATCGCAGAAGGGCGGGCGCGCGGAGGAACGCCCTGACGTGAACCCCATGCCGCCCCAACTGCTGGACCATGCCTTGCGCATCGTCGTGACGGGCGAGGCGAAACAGCGGTGTTCCACCCAGGACGGCAAAGCCGGCCGCCTTCAGCAAATCGTCGAGCCGCCGGCCGTCGTTGGCCAGGCGCTGGGCCGCGCCGCGCAGCCACGCCTCATCGCAAAGCGCAGCCCGGCCGATCGCCAGAGCAGGGCCTGAGACGGCCCAGGGTCCGAGTTCCTCGCGCAAGCGGGCGGCAATGCCTTGCGCGGCGATCGCGAAGCCCAGCCGAACGCCCCCGAGCCCATAGGCCTTGCCGAAGGATTTCAGGACGATCGTGTTGTCGGGGAGGTCGCCGGCGAGACTGGCCGAGACCGGCAGGAAGTCGGCGAAAGCCTCATCGACGACGGTCAATGGCCTGGGTGCACGAAGTTCGATGGGCGGCGCCAGTCGTCCGGTCGGATTGTCGGGGTTGACGACGATCAGGACTTCCCCGTCTTGAGCCTCCGAAACTTGGTCGATGATCCGCACGGTGTGGCCCTGCCGCCGCCACGACACTTCGTGCTCCTCGTAGGTAGGACCGACAACGGCGACCTTCGTGCTCGGCCACAGGCGCGGCAGGAGCTGGATGAGCGCCTGCGTGCCGGGAGCGGCAACGATCGTCGACGGATCCCTGGTGCCGTAGCGAGCGGCCGCGGCGGCGATCAAGGCATCGTGGTCGGTGCGGCTCGGCAGGCGCGTCCATGCATCGTCCGCAAGGTCGGGCAGCGGATAGGGCACCGGATTGATGCCGGTCGACAGGTCGAGCCACGGGCGGGGTGCATCGGGGAAGCGCCGCATCGCTTCGCCGAGGTCGCCGCCATGCGCCACCGGTTTCATGGTCGCGGTCCTCGTGATACGTCCCCTGACATGTTCTTCGGAACCGCCCTCGTAGCCGTGATCGTCGAGGCGTTGGCCGGCTATCCCGACGCCGTCTTCCGCGCCATCGGCCATCCCGTGACGTGGCTGGGGCGGCTCATAGCATGGTGCGACCGCACGTGGAATTCGGAGCAGGACAGCTTCGAGACGCGACGCGCCCGTGGCGTCGCCGCCGTCGTCCTGCTGCTGGCGGTCAGCTTCGTCGCAGGCAAGGTGCTGATGGTCGTGCTGCCCGCCATCCTGTGCGGCGTACTGGCGAGCTGCCTGCTGGCGCAGCGCAGTCTTCACCAGCATGTCGAAGCCGTCGCTACGGCACTGGAGCGCGACGGCATCGACGCCGCCCGCCGGGCCGTCTCGATGATCGTCGGCCGCGATACCGCCGAGCTGGACGAAGCGGCGGTGAGTCGCGCTGCCATCGAGAGCCTGGCCGAGAACTTTTCCGACGGCGTCGTGGCGCCGCTGTTCTGGACGGCGGTCGGCGGCCTGCCCGGCGGCATCGCCTACAAGGCTATCAACACCGCCGACAGCATGATCGGCCACAAGTCGCCGCGCCACCTCGCCTTCGGCTGGGCGGCGGCACGGCTCGACGACATTCTCAATCTGCCGGCCTCGCGCCTGTCGCTGCTGTGGTTCGTGGTGGGGGCGATCTTCAGTCCGGGTGCCTCGCCGCGGGGCGCCTGGCAGGCGGCGTGGCGCGATGCCGGGCAGCACGATTCGCCCAATGCCGGCTGGCCGGAAGCGGCGATGGCCGGGGCATTGGGATTGCGGCTTGCCGGGCCGCGACTCTATGACGGCGAACTGACGGACGATCACTGGATGGGAGATGGCCGAGCCGACCTGGCCGCCGCCGACATTCGCCGGGCACTGGCGCTTTATCGCGCCGCCTGCGGCGTCCAGATCGCGGTGCTGGCGATCTTCTACGTCCTCAGCTTTTCGTAGGACGCGCCAGCGTCAGAAGCGCGTCGCAATCGATGTGCTTCTCGAGATGGTCGGCCAGCGCATCCAGAGTGGCCTCGACTCCCGCCTCGTAGGACAGGTCCGCCGCTGCGGCACCGATACGCGTCAGCCAGTCCCGACGCTGGCGATCGTCGGCGAACAGGCCGTGCACGTAGCAGCCGGCCAGCCGGCCGCCGTCGACGACCGCGCCATCGCTGCGACCGTCGGCGAAGCGCAGCATCGGCTCGGCCGCGCCCGTCGTGCGGCCGACATGCATCTCGTAGCCCTTGAATGGAACCTTGCCGGCGGATTCGCCGACGATCTCGACCAGTTGCTTGGCGCCCTCCAGCACCGTGTCGACGGGCAATAGCCCCAACCCCTCGACCTTGGCGGGTGGGCCTTCGATGCCGCCGGGATCCGCGACGCTGCGGCCCATCATCTGATAGCCGCCGCAAATGCCCAGCACCTTGCCGCCGCGGCCGACATGCGCGGCCAGTCCGGCATCCCAGCCCGACTCGCGCAGTGCGGCGAGGTCGGCAATGGTGGCTTTGGAGCCGGGCAGGATGACGAGCGCGGCATCGCCCGGGATGGTATGGCCCGGCTTCACGAACATCAGATCGACGTCCGGCTCCTGCTTCAGCGGATCGAAATCGTCGAAGTTGGCGATGCGGGGATAGGCAAGCACCGCGATCTTCACGCGACCACCGCTGCCGCGGGTCGGCAGGCCGAGTGCGTCCTCGGCCGGCAGGCGGTCGGCGTCGGCGAAGAACGGCACGAGGCCGAGTGACTTCCAGCCGGTGTGTTCGGCGATCGTCTTCATGCCATCGTCGAACAGCGAGGGATCGCCGTGGAAACGGTTGACGATGAAGCCTGCGATCATCGCGGCATCGGCCGGATCGATCACCGCCTTGGTGCCAACCAGGCTTGCAATCACGCCCCCGCGGTCGATGTCGCCCAGCAGCACCACCGGCACGTCGGCGGCGCGCGCGAAACCCATGTTGGCGATGTCGTTGGCGCGCAGGTTGACCTCCGACGCCGAGCCCGCGCCCTCGACCAGCACGAGGTCGCATTCGCTTGCGAGCTTGCCGAAGCTTTCCAGTACGGCGCCGAGCAGTTTGGGCTTCAGCGCCTGATAGTCGCGCGCTTTGGCAGTGCCGAAAATTCTGCCCTGGACCACGACCTGCGAGCCGATGTCGCTCTGGGGCTTCAGCAGGACGGGATTCATGTGGACACTGAGCGGCACTTTCGCAGCGCGCGCCTGCAGCGCCTGGGCGCGGCCGATCTCTCCGCCGTCGGCCGTGACGGCGGCATTGTTCGACATGTTCTGCGGCTTGAACGGGCGCACGCGCAAGCCGCGGCGCGTGAACAGGCGCGCCAGACCCGCCACGATCAGCGACTTGCCGACATCCGAGCCCGTGCCCTGGATCATCAGCGCCTTCGCTCGCGCCGCAGCCGGCATCAGAATTCGATGCCTTCCTGTGCCTTCACGCCGGCGGCGAAATGGTGCTTCACCGGCGTCATCTCGGTCACCAGATCGGCGGCGTCGAGCAGCTCCTGCTTGGCGTTGCGGCCGGTGACGACGATGTGCAGATCCTTGCGTCGCGCCTTCAGGACAGCAACGACTTTCGCGATGTCGAGATGGTCGTAGCGCAAGGAGATGTTCAGCTCGTCGAGAACGATCATCCGGATGGTGGGATCGGCCATCAGCTTTTCGGTGGCGGCCCATGCGCGCTCGGCGGCTGCGACATCGCGCGCGCGGTCCTGGGTTTCCCAGGTAAATCCTTCGCCCAGCGTGTGCCACTGGACCTGGTCGCCGAAGCGCTCGACGGCAGTGCGTTCGCCCGACTGCCAGGCGCCCTTGCCGAATTGCACGACGCCGCAGCGGAAGCCCCGCCCCAGCGCCCGCAACAGCAGGCCGAAGGCCGCCGTCGACTTGCCCTTGCCCTTGCCGGTGTGGACGATCAGCAGACCCTTTTCGACGGTCTTGCCAGCCACTTCCGCGTCCTGAACGGCCTTGCGATTGGCCATTTTGGCCTTGTGTCGCAGCGCCTCGTCATTTGCCGATGCCATGCAGGCACAATGGTCGGCAAAGCCCTTGTCAGCAAGCCGTCCGGCCCCTATCACACCCGCGACGGTGCCCCTCACGGGGATCAAAAGGGAACGCGGTGAGACTCCGCGGCTGCCCCCGCAACTGTTGTCGGCGAGCGAACGGCCACACGCCACTGGGAGACCCGCAAGGGAACACCGGGAAGGCGGCCTGCAGCGAGGACCCGAGAGCCAGGAAACCTGCCGTCGCGATGGTCGAATCAATGGCGCGGGGAACCGCCAAGCGAGGGAATGCGTGTCGACACTTTATGTATGCGTCACCTGCCGCCGCGAGGGCGATCCGCCGGCCGAGAAGCGGCCCGGTGCGCGCCTCTACGAGGCTTTGAAGGCGCAGGCCGCCGATCTCGAGGTCGTGCCCGTCGAGTGCCTGTCGAACTGCACGCGCTCGTGCAGCACCGCGGTCACCGCCCCGGGCAAGTGGACCTACGTCGTCGGCAACCTCGACCCGGAAAAGAACGTCGCCGACATCGTCCAGTTCGCGCGCCTCCACAAGGCGCACGAGCAGGGCCTGCCCGTTTGGCGCGAACGGCCGGACCATGTCCGGCGCAACACCATCGCGCGCGTGCCCCCGATGCAGTTTCCCGGAGTCGTGAAATGAGTTCGATCGCCAAGGTGCCCTGCACCATCGTCACCGGCTTCCTCGGCGCCGGGAAGACCACGCTGGTTCGCCACGTGCTGGAAAACGCCGACGGTCGCCGCCTCGGCGTCATCGTCAACGAGTTCGGCGATGTCGGAATCGACGGCGAAATCCTGAAGAGTTGCGGCATCGAGAGCTGTCCCGAGGATGCGATCGTCGAGCTCGCCAACGGCTGCATCTGCTGTACCGTCGCCGACGATTTCGTTCCGGCGTTGAAGGGGCTGCTCGACCGGCCGAATCCGCCGGAGCACATCGTCATCGAGACGTCGGGCCTCGCGCTGCCCAAGCCGCTGGTCCAGGCGTTCAATTGGCCGGAGATCGCCTCGCGCGTCACGGTCGACGGCGTCGTCGCCGTGGTCGATGGCGCGGCGGTCGCTTCGGGCCGCTTCGCCGACGATCCCGAGGCGCTCGCCAAACAGCGCGCCGAGGATCAGTCGCTCGATCACGACAATCCCCTGGAAGAGGTGTTCGAGGACCAGCTCCTGTGCGCCGATCTGGTGGTGCTGAACAAGGCGGACCTGATGTCGGCCGGCCAGCGCGCCGACGTGGCGCAGCAGATCGGCCAGACCCTGCCGCGCGCCGTGAAACTCGTCGAGGTGCAGAACGGCAAGGTGCCGACCTCGGTGCTGCTCGGCCTTGGGGCTGCAGCCGAGTCCGATCTCGCGAGCCGGCCCTCGCATCACGACAACGAGGCCGAGCACGATCACGAGGATTTCGAGACCTTCATCGTCGACCTGCCGGTCTTCGATTCGCCGCAACAGCTGGTCGACCGGATCGTCCGGATCGCCGAGCAGCACGACGTTCTGCGTGCCAAGGGTTTCGCCGACATCAAGGGCAAGCCGATGCGGTTGCTGGTCCAGGGGGTCGGCAGTCGCATCCAGCATCACTTCGATCGCCCGTGGAAGGGCGGCGAAGCGCGGCGCGGCCGGCTGGTGGTGATCGGCCAGAAAGGCCTCGACCAGACGGCAATCCGCACCCTTATCCTGGGCTAGAGTCTCGATGCACGTCCTGGCGACACAGACAGCGAGTCTCGACGAGGCCTATCAGGCCATCGATCTCGCGCAGTCGCCGGGAGAGATCGTGGTGCTGTCCTTTTCCGACAGTGACCTGTCGGCGCTGGCGGCGGCATGGCAGCGTGACGCCAACAATCTCCCGAGCTTGCGCCTCGCTAACCTCAGGAAGCTGAAGCACCCGATGTCGGTCGACCTCTATGTCGACAGCGTCGCGGCGCGGGCGAAGATCGTGATCGTGCGTTGCCTGGGTGGTGTCGACTATTGGCGCTACGGCCTGGAACGCCTCGCCGATCTGGCGCGCGAGCAGGGCGTGCTGTTCGCCGCGCTGCCGGGCGACGACCGGCCCGATCCGCGCCTCGCCGCGATGTCGACGGTCCCGGCGGCCGCGCGCGATCTGCTCGACCGATTCTTCCGCGAAGGCGGGATCGGCAATCTGGGCAATGCACTGCGTCACGCTGCGAGCCTGTTCGGACCGTCCGTGCCGTGGCAGGAACCGGCGCCGGTCGGCCCGTTCGCGGTCCTGGGACCGGCGGAGGATCCACGTCCCGCCGCGCTGATCGTGTTCTATCGCGCCAACCTGATGGCGGGTGACATGGCGCCGATCGAGGCGCTGATGGCGGCGCTCGACCGGCAGGATCTGGCGCCCGTCGCCGTGGCGCTCAACAGCCTGAAGGATCCGGCGGCGGAAGCGCCGCTTGGTGCGCTGATCGAAGCGCGCCGGCCGGCCGTCGTGCTGAATACCACTGCCTTCTCCGCGATGCGCGAGGACGACACGACGGTGCTCGATCGCGCCGACGTGCCGGTGCTGCAGGTCGTGCTGTCGGGCAGCGAACGCTCGGCCTGGTCGGAGTCCGGCCGCGGCCTGTCGCCCTCCGATCTCGCCATGAACGTCGTGTTGCCCGAACTCGACGGACGGCTGCTGACGCGGGCGATTTCATTCAAGGAAGAGGCGCCAGCCGATCCGCGCCTGGAGTTTGCCAGCGTGCGGCATGTCCCGGTGGCGGATCGGGTCGACTATGTCGCCCGATTGGCGGCCGCCTGGGCCAGGCTGTCCGGCATGCCGCGCGCCGAGCGCCGACTGGCACTCGTGCTGTCGGACTATCCGGCGCGCGGTGGCCGCACGGGCTATGCCGTCGGTCTCGACAGCGTCGAAAGCGTCCTCGATATCCTGGCATTGCTGCGCGCCGAGGGTTACGACACCGGCGCGCGGGATTGGCAGGCTGCAGACATCGAAAGGCTGCTGCGCCGTCAGCAGCCTTTCCTTCGCTGCGGCAAGGTGATCGTCCTGCTGCAGCCCGATCGCGGCGGCGCCTATCACGACACAACCGCCGAGCCTCATCCGGACTATGTCGAGACCTACCGACGCCTGCGCGACGACGAGAAGATCGACGCGCTGATCCATCTCGGCACACACGGCACGCTGGAATGGCTGCCGGGCAAGGCGCTCGCGCTGTCGGCCGACTGCTGGCCCGAGAGAGTGCTCGGGCCGGTGCCGGTGATCTATCCCTTCATCGTCAACAATCCCGGCGAAGCGGTGCAGGCCAAGCGCCGCCTGTCAGCGGTGATGATCGGCCATCTCACGCCGCCGCTCGGCCAGGCCGGGCTGCACGGCACGATGGCCGAGATGGAGGGGCTGATCGAGGAATATGCCGCTGCCGAAGGACTCGACCGCCGCCGCCTCGGTTTCCTCGAGCAGGAGATCGTCGAGCGCGCCTGGACATCGGGGCTCGCCCAGGAGTGCGGCCTGGTGAAGGGTGAGACAGAGCGAGAGGCGATCGCCAAGCTCGATGCCCAACTGTGCGACATCAAGGAACTCAGCATTCGCGACGGACTGCATATATTCGGCCGCACACCTCCGGAGGAGATGCTGAAGCCCCTGATCGCGGCGACCCGAGCCGAGGCCGCATTGCGCGCCAGCGCCGTCGCCGAGCGTGCCGCGCTGATCGCCGCCCTCGATGGCCGCCGTGTCGCGCCGGGACCGGCCGGCGCGCCGACCCGCGGCCGCGCCGATGTGCTGCCGACCGGCCGCAACCTCACTTCGATCGATCCGCGCGCCATCCCGACCCGGACCGCGTCGGCCATCGGCGTTCGCGCGGCCGACGAAGTGGTGCGGCGCTACCTGCAGGACCACGGCGAGCACCCGCGCAATCTGGTGATCGATCTCTGGGCTTCGGCGTCGCTGCGCACCGGCGGCGACGATCTTGCCCAGGCCTTCGCCTATCTCGGCGTGCGGCCGGTGTGGGATGGCCAGTCCTCGCGGGTGACTGGCATCGAAGTGCTGCCGTTGGCGGCGCTCGACCGGCCGCGCATCGACGTGACCTTGCGGATCTCCGGCTTGTTTCGCGACATCTTCGAAAGCCAGATCGCGATGTTCGATCTCGCCGTGCGCAAGGTGGCGGCGCTGGAGGAGGAAGCCTCTGACAATCCGCTGGCCGAGGCAGCCCGCACGGGCGGCGATCTTGCGCGCGTGTTTGGCGGTGCGCCGGGCAGCTACGGCGCCCGCGCCGGAGATCTGGCTCTCGACGGCGAATGGCGCACGCGCGGCGATCTCGGCCAAGCCTACCTCGATGGCGCGACCCATGCCTATGGTGGCATCGAAAGCCAGCGCGAGGCGGCAGATGCTTTCCGAGGCCGCGTTTCCGGTGCCGATGTACTGGTACATCCGCAGGACGATCGCGAGCGCGATATCCTCGACGGCGACGGCGCCGCCGACTACGCCGGCGGCTTCGCCGCGGCGGCAGCGATGCTGGGCAATGTGCCCGAACTCTATCACCTCGACACCAGTCAGCCCGACGCGCCGCGGGCGCGGCGCCTGGCGGAAGAGGTGGCCCGCATCGTGCGCGGCCGGCTCAGCAATCCGCGCTGGATCGAGGGCATGCTGAAGCACGGTCATCGCGGCGTTGCGGAGATCGCCCAGGGTGTCGATGCGCTTTTTGCCTTCGCCGCGACCGCGGATGTCGTGCCGGGAACCCTGTTCGATGCCACGCATGCCGCCCTGATTGCCGATGAGGCCGTGCTGCGAGCCATGCAGCGCGCCAATCCCGAAGGCGCGCTGGCGATCGCCCGGCGCCTCGACGAGGCGCGGACACGCGGCCTTTGGGTGACGCGGCGCAATTCGACCGAACTCGAACTCGAGCGGGCACTCGCGGGGAGCGGTGCATGAGCGCGGTCGCTCCGATCGACGTCAAAGGCTGGTGTCCCGGCGCCCTTCGCCCGATGGAAAGCGGCGACGGACTGATCGTGCGGGTGCGGCCTTGGGCAGGCGTACTCTCGATCGCTCAGATGCGAGGGCTGGCCGACGCCGCCGAGCACTTCGGCAACGGCCATATCGATCTGACGCGGCGCGCCAATCTGCAACTGCGTGGCGTAACCGGGCGGTCGCTCGGCGGACTGCAGGCCGCGCTCGAAGCGCTCGGTCTGCTCGATCGCGCCGCAGAGCCCGAAGCCGTGCGCAATGTCATGGTCGGGCCTCTGGCTGGCGACGAGACACGCGCGTTGGCGCGGGCGCTGACGGAGACGATCGTTTCGGATCGCCGCTTGTGGGGGTTGAGGGCCAAGTTCGGCTGGCTGGTCGACGATGCATCGCAGGCCACCATTCTCGACCAGCCTGCGGACATCGCGCTGTGTGTGCTGGAGCGGCGCGTTGCCGTTCGGCATGCAGGGAAATGGCTGGGGGACGTGCCCTACGACAAGGCGGTCGAGACTGCGGTTGTCCTGGCGCTCGGCGGCGTGGCAGTTCTGGAAACGCCCGTGTTTCAACCCGGCAATGGCGTGCGTCCGCTTGGCATAGTCGCGCCGTTCGGCCGTCTCGAAGCGGGGCAGCTGCACCAACTCATGTCTCTCGCCGCCGCGGCCGGCGCGCGCGAAGTCCGGCCGTCGCCATGGCGGGCGCTGCATTTCGACGTCCCGGTCGCGGGCGCGGCTGCTCTCGGTCTGATCGTCGATGCGGGCGATCCGCTGTTGCGCGTCGATGCCTGCCCCGGCGCGCCATTTTGCCGGTCCAGCACGGTGCACACACGTGCCGTGGCACGCAGCCTGGCGGCACGCCCGTTCGAAGGAACCCTCCACGTCTCAGGATGCTCCAAAGGCTGCGCCCGCTCGGCGCCGGCAGATCTGGTGCTGGTCGGGATCGAAGGCCGGTATGGGATCGTTCACGGCGGCACGGCGCGTAGCCCATTCGAGCGTATCGTGACGGCGGAATCGCTGTGACCGGCTCCCGCGACTATATCCGTGACGGTGCGGAGATCTATCGTCGGTCCTTCGCCATCATCCGGGCCGAGGCGGACCTTGCGCGCTTCACGCCGCCAGAGGAACGCGTCGCCGTGCGAATCATCCACGCCTGCGGCATGCCCGAAATTGCGCGGGACATCGTCATGTCGCCGGGCTTCGCCGACAATGCCCGCTGGGCGCTGGTGGCAGGGGCCCCCATCCTGTGCGATGCCAAGATGGTGGCCAACGGCATCACCCGCGCCCGTCTCCCCGCCGGCAACGAGATCGTCTGCACGCTCGACGATCCTTCTGTTCCCGAGCTGGCACGGCGCATCGGCAACACGCGCTCCGCCGCCGCGATGGAACTGTGGCGCGACCGGATGGCCGGTGCAGTGGTGGCAATCGGCAACGCGCCAACTTCGCTGTTCAGACTGCTCGAAATGCTGGACGAGGGCGCACCTGCGCCGGCGGCCGTGATCGGCCTGCCGGTCGGCTTCGTCGGGGCAATGGAGTCGAAGCAGGCGCTGGCGGCCGACGGGCGCGTGCCGTTCCTGATCGTGAAGGGTCGCAGGGGCGGCAGCGCCATGGCCGTCGCCGCCGTGAACGCGCTTGCGAGCGAGGCGGAATGAGCCTGCTCGATACACTGGCCGGCGGCGCGCGCGCCGGCACGCTCTACGGCATCGGCGTCGGGCCCGGCGACGTGCGCTATCTCACCTTGCGTGCGGCCGGGCTGGTGCGTTCGGTCGATGTCGTGGCCTTCTTCGCCAAGAAGGGCCACCTCGGCAACGCACGGCGCATCGTCGGACCGTTGCTCGAGCCTGGCCGCGAGGAACTGCGCCTCGAATATCCCGTCACCGACGAAATCCCGGCGAGCAGTGCCGACTATCAACGGCAGATCGGCGCCTTCTATCGCGAGTCGGCGGACACATTGGCGGGCCTGCTGCGCGGGAACCGCTCCGTCGGCCTGCTGGCCGAAGGCGATCCGTTCTTCTACGGCTCGTTCATGCATATGTGGCGCCGGCTCTCGGCGGACTTCGCGGTCGAGGTCGTGCCCGGCGTGACCGGCATGTCGGGCTGCTGGACGCGCGCCAAGACGCCGATCACCTGGGGCGACGACATGCTCGCCGTGCTGCCCGGTACCCTGGCTGAAAGCCAGCTGGTCGAGCGGCTGAAACTCACCGATGCAGCAGTGATCATGAAGCTCGGCCGCAACCTCGAGAAGGTGCGGCGTGCCGTCGAGACGGCCGGCCTGCTGTCGCGCGCCGTATATGTCGAGCGCGGCACCATGCAGGAAGAGCGCATCCTGCCGCTGTCCGACTGCCAGGCCGGCCCGGGTGCCTATTTTGCGATGGTGCTGATCCCGGGACAGGGTCGGCAGATATGAGCGCCGCTCCCGCCATGGGCTCGCCCGTCGGATCGCTCGTCGTCGTGGGCACCGGTCCAGGCAAGGCCGAACTGATGACCCCGGCGTCTGCGGCCGCGGTGGCGCAGGCCACGGATCTGGTCGGCTATGGCCCGTATCTCGATCGCATTCCCGCGAGCCGCCCGGACCAGCAGCGTCACGCTTCCGACAATCGCGTCGAGATCGAGCGTGCGCGGCTTGCCCTGTCGCTGGCCGCATCCGGCAGGCAGGTGGTCGTGGTCTCCGGCGGCGATCCCGGCGTGTTCGCGATGGCGGCGGCCGTCTTCGAGGCGCTGGAACAGGGCGACCCGGCATGGCGGGCACTCGACATCCGCGTCGAGCCCGGCGTGACGGCGATGCTGGCGGCTGCGGCTGAAGTCGGCGCGCCGTTGGGAGGCGATTTCTGCGCCATCTCGCTCTCGGACAATCTCAAGTCATGGGCGACGATCGAGCGTCGCCTGACGGCGGCCGCAGAAGCCGACTTCGTGATCGCGCTCTACAATCCGGCCTCGAAAGCGAGGCCGCGTCAACTCGGCCAGGCGTTCGATCTGGTGCGCAGGTTGAAGCCCGCCGACACGCCGGTGTTGATGATCCGTGCTGCCGGTACGGCCGAGGCGAAGGTACTGGTATCGACGCTCGGATCGGCTGAAGCGAACCGGGCCGACATGCGCACCCTGGTGATCGTGGGCTCGAGCGCGACGCGGCAAGTCGGCCGTTGGATCTATACGCCGCGTGGTGAACGGGGGCCGACGTGAGCCAGCCGATCGAGCGCGTCCTGGGGGCTGGTGACGATGTCGCCGGCGGGCTTGTGAGGTCGGTCAATCATGACGACCGGCAGGCCGAGTTCGCGGGCCGCGGCGATCTTGGCGTAGGTCGCCTCGCCGCCGGAATTCTTGGAGACGACGATGTCGATCCTGCGGTCGCGCAGCAATGTCCGCTCGGCATCGAGGTCGAACGGTCCGCGAGCCTGCAGAACGACGAGATCGGCTGGCAGTCCGGAGGGCTCGGGAGCATCGACACTGCGCGCCACATAGTGGTGCTGAGGCGCGGCTGCGAAAAGGTGCAGTTCCTGGCGGCCGAGACTGAGGAACACACGCCGCGGCACTTGACCGAGCGTCCGAGCGGCGGCGTTCGTGTCGGCCACGATCTGCCAGCGATCGCCCGGCCCGGATTGCCAGGCGGGGCGCACGATCGACACGAGGGGAACGCCGAGCCGCGCGCAGGCTTCGACGGCATTGCGCGATATCTGGTCGGCGTAGGGATGAGTGGCGTCGATTACCGTGTCGACTCGCTCGGCCTCGAGCCAATGCGCCAGACCAGCCGCCCCGCCGAAACCGCCGACGCGCGTCGCGATCGGTTGCGCACGCGGGTTCGCGGTGCGGCCGGCCAGAGACAGGATCGCCTCGTGCCGCGCATCGTTCGCAAGCAGGCGGGCGAGGGCGGATGCTTCGGTCGTGCCGCCGAGAATGAGCAGGCGCATGGCTAGCCCGGATAAGGACATGGCCGGACGTTGGCTGTCCATCGTCGGGATCGGCGAGGACGGTGTCGATGGACTTTCGCCCGTGGCGCAGAAGCTCGTCTCGAGTGCCGAGCTGGTGGTCGGCGGCAGGCGCCATCTTGCGCTGGCGGGCGCCTTGCTCCGCGGACGCAGTCTCGCATGGCCGAGTCCGATCAGCGACGCGGTACCCGAGATCGAGAAGCTGCGTGGCCGGCCGGTCGCCGTCCTGGCGAGCGGCGATCCATTCCACTATGGCGTCGGCGATCTGCTGATGCGCCGTTTCGACACGGCCGAGATGACCTGCCTGCCGCACGCTTCCGCGTTCAGCCTTGCCGCTTCGCGCCTGGGGTGGTCGCTGCAGGACGTGGCGATCGTCAGCCTGCACGGTCGCGCGCTGGACGGCATCGTTCGCCATCTGCAGCCCGGTGCGCGGATACTGGCCCTGTCGTGGGATGGCGACACGCCGGCCAGGCTCGCGCAATTTCTCTGCGCGCGGGGCATGGGCGGATCTCGCCTTGTCGTTCTCGAGGCGATGGGTGGCGCGCGCGAGGTCCGACGTGAGACGACCGCGGCAACGTTCGACCTTGCCGGTATCGCGGCCCTCAACACGATCGCCCTCGAAGTCGTGGCCGACCCGGCTGCGCTCGTGGTTCCGCTGGCGCCCGGGCTCGACGACACGATGTTCGAGCATGACGGTCAGCTCACCAAGCGCGAGGTGCGGGCCGTCACGGTGTCGGCGCTGGCGCCGCGCCAGGGTGAGCTTCTGTGGGACATCGGCCTGGGTTCGGGCTCGATCGCCATCGAATGGCTGCTGCGCCATCCCTCCCTCAGGGCGATCGGCGTCGAAGCCGACGCAGAACGCGCGGGCCGCGCGGCGCGCAACGCGGCCGCTCTCGGCGTGCCTGATCTCCGAATTGTCGAAGGCAAGGCGCCGCAGGGCCTGAGGGACTTGCCGGTGCCCGATGCCGTGTTCATCGGGGGCGGCCTGTCCAATCCGGGCGTGTTCGACACTGCGTGGTCGGCGCTGAAGTCCGGTGGCCGGCTGGTCGCCAATGGCGTTTCGCTGGCGACCGAGGCGCGGCTGATCGAACTTTTCCAGAAGCACGGCGGCGACCTGGTTCGGCTCGACGTCTCGCGAGCCGGCAAGGCAGGCAGCGGCAACGTCTTTGTCTGGCGTGCGGCGGCGCCGATCGTGCAGTGGCGGGTGAGCAAGCCATGATCGTGGCCGGTGTCGGCAGCCGACGCGCGGCTTCGGCCGAGGATCTGGAGCAGGTCGTGCGCCAGGCGCTCGACCTCTTCAAGCTGCCGGCCGAGCGGCTCGATGTGCTGGCGACGGAGCAGGCCAAGGCCTCCGAGCCCGCTTACCTTCAGGCGGCGCAGCGTCTGTCGGCGCGGCTCGTCGGCTGCGCCTTGAGCGATCTGGAGCGCATGTCGTCGCAGGTCCTGACCCCGTCGACACGTGTTCTTGAGACCAAGGGTGTGCCGTCGATTGCCGAGGCGTCGGCGCTGGTCGCGGCGGGCCGTAATGCTTGCCTGCTGGGCGCTCGCGTGGCGACTGACGTCGCGACCTGCGCCATTGCCGTGGGAGACGGGCCGTGACGGTGCACTTCATCGGCGCGGGCCCCGGTGCGCCCGATCTGATCACCGTGCGCGGCCGCGATCTGCTGTCGCAT
This sequence comes from Reyranella sp., assembly GCA_044225265.1. GTDB lineage: Bacteria > Pseudomonadota > Alphaproteobacteria > Reyranellales > Reyranellaceae > Reyranella. The sequence goes on from JBGAIW010000001.1 coordinate 140,585, forward strand.
TCCCCGGTTTGTCTCTATGCCGGCTCGCTGGTGCCGAAAGAGCTGCTCGATCATTGCCCGGCGGGGGCGCTGATCGTCGATACCGCGCCGATGTCGCTCGACGAGATCGTCGCGGCCTGCAAGCACGCGACCGACGAGGGCAAGGACGTGGCGCGATTGCATTCCGGCGATCTGTCGATCTGGAGCGCGCTCGGCGAACAATTGCGGCGGCTCGAGGCGGAAGGCATCGCCTACACCGTGACTCCGGGCGTGCCGTCCTTCGCCGCCGCGGCGGCGGCGCTGGGCCGCGAGCTCACCCTGCCGGAGGTGGCGCAGACCGTGGTGCTGACGCGTACTTCAGGACGTGCCTCGGCGATGCCCAAGGGCGAGGTGCTGCAAGCTTACGCCGCGACCGGAGCGACGCTCGCCATTCACCTGTCCATCCATGTCCTCGACAAGGTCGTGGCCGATCTCGTGCCCCATTACGGCAGGGATTGCCCGGTGGCGGTGGTCTATCGCGCGAGCTGGCCCGACCAGCGCATCGTGCGCGGCAGCCTTGAAGACATCGTGGGCAAGGTCGGCGCCGCGCCGATGGAGCGCACCGCGCTGATCCTTGTCGGCCAGGTGCTGGGTCGTGACGATTTCCGCAACAGTGCGTTGTACGACGCCGGCTATCAGCGCCGCTTTCGCGGCCGGACCTGAGTGATGTTTCGCCTACCCGACAGCTTTCCCGCGCTGCCCGAATTCCCGGCCGGCGAAGTCTGGCTGACCGGAGCCGGTCCGGGAGATCCTCGGTTTCTCACCCTGCTTGCGGCGCACGCGGTGAGTTGCGCCGATGTCGTCGTGCACGATGCGCTGGTCGACGTGCGGGTGCTGCAACTGGCGCGGCCGGAGGTGGCCCTGATTCCGGCGGGCAAGCGCGGCGGCCGTCCGTCGCCGCACCAGCGCGACATCAATGAGGTGCTGATCGAACAGGCGCGCAAGGGGCTTCGCGTGCTGCGCCTGAAGGGTGGCGATCCCTTCGTGTTCGGCCGAGGTTGGGACGAAGCGGTGGCACTGACCGAGGCCGGCATCCGCTTCCGCATCATTCCCGGCGTGACGTCGGGCCTCGCCGCGACCGAGCTTGCCGGCATTCCCGCGACGACGCGCGACACCAACCATGCCGTGGTGCTGGCGGCCGGGCACCGCGCGGAGGACGGGCGTTCGACGGCCGATTGGGAGGCGCTCGGCCGCCTCGGCCAGCCGATCATCCTCTATATGCCGATGTCGCAGCTCGCCGAGGTCGCGGCATGCCTGCAGCGCGGCGGCATGGCTGCCGACACGCCTGCGGCGCTCATCCAGTCGGCGACGTCGAAGAACGAACGCGTCGTCGAAAGCCGCCTGGCCAACCTCGTGGCCGATGCCGAGGCCCAGGGCATCGGCTCGCCGGCGATCGTCGTGATCGGCAGCATCGTCGGCCTGCGCTCGCAATTGCTCGCGTCCCTGGTCGGCTGGCAATGACGCGCGGACTCGTTGTCGCGGCAACGCGCTCCGGCGCCGGCAAGACGACGATCGCGCTCGGCTTGATGCGGGCGCTGGTGCGCCGCGGACTGACGGTGCAGCCGTACAAGTGCGGGCCGGACTATATCGATCCGGCCTTTCACGAAGCGGCGACTGGCCGGCCGAGCTTTTCGCTCGATGCCTGGGCGATGCAGCCTCAGACCCTGCTCGATATGGCGGCGCGCCATCCCGCCGACATCGCCATCGCCGAGGGCGTGATGGGCCTGTTCGACGGCGCTGGTGGCCGCGGTTCGACCGCCGATGTCGCGGCCCACTTGGGCTGGCCGGTGGTGCTGGTGCTCGACGTTTCCGGTCAGACCGAGACTGCCGCCGCGCTGGCGGCAGGTTGCGCAAATTATCGCGACGACCTCGGTATCGCGGGCGTGATCCTCAATCGGGTCGCAAGCGAACGGCATCTGTCGATGATCGCGCCGGCGTTCGACCGGATCGGCATGAAATTGTTCGGTGCCGTGATGAGGGACCCGGCTCTCGTGCTGCCCGAGCGGCATCTCGGCCTGGTGCAGGCGGCGGAGACCGTCGAACTCGACGCGCGGCTCGACCGCTTCGCCGATGCCGTCGAAGGCGCGGTCAGTCTCGACGCCATCCGTGCCAGCGCTCGGCCGACGAGACCGGCCGGCGATGGCGCCACCCAGATGATCCGGCCGCCTGGGCAGCGCATCGCCGTGGCGCGGGATGCGGCCTTCACGTTCTTCTATCCGCACCTGGCGGAGCATTGGCGCGCGAGCGGCGCGGAACTTCTGCCGTTCTCGCCGCTGTCCGATCAGGCGCCAGATGCAACGGCCGACTGCGTCTGGTTGCCCGGGGGATATCCCGAGTTGCATGGCGGCACCCTGGCGGCAGCCCGCCGGTTCGGGGACGGCTTGCGCGATCTCGTCGGCCGCGGCGTGCCTGTCCATGGCGAGTGCGGCGGCTATATGGTGCTGGGACAGGGCATCGAAGATGCCGACGGGAAACGTCACGCCATGACCGGCCTTCTGACCCTGGAAACGAGCTTTGCGAAGCGTCGCCTGCATCTCGGGTATCGCCGCGCGCGGCTGCGGACGGCCGGTGCGCTGGGTGGCGCTGGCGCCGAGATTCTCGGCCACGAATTTCATTACGCCACCATCGTCTCGACCGGTGACGAGGCGCTGGTCGACTGCCGCGACGTCGCAGGCAAGCCGGTTGCCGAAGCAGGTGCCCGCCGCGGCTCGGCGAGCGGCACCTTCTTTCACGCCATCACCACGGGTTGACCATGTCGACTGCCAAGCCGGTGCCGCCGGTCCATCTGCCGTTCGACGCGACATTCCGCGCTACGTTTCGCGACCTCGTATTGTGGCGGCGCGACGTGCGTCGCTTCCGGACGGATCCCGTCGACGAGAAACTGCTCGACAGCCTTATCGAACTCGCGACCCACGCCCCGTCGGTCGGTCTGAGCCAGCCCTGGCGCTTCGTGAAGGTCCGGTCGCCAGAACGCCGCCGCGCGGTCTGGGAGAGCTTCGCCAGGGCCAACGAGCGCGCGCTGGGCGGCTATGAGGGTGCGCAGAAGGCCAACTACATGGGCCTCAAGCTGGCCGGCCTCAAGGAAGCGCCGATCCACCTCGCTGTGTTTTGCGATGAATCGACGGCGACCGGCAGTGGCCTGGGCCGCCAGACCATGCCCGAGACGCTGCGCTATTCCGTTGTCGCCGCCATCCAGACCATGTGGCTGGCGGCGCGCGCCGAGGGACTCGGCATGGGCTGGGTATCGATCTTCGATCCGCTGGAGGTGACGCGTGCCCTCGACGTCCCCGAGGGCTGGCGCCTGGTCGCCTATCTCGACATGGGATGGCCGGCCGAGGAGCACATCGACCCCGAACTCGAGCGGCATCATTGGGAAACGCGGCACTACACAGGCGATCTCGTCTTCAGCCGTTGACGATTCGCAGTCGCACTGCCACGATTGCGGCAGTGGTTCCCGCAAGGGATCAAAAGGGAATGCGGTACGCACTTCGGTGCGCCAAGCCGCAGCTGCCCCCGCAACTGTAAGCGGTGAGCTTTCGACCGTTGCACCACTGGCGTCTCAGGACGCCGGGAAGGTGGTCGAAAGCCGAGACCCGCGAGCCAGGAGACCTGCCACTAGTCGCGGTCACGCGCGAACGCATTGGGCGGGGTGTCTCGATGTGCCGGTGAACAGCCGGCCCCGGTTCGCGGTGACGACAAATGTGCCGCGAGTCGTCTCATGTCTGCTTCCTTGTTGGTTCAAGACCCATCCGACGCGATCGATCCGCTCGAGCTCTATGCCTCGGCGATCGATACCTCCGACTATGTTTCGCGCGTGGCGCCGCTGGTGCGTCGCCATATCCGCAATTCCGGCCGCCTGCTCGATGTCGGCGCTGGCGGAGGCCAGCTCGGCGCGGCGCTGCGCACACCGGAGCAGCCGTGGTCCGCGATCGAGCCGTCACCGACCATGCGCCGCCGGCTGGCGCGCCTGCACGCGCCGCCCACGATCGTCGCCAGCGATTGGCAATCTGCCCCGGTCGAAAGCCGCAGCCATGACCTGGTGGTGGCAGCGACCATGCCTGCCCTGTTCGATGCGACCGAGTCCTTCTTGCGGCGCTGCCGGGATTGGGCGCGCCGCGCCGTGGTCTGGATCGTGCCGGCCCATGCCGGGCCGCGCGGCCTGTGCTTCGCAGGCTGCCTGCCGTCGCGCTGGCACGGCGAGGACGAGACGCCGGGCATCGATATCGTGTTGCGTCAGCTCGCACCGGAGGACCGGCCGCACGAGATCGCGTTCGTCGAATGGACCTTTTCCGGTGTGGTCGCGGACCTGCCGCGCCTGTCGGGCTATCTCGCCGACCGGCTGGGTTGGCCAGCGACAGACGGCCGTCGCGCCGAGTTGGTCGCACATCTCGCGGAGCAGTCGAAGCCCGATGCAGCGGGCGTGCGGCTGAACATCCCGCGAAAGTCCGCCGTACTGGTGTGGAGGCAGGCGTGAGCGCCCGTATCGCGCGCCGTGCCGCGGCGCTTTCCACCGCTTTCATCGCTGCAGCCGTCGGTGCCGCCCAGGCACAGCTGAATTCGGCACAGCAGGATCAGGTCCGACAGCCACAGGAACAGCAATCGCAGGCGCCCGCCTACCAGACCCAGCAGAGCCAGGCGCCGCGCGATGCGGCGATGCTGCCGCCGGTGGTGGTGACGGCGACGGGCCGGCCCCTGGATTCGACCCGCTTCGCGGGCACCCTGCAGGTGATCCCGCAGGAGCGAATTGCCAATTCGGTCGCCAAGTCGGTGACCGACCTTCTGGCCGAGAACTCCGTCGGCTTCATGAGCGAATGGAGCGCCGGCCAGACATCGATCAACATTCGCGGCGCGTCGACCGAAGGCCAGGGTCGCGACTTCAGGAGCCAGATCCTGATCCTGATCAACGGCCACCGCGCCGGCACTGCGAACGTCTCGAAGCTCTCGATCGCCGACGTCGAGCGCATCGAAATCGTTCGTGGTCCGTCTTCCGTGGTCTACGGCAGCCAGAACATGGGCGGCGTGATCAACATCATCCTGAAGACCGGCCGCACCGCGCCCGGCAACTACCTCGAGGTTGCCACCGGCTCCTGGGACCTGATCCAGGGCAGGGCACAGCGTGGCGAGGTGCTCGGCAATTTCGAGTATTACGTCGGGCTGCAGGGCGGCCAGCAGGGCAACTATGCGGTCGGCGGAATGCAGACCGAGTACAACACGGCATGGCATCGCGCCGGCGGCGCGGCAGTCTTCGGCTATGCCTTCGACGAGAACAATCGGGTCGATGTGGCCGTCCGCTCCGACGGCGTCTACGACACCGGCTTCCGCGGCTCGAGCGCGAGCCTTTTCGGAAACGACACTCGCTTCAACCGTTCGATCGACGCCACCTACAATGGCAAGTCGCCGGACGGGCGAACGAGCCTGATGTTCCAGACCTACTATGTCCAGGACGTCGACAGTCTCAATCAGCCGGCCCCGAATTCGACCACGGCGGTGCCGCTGGCCCGCACCACGCTGGACCTCAATCGCCGTCAGCTCGACATCGTCGGTACGCGCTTTCAGCCGGGCGTGAAGCCGTGGCACGGCAACAACCTGCTGCTCGGCATCGACTGGGAGCGCAGCTGGGTGCGCTCGAATCGCTATCGTGCCGGCGGCTCGTCGGTGGCGCAGCTCTCGCCGACCGACAACAATCAGACCGAGAATGTCTTCGGCTTCTATGTCGAGGATGCCCAGGGCTTCTTCGACGACAAGGTGGTCGTGCGCGGCGGCATCCGGCAGACCATGGGCACCACCGCGCTCGACTGGACGCCCAACGCGCCGACCATGATCACGGGCAGCTACAACTACAACGCCACGACCTACGCGGTCGGCGCGACCTACAAGGCCACCGACTGGCTGAGCCTGCGGGCTGGCGCCTCGTCCGGCTTCCGCGCTCCGACCGCGACCGAGCTGGGCGCCAACTTCACGACCACCTCCGGCGGCAACGTGATCTTCGGCAATCCGGGCCTTGCGCCGGAGACGGCTCAGCAGATCGAAGCCGGCGCAACTCTCGATTGGCCGGGCTTTCGTCTCGACAGTGCGATCTTCCAGAACGTGATCACCAACCGCATCACCTCGGTGGTGCTCTCGACCAGCGGCGGCACCACGATCTCGCAGTACCAGAACAATCCCGCCAACATCGTGGTCCAGGGTCTGGAATTCCAGCTCGAGGCCGATGTCGTCCGCAACCTCGACCTCGACATTCCGGCATCGTGGCGCTGGACGGTGTTCGGCAACGGCTACTACAACTTCAAGATGACGGATTTCGGCGCGCCGGCGCTCGCAGGCACTCCGGTGGCGACGCGCATCAACCAGTACGAGGCGGCCATCGGCACGCGTGTCGGACAGGACGGCACGAGATTGCCCTGGAACCTGCAGCTGCTCGGCATCCTGCGCGGCCCCATGTGGTACAATACCGAGGAGCGCCTTTCGCCGATCTATTTCCCCGGGCAGGTGGTCAGCACGACCGTCTACCAGAAGGAGGCATTCTGGGTGTGGAATTTGCTCGGCCAACTCGAGGTCTACAAAGGCGTCAAGCTGTTCGGCGCCATCAACAACATCCTGGACCAGAACCAGCACCCGATCTTCATTGCTCTCGACCAGTTTCCGTGCACGGCCAACCGGGCGCAGCAGAACGGGTCGTGCGGCAACTCGATGCCGGGGCGCAATTTCGTCGTCGGGGTCCAGTTCCGCTTCTGATGCGTCGCCGCGGGTTCCTGCAGGCCGCCGGCGCCGTGGCCCTCGCGCTGCCGGCGCAGCCGGCAATCACGGCACCGCTGCCTGCGCCGGCAGGCGCCTCGCCTCTTGTCGTCCACGATGCACTGGGCCGTGCCGTTACCATTCCGGCACCGCCGCAGCGCATCGTGCCGATCTTCGCCTCGAACACCGAGATCGTGGCGTCGCTTGGTCTCGCCGACCGGATCGTCGGTATCGAAGCCTACACGCGTTATCCCTCCGAGGTGCTGGACCGGCCGCTGGTCGGCGGTCGGCTCGGCTTCTCGGTCGACGCCGTCGTGGCCCTGCGTCCGGATCTGCTGCTGGTGACGCCGTCGCGCCAGGCGGCAAATCAGTTGATCGATCCGATGGAACGGCTCGGCATTCCGATCGTCGTGCTGCTGCAGCGGAGTGTCGTCGAAATCCTGTCGAACATCCGCCTCATGGCGCGCATCGCCGGCATCCCGGCACGCGGCGACGACGTGACGGCACGCCTTCAGGCTCGGCTCGACAAGGTGCAGCAGCGGCTGGAAGGCCGGACGTTGCCGACTGCGACCATGATCACCGGCCGCCTCGGCAACGGCCTGATGCTGGTCGAGCGGCCGGACTCCTATACGGCCGATGCGATGATGCGCGCCGGTACCCGTCGCGCCTTCGGGAACTCCGGCGCGATCGCGCAGATTTCGCCGGAGGCGATCGTGCGCGCCGATCCGGACGTGTTGCTGTTCGCCGGCGCCGAGCGCGACCTCAAGGAACTGGCCACACGGCCGGGCTTCGGCGAGATGCGCGCCGTCAGGACCGGTCGCACGCACATCGTCTCGCGCGCCCAGTTTCTGATTCCCGGTCCGCGCACCTTCGACGGCATCGAAGCGCTGGCGCGAGTGCTCCATCCGGCGACGTCGTGATGCGGGTCTGGGTCGGACTTTCCGCCGTCCTGATGGCCGCGCTCGTCGTCGCGGCCTGTGCCGGGCACGACTGGGCGACGCCTGCCGATCTCTGGCGGGCCTTGGGCGGCGATCCGTCGTTGCGCAGCCGCCTGCTGCTCGAATGGCGCGTGCCGCGCGTGCTGGCGGCGGCCTTTGTGGGCGGTCTGCTCGGACTGGGCGGCGCCGTCTTCCAGGGTGTGTTCCGCAATCCGCTCGCCGAGCCTTATCTGCTGGGCTCGGCCGGTGGCGCCGCGCGCTGGTGATCGGCATATCGCGAGTCGCCGGCGCGGTGGATGCCGCGGGCCTGCTGCTTGCCGGCGTGGCGATGGCGGCGGTGCTGGGCGCGCTGCGTTCCTTCCTGATGCTCGCACTGTCCGACGAGACGGTCAGCCTGCAGGTCGTGATGAGCTGGGTACTGGGCGGCATCCAGACACCGACCTGGCGCGGGCTGGGGTTACTCGCGGCGATCTCCGTCGCATGCCTCGGCCTGTCGTTGTGGCTGGCCCGGCGCCTGGATCTCCTGGGGCTGGGCGAGACCATGGCGAAGTCGCTCGGTCTGGAGGTGACGCGATTCATCGCGCTGGCCGTGCTGGCGGGCTCGCTGATCGTCGCCGCAGCCGTGGCGTTCGGCGGATTGGTGGCTTTCGTCGGACTGGCATCGCCGCACATCGCGCGCTGGCTGGTCGGGCCGCTGCATCGGCCGCTGATGCCGGCGACGGCACTGGTCGGCGCCATCGTCGTCACGCTGGCCGACGCGATTGCGCGCGCCGCCCTGCCGCCTGCGGAGATTCCGCTGGGGCTGGTCACGGCAGTGGCGGGTGGACCGTTTTTCATTCTGTTGCTGGCCCGCAGGTTGCGCTCATGACCGCGCTCAGCGGCCATAGGCTCGTGGCTCGCGAGCTCACCGTTACACGCAGTCGCCGCGTCCTGGTCGACCGGCTGTCGCTCGATCTCGGGGCCACCGGCTCGGTGGCGCTGGTCGGTCCCAACGGCGCCGGCAAGTCGACGGTCCTTCGCCTGCTGGCTGGGCTCGAACGGCCCGATGGCGGAACGATCCTGGTCGACGGCGTGGAACTTGGCTCCTTGCCGGCTGCAGTGCGCAGCCAACGGATCGGCTATTTGCCCCAGCATTTCGAGCCTCACTGGGACCTGACGGCCGCCCAGTTGGTCGAACTCGGCGCCCATCGTCTGGAAGGGCTGGGGAGCGACGCGATCCGCCGCGTGCTGACAGAGCATTCGCTGGATGATCTTTCCGACCGGCGTTGGTCGACCCTTTCAGGCGGCGAGCGGGCGCGCGTGCTGCTCGCCACGGTGCTGGTCGCGGATCCGCCGGTGCTGCTGGCCGACGAGCCGGCGGCTGCACTCGACATCCGTCACCGGCTCGATGTTGCCGGGCTGCTGGCGGCGCGCGGGAAGGACCGTTTGTCGGTGGTCGTGGTGCATGACCTCGATCTGGCGTTCCGCTTCTTCGATCGCGTGGTGGTTCTGCATCAGGGCAGGGTCGTGGCCGACGGTCCGGCCGGCGATCTGCTGCACGATCCGCGGCTCGATGCGGCGTTCGGCGTGCGCTTCGAGCGCATCGCGACGGCTGCGGGATATTCGCTGTTGGCGACCGGCCAGCACAGCTGACCGGCGCCGGTTCGCGCGACGTCCGTTCAGCTATTGATGCGGGCGGTGGTGTCGGCGCCCTGCAAGGTCTCGATCAGTTCGACGTGATGCAGGCGCACCGCGCGAACCGCGACGGCGATTGCGCGATAGGTCAAGTAGCCTGCGCACAGGGCCGAACCCGCCGCAATGTGGGCTTGGTCGACGATTGGAGACTCGAGCGCCGCGGAAATGAAATCGAGGAAGGCGAGAAGCACCAGGCCGACCGCGGCGATCTGGCCGTCGTAGCTGCGGCGCGCCCGGAACAGGTCGCGCGCCTGATCGACCTGCAGGAACATCGTCCAGCCGCGCATGCGGCCCGCAACAGCGCCGACGATCGCAGCGAGGACCCACTCGGCATCGTGAATGAAAGTGGCATCGATCACGCTGGCGAGGAGCACGAGGGCCTGCGCGACCGCGAGGCACGCGGGCACCGCCAGACGCCACAGCTTGACGACGTCACCGCGCGACTGCGACGCGATGGTCGACAGGCACATGATTGCGATGATCACCGTCAGCAGGTTGCTGAGACTGAGAGATGCGATCATGAGTTACTACATTAATCCAAATCGCCCGACATGCGACAGGCACGAATGACACGCGACGCCTTGCGTGAAAATCGCGTCACGCATGATGCAATTGAACGGCAGTTTATGAATTTCCCAGAAACCAATCGAGAATTCGACCATTCTCGTCGCGGGGATAGGTATGCGACAGGTCGGCGACCTCGCGATAGCTGACGTTCGCGCCGGCCTGGGCCAGCGAGCGATGCGCCATCTGCGCCATTTCCGGCGGAAACATCCAGTCTTGCGCGCCGTGCACGATATTGACCGGCAGGCCGCGCACTCGGTGTGCATCGGCCATGTCCATCAACAGGGGATGGAAGCTGGCGGCGATCGGCGCGAGGTGGGTAAAGCTGCAGCCACCGCGCAGACCGAGCACGTAGGTGAAGGTGCCGCCGTCGCTCATGCCGGTGAGGAGTCGGCGTGCGGAATCCAAATTCCAGTCTGCAGCCACACTTTCCACGATCTGGTCGATGTTGGCTCCGTCAGTCTCCGGCTCCATCAGGGACCAGGTGCTGCCGAGCGCCGTCGGCGCGATCACGATGAAGCCGCGCGTGCGCGCCTCGCGTACCCAGCTCCACAGGAAAGCGCCTCCATTGCCGCTGCCGCCATGCAGGGCCACGACCAGCGGCCAGGTGCGCGCCGCGTCGTAGTACTCGGGGACGTAGAGTGAGAAGGCGCCGCGCGTGCCCGCCGGGCCGCTCACGTGCATGGCACCGACGCCGTCGCGTGCGTGGTCGGCGGCGGCGAGGCGGGCGTTGAGGTCGGCGTCGTCTCGGCGGTCGGCTTCGAGGAAGAACCGGCCCACCGGCTTGAGGTGCGGCGCCATCGGATAGATCGCTTCCGCGGCCCGGGCGTAGGTCCTGAGCGAACGATAGGCGGCGACGATCGGCTGCTCCGCGGCCGGCGCGGCCAGCAGGCCCGCGATTCCCTCGGTGGTCCTGGCAGCCGCTTCCTCGAGACATTCGCGCGCCGGGGACAGGCGGTCGGGCCACTCCATCTCGCGCGACTGGGCGAGCAGGGCGGCAAGACCGTGATCCTGCTGGCGCACCGCATCGATCAGCTGGGGCAGATTCGAGGGATCGAGGTGGCGGCCGGCGAACTCCAGGGCATGCAGGCCGCGGAGGATGGCCGGCACGAAGCGGGAAATCAGGTCGATGACAGGCTCGTTGGGGTCGGTCATTGCCGGCATTCTTTCACTGGTTCGCCGCCTCGGTCCGCAGAAAATGCCTTCCGACACGCGAATAACACCCCCGAAGCGACTGAAAATCCATGTCCTGCTTGCTCTTGGGCGTGCAGTCGGATTGGATGCGTTATTCACTAATTAGAATACGAGGGGGAGCCCCGGGGCATGAGTGAAATCCAGTATCAGGTCGCCAAGACCGTCAAAGATGCGGTCAAGATGATGCAGGCGGCCAAGGGCAAGGGATATATCCTGGCCGGCGGCACGGACCTTCTGGTCCAGATGAAGAGCGGCATGCGGGCGCCGGGCGTCATCGTCGACGTCAAGAAGATCCCCGAGATGACCACCGTCGTCGAGAAGAAGGGCGGCTTCACCATCGGCGCGGCGACGCCCGCAGCCGTCCTGGGCGAGAACAAGAAGCTCAGGAAGGCGTGGCCTGGCGTGATCGAGGCCGCGAACCTCATCGGCTCGACCCAGGTGCAGGGCCGCGCCTCGATGGGCGGCAATCTCTGCAACGCCTCGCCGGCGGCCGACTCGGTGCCGGCGCTGGTCGCGGCGGGCTGCGTCGTCAACGTCCAGGGGCCCAAGGGCAAGCGCTCCATCCCGGTCGAAAAGTTCAACGCCGGTCCCGGCAAGACCAGCCTGAAGACCGGCGAGATCGTCGTCTCGTTGACGCTTCCTGCGCGCCCGAAGGGGTCGAGCGACGCCTATCGCCGCCTGATCCCGCGCACCGAGATGGACATCGCCGTCGTCGGCGTCGGCGTCAGCCTCACCATGAAGGGTGATACCGTTGCCGATGCCCGCGTCGGTCTCGGCGCCGTGGCGCCGACCGTCCTGCGTGTCACCAAGGCGGAGAAGGCGCTGATCGGCTCCAAGCTCGACGACAAGGCGCTCGACGCCGCCGCGGCCGCCTGCTCGGAAGCCTGCAAGCCGATCGACGACAAGCGCGGCACCATCAAGTACCGCACCAAGATTGCCGGTGTGCTCGTGAAGCGGGTGGCGCTGATCGCGCGCGATCGCGTCAAGGGCGTCGAACACCACATGCACGACCAGTGGGCCTAAGGGGCAGGGAAATCGAACAATGGCAAAGATCCACGTCAACACGACCATCAACGGCGCGCCGACCGAGTATCTGTGCGACGCCAACCAGACCCTGCTCGATGTCCTGCGAGACAATCTCGGGCTGACCGGCAGCAAGGAAGGCTGCGGCTCGGGCGACTGCGGCGCCTGCAGCGTCACCATCAACGGCCGGCTGGTCTGTTCCTGCCTGGTGCTCGCGGCGGAAGCCGAGGGCCAGAAGGTCGAGACCATCGAGGGCATGGCCGACGGCGACAAGCTGCATCCGCTGCAGAAGAAGTTCGTCGAGATGGCCGCGCTCCAGTGCGGCATCTGCACGCCGGGCTTCCTCGTGGCCTCCAAGGCGCTGCTCGCCAAGAACCCCAACCCGACGGAGACCGAGGTCCGCTTCTGGCTGGCCGGCAATCTCTGCCGCTGCACCGGCTACGACAAGATCATCAGCGCCGTCCTCGATGTCGCCGCTGAAATGAGGGCCGCCAAATAGGGTCGGCCAAGCAAGAGCCGCCAAATCAAGGGAGTCCGCCAATGAGCAACCCGAAGTACAAGTGGATCGGCACGCGCCCCGATCGTCCCGACGGCGCCGACAAGGTCACCGGTCGCGCCCGGTTCGGCGCCGACTTCAACCTGCCGGGCCAGTTGATCGGCAAGGTGCTGCGCAGTCCGCACGCCCATGCCGTGATCCGCTCGATCGACACCTCCAAGGCCGAGGCGCTGGCCGGCGTGAAGGCCGTCGTCACGGCGAAGGACTTCCCCGAGCAGGCCAACCTGATCGTGCCGACCGGCGAGATGCAGGTGAACCTGAAGGACATCACGCGCAACATCATGGCGCGCGAGAAGGCGCTCTACGAAGGCCATCCAGTGGCCGCCGTCGCGGCGGTCTCGGAGGCCATCGCCAAGCAGGCGCTGGCGCTGATCAAGGTCGACTACAAGGTGCTGCCGCACGTCATCGACGTCGCCGACGCGATGAAGCCCGGCGCGCCGATCCTGCACGAAGGCATGATGACAGAAGGTGCCAATCCGCCGGCCACCAAGCCGTCGAACATCGCCAAGCGCATCGAGTTCAAGAAGGGCGACGCGGCCGCGGGCTTCGCCCAGGCCGAGATCGTGATCGAGCGCGATTACAGCACCCAGGCGGTGCACCAGGGCTATATCGAGCCGCACGCCACGCTGGCCAGCGCCGCCGAAGACGGCCAGGTCCAGCTCTGGTCGACCACGCAGGGCCATTTCCAGGTCCGCGGCTTCTGCAGCAAGCTGCTGAACATCGACACCTCGCAGATCCGCGTGACGCCGACCGAGATCGGCGGCGGCTTCGGCGGCAAGACGGTCGTCTATCTCGAGCCGCTGGCCATCCGCCTGTCGCAGAAATCGGGCAAGCCGGTGAAGATGACGATGACGCGCGAGGAGGTGTTCCGCGCCTCCGGCCCGGCTCCGGGCGGCGACGTCAAGGTCAGGATCGGCGCCACCAAGGATGGCCGCATCGTCGCGGCCGAATGCATCGTGAAGATGCAGGCGGGCGCCTTCCCGGGCTCGCCGGTCGGTCCGGCCTGCATGTGCAGCTTCGCCTGCTACGACATCGACAATGTCTACATCGAGGGCTTCGACGTCGTAAGCAACCGGCCCAAGGTCGCTGCCTACCGTGCGCCCGGCGCGCCGATCTCGGCGTGGGCGGTCGAATCGACGATCGACATGCTGGCGCAGCGCCTCAATATGGATCCGATCGATCTGCGCCTGAAGAATGCCGCCAAGCAGGGCACCAAGACCGCCTACGGCGTCACCTTCAACCGCATCGGCATGGTCGAGACGCTCGAGGCGGCGAAGAATTCGCCGCACTACAAGACGCCGGTGAAGCCTGATCTCGGGCAATCCCGACATCGGCGGCAGCCGTGCCTCGCTCGCCTTGATGGCGGCAGAAGAGCTGGGCGTCGATTATGAGAAGGTGCGGCCGGTGATCGCCGATACGGCGTCGATCGGCTTCAACTTCGTGACCGGCGGCAGCCGCGTCACTTTCGCCACCGGTCTGGCGGTGGTGAACTCGGTGCGCGACATGATCCGCGAGCTCAAGGTCCGTGCCGCCAAGATCTGGAACGTCGATCCCGACGGTGTGATCTGGGAGAACGGCATGGCCAAGCCGGCCGGCTCCAACGTCGGCGAGTTCGAGCCTCTGACGCTCGCCCAGCTTGCCGCGCAAGCTGGCAAGACAGGTGGTCCGATCAACGGTCATGCGCAGCTCAACGTCACCGGCGCCGGTCCCGGCTTCGGCGTGCACATCTGCGACGTGAAGGTGGATGGCGACACCGGAGTCGTCACGGTCGGCCGCTATACCGCCGCCCAGGACGTCGGCACGGCAATCCATCCGTCCTACGTCGAGGGCCAGCTGCAGGGCGGTGCCGTGCAGGGCATCGGCTGGGCGCTGAACGAGGAGTACATCTACAACAAGCACGGTCGTCTCGATAATCCGGGCTTCCTCGACTACCGCATGCCGGTGGCTTCGGACCTGCCGATGATCGAGACCGTGCTGGTCGAAGTGCCGAACCCGACGCACCCGTACGGCGTGCGCGGCGTCGGCGAGGTGCCGATCATTCCGCCGGTCGCCGCCGTCGGCAACGCGGTCGCCCGCGCAACCGGGCTGCGTCTGGTCGATCTGCCACTGTCGCCGCCCAAGATCTCGGAGGCGCTCGATTCGGCGGCTCCGCGGATGGCAGCCGAGTAACAAGAAGCGTAGCGCTGGGAGAAACCGAAATGGCTTACAAGATCATGATCATGGGCGCGTCCTATGGATCTCTGCTCGCGTCCAAGATCCTGTTCGGAGGCCATTCGGTTCATCTCATCTGCCTGCCGGCCGAGGCGGACCTGATCAATGCCGAGGGCTTCAAGGTCCGTCTGCCGGTGCGCGGCCGCAAGGACCAGGTGCTGATCGAATCGCGCAAGCTGCCGGGCAAGGTGACGGCGGGCGGCGTCGACAGCGCCAACCCGAACGACTTCGACCTGATCGGGCTCGCGATGCAGGAGCCGCAGTACCGCTCGCCCGGCGTGAAGGAGTTGCTCGACAAGGTCGCCAGGTCGGGCAAACCCTGCATGTCGATCATGAACATGCCGCCGCTGCCCTACATGCGACGCATCCCGGGTCTCGATGGAGATTCTCTGAAGCCCGCCTACACCGACGCCTCGGTGTGGGACAATTTCGATCCCGAGCGCATGACGCTCAATTCTCCCGACCCCCAGGCGATCCGCCCGCCCGAGGAGAAGATCAATTTCCTGCAGGTCACCCTGCCGACCAACTTCAAGGTCGCGAAGTTCAAGGACGACAAGGCGACGGCGATCCTGCGCCAGCTCGAGAAGGACGTCGAAGCCGCGCGCTTCGATGCGCCGGAAGGCAAGATCGAGCTGCCGGTGAAGCTCAAGGTCTACGACTCGATCTTCGTGCCGCTCGCCAAGTGGGCGATGCTGCTGTCGGGCAACTATCGCTGCATCACCAAGGACGGCATGCGCACCGCGCAGGAGGCCGTGCACAGCGACATCGAGACCTCGCGCTCGGTCTACAACTTCGTCAACGATCTCTGCGTCAAGCTGGGCGCCGATCCGAAGGATCTCGTGCCGTTCGAGAAGTATGCCGCGGCGGCGCAGAGCCTGGTGCGGCCCGCCTCGGCGGCGCGCGCGCTGAACAACGGTGTGCCGAACATCGAGCGTGCCGACAAGCTGGTGCAGCTGATCGCGCGGCAGAAGGGTCTCAGCCATCCGGTGATCGACGCCACCGTGGCGCTGGTCGATGCGCGACTGGAAATCAATCGCAGCAAAGCGGCCTGATCGGTCGGTTTACTTGCACTGCAATTGGCGGCGATTCGAAAGGTTGGCGAAAGGTTACGACTTGTAACGATCGGGCATTCGAGTCTTCTCTCATCGCCCGCCCATGCGTCGTTTCGTTCCCTATGTGATTGCTGCCGTTGTTCTGCTGGGATTTGCCGGCGGCTGGGTGCTGCATGAATCGCGTGCGGTCGATCGCGGCGACCTCGATATCGCGTTCTGGCGGCAGGAGATGGAGGCGGATGGCGCTCGGGTGAACGAGCGGGTCGGGCAGCATGTGCCGGACGGCGTCGCCTCCCGCCTCGACGTCAACTACGACCCTGCCGATCCCGAGGCGCTGCTCGACGTCTTCTATCCGGCCGACGCAGTCACGCAGGGCCGCAAGCTTCCGACGGTGGTCTGGGTCCATGGCGGCGGCTGGATCTCCGGCAGCAAGAGCCACGTCGCCAACTATCTTCGCCTCGTGGCGAGCCGCGGCTTCACCGTGGTCGGCGTCGACTATCCGCTGGCGCCCGGGCAGGCCTATCCGGCGGCGCTGCGGCAGATCAACAGGTCGCTGGCCTTCCTCAAGGACAGTCCGCCGGTGGAGACGGTCGACGCGACCCGGCTCTTCCTCGCGGGCGATTCGGCGGGCGCCCAGATCGCGGCGGAGCTGGCCGGCATCATCTCGGAGCCCTCGCATGCCGAGGCTGCGGGCTTCGCGCCCGGGATCGACCGCGAGCAACTAAAGGGCATTTTGCTGTTCTGCGGCGTCTACGACATGGAGCTGGCATTCAAGGATTTCAATCCGCGCCGCCTGACCAAGATCATGCGCGCCTACTTCGCCGACAACGATTTCCTCACCGTACCGAGGTTCCGTCACTTCTCGGTGCTGCGGACGATCACGTCGAAGTTCCCGCCGATCTTCGTGACGGTCGGCAATGGCGACAAGCTCGAGGGGCAGGCCCGCCGGCTTGTCGAGGCGGCCCGGCGCAACAACGTGCCGGTCGAGAGCTTGCTGTTCGAAGCCGATTATAAGCCCTCGCTCGGCCACGAATACCAGTGGCAGATGGAACTCGAGGCGGCCTGGCTGGCGCTGGACCGCAGCGTTTCCTTCATGCTGGGCGTGCTGCGCTGACTGCGCCAACGCTTCAGTAGTTCACGAGATCCCTGCCGAGGCCGCTGAACACCCGGCCGGTGGGCCTGCCGGCCTCAGCCGACACCGCGATCAGCTTCACCGTCCGCTGCTCGCCCGGCATCAAGGCAAAGCCTTCATCGGCCACGCGCCAGGCCGCGTCCTCGACCTGAATCGATGGCGCGATCCCTGCCGTTTTCAGCCGGAGCGACCAGCCGTCGCCGTCCTGCACCGGCTGGGCGGTGAGGCCCGAAGCGTGGGTCAGCGCGGAGCGCCCCAGGGGGAAATGCAGGCTTTCGTCGATCATCGTGCCGCTCGCCGCATCGCTCATCCGCACCACCGCGACGTCGAGCGGCGGTGGGCCGAAGCGGTAGGCATAGGTCAGGTCGAAGAACGAGCCGATCAATTCCGCCGAGCTCAAGGTGCGGCTGGACCGCGCCGGCAGTTCGACATCGCGCTCGCGCTTCAGGGTCACCGTCGCGCCGCCTTGCAGGCAGACGAGGTCGAGCCGCGCCCGCACGGCAGCCGGTCCGTCGTTGATCAGGTGCACGCCCAGCCCGTTCAGGCCCTCGTCGGTGAGGGCCGCCCGTACCGGCTGGAAGGCGCGGCGCAGTCCGTGCCAGGCGAGCTTCGGCAGGCCTGCGGCGTCGGCCACGCCCCAGCCGGCGCCGGGCACGAAATCCTTGAGCATCCACACCAGTGCGCCCATGCAGTTCGAACCGGCGCGACGCCATTCGGCGATCGTGGCCTGCATCACGTCCGCCGAAACCGCTCGCGAGAGCCTGAGATAGTGAGCCCGGTCTTCCTGGTGCAGGCGCGCAGGATCGACGCCGTAGAGCAGGCGCAGGTAGTGGTCGCGCACGTCCTCGAAGTCCCAGTCGGTGCCGCGGTCGCGTGGCACGGCGGTCTTCCAGCCCGGAAAATCGTTCCACGGCACGCCAGGGCTGGCCGGGCCGGGGACATTGGCGAAGCCCAGGCACTCCGAGGTGAAGCGCACGCCGGCGCGGCGCGCATCCTCCAGCGGCCGCCGGTAGGCGCCGACGCCGTAGTAGTGCGACACGCCCTTGTCGGTCGCGAAGGGCAGGTCGCCGCCACCCGGCGAGTGCGCGACATAGGGTATGTCCGGCCGCACGGCGGCGACGGCCTTGGGCAGCAGGTCCTCGTAGAGTGGGCCGGTCCACAGCTCCGGCGGCAGGCCGAGCATGGCGACCTGCTGGGCAACCTCGCTGCCGCCGCAGGCCAGGGCAAGGCAGGGATGGCCCTGGGTACGATGCAGGAACTGCCGCGCTTCGAGATCGATTTCGGTGCGGAAGGCTTCGTCGCCGACCGGGTAGTCCATGTTGGCGAACATGAAGTCGTGCCACACCATCAGGCCGAGCTCGTCGCACAGCGCGAGGAAGTCCTCGCTCTCGTAGACCATGGTGCCACCGACCCGGATCATGTTCATGTGCGCGGCGGCGGCGAGGTTCAGCCATGGCTCGAGGCTGGCGCGGTCGCCGGCCAGCGAGACGAGATCGGCTGTGCTCCAGCACGCGCCGCGGGCAAAGACGGCTTGCCCATTGACCCTGAGCGCAAAATCCCCGGCGTCGTTGCCGCGATCGAGCTCGATCGAGCGGAAGCCGACCTTGCCGAAATCGACCTCGATCTCGCCGAGCCGCAGCCGCACCGGATAGAGCGCAGGCGTGCCATGGGTGCGCGGCCACCATTTGTCGACCTTGCGGATGCGCAGCGTCCCGGCGACGCGATTGTTGCCGGCCCAGGTCAGCGACGCGCTGTGACTGCCGGCCTGCAGCACTGCCGCCGGCCGCAGGCCCTGGCGATCGAGCTCGAGCGTCAGCTTCAGCACGCCGTCGTCGCCCTCGAGCGACGCCTGGAGATCGTGGGCGCGCACCCGCACCAGCGGCGACTGCTCGATCAGGCTGATCGGCCGCCACGGTCCGACCGCGTGCACCGCGGGTTGCCACCCTGTCATGTGGCCGAGCAGGGTAGTGCGCACCAGCCTCAGCGCGTTGTTCTCGACCAGCCTGGTACGCCAGCGTGCGCGGCCGCCGCGCTTCTCCGCCACCCGGTTCTCGATCGCCTTGTCGAGCGAGCGGAAGACGACGAACAGGTGATCGTCGCCGGCCAGCTCGACGTCGATCTCGTGCGTGCGAAACATGTTCGCCGACTCGAGCAGGCGGGTGGCGTTCAGCCAGACCTCGGCGCAGGTCGCGAGTCCTTCGAACCGCAGGGTGCGCGGCCCCCGCTCGTTCAGAGGCACGTGATACCAGACGTCCTTGTCGTGCAGTGGCCGGGGTGCCGCGAGGTCGAAGCGTCCCGCAGCCTGCAGTGCCTGCGCGGCGGTGCCCGGCACGATGGCCGGGACCCAGTCGAGGCCGGCGGGCAGGGAAGCCGGCGTCGCGGCGACGCCGGGTTCGGTCATGGCCAGCCGCCAGCCGCCGTCGAGGCGAGCAATGCGCTGGCCGGTGACCGACCGTATCGGCATCAGCCGAAGCGTCCGTTGAGCACGCTCAGCACGAAGGCGTAGTCCTTCTCGATCGGTGCGAGTTCGAGGCGGGCTGCGTCGAACTTGCGCCGATTGGCCATGCGCGCGAGTTGGAATTGCACTGCCTTGGCGCCCTCGGCCATGCGCCGGCAGGCGGTCATGACGTCCGAAAGCCCGGGCACACCCCGCTCAGCCAACCAGAAGACGTAGCTGCCCAGCATCTCGAAATTGGCGCCGAGCTGGCGTGGCAGGTTGAAGGCATAGAGGTGAAAGTAGTCCATGTCGCGCGCCGCGAGCTTCTCCAGGTGCTGCGGCAGCGCGACCCGCCAGGCCGCGACCGGGTTGGCCTTCGGCCGCAGCGCCAGGTGATGCTTCAGCAGGCCGAGCGAGGCTTTGGTCAGCGCCTCGTCCTTGAGGCCCGGCCCGTCACGCTTCACGAACTCGCAGTAGGGGAACATTCCGGGTGATTGGGGCGGCTGGAACAGCCCGTCGTAATCCTCGCCGTGCAGCGTATGGAAGCCGGTGTTGTGGAAGTAGCCGAAGCGGTGCGCCGCGGGATCGATCGCCACCGCCGCCACCGTGGTCTTCACGTGACCCTTGCGGTAGGTCGGCCCGGCATCCGGCAGCCAGTGGCTGTCGACCTCGATCAGCACCGGATTGCCACGGCCGAGCTGCTCCAGCGTATGGGCCTCGACCGTGTCGTAGATCGCCAGTTCCTGCACCGAGAGGCCGAACAGCGCCTGCAGATCCTCCAGCGGATACTTGAAGAAAGTGAAGTGATCGCCCTCGAAGTCCTGGCGCACGGTGAAGGGCAGCGCCGCTTCGGGCGGATGGCCGAGCGCGGGCAGCAGCTCGGTCCAGACGTCGATATAGCAGTTGGTCTCGATCCAGGTGCGGTCCGCTGCGTGCAGCGCATGCGGCCGCCAGGTCGCCTCATCGAGGCCGAGCAGGTCGACGGCGCCCTTAGAGGCCGAGGACATCGCGGACCTTGCCGGGCCATCTGGCCGTCGCGAAGCCGTGGTGCTTGAACAGGGCGAGCGCGATGCGCTCGACACCGAAGCCGACGCAGGCCGTGTGGGCGAGGGCGCCGTCGGCGGTGTGGATGTCCCAGCCCGCGCCGAACAGGTCGCGGTGATAGTTGAAGCTCACGCAGGCGGTCGGCTGCTCGCTCGATGTGATCGGCACCAGCAGCTCGAACTTGAGGCTCTCCTCGCGCTGGCTGGAGGCCAGCAACCTGCCGGTGCGCCCGAAGAACGGATCGTTGGCGACGTCGACCGTGAAGGGCAGGCCGATGGCGCCGATCATCGCCTGGCCGCGCTCCATCCAGAGCTTGCGGAAGGCCAGCGCCTGCTCGGCGGTGCCGAGCCGCACATGCTCGCGTTGACGGAACATCTGCATGCGCGCCGGATCGATCGACGGCTCGTGTCGGAACACATAGGTGTAGACGTCGACCAGCGCGCCGTCGGCTGGAAGCGGCCCGCGGGCGGCGATCGCCGGATAGACGCCGTAGCAGGCGGCCGGCGCCAGCGCGACTTCGGTGCTCTTCTGTTCGGCCGTCCAGTCGCCCTTCTTCTCGATCAGGTCGACCAGGGCGCGATGCTCGCGGTCGCCACCGAAGAAACTGTGGACGGTGCCGGCAAGCTGCGGCGAGCTCCTGAGATAGCCGCTCTTCTCGAGCTGCCACTTTCCGATGCCGGGCGGGAAACGCATGACTTCGGGGCCGTCTGGGTCGCCCACGGCGGAGAAGGCGGCGTTGATGCGCTCGATCACGTGCTCGAAGGTGCCGCTGCGGCCATAGAGACCGTCGACGCCCATGGAGATCAGCAGGCCGGCCCGCAGCAGCTCGTCGCGGTAGGCGCGCTGGGCCTGGGCGAGATCGGTCACTGGAAGAGCTCCGGCTCCTCGCGCAGCGCGAGCTGCAGGCGCGCGGTATTGGCGAGGATGCGGTCGTTGTTGACCATCAGCTGCGCGGAGTGCGCATCGCGCAGGTGTCGCGACAGGCTGAACGGCGAATCGTTGCGGTACCCGCTGAGGCCACAGGCCAGCATGGCCTGGCCGACCACCTCGATGACCAGCCGCGACGAGCCGATCTTGAGATTGTTCATGGCCACGGCGAAGTGCGGCGACTGCAGCTGGTCGGGATCGGCGAGGGCGGCTTCGTACTGCCGCAGCGAGTCCCGCAGGCCGGATTTCATCGCCTTGAGCGTCTGCGCCGCTTCGGCGAGTCGCGTCGCGCCGATCGGTGTCGCGCTCGCGTTCCTGCGCGCCTCGGCGCGGATGAAGGCACGGGCGCGGGCGACGGCGTCGCTGGCGATTCCCAGCCACACCGCGCTCCACACCAGATGCGAGGTCGGCAGCATGGTCTGGGCCGAGACGTCGGCGTAGGGCATCGGGACGATCTGCGCCCTGTCGCCCGAGGCCTTCAGGCGATAGCCGTCGGAGCAGGTGCCGCGCATGCCCAATGTGTCCCAGCTCTGCAGGTGCTCGAGCTGATAGGACGATTTCGGCAGCACCACGATCACCTGGTCCGATGCCGGTGACTGCGGCGTGCGCCGCGCGGTGGCCATGATGCCGTCGGCGTCGGCGCCGTAGGAAATCACCGTCGCCTGCTTCTCGAAGGCGAAGCGGCCGTCCTTCTCCTCGACGGCGCAGATGCTCGAGCGCACGTCGCCGCCGATGCCGGCCTCGGAGGTCGCCGAAGCCATCAGCAGCTGTTCGCTCGCCAGCCGCTTGAGGAACGTGCGGTGCCAGGCGCTGTCGGCGCCGTGGCGCACGATGCACCAGACCTGGATCTGATGCATGGCGTAGATCATCGCCGTCGAGGCGCAGGCCTGGCCGAGCGCATGGCAGACCGAGACGACGTCGGCCAGCGAGGCGCCGGCGCCGCCGTCACGAACCGGCACCAGCAGACCGAGCAGCTTGTGCTCCTTCAGCGCGGCGAAGGCTTCCCTGGGAAAGCGTGCCCGGGCATCGACGTCGTCGGCGTGGCGCGCGGCCGCCTCCGCGCCCGCCGCGCGGGAAGCGGCGAGCCCGGCGGTCATGCGTCGTCCTGCACGCCGACCTCGCCCAGTGCCTTGGCGATCGCGCCGACCGAAGCGAAGGTCGTGCGGCGCAGCAGCCGGTCGGGCAGCTCGATGTCGAAGGCGTCTTCGAGCGCCAGCATCAGGTTCACCGTCGCGTGCGAGTTCAGGCCGGCCGCGTAGAGGTCCGCATCGTCGGCAAGCGAATCGACTTCCACCTGGAGGCAGCCCGCATTCTTGAGAACGGTGCGGACGCGGGCTTGAACGGAGGCGGTCAACGGTGGCTCCTGACGGGGCGGCAGAAATTTCTGTTTAATTACCGATGTTTAGTATACCCTGCAAATATCTTCAATGCGAGTGTAACAAGTGTAGTCGTGCAAGGCGCGCGACCGACAGCATGATCCGCTCCTCATGATTCCCGTCACCTTCGATCACAGCTTCGGCTGGCTGCATGCCCCCGCGCCCGGCGCGGGAGGGGCCGCCGCCGGCGACGTCGGCGTCGTGGTCTGTCAGGGGCTGATGCGCGACGGGCTGCTGGCGCATTGCTCGTTCCGCCTACTCGGCGACGAACTCGCCGCCGCAGGCTATCCGATGCTGCGTTTCGACTATCCCGGCACCGGCGATTCGCTGGACGGCGCGGTCGCCGGCGGCCACTGGGACGCCTGGCTTAAGAGCATCGGTCAGGCCGCCGACTGGCTGAAGGCGACGACCGGCGTGACGCGGCTGGTGTTCTGCGGCCTGCGCGCCGGCGCCACGCTCGCGAGCCTCGCAGCCGGCCAGCGGACCGGTGGCGGGCGCTCCGACGTCGCAGGCCTGTTGCTGTTCGAGCCGGTCGTCAGCGGCCGCACCTACGTGCGCGAAATGATCCTCGAGGCCGACCTGCAGAGCGGCAAGACGTCTGCCCGCGGAGAAGACCTCGACATTCGCGAGTTCCTGTTCAGCGCCGCCACTCTCGACGCCATCGCCGCCGTCGATCTGCGCAAGGCCACGCTGCTGGCCGGCCTGAAGGCGGCCCTGTTCGTGCGGCCCGAGGCGCGGCAGATCGACGAGTGTGTCACGGCCTGGAAGGCATTGGGCGTCGATGCCGAGCGCCACGGCTGGGAGGGGCTGGTGCCGCTGATGCGCCACAACGTGATCGACGAGAACGCGCTTGCCGACTTCACCCACGTCATGGCCTGGCTGAAGCGCGCCCTGCCG
Source organism: Reyranella sp. (assembly GCA_044225265.1). Taxonomy (GTDB): domain Bacteria; phylum Pseudomonadota; class Alphaproteobacteria; order Reyranellales; family Reyranellaceae; genus Reyranella. Next base: position 164,360 of record JBGAIW010000001.1, read on the forward strand.
CCGGCCTCGGCACCGGTGCCGGCCGGGGCCAGGCCATCGCCGCCGGAGATGAAGCTCACGCCGGAGGGCGCGGTCGAGACGCCGTTCTGGTTCGGCCCGGGACTGTTCGGCGTGTTGAGCCGGCCGGCCAGCGATACCACCGACCAGGTCCTGCTGATCGGCAATGGCGGTCGCGACCCGCACTACGGCGCGGCGCGCCAGAACGTCGACTTCGCGCGCTACCTGGCGAAGCACGGCATTGCCTGTCTGCGTTTCGACTTCGCCGGCTTGGGCGACAGCATCGGCCCGCCGGGCAAGGAGAACCTGCTCACTCACACCTTCAGCGACCGGCTGCCCGACATTCGCGCCGCCCTCGATGCGCTCGAGAAGCAAGGCTTCCGTCGCTTCGGCATGCTGGGCCTCTGCTCCGGCGCCTATCACGCCTTCCATGCCGCCCTGGCCGATCCGCGGCTTTCCCGGCTGCTGCTGGTCAACCTGCCACTGTTCCAGTTGCCCACTCGCAACGTGCTCGATTTCCTCGAGAACCGCGGCACCTCGGCCACCGTCGTGGGTCGCAAGCTGTTCAGCATCGGCAGCTGGAAGACGTTGCTCAGCGGACGTTCGAACGTTCGAACGCTGGTGCGGTCGGTGATCAATCACGCAAGACGCCAGGTCACCGGCAAGAGCCAGGCACTCGGGCGCAAGCTCGGCCTGATCCGCGAGAAGAGCTTCCCCGAGCAGGCCATGACCAGGCTGTCACGGCAAGGAACACGGGCGCTGTTCATGTTCTCTCCGGGCGACGAGGAGATCGACGCCTTCGCGCGCGAGTTCGGCCCGGCCGGCGAGAAGCTCGCACCCTACAAGGGCAGTCGGCTGCTGGTCCTGCCGCGCATGGACCACGATCTCACGAAGGCGATCGGCCGCCGCGACGCCGAGCAGGCGGTGACGGAGTTCCTGAAGGCGGCCTGACTACTCGGCCGCGACCCGCGTATCGACCTGTGCCGCCGTCGGGCCGTCGCCCATCAGGGTCGTGCGGCGCATGTCGCGCGGCTCGTGGGCGGGGAAGGGGCGGGCACGGTGCATGGTCTGCCGGTTGTCCCACATCACCAGGTCGCCCAGCCGCCATTTGTGGGTGTAGACGAACTCGCGCTGCGTGGCGTGCTCGATCAGGTCGCGCAGGAAGCCGCGCGCCTCGGGCATCGGCCAGCCGACGATCTCGCCGGCGTGGGAGGAGAGGTAAAGGGATTTGCGCTTGGTCACCGGATGGACCCGCACCATGCACTGCCGCACCGGCCGGAAGCGTTCGCGCTCCTCGTCGGTGAAGTTGGTGAAGCCGATGATCTGGCGCGAGTACATCTGGCTGTGCTCGCAGACCATGTCCGCGACCAGCTCCTTGGTCTCCTCGTCGAGTGCGTCGTAGGCGGCGCACATGTCGGCGAATTGCGTGTCGCCGCCCTTGGACGGGATGCTGACCGCGTGCAGCAGCGAATACTTGGCGGGAATCACCTTGAACGAGGAGTCCGAGTGCCAGAGGCGATTGCCGATCGCGAACAGCCGGCGCCGGTCGTCCCGCGCATAGGGCTGGTTGTTCTTGTCGAGGTTCGAGACGTCGGCGAAGGTCGTCGGCAGGCGCGTCTCGTTGGCGGCGCGCAGGCTGGTGCCGATCGCATGCTCGATGTCACCCAGGCTCTGGGTGAAGGCGAGCTGCTGCTCGTCGGTGATGTCCTGGTCGCGGAAGACCAGGACGCCGTACTTGTCCATACCGGCATGGATGGCCGCGACTTCTTCCGCGGTCATCTTCTTGCGCATGTCGATGCCGGACACTTCGCCGGCGAAGCGACCGGGGCCGACCTGGCGAATCGTGACGGACATCGAAGACTCCCTTTACCGAAGGGGCGACCAACTCGCGGGAACCGCGAGCGTGCTCTCCATCTTCAGCATTGTCACGCTGGGATCGCGCGGCGGCGGCCAGATGCCGGCCTTCACCGCCTCGGCCCGGATGCGCTCGCGCTCGCCCATGTTCTTGTAGGCCCAGACATGGACCCACTGGTTGAGCGGGCCGAGTTCGGTGAAGCCGGCGAAGATCAGCGGCGAAAGTTCGGTTCGCTTGGCGATGTGTTTGCCCCAGCGCTCGATCACCTTGGGAATCGAGCCGACCTGGAAGGTGTAGGTGCGGAACTCGTAGATGTTGCCGTGCTCGCCCGGCTCGAAGTGCGGCGAGAACGGCGCCGCGTAGAGGATCTTGCTCTCCATTTCGACGATGTGTTCCTGGATCTTGACCGGCCACACGCCGGTCTCGATCGCCTTGGCGCGGATCGCCTCGCGTTCGTTGAGATCCTTGTACGGCCAGACATGGATGATCTGGTTGAGCGTGCCGACCTCGGTGCGCCAGAAGCCGCCGAAGCGCGACAGCTTGGCCCGGGCCGGCAGGCCGTCGCCGAAGCGCTTCTCGACCTCCGGGATGCTCCCCGGCTTCATCAGGTATGTCCTCATCTCGAAGATCATCAGGCGTCCCTTTCCCGCGAAAGTCGCTAGAATGTCCGGGCATTCACCCGGAGGCAAGGATGGCCAGCCAATTCGACCGTGCCGCGGAAGACCTCGGCAACATCGTGGCGCTCGAGCACGTCAACGTGCAGGTCGAGGACCAGCGCCCCGCGACGCTCTACTACATGAGCGCGCTCGGCCTGACGCGCGATCCCTACATGATGACCAGCACCGACAACATGTGGGCCAATGTCGGGCGCAGCCAGTTCCATCTGCCGACCGGCAAGCCGCAGGTGCTGCGCGGCAAGGTCGGCCTCGTGACTCCCGACCGCGGCCAGCTGCTGCAGCGGCTCGAGCGCATGAGCAAGCCGCTCGCCGGCACCTCGTTCGGCTTCAAGGAGCACAACGACTACGTCGAGACGACCTGCCCATGGGGCAACACCATCCGCTGCCACGATCCGATGGAGCGCATGGAGCTCGGCATGGCCTATGTCGAGTTCGACGTGCCGGTGGGCACGGCCAGGGGCATCGCCGAGTTCTACGCCACCATCTTCGACACCATGACCTCGGTTGAGGACGGCGCGGCCCGCATCTCGG
>JBGAIW010000002.1:0-167106 GCA_044225265.1 Reyranella sp.
GCGACCTTGCGCATCTCGAGGCCGAACGCGACGTTCTGCGCCACCGTGAGGTGCGGAAACAGCGCATAGCTCTGGAACACCATGCCGGCGTTGCGCTTCCAGGGCGGCAGGAGGGTGACGTCGTCGCCGCCGAGTTTCACATGCCCGGCGGTGGGTTCGATGAAGCCCGCGACCATGCGCAGCGTCGTGGTCTTGCCGCAGCCCGAGGGGCCCAGCAGCACCAGGAATTCGCCGTCGGCGATGTCGAGCGAAACATCGCGCACGGCGTGAAAATCGCCATAGCGCTTGACCAGGCCGGAGATCGTGAGCTCGGCCATCTACACCACGCGCGCCAGCTTGACGTAACGGTCGGTAATCAGCATCGCGATGCCGATCAGCAAGATCTGCACCACCGAGACGGCCGCGATTGTCGGGTCGATCTTCCACTCTAGATACTGCAACACCACGATCGGCAGGGTGGTCCGTCCCGGCCCGCACAGGAACAGGCTCATCTCGAGGTTGCCGAACGAGGTCACGAAGCCGAACAGCGCGCCGGCGACGATGCCGGGCCGGATCGCGGGCAGGGTGATCCGCCAGAAGGTGACGAAGGCGTTGGCGCCGAGATTTTGCGCCGCCTCCTCGATGGTGCGGTCGACGCCCGCCAGGCTCGCCGTCACCAGCCGCACCACCCAGGGAATGATGATCACGCTGTGACCCGCCACCAGGGCGTAGAAAGTGCCCAGCACGTCGACGTCGAGGCCATTCTCGGCCTCGACCTGGAAGACATACATCGCCGTGCCCAGCACCACGCCCGGCACGATCAGCGGCATCAGCAGCAGGTTGCTGAGCGGCAGGCGCAGGAAGAAGCGGTAACGCACCACGGCCAGCGCCGCCGGCACGCCGAGCGCGAGGCCGATCGCGGTCGCCAGTACGCCGACCTGGAAACTGGTGCGGAAGCCATCGACGAATTTGGGCTGGTCGAGGATCGAGGCGAACCAGCGCAGGCTGTAGCCTTCGGGTGGGAAGGAGGGGATTTCCTGCCGGAAGAACGCGAGCCAGGTTACAAAGGTGAGCGGCGTCAAGATGTAGGCGAGCGCCACCGTCGCCGCCCCATTCAGCGCCCAGCGTCCGGCGCGGCGTCGGATGACGGCGATCATGGCTGGGCGCGCACCCTGCTCACAGCGCGTTCTTGTGGAACTTGCCGGCCTTCATGATGGCCGACAGGTGCGGGCCGCCATCCTTGAACAGGCCGAGATTCTTCAGCGGGTCGCCGTCGACCACGAGCAGGTCGGCGAAGGCGCCGGGGGCGATGGTGCCGAACTTGCCTTCCTGGCGCACGACTTCGGCGCCGATCAGGGTCGCCGAGCGGATGACGTCGATCGCCGGCATGACTTCGCCGCGAATCGCGAACTCGCCGGTCTGCTCGTCTTCCAGTGCACCCAGAAGGTCTGAGCCATAGGCCATCTTCACGCCGAACTTCCGGCAGAGCTCGAGCTCGCGATAGCCGTACTTCAGGACCTCGTCGTTCTTCTCCAGCATGACGTCGGGCATGCCGAGTTCCTTGGCCCGCCGCTTCATGGCGTCGTAAGTGACGAGGTTGGGGATCATGTAGACGCCCTTCTTCGCCATCAGCCTGGCCGTGGGCGCATCGACCATGTTGCCGTGCTCGATGGTGCGTACGCCGCAATCGACGGCGCGGGTGATCGCCTCGGGGGTGTAGGCATGGGTCAGCACGTAGCGTCCGAAAGCGTGCGCTTCCTCGACGGCGGCGGCGATCTCCTCCTTCGAGAACTGGATCGACTCCAGCGGGTCGTGCGGTGAGGCCACGCCGCCCGACACCATCAGCTTTACCTGGTCGGCGCCTTGTCGCATCTGCTCGCGCGCGGCCTTGCGCACGGCATCCGGGCCGTCGGCGATGGCGCGGATGAACACCATGCCGTTGCAGCACAGGCACGGCGGGCCGGCGATGTCGGTGCGGCGGTTGCGGTCGTTGTGGCCACCGGTCGGGCCTATCGAGCGGCAGGAGATGAAGAGGCGCGGGCCGGGAATCAGCCCCGTTTCGACGGCGGTCTTGGTGCCCCAGTCGGCGCCGCCGGCGTCACGCACCGTGGTGAAGCCGCGATCGAGCATGCGCTTCAGGCGACCAGCCGACCGCGCCATCATCAGGGTCAGCGGAATCGCCTCCATGCGGTTCATGTAGACTTCGCTGTGATGCGTGTGCACGTGGCAGTCGATCAGGCCGGGCATCAGGGTGCGCTTGCCGCAGTCGATGACGGTCGCCTTGGAGGCCTTGATCGGTTTCGGCGACACTTCCTTGATGGTGTCGCCCTCGACCAGCACCTCGTAGCCGCCGCGCGCTTCCTTCCAGTTCGGATCGAGCAGGCTGAGGTTCTTGAACAGGAAGGACATCGAGGTCTACTTCAACGCGTTCTTGTGGAATTTGCCGCCCTTCATGATCGCGGACAGATGGGCGCCCTGGTCGAGGAACAGCTTCAGGTTCTTGACCGGATTGCCGTCGACCACGATCAGGTCGGCATAGGCGCCCGGCGCGACCGTGCCGAGCTTGCCTTCCATGCGGACGATCTCGGCGCCCACGGTGGTGGCCTGGCGGATGATCTCGATCGGCTTCAGCACCTTTGCGCGATGGATGAATTCCAGGCTCTGGTCGACCTGCAGCGCGCCCAGGAGATCGGTGCCGTAGCCGACCTTCACGCCGGCCTTCTTGCAGATCTCCAGCGAGCGCAATGCGCCTTCGAGCACGATGTCGTTCTTGGCCAGCATTTCCGCCGTCATGCCGAACTGCGCCGCCCGCTCCTTCATCGAGAAGTAGGTGACGAGATTGGCGATCATGTAGCCGCCCTTGCTCTTGATCAGCTTGGCCGACTTCTCGTCGATCAGGTTGCCGTGCTCGATAGTGCGCACGCCATTGTTCATGGCGCGGGTGATCGCCTCGGGCGTGTAGGCATGGGCCAGCACGTAGCGGCCGAAGTTCTTCGCCTCGTCGGTCGCCGCTGCGATCTCGGCTTCGGAGAATTGCAGCGAGTCGAGTGGATCGTACGGGGAGGCGACGCCGCCCGAGCACATGATCTTGATCTGGTCCGCTCCCTGCCGCATCTGCTCGCGCACGCAGGCCCGCACTTCATCGGCGCCGTTGGCCACGGCCATGACATAGACCATGCCGTTGCAGCAGCCGCAGGATGCCTGCTGATAGTCGGTGCGACGGCGCGGGTCGGAATGGCCGCCGGTCGGGCCGATCGCCTTGGCCGAGATGAAGAGGCGCGGTCCTGCGATCAGGCCGGAATCGACCGCTGTCTTGATGCCCCAGTCGGCGCCGCCGGTGTCGCGCACCGTGGTGAAGCCGCGGTCGATCATCCCCTTCATCAGCTGGGACGCCTTGGCTGTCATGAGGGTGAGCGGAATCGCCTCGAGATGGCCGATATTCACTTCGGTCAGGAAGACGTGGACGTGGCTGTCGATCAGGCCGGGCATCAGGGTGCGCTTGCCGCAATCGACGACCCGGGCGCCCCGACTCTTGATCGGCTTCGCCGAGACCTCGCGGATCGTCTCGCCCTCGACCAGCACCTCGTAGCCGCCGCGCGGCTCGTCCCACTTGGGATCGAGAAGGCTGAGATTGCGGAACAGGATCTGCGACATCGACGCTCCTTCAACACGAGGCGGCAACCCTACGCTGGCGCGCGCTTTGGCGCTACAGTTGAGGTTAATCCGGGGTGAATTCGGGAAGGGATGCCGCATGCCAAGCATCGGCCGGCGCGGTGCATTCGCTTGCCGTTCGTCCTGCGGTGAAGGTCGCGGCCAGACAGAGATGCGGAATTCGTGAAGCGCGTCGTCGTTTTCGGTACCACCGGTTCGGGGAAGACCCGACTCGCCGAGCAATTGCGCGAGCGGCTGGGCTTGCGTGTGGTCGAGCTCGATGCGCTCTATTGGGGCCGCGGCTGGCAGCCAGCGCCGCTCGATCTGTTCCGCTACAGGGTCGAGAACGAGATCCGCGACGGCGACTGGGTCGTGGTCGGAGTGTACGGGCAGGTGCGCGATCTCACCTGGCGCGCTGCCGACACGCTGATCTGGCTCGACCTGCCGCTGCCGCTCGTGATGTGGCGCCTGTTTTGGCGTACCTTGCGCCGGACCGTCTCGCGGGAAGATCTCTGGGGCACCGGCAACCGCGAGACTTTTCTCAACGCCTTCTTGAGCCGCCAGTCGATTCTTCTCTACGCACTGAAGACCCATCGCCGCAACCGCGAGCGCTTCGCCATCGAGTGTGCGTTCCTCGGCAAGGAAAAGACGATCGTCCGGCTGAAATCCTCGCGCGACGTCGAGGCGTGTCTTGCTTCCCATTCCGCGCCGGCCGGCTAGAGGGTACGCGTCGAAATCCGTGGAGAACTTTCAGTTGTCAGACTCGCCGCCGCCTTTTATCGCGGTAGGCGGTCATGAGTATTGAAAGCTCTGCATTAGCCCTCGTCGGGGTCGGCGTTTCGCTCCTGTCGCTCGGTGTCTCCGGCACCACGATGTACTTCACGTGGCTTCGTCGCGGCCGGCTCGCCATGACGAAGCCCAACGTCGTCTTCTTCGGCTACGAGGCGGCGGGCAATCGCCCCACGGCCAAGATCTTCCTCCGCACGCTACTCTACAGTTCCTCGACCCAGGGCAAGATGGTCGAGCGGATGTTCGTGAAGCTGCTGCGCCAGGGAAAGGACCAGGGCAAGGAGCAGGTCTTCGGATTCTGGGGCCATGGCTGGACGACGGAGCTGTCGCCCGGCAGCGGCCTCTATGTTGGCCAGACCGGCGTCTCCTCGAACCACCATTTTACGCTGTCGATGAACCAGCCGGCCTATGACTTCACCGCCGGCGAGTACACGCTGCAGGTCTTTGCCCAGCAGCCCGGCGAAACCGCGCCGGCGATGCTGTCGGAGGTCAAGCTGACCGTCGACGCCGAGCGCGCCAAGGCACTGGCCCAGCGCAAGGGCGTGCTGTTCGTGCTCGAACCCGACACCCAGAAATACGTCGGTCAGGTCCGCGACCCGTCGGGCAGCTGGAACTGACCGTCTTCGGGGCGGCGAGCCGACCATGCTAGGGTCGGCCATGGCTCTGCACACTTTCTCCTGCCTCGACGGCCACACCTGCGGCAACCCGGTGCGGCTGGTGTCGGGCGGAGCGCCGCTGCTCAAGGGCGCGACGATGAGCGAGCGCCGCCTCGATTTTCTCGCCAACCACGACTGGATCCGCAAGGCGCTGATGTTCGAGCCGCGCGGCCACGACGTGATGTCGGGCTCGATCCTCTACCCGCCGACCCGCGCCGATTGTGACATCGGCATCCTGTTCATCGAAGTCTCGGGCTGCCTGCCGATGTGCGGTCACGGCACGATCGGTACCGTGACGATGGCGGTCGAGAACGGCCTGGTATCGCCGGCGAAGCCGGGCGAGCTTGCACTCGATGCCCCTGCCGGCCGCGTGCTGGCGCGCTACGAACAGCAGGGCCGCTTCGTCGAGAGCGTGCGCATCACCAACGTCGCGTCCTATCTCGCCGCGACCGACATCAGCATCGACTTGCCCGGGGTTGGTGAACTCGTTTTCGATATCGCCTATGGCGGCAACTACTACGCCATCCTGGAGCCGCAGAAGAACTACGCCGGGCTGGAATCGATGTCGGCCGGAGACCTACTGCGGCTGTCACCGACCGTACGCAAGCTGATCAACGACAAGATCCAGCCGGTGCATCCCGAGAACGAGTCCATCCGCGGTGTCAGCCACGTGATGTGGACCGGCAAGCCGCGGACGGCACGAGCGCATGCGCGCAATGCGGTGTTCTATGGCGACAAGGCGATCGACCGTTCCCCTTGCGGCACCGGCACCTCGGCGCGCATGGCGCAGCTCGCGGCCAAGGGGAGGCTCAAGGTCGGCGACGCCTTCGTGCACGAGAGCATCATCGGCTCGCTGTTCGATGGCCGGGTCGAGGCGCCGGCCAGAGTGGGCAATCACGAGGCGATCGTGCCGTCGATCGCCGGCTGGGCGCGCCAGCACGGCATCAACACCCTCTTCGTGGACGATCGCGACCCGTTTGCGCATGGTTTTCAGGTGCAATGAGCCGCTAACTCATTTCACTGCAATTACTTCGCTGACCCAAAAGGCCCTGCGGCTGCCCCGGATTCGTCACAAGCCACTCCCATCTTTTCGATGAGCCCGCGACGGGAAGAGGCGGGCAAAGCGAAGGGGAAATGTTGCTTCACGGTTTGTCCAAAGGGTTGCTGGCTCTGGCCGCGAGCGTCCTGCTCGTGTGGCTGCTCGTGAGCGCCTTCGAACAAAAGGCCCAGGAGCCTTCTGCGACGATCTCTCTGCCGTCGATCGACACGACGCAGACGATGGTGCATCTGCCGACCAAGCGGATGTAGGCCGGCGCTGCCGGGTAGCGTGCTCGCACAAAGTACCCAAACAGGGTGAGGCGGTCGCGACTCTTGCCCTGTGGCGACAATGACTCCGATTCTTGTCCTGCCGGCAATCCGTGGTGCGTATATGCGCCGAATCCCAATCGCCAAGTTATCTCAACGGGACCGCCGCAGGGCACCCCGGCGACGGCTTCGATAAGATTTCGTGGGTCGGCCTATTCGGCGGCCTTTGCCGTCTGCTTCATGCCCTTCACGCCGCCGCGCGAGAAGATCGCGTCGACCTCGGCGGTGCTGTAGCCCAGTTCGCCCAGGATATCGCGGCTGTCCTCGCCGATATGCGGCGCGTGCTGCTGCGGGGCGTGATCGGCGGCGCGCGGCAGGCCCGCGATGTTGGCGACCGGCAGGCGGCCGACGCCTTCTTGCTCGATCCAGTCGATCGCGCCCGATTCCTTGACATGCGGATGCTCGAGATAGTCCTGGTAGTTGTTCACCCGCTCACAGAACACGTCCTTGGGCTGCAGGATCGAGATCCATTCCTCGGTGGTCTTCGTCGGCATGGTCTCGTTCAGCGCCTTGATGATCTTGGGCGCGTTCTTGATGCGCGCATCGTGGCTCTGCAGTTCGGGATCGTTGGCGACGTCGTCGCGGCCGATCAATTCGAAAAGCAGCTTGAAGTGATGCGGCCGCATCGCCGAAACCATGATGTAGCCGTTCTTGGTCTTGTAGCTGCCGGCCGGCATGTAGAGCACCGGTGGCGCGCCGTTCGAGAACACCCATTCCATCAGCTTGGCGCCCTGGAAGGCGGCCGCGGCGCGCATCAGGCTGGAATCGATGAAGCAGCCCTCGCCGAAGCGGAACTGGCGCATGATCGCGGTGCTGAGCGCCTGGAAGGTGTAGAGGCCGGTCGTCACGTCGACGGCGATCATGCCCTGGCGCCAGGGCGTGCCGTCGGGCATGCGGTTCATCACCATCATGCCGGAGAAGGCCTGGATCAGGCCGTCGACGGTCGGGCGCTTGGAGTAGGGACCGGTCTGGCCGAAGCCCGAGACCGAGCAATAGACGACCTTAGGATTGATCTTCCTGATGTCCTCATAGCCGAAGCCCAGCCGCTGGATCACGCCGGGGCGGAAGCTCTCCATCACCACGTCGGCCTTGGCCGCGAGCTTCTTCACCACCGCGATGCCGTCGGGAGACTTGAGGTCGAGCGCGATCGAGCGCTTGCCGCGGTTGAAGGCGATCGAGTGGGCGCAGTGCTCGCCGCGGATGTCGCCCAGCGCGCGGCCCCAGTCACCCTCGGCCGGCTCGATCTTGATGACGTCGGCGCCATGCAGCGCCAGCAGCATCGAGGCATGCGGTCCCGCGATGCCCTGCGTGAAGTCGAGAACCGTCAGGCCGTCGAACGCGCCCTTGATCATGATGAAAACCCCTCCCGAAGCGCTGAACGTACGTTTACCCCGGTCCTTCGAGCAAGGCCCCAAAAGCGGGCCCATCTGCATCGAAGCCATGCGCGGTGCCGTCTTCGACCGCCTGTGCGGCACCCTCCTTTGCCGCCTGCGCGGCGCATGAACAAAACTTACGTAAAGCGGAACACAAGCTCGTTTGAGGCGCCGCGGCATAAAGCGCTCAATTAGTGCAATTGCACCTAATCGGAGAAGCCCGATGTCCTCCTTGCCTTTCCCAATTGCCGCTTTGGCTGCCGCCAGTCACGTCGCGCCCGGCCTGGTCGCGCCGTTCTTTCGCCGTCTGATGTTGTCGCCGCGCCGCGACGTGCGGCCGGCGCCGCGGCTCGACCTGCCGACGGCGGACGAGCGCATCGATCTCGGCGAAGGGCTCGTCGCGTGGCGCTGGGGCGCCAGCGATCCCGACGCGCCGGTCGTGCTGCTGGTCCATGGCTTCGAGGGCCATCGCAACCAGTTTGGCGCCCTGATCGATGCCCTGCTCGAACGCGGCTACGCCGCCGTGGCGCTCGACGTGCCGGCGCACGGCGAATCGGCGGGCGACGAACTCACGGCGGTGAAGTTTATTGCCGCACTGGAGCGTGTGCTCGATCACCTGAAGTCGGTGCATGCAGTGATCGGCCATTCGATGGGGGCTGCCATGGCGCTGCACACGCTTGCGACGCGACTGGGCGGGAAGCGGGGCGGCGCGCCGCGCGCGGCGCTGATCTCAGCGCCATCGGCGCTGGGGCGCGAGTTGCGGCGCTTTGCCAAGGCGGTCGGCCTGTCTGACCGTGGCACGCGTGCCTTCATTCGTTCGGTCGAAGAGCACGTCGGCCGCCCGGCGGACGATTTCGACGTGCGCCACATCGCCAGCGAAATCGACCTGCCGGTGCTGTTGATCCACGATCAGAACGATCGCCAGGTGCCGGTGCTGGAGTCCGCACGTTCGGCGCACATGTTGCCGACGGCAGAACTGGTGATCACGCAGGGGCTCGGCCACAACCGCCTGCTCGCCGATCCGAAGGTGGTGCGGACCGTGATGGAGTTCGTGGACGCCCAGGATACCCTCGTATGAGGGGCGGCGGCGCTAGCCGACAATCGGCAGGGTCGTGATCGAGTAGGCGTGACTGAGCTTGCGGCCCGTGGTCGGGTCCTCGAGCTCCATGACAAAGCGCGTGCTCGAGCGGATGCCGCCGATCGCGGGCAGGGTGCCCAGGAACATTGCCACGCCGGCCGGCAGGCGTTTCTGGCCTCGCCAGCCCTGGATCAGCTCGCGCGCCGGCCGGATCGCGGCGAGCGTGCCCTCTTGGTAGAGGGTCTGTCTGGTGTCCCGCTCGACGAAGCTGCGCAGGATCAGCCTGTCCCATTGCGGCTCGACATCCTCGAAGCGCCATGCCGTGCGTCCGATGGCCTTGGCGCAGACCTGCTTGGCCACGGCCACGCTGAAGGTCTCGGCCTTGCGGTCGGTATGGTCGGAGCCGAGCGTTACCCAGAGACGTTCCGGCGTGCCAATCAGCACCGGCTCGACCTCGCCGGAAGTATCTTCGCCCAGGACGTCAATCGTGTCGGCCTGGGTCAAGAGCTGCGCGGCGGCGCGATAGTAGAGCGGCACGGACGAAGGCGGAGGCACTCCGATCGCCTTCAGCTCGTCGATGTGATGGTTGAGGGCCACGACGTCGCGGCCGGTCCAACCGGCAATCACCAGCTCGTCGATCTCGGCGGCGCCGACATCGAATGCCAGATGCACCATGTCGGGCTAGAGAACGGCGAGTTCGGCGTTAAGCAGGTCGGTGACCAGCATGTAGCCCGGCGCGTGGGTGATGCTGAATTCCGGCTTTACCGTTGCCACGACCGATTGAGGGGTGACGCCGCAGGCCCAGAAGACCGGCAGTTCGTCGTCGCGCACCGGCACGGCGTCGCCGTAGTCGGGCTTGCCGATGTTCTTGATGCCGATCAGTTCGGGCTTGCCGAGATGCACCGGGGCGCCATGCACCGACGGAAAACGTGTCGTGACCTGCACGGCGCGGATCGCCTTGGCCGGCGTGAAGGGGCGCATCGACACCACCATCGGGCCATGGAAGGGACCGGCCGGCGTGCACTGGATGCTGGTGCGGTACATCGGCACGTTGCTGTTGCAGGTCTGGTGGCGAATTTCGAGGCCGGCCTCGACCAGCGCCTCCTCGAACGAGAACGAACAGCCCAGAACAAACGACACCAGATCGTCGCGCCACACCTTCTTGAGATCGGTTACTTCCTCGACCAGCTCGCCGTTCTTCCAGATGCGGTAGAGTGGGATATCGGTACGGATATCGAGATCCTCGCCCAGGGTGGGCAGGCGCCAATCGCCCGGTTCGGACTGGCCGAGCAGCGGGCAGGGCTTGGGGTTCAGCGCGCAGAAGCGCGCGAAGTCGGCGGCGAGCGCCTTCGGGAGAATCGCGAGATTTCCCTGCACGAAACCGGGCGCCATGCCCGAAGTCGGCAGACGATGAGCGCCGCTGCGGATGCGCCGCCGCGCGTCACGGCCGGTCTCGCCCTTGAGGTTGGTCATCGTGTCCATGGCGTACTCCTACACGTGCTGGCCGCCGTTGATCTGGATCTCGGCGCCCGAGACATAGCTCGCGCCCTTCTCGCACAGGAAGTGGATCACGTCGGCGACTTCGTCGGGCGAGCCGAGGCGGCGCATCGGGATCTGCTCCTCGACGATCTTCTCGGTGCCGGGCGACAGGATGGACGTGTCGATCTCGCCGGGAGCGATGGCGTTCACGCGGATGCCGCGCGGACCGAAGTCGTGCGCCATCTCGCGCGTCAGCGCCGCGAGCGCCGCTTTCGAGGTCGCGTAGGCGGAGCCCGCGAAGGGATGCACGCGGCTGCCGGCGATCGATGTGACGTTCACGACGCAGCCCTGTGCTGCCGACAGTTCCTTCATCAGCCCGCGCGCAAGTGCGACGGGCGCGAAGAAGTTGACGTTAAAAACCTTCTGCCAGAGATCGAACGGCGTATTGATCGCGCCGAGACGCTCGCCCTTCTGGCCCTTCGGCGAGATCGCGGCGTTGTTGACCAGCGCATCGAGTTTGCCGTCGGCCAGCTTGTGACGGATCTCCTCGATGCCACGGCCCAGTTCGACCGGATCGCCGAGATCGAGCTGCACGTGATTTTCGCCGCCGCCCGGCCACGGGCAGAGTGCGCTGAACGGTTGACGCGAGATGGTGATGATGCGCCATCCGCTGGCGCCGAACTTCTTCACCGTGGCATGGCCAATGCCGCGGCTGGCGCCGGTCAGCACCAAGGTCCGGGTATTGCCGGTAACGGAAGGGGTCTGCATTGAAGAAGTTTACTCCGCCATAAGAGGTGCATGCACGCGCAGGACCACTCAATCCCTAGTATGTTGCATCGAAATCTGCGATTCGTAACATAAGTCACTGTAATAGAAAGATTATCTTGAATTGTATCTGAGGCTATCCTAGCCTGCTGTTCGAGGCCGCGCTCACCCTTATTTCGGGCGTTGGCCGCCGATTTGAAGAAATCATTTGCAAGGGAGTGTCCGCCATGACGGACGATCGCCATCCGCGCGTGCCCAATCCGCACCTCCGCACACGGCCTGCGACCATGCTGACCGCCATCGGTCTCTGCCTGATCATCATGCTAATTCAGCTCGTCCCGGATATTCAGGACGCGTCGTCGCGCTTCACCACGGCTTCTGCTTCGACAAGCATCTCGCGGTAGGGCATCTAGAGGGCGAGGTTCCTCGCCCTTTTAGCCCGCCGCATTCATGACGCCCGACAACGTCCAGGCGCTGCCGCTCGGTACGCAGCTCGGAGACTACCGGCTCGACGCCGTGATCGGACAGGGCGGATTCGGCATCACCTACCGCGCCTTCGATTCTCAGCTCGCCAAGATCGTCGCCATCAAGGAGTACCTGCCGGTCGAGTTCGCCGTGCGCGGCGCCGACAGGCAGGTCGTGCCGCGCGGCGGCAGTTTCGCCGAGGATTTCGCCTGGGGCCGAGATCGCTTTCTCGAGGAGGCGCGCGCGCTGGCGCGCTTTCGCCATCCGCACATCGTGCCGGTGATGCGCTTCATCGAGGCCAACGGCACGGCCTACACGGTGATGGAATTCGAGGACGGCCGCAGCGTCGCCGAGATGCTGCGCGAGCCCGGCCGTCGCCTGCCGCCACCCGATGTGCGCCGCCTCACCGAGGGCCTGCTGAGCGGCCTAGCCGCCGTGCACGCCCAAGGCTTCCTGCATCGCGACATCAAGCCGTCGAACATCATCATCCGGCGCGACGGCATGCCGATCCTGATCGATTTCGGTGCTGCGCGGCTGGCCATCGGTGGCCGCTCGCGCACGCTCACGTCGGTGTTGACGCCGCAATACGCCCCGATCGAGCAGTATGCGATGGACGGCAAGCAGGGGCCGTGGAGCGATATCTATTCGGCTGGCGCCGTACTCTATCGCGCGATCGCAGGTGAGCCGCCGCCGGAGGCCGCAAGCCGCGTCGGCCAGGATCCCTACAAACTACTCACCCGCACCCAGGCCGACCGCTTCGACCAGAATTTCCTGGGCGCGATCGATCGCGCGCTGTCCTTTGCCGCCGACAATCGGCCGCAAACGATCGAAGCCTGGCGCGCGTTGTTCGGCAGCTCTCTGCCGGCGCCGCCCGGGGTCGTGACTGACGCGCCGACCCAGAAGATGGAGTTGGCGCAGTCAGCGCGGCCCAAGCCCGCCGCCGCGAAAGTGACGCGGCCGGAACCGCCGGCGCGAACCGAACCCTCGCTCGGCGGCGCGCCGCGGCTGGGCGGCGTGACGCGCGGCGAAGAAGTCGTGCCGCCGCCTGCGCCTCCTGTTGCGCGCCGCCGCCTGCCGTTCGGTCCGATCCTGGGCGCTGCCGTCATTGCCGTTGCCGCCGCGGGCCTGCTGCTCGCACGACCGCAACTCGAGAGCCTGGCCGGCCGTGTGCTCGCGCTGGCGAGCGTCACGCCGCCGGTCGAGACGCCGGCTGCTCCAGCACCGGCGCCTGTGCCGCCATCGACTGCGGCCGCACCGGTGCCTTCCGCAGTCAGCTCGCAGAAGCTTCTGGTCGATCAGGCGCAGCGCGCTGCCACCGATGCCCGCGCGCTCTTCGAACCGGCCAAGGAAGCTGCCGATGCCGCACGCACCATGGCGGGCGAAGCGCGCATCGTTGCTGCTCGGGCGGCGCGGCCGGGTCTCGAGAATGCCGAGAAGGTCGGTTCCGACGACGGCACCGTCTATGTCGGCCAGGTGAGCGACGACAAGCAGCGTCAGGGCCTCGGGGTTGCCGACTTCAAGGACGGTGCCCGGCAAGCCGGCGAGTGGAAGGAAAATTCCTTGAACGGCCTCGGCGTCGATCGCCAGGCCGACGGTGGGCGCTACGAGGGCCAGTGGCGCGCCGGCCATCCGCAGGGGCTTGGCGTTCAGGAAAAGCCCGGCGTCGATCGTAGCGAGGGCAACTTCGTGGCCGGCAAGCTGGACGGTTTTGGACTGCGCCGCAGCTTCAGCGATCCGCTGATCACGCTGATGGGCGAATGGCATGCCGACACCCTCGATGGGCCCGGCATCGAGACTGTCGGCGACAAGGAGCGCTATGAAGGCGGCTTCCGCGCCGGGAAACGCCATGGCTACGGCCAGGTCATGGGTCCTGGCGACAAGGTGCAATCGGGGCGATGGGACGACGGAAAGCTCGTCGAATCAGCACCTTAGATCGAGTGGCATGGAGTTTGCGCCCCCGGGGCCGTGACCAAGGCGCTGTCCGTTCTGCTGATCGACGACAACCCGGCCCGCGCCGAGATTGTCGCGGCTGGCCTGCGCGCCTCGGGGTATCGGCTGCTGGCGCGTCTCGAGGGCACGCACGATCTCACGACCCGCGTGCGCGAACTCGAGCCCGACGTTGTCGTGGTCAGCACCGACAGTCCCAGCCGCGACTCGATCGAGGACATGCGGCGCAGCACCGAGCAGCAGCCGCGGCCGATCGCGATGTTCGTCGACGAATCCGATCCCGCGACCATCGCGGCTGCCATGGAAGCAGGCGTCTCGGCCTATGTCGTGAAGGGCTTGGCGCAGGAGCGTGTGCGCTCGGTGGTCGACGTCGCGGTCGGCCACTTCAATCGCTACCACGCCATGCGCGAGGAACTCGAACGCGCCCGCCTCACTCTGCTCGAGCGCAAGACGATCGACCGCGCCAAGGGCCTGCTGATGGAACAGAAGGGGCTGAGCGAAGAGGCCGCCTATAAGCTGCTGCGCAAACTCGCCATGGATCAGAACAAGCGTATCGGCGAAGTCGCCCAAGATGTGGTCACCTACGCCCGCGTGCTGAAAAAGTAGGCCTGCCTCATAATTTACCATCTCGCGACTGCGAAATGGGCAAATTACAGCCCTGTAAAATATTTCGCATATTATCAATGATTTACAACGATCTAGGGGTCTCTTCTTAGGGTTGGCACGACTCATGCTGCAATGCAGTCAGAGACCCCAATGGCGGGGTTTCGACTGAATTGAAGCGGACCAATGACGGCCCGCTGATCGGACAACGGCGTCCTGAGCGACCGGCATATGCCGGCCGTCAGGACGCCTTTTGTTTTTGTGGAGTGGCGTAAGGCATGGCCGATCTGGAGCGTCCCAAATTGAAGGTCGGGTTCATTCCGATCATCGACTGCGCGCCGATCATCCTCGCCGAGGAGCTCGGCAGCTACGAGCGTCAGGGACTCGAAGTCGAGATACGCCGCGAAGTGTCGTGGGCCAACGTGCGCGACAAGCTGGCGCTCGGCGTCCTCGACGCTTCGCACATCCTGGCGCCGCTGCCGCTCGCGCTGACCCTCGGCATCGACAGCGTGCGTGTGCCGATGATCAACGCCATGACCCTGCAGGTGAACGGCAACGCGCTCACCCTCTCGCAGTCGCTGTGGCAGGAGATGGAAGAGGCGGCGCCCGACCTGATCGGTGCCGGCCACGCGCCGCTGGTCGCCCGTGCACTCGCCGCCGTCGTCGCCCGGCGCGCCGCATCGGGTGCACCGCGAGTCGTGCTCGCCTCGGTGTTTCCGTATTCGGTACAAAACTACATGATCCGCCAGTGGCTGGCGTCGGGAGGGCTCGATCCCGACCGCGACGTCCGCCTCACGGTCGTGCCGCCGCCGCACACGGTGGCGCATCTCTCGGCGAAGGTGATCGACGGCTACTGCGTCGGCGAGCCATGGAACCAGCGCGCCGTCGCGCTCGGCATCGGCCGCATCGCCCTGACCGGCCCCGACATTTGGCGCGGCATGCCGGAGAAGGTGCTGGGCGTCACCGAGGCGTGGGCCGAGAAGAATCCCGAGACCCTGAAGGCGCTGCTCAAGGCGCTGATCGAAGCCTGCATGTGGCTGGACGAGCCCGCCAACCGCGCCGAGGCCGCGCGCCTGCTCGCCAGCCCGCGCTATCTCAACACGCCGGCCGACGTGATCGCCCGCACGCTCGACCTGCCGGGCTTCCACATCTTCCATCGCGGCGCGGCCAACTTCCCGTGGCGCAGCCACGCCGAGTGGTTCCTCAAGCAGATGGTGCGTTGGGGCCAGGCGCCCGCCGACATCGACATCGCCGCCACCGCCGACCGCGTCTACCGCACCGATCTCTATCGAGCCGCCGCGCACGAGATCGGCGTCGATTGCCCCGACAGCGATCGCCTGCCGCCCGGCGGGCACGGCGAGCCGCTTCTGCCGCCAATGGAAAACAAACCCAGGGAAGTCACCCGCTTACGTTCAGGAGAACAGCCATGAGTAAGTCCAGCCAGTTCACTCCCCCGGTCAGCCGCCGCTCGATCCTGAAGGGCGCGACCGCGACCGCTGCGCTGCTGAGCGCCGCCCGCGCCGCGCTGCCGTCGGGTGCCTTCGCGCAGGCCGCCGGCCCGGAGACCAAGCAGGTCAAGCTCGGCTTCATCGCGCTGACCGATGCCTCGCCGCTGATCGTCGCCAAGGAAAAGAAGATCTTCGACAAGTACGGCATCACCGATGCCGACGTCGCCAAGCAGGCTTCGTGGGGCACGACGCGCGACAACATGGTGCTGGGCTCGGGCGCGGGCGGCATCGACGGCGCGCACATCCTGACGCCCAAGCCGTACCAGATCACGATGGGCACCACGACGGCCGAGAACAAGCCGACGCCGATGTATATCCTGTGCCGCCTCAACTACGACTGCCAGGCGATTTCGGTCGCCAAGGAATACAAGGGCTCGGGTGTCACGGTGAAGGCCGACCCGCTGAAGGAAGCCTTCGCCAAGAAGAAGGCCGCGGGCAAGGAAGTGAAGGTCGCCATGACCTTCCCGGGCGGCACCCACGATGTGTGGATCCGCTACTGGATGGCCGCCGCCGGCATCGATCCCGACAAGGACGTCTCGACCATCGTCGTGCCGCCGCCGCAGATGGTGGCCAACATGAAGGTCGGCAACATGGACGCCTTCTGCGTCGGCGAACCGTGGGGCGACCAGCTCGTGAACCAGGACATCGGCTTCACCGCCTGCATGACCGGCGAGATCTGGAAGAACCATCCCGAGAAGTCGCTCGGCATGCGCGCCGACTGGGTCGACAAGAACCCGAAGGCCGCGATGGCCGTGCTGATGGCCGTGATGGAAGCCCAGCAGTGGTGCGAGAAGATGGAGAACAAGGAAGAGCTCGCGACCATCATCGCCAAGCGCCAGTGGTTCAACGTGCCGGCGACCGACATCAACAAGCGCATCAAGGGTGAGATCGACTACGGCGATGGCCGTAAGGTCACGAACTCCGACCAGCTGATGAAGTTCTGGTCGGGTGGCGTCTCGTACCCCTACCAGAGCCACGAGCTGTGGTTCCTCACCGAGAACCAGCGCTGGGGCAAGCTGCCGATGGATCTCGACACCAAGGCCATCATCGCCAAGGTCAACCGCGAGGACATGTGGCGCGAGGCGGCCAAGAACATCAGCGCCGCCGAGGCCGACGTGCCGAAGTCGAAGTCGCGCGGCAAGGAAACCTTTTTCGACGGCAAGGTGTTCGATCCTGAGGATCCGAAGGCCTATCTCGCCTCGCTCCAGATCAAGAAGGTGGCGTGATGCAGGCTGCAGTCAAGGCAACGTCGGTCGCCGTCGCGGCCGACGTCCCGGTGCCGGGCGCCAACCTGGCGGCGAGTGCCCAGATCGTCGCCTTCCGGGCACCGGTCCGGCCCTGGCTCGAGCGTCTCAAGGCCAGCGCCAGCAAGTGGGCCGGCATCGTCCTGCCGCCCCTGATCGTGCTCGCGCTCACGATCTTCGTGTGGCAGCTGCTGTGCGCCCATCCTAAATCATCGCTGCCCGCGCCGACCAAGGTGCTGGCCGACTCGTGGGACTTCATCGTCGATCCGTTCTACGACAATGGCGGCATCGACAAGGGCGCCTTCTGGCACCTCAGCAAGTCGATCAGCCGTGTCGCCGTGGGCTTCCTGTTGTCGGCGGTTGTCGGCATCGCGCTCGGCGTGCTGGTCGGCCAGAGCCTGTGGGCGATGCGCGGCCTCGACCCCATCTTCCAGGTGCTGCGCACCATCCCGCCGCTTGCCTGGCTGCCGTTGTCGCTTGCGGGCTTCCGCGATGCGCATCCCTCGGCAATCTTCGTGATCTTCATCACCTCGATCTGGCCAATCATCATCAACACATCGGTCGGCGTGCGGAACATCCCGCAGGACTACCGCAACGTCGCAGCCGTGATCCGGCTGTCGTGGTGGGAGGTGTTCTACAAGATCACGCTGCCGGCCACGGTGCCCTACATCTTCACCGGCCTGCGCATCGGCGTCGGTCTCTCCTGGCTCGCCATCGTCGCCGCTGAAATGCTGATCGGCGGCGTCGGCATCGGCTTCTTCATCTGGGACGCGTGGAACAGCTCACGCATCTCCGACATCATCGTGGCGCTGGTTTACATCGGCCTGGTCGGCTTCCTGCTCGACCGGTTGATCGCCTTCATCGGCAACCTCGTCGGCCACGGCGTTGCGGCGCAGTAGGAGGCAGTCATGACCGGCACCTACCTCAAGTTCGAACAGATCGGCATGAGCTTCCATCGCGGCAATGCCTCGACGGAAGTGCTGCGCGACGTCAATCTGACGATCGCGCAGGGCGAGTTCGTGTCGCTGATCGGTCACTCCGGCTGCGGCAAGTCCACCCTGCTGAACATCCTGGGCGGGTTGCTGAAGTCCACCAAGGGCGAGGTCTTCCTTGAAGGCAAGGTCGTGGACGAGCCCGGTCCCGACCGCGCCATCGTCTTCCAGAACCACTCGCTCCTGCCGTGGTTGACCGTCTACGGCAATGTGGCGATCGCGGTCGACAAGGTGTTCGGCGGCTCCAAGAGCAAGGCCGAGCGCCACGACTGGGTGATGCACAATCTCGAGCTGGTGCAGATGGCCCAGGCCAAGGACAAGCGCCCGCACGAAGTCTCCGGCGGCATGAAACAGCGTGTCGGCATCGCCCGCGCGCTCGCCATGCAGCCCAAGGTGCTGCTGATGGACGAGCCGTTCGGCGCCCTCGACGCGCTGACCCGTGCCCACCTGCAGGACAGCGTCATGGAGATCCATTCGCGGCTCGGCAACACCGTGATGATGATCACCCACGACGTCGACGAAGCGGTGCTGCTGTCGGATCGCGTGGTGATGATGACCAACGGCCCGTCGGCCACGATCGGCGACATCCTGAAGATTGACCTGCCGCGTCCGCGCCGCCGGCTCGAGCTCGCGACCGACGCCGAGTACGCGCGCTGCCGCGCTGCCGTGCTCGAGTTCCTCTACGCCCGCCATCGCGTACCGACGCGGGCTGCCGCCTAGGCGGGAACCATGAACGACTTCACCGACGAGCAGAAACGCTGGTTGGAGGGGTTCACGAGCGGTCTTGCCGTGCGCAAGACCGCGACAGCCGCCGCGCCCGCGAGTGCGCCGACAGGACCCGATGCGCTGCAGGTGCTGGCCCAGGACAGCACCCTGGCGGCGGGCGGCAAGCTCGTGGCCGAGGAGACCGCCAAGCGCACGCGCCATCCGCTCGACCGCTGGGACGAGGTCGTGGCGCGTGCCGACGCGGGGCAGTTTCCCAAGGGCGTCGACGTCTTTCTCACCAAGTATCACGGGCTCTTCTACGTCGCGCCGGCGCAGGACTCGTTCATGTGTCGCCTGCGCATGCCCAACGGTATCCTGAACGCCTGGCAGATGCGCGGACTGGCCGAGGCCGCCGAGCGCTTCGGCGGCGGCTACGCCGACGTGACGACCCGGGCCAATCTGCAGATCCGCGAGATTCCGGCGCGTCATGCCGTCGACCTCCTGCTTGCGGTCCAGGAGCTCGGTCTCACGTCGCGCGGCTCGGGCGCCGACAACATCCGCAACATCACCGGCAGCGCCACCGCCGGCATCGATCCGCAGGAGCTTTACGACACGCGCGGCCTCTGCCGCGACATGCACCACTACATCCTCAATCACCGCGAGATGTATGGGCTGCCGCGCAAGTTCAACATCTCCTTCGATGGCGGCGGCAAGGTGCCGACGCTCGAAGACACCAACGACATCGGCTTCGTCGCCGTACGGGCGGGCGAGGACATTTTGTTCCGTCTGCAGCTCGGCGGCATCACCGGCCATCTCGACTTCGCGCACGAGACCGGCGTGCTGCTGAAGCCGGAGGAGTGCGTAAAGGTCGCGGGCGCCGTCGTGCGCGCCTTCGCGGCTCACGGCGACCGCACCAACCGCCAGAAGGCGCGGCTGAAATACGTGATCGACCGGATGGGCCGCGACGCCTTCCTGAAGGAGGTCGAAAAGGAGTACGGCACGCCACTGCGCCGGGCCGAAGGAGTTGCGCTGGAGCCGCGGCCGCTCGCCGACAAGCATGGCCACATCGGCGTTCATCGCCAGAAGCAGCCGGGCCTCAACTATCTCGGGGTCGTGCTGCCGGTCGGCCGCATCACCTGCGAACAGATGCGTGGGCTGGCGTCGGTCGCCGAGCGCTTCGGCAGCGGCACGTTGCGCCTCACGGTGTGGCAGAATCTGCTGATCTCCGACGTCGCCGATGCCGACGTGCGGGTCTGCATCGCGGCGCTGCAGGCGCTCGGTCTCGGCGTCGAGGCAAGTGCCGTGCGGCGCGGCCTGATCGCCTGCACCGGCAATGCCGGCTGCAAGTTCGCCGCCTCGAACACCAAGGGCCACGCCCTGAGGCTGGCCGATCATCTCGATCTGCGACTGGCGATCGACCAGCCGGTGAACATCCATCTCACCGGCTGCCATCATTCCTGTGCCCAGCACTATATCGGCGACATCGGCCTGCTCGCCCAGAAGGTCGAGCGTGGCGAGAACACGGTCGAGGGCTATCACGTCTATATCGGCGGCGGCGCGACCGCGACCAACGAGCAGGCAATGGCGCGCGAGTACGCGCTGTCGGTGCCGTTCGACGATCTGCCGCTGCTGCTCGAACGCCTGCTCGGCGCCTGGCTTGCCCATCGTGCGTCGGACGAAGAAAGCTTCTTCACCTTCTGTCATCGCCACGAGATCGAGGATCTGCGGACGCTGGCGAATCGCGCTCCCATCCGGGCGGTGGCGGCATGAACGCGATCACGCCCATTCCATCCGTCGTCCCGTCGATCATTCCAGAGAATGCACCGTTCTCGACTGAGCAGCGCGCGTGGTTGAACGGCTTCTTCGCGGCCTATCTCGGCCTCGCCGGTCCCGGCATGTCGCAGGGCGCTGCTGTTCAGACGGATGCCGAGCCTGACGAGGATTTTCCCTGGCACGACGCCTCGCTCGCGATGCCCGAACGGATTGAGCTGGCCAAAGACGCCAAGCCCGCGCGGCAATTGATGGCGGCGATGGCCCAGCTCGATTGCGGCCAGTGCGGCTATCTCTGCCAGACCTACGCCGAGGCGGTGTGGTCGGGCGCCGAAGCCGATACCGGCCGCTGCGTGCCGGGCGGCAAGGAAACCCAGCGCAAACTCAAGGAGCTGATGATCGCGCTCGAGCCGCAGCGCGACGGGGCGCCGGCCGCGCCTGCGGTGAAGCCTGTCGGGGTGCTCGGCACGCGCGACCGGCCAGCCCTTGCGACCCTGGTCGACGCTCATCCGCTGACGCGACCCGGCTCCGAGAAGGACGTCCGTCACGTCGTGTTCGACCTCTCGACCACCGATCTCACCTACGAGGCGGGAGACAGTCTCGGCGTCTACGCCCGCAAGAACCCGCAGCTCGTGCAGGCCGTGCTCGATCGTCTCGGCGCGAGCGGCGAAGAGATGGTGGGCTTCGACAGCGAAGCGCTGCCGCTGCGGCAGGTGCTGCTGGCCAAGGTCGACATCGCGCGCCCCAGCGATGAGTGCATGGAGTTCCTGGCGAGCCGCGCCTTCAACGAAGAAGACGTGCGCCAGCTGATCGCTCTGTCGCGCGGCGAGGGACCGGCGCATCTCGCGGAGGCCGATCTGCTCGACCTCCTGCTGGCCTTCCCGTCGGTCATGCCGTCGCTGCCCGGCCTGCTGAAGTCGCTCGATCGCCTGCAGCCGCGTCTTTACTCTATTGCATCTTCGCCTAAGGCCCATCCGCGCGAGGTCCATCTCACCGTCTCGGCGGTGCGGTGGGACGGGACGGACCGTCAGCGCACCGGTGTCGGCTCGTGCTACCTCGCCGACTTCGCCAAGCCGGGCGACGTCGTGCCGGTCTTCATCCAGAAAAGTCATGGCTTCGGCGTGCCGGGCAACGACGAGGCGCCGGCCATCATGATCGGCCCCGGCACCGGCATCGCGCCGTTCCGCGCCTTCCTCGAGGAGCGTGAGGCCCGCGGCGCCAAGGGGCGCAACTGGCTGTTCTTTGGCGATCAGAAGCGTATCACCGACTTCCTCTACGAGGATCAGGTCGCCGACTGGCAGCGCCGCGGTGTGCTGACCCGGCTCGACACCGCGTTCTCGCGCGATCAGGCGGAGAAGATCTACGTCCAGCACCGCATGCGCGAGCACGCCGCCGAGCTGTGGAACTGGTTGGAGGCGGGCGCACACTTCTATGTCTGTGGCGACGCCAAGCGCATGGCCAAGGATGTCGAGGACACCTTGCTGCAGATCGCGGCGGAACAGGGCGGCAAGGGCGAGGGCGCCAAGGCCTGGCTCGACGGCCTGACCAAGGCCGGACGCTACCAGCGCGACGTCTACTGAGCGCGCCATGATCCGCACCACCTGTCCCTACTGCGGCGTCGGATGCGGCATCGTCGCGACGCCCGATGGCCGCGGCGGTGCCGAGGTCGCGGGCGATACGGCGCATCCAGCCAATCGCGGCCGCATCTGCTCCAAGGGTGCGGCCCTGGGCGAGACGCTGGGGCTGGAAGACCGGCTGCTGCATCCCGAGATCGACGGACGGCGAGTCTCCTGGGACGTGGCGCTCGATGCTGTCGCGAAAGGCTTTGGCGACATCGTCGAGAAGCACGGACCCGATGCCGTGGCCTTCTATGTCTCGGGCCAGCTCCTGACCGAGGACTATTACGCCGCCAACAAGCTGATCAAAGGCTTCCTCGGCACCGCCAACATCGACACCAATTCGCGGCTCTGCATGGCCTCGTCGGTGGCCGGCCACAAGCGCGCCTTCGGCAGCGACACGGTACCGGGCCTCTACGAGGATTTCGAACAGGCCGACCTGGTGGTGCTGACCGGCAGCAATCTTGCCTGGTGCCACCCGGTGCTGTTCCAGCGCCTGGAAGCTGCCAAGCGCGAGCGGCCGCAGATGAAGGTCGTGGTGATCGACCCGCGCCGCACCGAAACCTGCGACGTCGCCGATCTTCATCTGGCGCTGAAGCCGGGCAGCGACGTGGCGCTGTTCAACGACCTGCTGGCCGAGCTGGACCGCCGCGGTCTCGCCGACAAGCAATTCTTGGCGTCACACACCAATGGCTTTGGCGCGGCGTTGGCGGCGACCCGGCCCGCCGACATCGAGGCCTGCGGTCTGGCTGTTGCCGACGTCGCGACCTTCTTCGACTGGTTCTGCGCGACCGAAAAGACCGTCACGCTCTATTCGCAGGGCGTCAACCAATCGAGCGCCGGCGTCGACAAGGTGAACGCCATCATCAACTGCCACCTGCTGACCGGCCGCATCGGCCGCCCCGGCATGGGGCCGTTCTCGATCACCGGCCAGCCCAACGCCATGGGCGGCCGCGAAGTGGGTGCCCTGTCCAATACGCTCGCGGCCCACATGGATTTCACGCCGGCAGATATCGACCGGGTGGGCCGCTTCTGGCGCGCGCCCCGCATGGCAACCAAGCCCGGCCGCAAGGCGGTCGATCTGTTCGAGGCGGTCGGGCGCGGCGAGATCAAGGCGATCTGGATCATGGCGACCAATCCGGTGGTCAGCCTGCCCAACGCCGATGCGGTGAAGAAGGCGTTGCAGGCCTGCGAACTCTCGGTGGTCTCCGAAGCCGTGCGCAGCAGCGACACCGTCGATGTCTGCCGCATCCGGCTGCCGGCGCTGGCGTGGGGTGAAAAGGACGGGACGGTCACCAACTCCGAGCGCGGCGTCTCGCGGCAGCGGCCGTTCCTGCGGGCGCCCGGCGAAGCGCGGCAGGATTGGTGGATCCTCGCGCAGGTCGCGCGGCGTCTCGGTCATGGCGATGCCTTTGCCTGGCGCGGCGCGGCCGACATCTTTCGTGAGCATGCTGCGCTCTCGGCGTTCGAGAACGACAGCGCGCGCGACTTCAACCTCGGGGCGCAGGCCGGCATCGACGATGCGGCCTACGAGGCACTGGAGCCATTCACCTGGGGCCGCAACGCCGATCGCCGCTTTTTTGCCGATGGCCGGTTCTTCCACGCCGACCGCAAGGCCAAGTTCGTGGCGACGCCGGTGCGCGGACCGGTCAACGCAGTTGGCGCACCCCGCCCGCTGCGTCTCAATACCGGCCGCGTGCGCGACCAGTGGCACACCATGACGCGCACCGGGAAGTCGGCGCGTCTCGCCGGCCATCGTCCCGAGCCCGCGATCGAGCTGCATCCCGATGATGCAGTGCAGCGTGGTTTGCAGAACGGTGACATTGCCCAGGTCGAGAGCGACTGGGGCAGTTCTGTGCTCGTGGTGCAGCTTTCAGAGTCTGTGCGAGCGGGCGATGCCTTCGTGCCGATGCACTGGACGGCGCAGGTCTCGCGCGCGGGACGAGTCAACGCCGCGGTCAATCCGGCGGTCGATCCCGTGTCGGGCCAGCCTGAGCTCAAGCACACGCCGGTCGAAATACGAAAGATCGACGTGCTTTGGCATGGCACGATTCTCGCTCGCCGTCCGGTGATGCTGCCGGACCTGACATACTGGACGCACCTCACGGGCGCGGGCTTTCACGCCTACACGCTGGCCGGTACTCAGCCGATTGCTGCAGCGCGGCAATCGCTGTCGGCGGCCGTGCGCACGGCCAATCCCGGACCGTGGCTCGAGGGCGCGGCCGGGCTCGACGCGGCGGGACTGGGCGCGACGGGATTGGGCGCGGTGATCAGCGACGGCCGGCTCGAAGCGGTGCTCGATCTGAGCGAGCGGCGCGACGAAGCGGTGCGCGATCGACTGGCGCCGTTCATGGCGATGGATCGCCTCGGAGTCGACGAACACACGGCACTCCTGCGGGGCGGCGCGCCGGTCGAGCGCGGCGGCGAGATCTGCGCCTGCTTCGGCATCTCGCGCGGGTCGGTCGAGCGTGCGATCGAGGACGGCGCGCAATCGATGGATGCCGTTGCCTGTGCTACCAAGGCCGGCAGCAATTGCGGCTCCTGCCGCCCGGAAATCCGCTCGTTGCTGCGCGCCCGGCGCGTCAGGCAGGCGGCGTGATGCAGAACTTCCCGATTTTCATGGCCTTGCGCGAGCGGCCTGTCCTCGTGGTCGGCGGCGGCGATGCCGCCCTGCACAAGGTCGAGTTGCTGTTGGCCGCTGGTGCGCGTGTGACCCTCGTCGCCGAGACGGTGACGGGCGACATCGCGCAGCTCATCTCCGACGGCCGCATCGCCTGGGGCGGCCACGATTTCTGCGACGACGATCTGATCGGCATGTCGCTGGTCATCGTCGGCAGCGACGACGAGCCGTTGCAGGCGCGTGTCTCGCAGGCGGCACAGCAGCGCGGACTGCCGGTCAATGTCGTCGACCGCCCCGCGCTGTCGAGCTTCACCATGCCCGCGATCGTCGACCGCGGGCCGATCACCATTGCGATCTCTACCGGCGGTGCGGCGCCTGCGCTGGCGCGAAAGATCCGCGCCGAGATCGAGCGCGCTCTGCCTGCCGCGATCGGCCGGCTGGCGCGCTTTGCCGAGATCTTCCGCAGCCAGGTCCGCAAGACGCTCATCGAGTCGCGCACGCGCCGCCATTTCTGGGATCGTGTGTTCGATGGCCGCGTCGGTGAGCTCGCGCTGGCCGGTGACGAGATCGCAGCACGGCGCGAACTGATCCGCCTGCTTGACGACGTGCGCAACGCGCCGGCGCCGGCAGCGGGCATGGTGCATCTGGTCGGCGCGGGTCCGGGCGATCCCGATCTGCTCACGCTTAAGGCGCATCGCCTGCTGCAGCGCGCCGACGCCATCGTCTACGACCGGCTGGTGTCGCCGGAAGTGCTGGCGATGGGCCGGCGCGACGCGGAGAAGATCTATGTCGGCAAGCGGCGCGCAAATCACTGCGTGCCCCAGAACGAGATCAACGACCGGCTGATCGCGCTCGCCCGCGCCGGCAAGAGCGTGGTGCGGCTGAAGGGCGGCGATCCCTTCGTGTTCGGCCGCGGCGGCGAGGAGCTCGATACGCTGATGGCCGCCGGCATCGCCGTCGAAGTGGTCCCGGGCATCACCGCGGCGCTGGGTTGCGCGGCAAGTGCGGGCATCCCGCTCACCCATCGCGACCATGCGCCGGCCTGCGTCTTCGTGACCGGTCATCTCAAGGACGGCACGATCGACCTCGACTGGACGATGTTGGCGCGTCCGCGCCAGACCGTCGTCATCTACATGGGCTCCGAAACTTTGTCCGTGATCACGCGCCAACTGGTGCAGCACGGCCTCGCGTCGGATACGCCTGTGGCGCTGATCGCCAACGGCACGACCGATCGCGAGCGCCGCATCGTGGGCACCCTCGCCACCATCGAGCGCCTCGCACAGCGTGCGCAACTTCAGGGTCCGGCACTCTGCATGATCGGCGACGTGGTCGGCCTAGCCCTTGGTCGCGATAATGAATTTCACTTTGAGTCGCGAATCGGTCTCTGATAGAAGCAGCTGTGATAAAAATGCAACAGGCGGGGTAGGGATGCGTTTGTTCATGGCGTGCGTGCTGGCGGGAATGACAATTTCCGCCGCTGGCCACGCGCAAACCGAAGTCCTGCGGGGGACATCCTCGGATACCAGGGCAGCGACCAAACCGGCGGTCAAGCAAACCGCCGCACAGCACCATGTCCAATCGACGCAACAAAAACCCCCGACCACGCCGCAGAGCCTGCGAGGCTCGCGCTATGGCGGATTTGCCCCGTCGGCGCCGCCCCAGCCTCCGGTGCTCGATACCGCCAGTGCCCGCGGCATCACCCTGGTGAACATCAACACCAAGGAAACCCTCACCGTCACCTTCTGGTCGAACGGCGCCTATCACCGTGATGCGCTCGATCAACTCAACCACTTCCTGCGCGATTCGCAGAACAATCTGCAGACGGAAATGGATCCGCTGCTTTTCGACGTGCTGTGGCACACGATGAGTCTCACCGGCTACAACGGCCCAATCGAGGTGCTGTCGGCCTATCGTTCGCCGGCGACCAATGCCTGGCTCGCCAGCATGAGCCGCGGCGTGGCGCGCGACAGCCAGCACATGAATGGCAACGCCATGGACATCCGCTTCCCCGGCGTGCCGGTCTTCAAGATCCGGCAGGCCGCACGCTCACTGCAGATGGGCGGTGTCGGGTTCTATCCGCGCTCCGGCTTCGTACATCTAGACACCGGCCCGGTTCGGTACTGGTAGGCCGATGTCGGTCCTCGAAGTCATCGAGGGCGACATTACCCGTCTCGACGTCGACGCGATCGTCAACGCCGCCAATGAAACTCTCCTGGGTGGCGGCGGGGTCGACGGCGCGATTCATCGCGCCGCCGGACCTGAATTGCGAGAGGAGTGTCGCGCGCTCAACGGCTGCGACACCGGTGACGCCAAGATTACCAAAGGCTATCGACTGACGGCGCGCTACGTCATACATGCAGTCGGGCCGATCTGGCGCGGCGGCAACGATGGCGAGCCGGCGCTGCTCGAGAGCTGCTACAGCCGATGCCTGACGATCGCCCAGCAGCACGGACTGAAAAGCATCGCATTTCCCGCCATATCGACCGGGGTCTACGGCTATCCGAAACAGCAGGCCGCCGAAATCGCAGTGCGTGTCGTTACCGCCCAGGCCTGGATCGACTATGTCGCGTTCTGCTGCTTCGACAGGGCGACCGCGGATCTCTACCGAACCCTCACTGCCCGAAGCGCTTCGCCGTCTTGAGGTAGTCGAGTTCCTCCGCGGTGCACTCGCGGCCTAGCACCTCGTTGCGATGCGGGAAGCGGCCGAAACGCGCGACGATGTCACGATGCTCGATCGCATGCTTGTCGCTGTCGGGATTGCCCAAGGTCGAGAACAGCGTGCAGCAGAATTTCTGGTCGCCGAGATCCTCGCTGTGCTGGAACGGCATGTAAAAGAACTGCCGGACGGCGACGGGATAGGCGGCCGGATAACTGTGGGCCAGCGCGTATCTCGCGTTCTCGCAAGCCTTCGCGTCGCCGGAGAAAGCACGCGCGGTCTTGCGCCAAATATTGCGGGTGAATTGGTCGCACAGAAGGATGAGCGCCAGCGCGCCATCCGGCGACTTGCACCAATGGTCGAGTTCGCCCGCCGTCGCAAGCTCGACCAGCGTCCCGAAGCGGGTCTCGATCTCGGCATCCAGCTCAGGCGTACTCTGCCACCACATCTCGCGTTTCTGGCCGTGGTCGGGGTGACCGAGCGGCAGGAACCAGAAATCGAGAATGTCGCGGATCGAGACCGTGTCGCTCATGTCGGCTACGGCATGTCCTTCTTGCCATAGACCAGTCGCACGCCCGCCTCCTCCGGAATGGACGGCATGGTCCGGTCCCAGCGCTGCCAGGCGTCGCGCATCTCGGCCAACCGCTCGGGATGGCGTTTGGCGAGATTGGCCCGTTCACGCTCGTCGGCGACGACGTCGAACAGGTATTCGTGCTCGTTGACCGTGAGATACTTCCACGGGCCAGTGCGCATCGCCCTCTGGCCGTTGTGCTTCATGCGCCAGAACAGCTGGCGTTCGATGACGGCACTCGGATCGGCCAGCACTTTCATCAACGACTGGCCGTCGCTGGGGTAGTCGGGATGCGCCGACGTGCCGGCGGCCTCGAAGAACGTCGGCACCCAGTCCATCGTGATGGCGAGCTGGTCGGTGGTCAGTCCCGCCGCGATACGCTCGGGCCACCGCACGACGTAGGGCACCCGAATGCCGCCCTCCATCAGGTCCATCTTGCCGCCGACCAGCGGCCAGTTGTCTGAAAAGCGCTCGCCGCCATTGTCGCTGGTGAAGACCACGATGGTGTCGCGCGCCAAACCCTTGGCCTCGAGAGCGGCCAGCACGCGGCCGATGCCCTCGTCCATGTGATGGATCATGCGGCGATAGATGTGAATGTTGCCGCCGTCGAGATGATAGATCGGGTAGCTCTTGCCGAAGGTTCGCGCGAGCTTCTCGTCGTCGCGCGTCTCCCACGGCCAGTGCGGGGCGGTGTAGTGCAGGCTGAGCAGGAACGGCTGTTTCGACTGGGCGCAGTGCGAGACGAATTCGACGGCGCGCTGCGACAGCAGGTCGGTCAGATAGCCATCGCGCTCGACTTCGCTGCCGTTCTCGAACAGGTCG
Source organism: Reyranella sp. (assembly GCA_044225265.1). Classification (GTDB taxonomy): domain Bacteria; phylum Pseudomonadota; class Alphaproteobacteria; order Reyranellales; family Reyranellaceae; genus Reyranella. The sequence continues at coordinate 28,655 of JBGAIW010000002.1, forward strand.
TGCACTCCGGAGCTGTCCTGGTGCGTGAAGTAGTCGACGCCCCCGGAGATCGGCCCGAAATGCTCATCGTAGCCGCTCATCAACGGCCCGAAATGCGGCGGGAAGCCCAGGTGCCATTTGCCGACCAGCGCGGTGCGATAGCCTGCCTCTTTCAGGCGCGAGGCCAGAGTCGGGTGGCCGGGCGGCAGGCCGATCACCTTGTCGCCGCGCATGGCACTGCCGATCGGTTCCTCAGCCGCGCCCCGGATGCGGTACTGATAGCGGCCGGTCGCGAGGGCGAAGCGTGTCGGCGAGCAGACCGCCGAGTTGGCATAGCCGCGCGTGAAACGCAGTCCCTCGGCGGCGATGCGGTCGATGTTGGGCGATACCGGCGCGCGGCCGCCATAGCATCCGAGATCGGCGTAGCCGAGATCGTCGGCGAGAATGAATATGAAGTTCGTCGGCATGGGTGGGGGACAGTAGGCCAGACTCGTGGTCCGGCGCCACTTTCCTGCCGTACAAGACGGGACCGGGCAATAGCCCGGGACGATTCACGGAGTGTCTGCGATGGCGCGCTATCCTGAGATGCAGGGCAAGGTCGCCCTGGTGACCGGTGGTTCGAGTGGCATTGGGCTGGCTTCGGCCCAGGCCTTTGCCGATCAAGGTGCCACGGTCATCGTCGCGAGCCGCGACGAGAAGCGCGCGCAGGAAGCCCTGAAGTCGTTGTCCTCCGGAGCGAGGGCCTCTTGGATCGCTTGCGATGCCTCGAATGGCAAGTCGGTCGAGGCGCTGCTTGCCCGTATTCTCGAACAGCATGGCCGGCTGGACTACGCCTTCAACAATGGCGGCAGCATCGGCGGCGAGGATATCGCGCTGATCGGCGACATGACCGAGGAGAGCTGGCGCCGCACCATCGACGGCTATCTCACGTCGGTGTTCCTCTGCATGCGTCACCAGATTCCGGCCATGCTGAAGGCCGGCAGGGGCGTAATCGTCAACATGTCGTCGATCTACGGCCTGCGCGGACACGCCATTCCGGGCGGCGGCGCCTACGCCGCGGCAAAGCACGGCGTGCTCGGCCTGACCCGCAGCGCTGCACTGCAGTACGCCTCGAAGGGCCTGCGCATCACCGCGATCTCGCCCGGCTGGGTGGCGACACCGCCGATCGCTGGTTGGATGAAGAACGATCCGGCATTTGCCGCCACCATCACCGGCCTGACGCCGCGCGGGAAAGTGGCGACGCCGCAGGAGATCGCGCAGTCGGTGATGTTCCTCTGCTCCGACGGCGCCGAAGCGGTGATCGGCAGTTCCCTGGTGGTCGACGGCGGCGCGCTGGCCTGAGGGGTTGGCCTACTTGTCGAGCTCTGCCGAGGCGATCAGCCAGGGTTCGTTCCTGGCAGCATCGGTCCATTCCTTCATCGCTGGCTGGGCGAGCACGGCGGCGCAGTATGCCTCGGTGTCGGAGTCGAGCTTGACGCCGTAGGTCTTCAGCCGACTCACGACCGGTGCATACATGGCATCGGCCGCGCCGAACGTACCGAACAGGAAACCGTCGTCTTTGGGAAAGGCGCCGCCGAAGCGCTTGCGGCAGTCGCGCCATAGGCCCGTGATGCGCTCGATATCGGAGCGCACGGCCGGCGTCATGCCCTTGCCGGGATAGGATGCCCGGATGTTCATTGGCATCTGCGCGCGCAGCTCGGCAAAGCCCGCATGCATTTCTGCTGAGATCGCCCTGGCATGGGCGCGCGCCGCGGCAGACGGCGGCCAGATGCCGGCTTCCGGCTTGAGATCGTTCAGGTATTCGGCGATGGCGAGCGATTCCCACACTGCCAGGCCGCGATGGGTCAGCACCGGCACCTTGCCCGAGGGCGAATGCTTGCGAATCGCTGCCTGGGTTTCCGGCCGGTCGAGTGGCACGACGATTTCTTCGAAGTCGATGCCGGCGATCCTGGCCATCAGCCAGCCACGCAGCGACCAGGACGAATAATTCTTGTTGCCGATCACCAGCGTGAACTCGGCCATGCACTCCCCCTTGTTGCCGTCCCTTGCCAGCCCCGTACTCTGACCGGCAATGTCTTGCTCTTGCACTACAGATTGGTGAGCCTGTCCATGCCGCTGCCGTTCGTCGATCGCGCGTCTTTTTCTCTTCCCGTGCAGTTAGTTCCACAGCCGAAGTGGAAGGTTTGGCTAAAGGAGCAGGCGGCTGCGCGCCGGGCATGGCTCGAATCGTCCGGCCTTTCAGGAAAGGCCGGTGACTTTTCTGTGTTTCCAGGCCGCGACGGCAAGGCCGCCGGTGCAGTGCTCGTGCTACCGGCCAAGCCCGTCCTGTGGGATGTCGGGGCGCTGGCGACGAGGCTGCCTGCCGGTACCTGGAAACTCGCCAACACGGCATCACTCTCGCCCACCGACGCTGCGGTTGCGATCGGTCTCGGGTCCTGGCGCTTCGAGCGCTACAAGGCGAAGAAGGGCAAGCCCGGGCCGAAAATCCTGTGGCCAAAGGGCGCCGACAAGGTGCGCGCCGCGGCGATCATCGAGGCAATCTCGCTGGCGCGCGACCTGATCACCACGCCGTCGTCCGACATGGGACCGGCCGAGCTCGCCGCCGCCGCACAGGCGCTTGCCAAGCAGCACAAGGCGAAGATCAGCGTCATCGTCGGAGACGAGCTCCTCAAGAAGAACTATCCGATGGTCCATGCCGTCGGCCGAGCCAGTACGCGTGCACCGCGCCTGATCGATCTCACCTGGGGCAAGGAGAGCGATCCCAGGGTAACTCTGGTCGGCAAGGGCGTGTGCTTCGACACCGGCGGCCTCGATCTCAAGCCCGCATCCGGCATGCTCAACATGAAGAAGGACATGGGTGGTGCCGCGACCATGATGGCCGTGGCGGCTATGGTCATGGCCTGCAAGTTGCCGGTGCGGCTGCGCCTGCTGATCCCGGCGGTCGAGAACAGCGTCTCGGGCAACGCCTTCCGGCCGCTCGACGTCGTGCCGACGCGCAAGGGAATCACTGTCGAGATCGGCAACACTGACGCGGAAGGCCGCCTGATCCTGTGCGATGCCCTGCACGAGGGCGCCGCGGAGAAGCCTACAATGATGGTCGATTGCGCCACGCTCACCGGCGCCGCCCGCGTCGCGCTCGGCACCGATCTGCCGGCCCTGTTCTGCAACGACGACACGCTGGCCGATCAGCTGATCGCGTCGGGCAAGGACGTCACCGATCCGATGTGGCGCATGCCGTTGTTCCGCGGCTACCGGCGCCTGCTCGACAGCAAGGTCGCCGACATCAACAATGCTCCCGGCGTGGCTTTTGGCGGCGCCATCACCGCCGCACTCTATCTGCAGGAGTTCGTGCCCGACGACGTGCCGTGGGCGCATTTCGACATGATGGCGTGGAACAACGGCAGCCGGCCGGGTCGCCCCGAGGGTGGCGAGGCACAGGCTGCCCGCGCTATCTTCGCCACCATAGAAAAGAGGGTGAAGTCATGACCTACACGCTTGAACAGCTCTCCAGCGACATCAAGGCGGCGCTGAAGGCCGATCCCGGCAAGGGCGGCAAGGAGGCGGTGTGCAAGCTCGTCTCGAAGGTCTGCCAGGACAAGGAATTCATCGCCAAGCACCTGACGCCGGAGAACTGCAAGCCGCGCAGAGTCCTCTATGAGGATTCCGAACTCGGCTTCTGCGTCTGCGGCCACGTCTACATGAAGCCGGCGCATGGCGAGCCGCACGACCACGGTTCGAGCTGGGCCATCTACGGCCTGGCCGAAGGCGACACCGAGATGACCGACTGGAAGGTCGTCCGCAGGGGCGAGGGCGCCAATCCGACGCTGGTCGAGCCCGAAAAGGTCTACACGCTGCGGCCGGGCGATGCGCACTTCTACGACGTGCACGTCATCCATTCGCCCAAGCGCGACACGGTGACCAAGCTGGTGCGCATCGAGGGCGGGAACCTCGACCGCATCAAGCGCTCCAACATCAAGGCAGCGGACAAAGTTGCCGCCAAGTGAGACGGTCGCCGCCTACTCGGCGGCCAGCGGAACCTTCTTGCCGCGCATCGCCGCGAACTTGGCGATCGCGCGCGAGCGGCGTGCGTCGAACTTGGCGAGCCGGCGCTGCGGATTGGCGTGCGTGACGTTGTCGGGCGACCCCGGATCCTTCTGCGAGCCGGCCCAACCGTGGGCGGCGATGTCGAAAATGATGCCGTTCAGGTCGGTGTGCTTGATCTCGTAGCCGTGCGGATTGTTGGGATCGCCCATGATCCACGTCGCGCCGACATTGCGCGCGATCTTGCCCTGCTCGATCACATCGTCGACCCAGAAGCCGATATGGTGGATGCCGACATAGTCGACGCCGGTGCCTTGCGAGGCCTCGTCGCTCTTGAAGTGCAGGATGGCGAGATTGACGACGCCGTCGGTCAGGAACACGCCTTCGGCCAGCTCACCGTCGATCTCCATGACTTCCTGTAGACCGACGGCGTGCTTGTAGAACTCGGCAGTCTCCCACGGGTCCTTGACGCTGAGCGCGATGTGGCGGATGCGGCCTCTGGTCTGAGCGGTCATCGACGGGCTCCTTTCCATCACTGGCGGCCCGCCGACTGTATCAGTATCCCGACTTCGGATCGACCGTGTGAATGAGCGATTGACCGCTGCGCAGACGCTTGATGTTTTCGACCACTCCCGGTGACGCGGTGCGTGGATTGGTGGCGCCCGCGACATGTGGTGTCACGCGCACCTTGGGATGCGTCCAGTAGGGGTGATCCTTCGGCAGCGGTTCGGTGTTGAACACGTCGAGCGCTGCGCCGCTCAGATGCCCTGAATCGAGTGCCGCCAGCAGGTCGGCGTCCACGATGTGGCCGCCGCGCGCCATATTGATCACGTAGGCGCCCTTGGGCAGGGCGGCAAACGTCCCGGCGTTCAGGATGCCCTGCGTCTCGCGGGTCAGCGGCAGCACCGCCACCAGCACGTCGCTGCGCCCCAGGAACTTCATCAGGCCGTCGGGGCCATGGAAGGTTTCGATGTCGGGCAGGGTCTTGGCGGTGCGGCTCCAGCCTGCGGTCGGAAAGCCCAGCGCCGCGAACTTCCTTGCCGTATCCTGGCCGATCGTACCCAGGCCCATCACGCCGACCTTGCGATGGATGGTGTCGACAAAATCGAGCGGCTTCCATTCCCTGGCGCGCTGGAGCTCGGCGTACTTGTCGATGTCGCGGTGGTGGCGAAGGGCCCAGTAGATCGCATACTCGCTCATTTGACCGACCAGCCCGTCATCCATGATGCGGGTGATCGCGACGCCCTCGGGCACGCGGTTGTCGGCCAGCAGGTGGTCGACGCCCATGCCAAGCGACACGACCATCTTCAAATTCTTGAACGAGGCGAGCACGCCCCTGTCGGGTTTCCAGGCCAGCGCGATTTCGATCTCGTCGGTGTTGCCGAAACCGGTCTGCAGGGTGCGGAAATCGGTCGGCCCGATCGCTTCCTCGAAGATCTTCTTCCAGTGCACACCGTCGGTGTCACGGCTCACATAAGCGATGGCTCCCGCCATGGACTCGTCTACCCCTCTTGCTGTCCACATGATGTAGACGGATTGGCACGGCAAGGCGACCCCGCCGATTTCACACCCGCCAGCGTGCTTTGCCGGTCCTTTGAAGCCCCTAGGGGCTGCCGACCGCCTCGAGGTTGAAGGCCGCCGCGATCAGCGCCTTGGTGTAGGGCGTCTGCGGTGCCTCGAACACCTGCTTCGCGGGTCCGCGCTCGACAACTTTGCCATGGCGCAGCACGACCACTTCGTCCGCCAGCGCCCGTACCACCTTCAGATCGTGGCTGATGAAGAGGTAGGCGAGCTTGTGTCGCACCTGCAGGTCGCGCAGCAGGTCGACGATCTGCGCCTGCACGCTCATGTCGAGCGCCGAGGTCGGCTCGTCGAGCACGATGAAGCGCGGCTTCAGCACCAGGGCCCGCGCGATGGCGATGCGCTGGCGCTGCCCGCCGGAGAATTCGTGCGGATAGCGGTCGCGCAGGCCGGGGAACTTCGCGGGATCGAGACCGACCTCGCGCAGCGCATTGTCGATCATGCGGGCGCGCTGGGCCTCGCTGCCGATATTGTGAACCTCAAGCCCTTCGCCGACGATGGCGCCTACCGTCATGCGCGGACTGAGCGAGCTGTAGGGATCCTGGAAGACGATCTGCATCTCGCGGCGCAGCGGCCGCAGGTCGCGCTGCGCCAGCTTCTGCAGGTCCTGGCCGTCGAAGGCTATGCCGCCCTCGCTTCTCTCCAGCCGCAACAGCGCCAGGCCGAGTGTGGTCTTGCCCGATCCCGATTCGCCCACCAACCCGATCGTGTGACCCTGCTTCAGCGTGATGCTGACACCGTCGACCGCCTTCACGTGGCCCACCGTTCGGCGCAGTACCCCGCGCTTGATCGGGAAGTGGACCTTCAGGTCGTCGAGGCGAACGATCTCGGGCGCCGAGGGATCGGCGACCGCCGGCTGGCCCTTCGGCTCGGCCGACAGAAGATGCTGCGTGTAGGCGTGTTTGGGGCGATCGAAGACTTCGGTGACCGGACCCTGCTCGACGATCTCGCCCCTGGTCATGACGCAGACGCGGTCTGCGATCTTGCGAACGATGCCGAGGTCGTGGGTGATGAACAGCAAGGCCATGCCGTATCTGGCTTGCAGGCTCTTCAGCAGCTTCAGGATCTGTGCCTGGATGGTGACGTCGAGTGCCGTAGTCGGCTCGTCGGCGATCAGCAGGTCGGGTTCGTTGGCCAACGCCATGGCGATCATCACGCGCTGGCGCTGGCCGCCCGAGAGCTGGTGCGGATAGGCGTCGAGCCGCTTCGCCGCATCGGGAATGCCGACCTGTTCGAGCAGTTCGAGTGTGCGATTGCGCGCGGCCTCGCGGGTCAGCCGCTTGTGCAGCATCAGGACCTCATTGATCTGCCGCTCGATCGTGTGCAGCGGGTTGAGCGAGGTCATCGGCTCCTGGAAGATCATCGACACGCGGTTGCCGCGTACCTTGAGGAGCTCACCCGCCGCTGCGCCGACCAGCTCCCGGCCCTGAAACCGGATCGAGCCGCTGGGATGCCTGGCCATCGGGTACGGAAGCAGCTGCAGCACCGACAGTGCCGTCACAGACTTGCCTGACCCGGATTCGCCGACCAGCGCCAGGGTCTCGCCGCGGGCAATGTCGAAGCTCACGTGCTTCACCGCCTCGACGGCATTGGCGCCGGCGCCGAAAGCGACCGACAGATCATGGACCTGGAGCAACGCAGGCTGGTTCATGCCAGTACCTTGCGCGGGTTGAAGGCGTCGCGCACCGCCTCGCCGATGAACACCAGCAGGGTCATCATGGTGGCGATCACCACGAAGCCGGTGAACGCGAGCCAGGGGGCGTTGAGATTGTTCTTGCCCTGGAGCAGCAGTTCGCCCAGCGACGGTGACCCGGCGGGCAGGCCGAAGCCCAGAAAGTCCAGCGCCGTCAAAGTCGTGACGGAGCCGGCCAGAATGAAAGGCAGAAAGGTGAGGCTGGTCGTCATCGCGTTGGGCAGGATGTGCCGGAACATGATGCGCACGTCCAGCATGCCCAATGCCCGGGCCGCTCGTACGTAGTCGAAGTTGCGCCCGCGCAGGAACTCGGCACGTACATAGCCGACCAGGGCCATCCAGCTGAACAGCAGCATGATACCCAGCAACACCCAGAAACCGGGCTGGATGAAGCTCGCCAGAATGATCAGGAGATAGAGTGTGGGCATGCTCGACCAGATTTCCAGAAAGCGCTGAAACAGCAGATCTACCCAGCCGCCAAAATAGCCCTGAAAGGCTCCAGCCGCGATTCCGATCACCGAACTGAGCACGGTCAGGACCAGACCGAACAATACCGAGATCCGGAAGCCGTAGATGAGGCGGGCCAGAACGTCGCGCGCCTGGTCGTCGGTGCCGAGCCAGTGCTCGCGAGAGGGCGGTTGAAGCGTCTTGCGCTCTTCCCCTTGGCCAACCGTATTGTAGCTGTAGGGAATGGGCGGCCAGAGGATCCAGCCCTTCTTGTCGATCGATTCCCTGATCTCCTTGTCGGAATAGACGGTGTTTGTCGGGAGTTCGCCGCCGAAGGTCGTTTCCGGGTAGTCGCGGATCATCGGTACATAGAACGCGCCGTCGTAGTGGATCAGGATCGGGCGGTCATTGGCCAGCATCTCCGCGCCAAGCGACAGCGCGAACAGAACCGTGAACAGAATCAACGACCACGTGCCGCGACGATTGGCGCGGAAGGCCGCGAGGCGGCGTCTACTCAGCGCGTCCATCAGCTGCGCGCCTCGAAATCGATGCGGGGATCGATGACCGTGTAGAGCACGTCTCCGAGCAGGCCAATCAGAAGGCCGAGGAGTCCAAAGAAGTAGAGCGTCCCGAACATGACGGGATAGTCGCGGTTGAGCGCGGCCTCGAAACCGAGCAGGCCAATGCCATCGAGCGAGAAGATGACCTCGATCAGCATCGAACCTGTGAACAGGATTCCGATAAAGGCCGCTGGGAACCCAGAGATCGGGATCAGCATGGCATTGCGGAACACGTGACCGTACAGCACCCGCCGCTCGGCCAGACCCTTGGCACGTGCCGTGAGTACGTACTGCTTGTTGATCTCTTCGAGGAAGGAATTCTTGGTCAGGAAGGTGAGTGTCGTGAAGCCGCCGATGGTCATCGCCGTGATCGGCAATGCCATGTGCCAGAAGTAGTCGGCGATCTTTTCGAACAGCCCGAACTGTTCCCAATCGTCCGATACCAGACCGCGCAGCGGGAACCACTTCAGGTAGCTGCCACCGGCGAACAGCACGACTAGCAGGAGCGCGAACAGGAAGCCGGGAATGGCATTCAGTACGATCAGGGTGCTCGAGGTGCCGAGATCGAAGCGCGAGCCGTCGCGCACAGCCTTGGCGATGCCGAGCGGCAACGACACCAGGTAGATCAGAAGGGTTGTCCAGAGGCCGAGGGAAATCGAGACCGGAAGCTTGTCGATCACCAGATCGACCACGCGGCGATTGCGGAAGAAGCTCTCGCCGAAGTCGAAGACGAGGTAATTCTTCATCATCAGGAAGAAGCGCTCGTGCATCGGCTTGTCGAAGCCATACATCTTTTCTATGCGCTGAATGAGTTCTTTGGGCAGACCGCGAGCGCCGCGATAGGTGCCGGCGCCGCCGCCAGAAGTGTCGGCCTGGGTGCGGCTGCTCGTGTCGCTGACGTTGCCGGAAACCCGATCGGTTGCGTTCCCGGCTGTGCCCTGGATCTGCGACATCATCTGCTCGACTGGCCCGCCGGGAGCCGCCTGAATGATCACGAAATTGATCACCATGATGCCGAGCAAGGTCGGCACCATGAGCATCAGGCGGCGCAAGATGTAGGCAAGCATCTAACCGAAGGGCCTACTTCTTCTCCGGTTGCTGCTGCGTCCTATCCTTGGCGGGATCGACCCACCAGGTGTCGAGCGCGACCGGCGCATACTTGGCGCTCTTCTCCGGCCTGGCGAACTTGTTCCAATAGGCCACGAAGGCTTTGTTGTTGTGCCATGCCGGCAGGACGAAGTGGTTCCACAGCAGCACGCGGTCGAGCGCGCGCGTCACGGTGATCAGGCTTTCGCGATCCGGTGCGGCGATCAGCTGCTCGATCAATCGGTCTATGGACGGATCCTTGATGCCGGCGGTGTTGCGACTGCCTGTCGTCCCGGCGGCCTTGGAGCCCCAGAAATCGCGTTGCTCGTTGCCTGGCGACAGGGATTGGCCGAATCCGTCGGACATCATGTCGAAGTCGAACTCATCCTCGCGCCGCTTGAATTGGGCGGTATCGACGGTGCGCACATTCATGTCGACGCCGATCCGCTCGAGGTTCTGCCTATAGGGAAGCGCGATGCGTTCGAAGCTCGCATCGTTGAGCAGCATCTCGAAAGCGAACCTCTTGCCCGCCTTGTCGGTCATCTTGCCGTCCTTGATCTCCCAGCCGGCTTCCTTGAGCAGCGCCAGGGATCTGCGCGCGAGATCGCGAACGTTGCCCGTGCCGTCCGTTACCGGCAGCTTGAACTCCTTCGTAAAGATCTCGTCGGGAATCTTGCCCCTGAGCGGCTCAAGATACTTCAGCTCTTCCGACGAGGGCAGGCCGCCGGACGAGGCCAGTTCGGAGTTCCCGAAGTACGACAGGTTGCGCTTGTAGAGCCCGTAGAAGAGGTTCTTGTTGCTCCATTCGAAATCGAACATGCCGGCGATCGCCTCGCGCACGCGCCTGTCCCTGAACAACTCGCGGCGGGTGTTGAAGGTGAAACACTGCATGCCGGTAGGCAGCTCATGGGGAATCTCGTCGCGCTTGATGCGGCCGTCCTTGACCGGCGGCACATCGTATGCGGTCGCCCAGTTGCGCGCGATATTCTCCTGACGGATATCGATCTCGCCCGCCTTGAACGCCTCGAACTGGACGGTGACGTCGCGATAGTACTCGTAGCGGATCACGTCGAAGTTGTTGCGGCCGCGATTCATCCAGAGATCCTTCGCCCACCAGTCGGGTACTCGGCGGTAGGTGATCGAACGGCCCGCATCGAACGAATCGACCTTGTAGGGACCACTGCCCATCGGGATGTCGAGCGAGACCTTCTCGAAGTCGCGCGTCGCCCACCATTTCGATGGCAGTATCTGAAGCTGACCGACGATGAGCGGCAGTTCCCTGTTGGTGTCGTCGCGGAAAGCGAAGCGAACCTTGCGGTCGCCAATCTTCTCCGCCTTCAGCACGTCGTGATAGTAGAATGCGTAATTCGGAGCGCCTTTCGCCTTCAGGATGTCGAAGGTGAAGATCACGTCCTCGACGGTGATCGGGCTGCCGTCATGCCACCGGGCCTGCGGCCGCAGGGTGAAAGCCACCCAGGAGCGATCCTCGGGCCACTCGATGGTTTCTGCGATCAGCCCATATTCGGTCGAAGCTTCGTCGCGCGAGCTCCAGCACAGCGATTCCCAGATCTGGGTGATGCCCGCGGCCGGCACGCTCTTCGTGATGAACGGGTGCAGCGAGTCGAACGTCCCGCGCGCTCCGAACCTCGCCGTGCCGCCTACCGGGGCGCTGGGGTTGAGATAGTCCGGTGGGCCGGCGTTCGCAGGGTATTTCGGCGCCCCGTGCATCGCGAAGCCATGGCTGACATATACCTTCGACGAACTCTGCGCCCGCACGATCGCCGGCGCACCGATCACGAGCGCCGCGCCGCCCGCCAAAACGCTGCGCCGTTTGATCGACATTCGCCCGAGCTCCCGTTGGTTCTCGCCTCGCTTCATATATAGCGCGATGAATCGGGGCGGGACTATGGCTGCCCGATCACAAGCGTGTCGGGTGGACCGGCCGGCCGGTTCCACAAGGGCCGGGCCGCCAAACGATGGACGCGATTGCTACCCGGCATTCTGCGAAGTGAGGTCTTCGGCAGCGTCAGCTGTCGCCCTTGATGCCCGCTTCCTTCACCAGTTTGCCGTAGCGGGAATAATCGGCGACGTAGAGTGCTTGCACCTCGGCCGGGGTGCGCGCGGCCGGCACGTCGCACGATGCCTTGTCGAGCCGCTCGCGCGTCTCGGCCGCGGCGACCACTTTCGTCGCTGCGGCGTGGATGCGATTCACGATTTCGGGCGGTGTGCCGGCGCGCACGGCGATCGTGTACCAACTCATCACCTGCGCGTCGCCGAAGCCCTGCTCGGTGAAGGTCGGCACGTCGGGCAGCTCCTTGCCGCGCTTGTCGCCGATGAAGCCGATGGCGCGCAGTTTGCCTGCCTTGACGTGCTGCAGGGCCAGCGGTCCAGGCAGGAAGCCGACCTGCAGGCGACCTTCCAGCAGGTCGGTCATTCCCGGTGGAATGCCGCGATAGGGGACCGAGGTCATGTCGAACTTGGCGACACTCTTCAGCAGTTCAGCCGAGAGATGAATCGACGAGCCGTTGCCGGGATTGAGGTAATTGAGCTTGCCCGGGTTGGCACGGCCGTAGGCGACCAACTCCTTCAGGTTGTTGATCGGCAGGCTCGGGTTGACGGTGGCGACCGACGTCGCGACGGCGACCAGCGCCGCGCCCTGGAAATCCTTCAGCGCGTCGTACGACACGGCCTGCAGGTGCGGCGCCACGACATGGCTGATGGTGGCAATCACCCAAGTGTAACCGTCCGCCGGCGCCTGCGGGATCATGGCAGTGGCGAGTGTGCTGTTCGCGCCGGGCTTGGGATCGACCACGATCGGCTGGCCGAGTTCGACCGCCATCGGCTCGGCGACGGCCCGCGCCACGATATCGACGATGCCGCCGACCGGATAGGGCACGAGGAAGCGGATCGGCTTGCTCGGATAGGTGTCTGCGAGCGCAGCCGGCGCGACTGCCGACAGGCCGGCGGCCATGCCGATGCGCATGCTCCGGCGACGTGTGAAATTCATTGTCGAATCCTCCCTGACTGGGACCGTAGGGTCGCCGTCGCCGCTTGTCACTCGACTGGATCGTCGCTACGAGGCAAAGCATGAAGTCGCAACGTTTCGTTCTCGCCAAGCCGCTCGAGTGCGGCCTCTCGCTCTCCATTGACCTGGCGCCGGGTGGCGACGCTTCCAAGGCGTTGAAACGGGTTGCCGCCGGTTACGACCTGGATTGGGGCACGCTCGGCATCGGCGAGCCGCTGACGATGGCCCTGCAGAGGAAGGTACCGGGTCTCTCGACCTTCCCGGCGATGTCGGCGCCCGGTTCGGGCGTGCCGTCGACACAGCACGCGATGTGGCTGATGCTGGCCGGCGCGACTCAGGGCGCGGTCTTCGCCACCATGCAGAAGGTCAAGGCGCTGCTCGGTCGCGACTTCTTCATCGCCGATTCGATGGCGGCCTTTCACAACGCCAGCCACGATCTCAGCGGCTACGAGGACGGGACCGAGAATCCGAAGGGAGCCAAGGCCGTGAAGGCGGCAATCGTGGCCAAGGGGCCGGGTCTCGCCGGCTCCGCCTTCGTCGGCGTGCAACGCTGGGTACACGATCTCGACTATTTCAACAGCCTGTCGCAGGCGCGACGCGACAATGCGATCGGACGGCGGCTGAGCGACAACGAGGAACTTGAGCACGCTCCCAGAAGCGCGCACGTCAAGCGCACCGCTCAGGAGGATTTCGAGCCCAACGGCTTCATGGTCCGTCGCTCGATGTCGTTCGCCAACGATCGTGCCAAGGGGCTCGAGTTCATCGCCTATATGGCCCATCTCGACACGTTCACGCGGCAAATGCGCCACATGGCTGGCCTCGACGATGGGATTGCCGACGCGCTGTTCCAGTTCTCGCGGCCGGTGACTGGCGCCTACTACTGGTGCCCGCCCGCCCGAAGCGGCAGGGCAGACTTGCGGATTCTGGGCCTCTGAGGTTTGACTTCGCGGCCAACCGGCCGCAGGTTCGAAATCATGGCTGATACCGTCAATTTCGCGCCGGAGTTCGATGCACCGCTCGAATACATGCGGCGCACGCGCGACTACTACGTGGCGCTCGGCTACGACAATCCCTACCGCTGGGCCCACTACACCGACGCGCCGTTCACGCCGCTCAAGAAGCCGCTAAAGGACAGCACGCTCGCGCTGATCTCGACCGCGGCGCCCTACCAGCCCGACAAGGGCGACCAGGGACCGGGCGCGCTCTACAACGCCGGCGCCAAGTTCTACAGCGTCTATTCCGGCGACACCGCGGTCGACCACGACACGCGCATCAGCCACATCGGCTACGACCGCAAGCACACGACGGCGAAGGACTCCAACACCTGGTTTCCGTTGCCGCTGATGCGCGAGTTCGCGGGCCAGGGCCGCTTCAAATTGGCCAAGCGTTTCCACGGGGCGCCGACCAACCGCAGCCAGCGGGTCACGCTCGAAACGGACGCGCCGGAAATCCTGGCGCGCTGCCGGCAGGACCAGGTCGACGCCGCGCTGCTTGTCCCGACTTGACCCGTCTGTCACCAGACCGTGAGTCTGGTCGCCCGATATCTGGAACGGAACGGCATCCCGACGATCGTGATGGGCGCTGCCAAGGACATCGTCGAATGGGCGGGCGTGCCGCGCTTCCTGTTCAGCGACTTCCCGCTCGGCAATTCCTGCGGCAAACCGCACGAGCCCGATACTCAGCGCTTCACGCTCGATCTGGCGCTCAAGGTGCTGCAGAGTGCAGTCGGTCCACGTACGACGGTGCAGTCGCCGCTGCGCTGGAACGAGGACGGCGACTGGAAGAACGACTACAACAACGTCTCGCGCATGCCGCCCGAGGAAGTCGCCAAGCGCCGCGCAGAGAACGACAAAATCAAGCAGACCGCCCTCGAACAGCGCAAGAAGGCGGGCGTCGCCTAGCAACAGAGGCCCGCAGATGAGCAAGCCGTTCGCCGGCGTCAAGATTCTTGATTTCACGCGCGTGCTGGCGGGACCTTATGCGTCCTACCAGCTTTCGCTGCTCGGTGCCGACGTGATCAAGGTCGAGGCGCGCGAAGGCGACGAGATGCGCTTCGGCACGCGCTCCAACGATTGGGAGAAGCGCGGACTCGCGGCGCCCTGGGTCGCGGTCAATGCTGGCAAGCGTTCGATCACCATGGACCTCAAGAGCCCCAAGGCGATCGAGGCGGTGATGCGGATGGTGCCGAAGGTCGACGTGGTGATGGAGAATTTCCGTCCCGGCGTGATGGACAAGCTCGGCATTGGCTGGGAGACGCTGAAGAAGGTCAATCCGCGGCTGATCTATTGCGCGGTATCGGGCTTCGGCCAGGTCGGGCCCGACAAGGCGACGGCGGCCTTCGACGGCATGATCCAGGCGATGTCCGGCCTGATGTCAATCACCGGCTTTCCGACCAATGGGCCGACGCGCGTGGGCTTCGCCGGCGCCGACGTGATGTCGGGATTCACCGCGGCGTTCGGTGTCGCTTCCGCGCTTTACCAGCGCACGCATACCGGCAAGGGCCAGCTCGTCGACGTCGCGATGATCGATGCGGTGACCGGCTTCCTCGCGCAGCAATTCACCGAGCACATGATGACCGGCCGCGTGCACGAGCAGGCGCAGAACCTGTCGGTGACGCGCAAGCCCACGGGCAATCTGTTCAAGACCAAGGACGGCTGGATGGTGCTGGCGGTGATGACCGATCCGCAGTTCCAGCGGCTGATGAAGCAGCTTGGCTGCGAGGCCGCGCTCGCCGAACCGCGCTTCAAGGACTGGGCGACGCGCATCGCCAACAACACTGCACTGCACGAGATTGTTGAGGCGGCGATGAAGCAACGGACATCGACGGAGTGGAGCGAGATTTTCGCCAAAAACGACATTCCCGCCGGTCGCGTCCTGTCGATCCCCGAGACGGTGAAGCTCGACCATTACGGCCGTCGCACCATCATGCAGACGGTCGAGACCGAGCACGGCCCGATCAAGGTGGTCGGTTCGGGCTTCCGCATGGAGCATGACGGTGGCTCGATCGAGCGGCCGCCGGCCACGATTGGCCAGCACACCGACGAGGTGCTGCGCGAAGCGGGCTATTCCGCCGCCGAAATCGCCGAAATGCGCGCCGCGAAGGCGATTTAGGCGGGTTTCAACCCACCGCCTTTCAGCTTAGTATTGATCTGTCCAAGGGGGGCCCCGCCAGGGGGCTGAGATACCGACGGGCTTTTGCCAGCGCGGTGACCCTTTGAACCTGATCCGGGTCATGCCGGCGAAGGGAACGGATATCTCCTTTGCACGACACTACCGGGTCTCCGTCTGTCATCAGCCACGGGAGATCCTTGTCATGGACACCATCATTCCTACCCCGAAGGTGACGACCGGCCCGCTGCCGGCGTCGCAGAAGATCTACACCACGCCGGAGACCGCGCCCGACCTCAGCGTGCCCCTGCGCGAAATCACGCTCAGCGAACCGACCGAGCCCAAGGTCCGCGTCTACGACACGACCGGTCCCTATACGGATCCGACGGTTGCGATCGATGTGCGCAAGGGCCTGCTGCGCGCGCGTCGCGCGTGGGTGACGGCGCGCGGCGGAATCGAGGAGTATGCCGGCCGGCCGATCCAGGCGCTCGACAATGGCAACGTCAAAACCTCGGCATTGCAGCCGTTCCCCAATACGCCCAAGCCGATGCGCGGCCTCGATGGCCACAAGATCACGCAGTACGAATGGGCGAAAGCCGGCGTGATCACCAAGGAGATGATCTATGTCGCCGAGCGCGAGAACCTCGGCCGTAAGGTCGCGCATGAGCTCGCGCAGGAGCGGCTGAGCGACGGCAACAGCTTTGGCGCAGCGCTACCGGAGTTCATCACCCCGGAGTTCGTGCGCAACGAGATCGCGCTCGGCCGCGCGATCATTCCCGCGAACATCAATCACACCGAGCTCGAGCCGATGATCATCGGCCGCAACTTCCTGGTAAAGATCAACGCCAACATCGGCAACTCGGCCGTCACGTCCTCGATGGAGGAGGAGGTCGAGAAGATGGTGTGGGCGATCCGCTGGGGTGCCGACACGATCATGGACCTCTCGACCGGCCGCAACATCCACGACACGCGCGAGTGGATTCTCCGTAACTCGCCGGTGCCGATCGGAACCGTGCCGATCTACCAGGCGCTGGAGAAGGTGGGCGGCGATCCGACCAAGCTCTCGTGGGAGGTGTTCCGCGACACCCTGATCGAACAGGCCGAGCAGGGAGTCGACTACTTCACCATTCATGCCGGCGTGCGCCTCGCGCACGTGCCGCTGACTGCCAGCCGCGTCACCGGCATCGTCAGCCGCGGCGGCTCGATGATGGCCCAGTGGTGCCTGACCGAGCATCGCGAGAGCTTCCTCTACGAACACTTCGGCGACATTTGCGACATCATGCGCAAGTACGACGTGTCGTTCTCCTTGGGCGACGGCCTGCGTCCGGGCTCCAACGCCGACGCCAATGACGCCGCTCAATTCGCCGAACTCGAGACGCTCGGCGAGCTGACCAAGGTGGCCTGGGACAAGGGCTGCCAGGTGATGATCGAGGGCCCGGGCCACGTCCCGATGCACAAGATCAAGGTCAACATGGAGAAGCAGCTGCGCGAGTGCGGCGAGGCGCCGTTCTACACGCTGGGGCCGCTCGTGACCGACATCGCGCCGGGCTACGACCACATCACCTCGGGCATCGGCGCCGCCATGATCGGCTGGTTCGGCACGGCGATGCTCTGCTACGTGACGCCGAAGGAGCATCTCGGCCTGCCGGACCGCAACGACGTGAAGGTCGGTGTGATCACCTACAAGATTGCGGCGCACGCCGCCGATCTTGCCAAGGGTCATCCCGCCGCGCGGCTGCGCGACGACGCGCTCTCGAAGGCGCGTTTCGAATTCCGGTGGATGGATCAGTTCAACCTGTCGCTCGACCCCGAGACGGCGGAGAAGTTCCACGACGAGACGCTGCCCAAGGATGCGCACAAGTCGGCGCACTTCTGCTCGATGTGTGGACCGAAGTTCTGCTCCATGCGCATCACCCAGGACATCCGTGACTATGCCCAGAAGGGCATGAAGGAGATGAGCGACAAGTTCAAAGCCGGCGGCAGCCAGATCTACGTGCCGGACAAGGCGGCAGACTGACGGGGGCGTCCGGCGGCGCTATTTGCGCGGCCGGGCACCATTTCCTGCCCTTCCTTGCGCCAATGGGGCCGCTGGGGGAGACTCCGGCGGCTTCCTGCGTATTACAGACGGCTGAATTGCTTCTGGGGGCGACATATAGATGAAACGGCTAAGGACCCTACTAGGCATCGGGTTGGGCCTTGCCGTGGTTATTGGGGCTGGGTGGTACATCACTCAAAGCAAGGCGCCCGCGCCGACCCGGCCAGGGGGCCGGTTTGGAGCCGGCGGCCCTATTCCCGTCGGCACGGCCCAGGCGCAGAAGGGCGAGATCCCGATCATCCTCAAGGCATTGGGCACGGTAACGCCGCTCGCGACCGTCACGGTGAAGACCCAGATCACCGGCCAGCTGGTTCAGGTCGCGTTCACGGAAGGCCAGGTGGTCAAGAAGGGCGACCTCCTCGCCGTCGTCGATCCGCGTCCCTACGAGGTGGCGCTGCAGCAGGCGCAGGGCACGCTCGAGAAAGACCAGGCATTACTGAAGAACGCGCAGATCGATCTGCAGCGCTACAAGACCCTTGTCGCGCAGGACTCGATCGCACGTCAGCAGTACGACACACAGGCGGCGCTGGTGCGCCAGTACGAAGCGGCGCTGGTCACCGATCAGGCGCTGGTCGATGCCGCCAAGCTCAACCTGGTTTACACGCGGATCATCGCGCCGACCGACGGCCGCATAGGCCTGCGCCTGGTCGACCAAGGGAACTATGTCACGATGGGCGACGCTACCGGGATCTGCGTCATCACCCTGATGAAACCCATGTCGGTGCTGTTTACCATTCCGGAAGACTCTCTGCCGCGGGTGCGCAAGCGCCTGCGCGAGGGTGCCCAGCTGCCGGTTACCGCTCTCGACCGTGCGCAGAAGAACGAACTTGGGCAAGGCAAGCTTTCGACCAACGACAACCAGATCGACACCACGACCGGGACGGTGAAACTGCGCGCTCTGTTCGACAATCCGGACGAGTCGCTTTTTCCCAACCAGTTCGTCAACGTACGCCTGCTGGTAGACACGGTGAAGGACGCGACAATCGTGCCCGTGGCGGCGATCCAGCGCGGTCCGGCGGGCATCTTCGTCTATCGTGTGAAGGCCGACGAGACGGTCGAGATTCGCGTGGTCGAGACCGGCGAGACCGATGGCGAGAAGATCGCGGTCGCCAAGGGACTCGAGATCGGTGACGAGGTGGTGGTCGACGGTACCGATCGCCTGCGCGACGGCGCCAAGATCCGCCGGCCGACCGCCAACGCGAGCGGCCGGCCGGTCGCGGCGGCGCCGCCCGACGGCGCACGGCCGAGAACGCCGGGGAACGGCAACGAGCGTGGGGGCGCCAGCACGGGCAACGGGGAACGCCGCGGCGGGCCCCGTCCCGCGCAGACCAACCAATAGCGCGGCGCGCGCTACATGAACCCGTCGCGTCTCTTCATCGAGCGCCCGGTCGGCACGTCGCTGCTGATGGTGGCGATCATGATGGTGGGCATGATCGCCTACCGCTTCCTGCCGCTGTCGGCTCTTCCCGAGGTCGATTACCCGACCATTCGCGTGCAGACGCTCTATCCCGGTGCCGGGCCGGAGGTGATGGCGTCGTCGATCACTGCGCCGCTCGAGCGCCAGTTTGGCCAGATGCCGGGTCTCAACCAGATGACGTCGACCAGCTCGGCCGGAGCCTCGACGGTCACGCTGCAGTTCGACCTCAAGCTCGGCATCGACATCGCCGAGCAGCAGGTCCAGGCCGCGATCAACGCCGCCGGCAACCTGCTGCCGGGCGATCTGCCGGCACCGCCGGTCTACGCCAAGGTCAATCCGGCCGACGCGCCGATCATCACGCTCGCCGTGACGTCGAGTACCGAGCCGTTGACCAAGGTCTACGATCTTGTCGACACGCGACTGGCGCAGAAGATCTCCCAGCTCGCCGGCGTCGGTCTGGTCACCCTGGAAGGCGGCCAGAAGCCCGGTGTGCGCATTCGCGCAAATCCCACGGCGCTCGCCGCCTATGGCCTCAACATTGACGACCTGCGAACCACCATTACCAACGCCAACGTCAACACGCCCAAGGGCAATTTCGACGGTCCGACCCGCGCCTACACGATCAACGCCAACGACCAGATCACAGATCCGAAGCTGTTCCGCGACGTCATCGTCGCCTATCGCAACGGTGCCCCGGTGCGACTGTCGGACGTCGCCACGGTAGAGGACGCGCAGGAAAACAACCGGCTGGCGGCGTGGATGAACACCACGCCGGCGGTGATCGTCAATGTCCAGCGCCAGCCCGGCGCAAACGTCATTGCCGTGGTCGACAGCATCAAGGCACTGCTACCCGCGCTGCGTGACAACCTGCCGAGCTCGCTCGACGTCACGGTCCTGACCGATCGTACGCTCACCATCCGCGCCTCGGTACGCGACGTGCAGATCGAGCTCGGCTTTGCCGTGCTGCTGGTCGTGGTGGTGATCTTTCTGTTCCTCGGCGACTGGCGGGCAACGCTCATCCCCAGCCTCTCGGTGCCGCTGTCTCTCGTCGGCACCCTGGCGGTGATGTACCTGGCCGACTTCAGCCTCAACAATCTGTCGATCATGGCGCTCACCATCGCCACCGGATTCGTGGTCGACGACGCCATCGTCATGATCGAGAACATCGCCCGCTACATCGAGCAGGGAGACGATCCACACGAAGCGGCGCTCAAGGGATCGAGGCAGATCGCCTTCACCGTGGTTTCGCTGACGGTGTCGCTGATCGCCGTGCTGATCCCGCTGCTCTTCATGGGCGACGTGGTCGGCAGGTTGTTCAGCGAGTTCGCGGTGACGCTCTCGGTCACAATCCTTATCTCGGCGGTGGTGTCTCTCACCCTGGTACCGATGATGTGCGCGCAATTGCTGCGTCATCGGCCACATCAGGAGCGCGTCGGCGGCCATCCCGAGGCGCAGGCGCTGGGCGCGCGCTGGTTCGCCCGCCTGATCGACTGGTATGACAAGACCCTGATCGTCGTGCTGCGCCACCAGCCGCTTACGCTCCTGGTGGCACTCGGCACGGTGGCCCTCACCGTCCTTCTTTACGTCGTCGTGCCCAAGGGCTTCTTCCCGGTCCAGGACAACGGCCTGATTCAGGCCGTCACCGAGGCGCCGCAGTCGATCTCGTTCGCGGCAATGAGTGAGCGCCAGCGCCGCATGGCCGATGCGATCCTGGGCGATCCCGACGTCGCGAGTCTGTCTTCATTCGTCGGTGTCGACGGCACGAACCCGACCCTTAATTCGGGCCGCATGCTGATCAACCTCAAGCCGCGCGACACGCGCAGTTCATCGGCCAGCGAGGTGATCCGCCGCCTGCAGCGCGACACGCGCAACGTCGAGGGCATCACCCTCTTTATGCAGCCCGCGCAGGACCTGACGATCGATTCGACGGTCAGCCGCACGCAGTACCAGTTCGTCCTGGAAAGCCCAAATGCGGGCGATTTCGACGTCTGGGTGCCGCGCCTGATGGATCGTCTCAGTCATGTGCCGGAGATCACGGACGTGGCGACCGAGCTGCAGAGCAAGGGCCTGACGATGTTCATCAAGATCGACCGCGATGCGGCGGCGCGCTTCGGCATCACTGCTGCCACGGTCGACAACGTGCTTTACGATGCCTACGGCCAGCGCATCGTTTCGACGGTCTACACCCAGACCAACCAGTACCGCGTAATCTACGAGATCGATCCGGCGATGGCCCGTTCGCTGGACTCGCTCTACAACCTCTATCTGCCCGGTGCCGGCGGCAAGCAGGTGCCGCTCTCAGCCTTCGCGACCTTCGAAGAGCGCACCGCGCCGCTGAGACTCGACCGGCTCGGTCAGTTTCCTGCCACCACCGTCTCCTTCAACCTGGCGCCCGGCGCTTCGCTCGGCGAGGCGGTCGAAGCGATCGTCGCGGCCAAACAGGAGATCGGCATGCCGCGATCGATCCAGACGCATTTCCAGGGTGCGGCACTCGCCTTCCAGAAGGCGCTCGATAGCCAGCTCATGCTCATCCTCGCGGCGATCGTCACGGTCTACATCGTGCTGGGCGTGCTCTACGAGAGCTACATCCATCCCGTGACGATCCTGTCGACCTTGCCGTCGGCCGGCATTGGCGCATTGCTGGCGCTGATCCTGGGCGGCGAGGATCTGAGCGTCGTGGCGATCATCGGCATCGTGCTGCTGATCGGCATCGTCAAGAAGAACGCCATCATGATGATCGACTTCGCCCTCGACGCCGAGCGCAACGAGGGCATGGCACCGCAGCAGGCCATCCATCAGGCCTGTCTCTTGCGCTTTCGGCCGATCCTGATGACGACCATTGCGGCCCTGGTCGGCGCGCTGCCTTTGATGCTGGGCAGCGGCACCGGCTCGGAGCTGCGGCATCCGCTTGGCCTCACCATCGTCGGCGGGCTGATCGTCAGCCAGATGCTGACCCTCTATACCACGCCGGTAATCTACCTCGCCTTCGACCGGCTGGGCCGGCGCCTGCGCGGCCAGCCGCTCGACACGCCGGCCTATCCACGGGCCACGCCACAGGCGGGCGAATAGTGAACATCTCCGCGCCCTTCATTGCCCGACCGGTGGCGACCACGCTGCTGACGATCGGCGTGTTCCTGGCCGGAGCCCTGGGCTTCATGCGTCTGCCGGTGTCGCCGCTGCCCAAGGTCGATTTCCCGACGATCTCGGTGCAGGCGAGCTTGCCCGGCGCCTCGCCCGATACGATGGCGACAAGCGTGACGACCCCGCTCGAACGGCGCTTGGGCGCCATCGCAGGCGTGACCGAGATCACTTCGACCAGCACGGTCGGCAATGCGCGCATCACGCTGCAGTTCGACCTGTCGCGCAACATCGACGGGGCGGCGCGCGACGTGCAGGCGGCGATCAATGCTGCGCGCGCCGACCTGCCGTCGGATCTGCGCAGCAATCCGATCTACCGCAAGATCAACCCGGCCGATGCGCCGGCCTTGGTGCTGGCGCTGACCTCCGAAACGATCGGCCAAGGCCGCCTCTACGATGCCGCTTCGAACGTTCTGCAGCAGCGCCTGTCGCAGGTTTCCGGCGTCGGCCAGGTGGCGGTGAGCGGCAGTTCCTTGCCGGCGGTGCGGGTCGAGATCAATCCCAACGCGCTTTCGAAATACCGGATCGGCCTGGAAAGCGTCCGCGCAGGCCTCGCGGCCGCCAATGCCAACACGCCCAAGGGTGCGATCGAGGTCGAGGACCTGCGCTACCAGATCTACGTCAACGACCAGGCACGGGTGGCGTCCGAGTACCGCGACCTGATCATCGCCTGGCGCAATGGCGCACCGGTGCGGCTGAGCGACGTCGCCGAGGTGATCGATTCGACCGAGGACATTCGTAACGAGGGCCAGGTCAACGGCAAACGATCGGTGCTGGTGCTGGTCTATCTGCAGCCCAATGCCAACATCATCGAGACAGTCGATCGGGTAAAGGAGCTGCTGCCCGACCTGCAGGCTGCGTTGCCCAACGACGTCGACGTAACTCTCGCCTCCGACCGGACCACCACCATCCGCGCCTCGCTGAAGGAGGTGGAACAGGCGTTGATGATCTCGGTCGTGCTGGTCGTGCTGGTGACTTTCGCCTTCCTGCGGTCGATACGCGCCGGCTTCGTGCCGTCAGTGGCGGTGCCGGTGTCGCTGGTCGGCACGTTCGGCGTCATGTACCTGCTGGGCTACAGCCTGAACAACCTGTCGCTGATGGCGATGACGGTTGCGGCGGGCTTCGTGGTCGACGATGCGATCATCATGCTGGAGAACATCCAGCGCCACATCGAGGAGGGCATGCCACGCCTGCAGGCGGCGCTCACCGGTGCTCGGGAAGTAGGCTTCACGATCGTATCGATGACCTTGTCGCTGATCGCGGTTTTCATCCCCATCCTGCTGATGGGCGGCATCGTCGGCCGGCTGTTCCGCGAATTCGCCATGACGCTGACTATCGCCATCCTGATCTCGATGGTGATCTCGCTCACTGCGACGCCGATGATGTGCGCCTTCATCCTGCGCCGTCCGTCGGAGCCGCAGGTCGAGCGGCGGCCCAACCGTCTGGCGCAGCTCAGCGAATGGATGTTGGTCGGCACTCAGCGCTTCTACGGCCGCACGCTCACCTGGGTGCTGCGCCATCCGCGCGTCACCATGGTCGTGTTCCTCGGGACGGTGGTGCTGAACATCTACCTCTATGTCGAGATTCCCAAAGGCTTCTTTCCGCAGCAGGACACCGGCCGCATCGTCGGCTTCATCCGCGGCGACCAGAGCATCTCCTTTCAGGCCATGCGCCGGAAGTTCCGCGAGTTCGTCCAGATCGTGCGCAGCGACCCCGCGATCGAGAACGTTGCGGGCTTTACCGGTGGCTTTCAGACGAATTCGGGCTTCTTGTTCGCGACCCTGAAGCCGGTGAAGGAGCGCAACGCTTCGGCCGATCAGGTGATCAATCGCCTGCGCGCGCGGTTGGCCCAGGTGGCGGGCGCCAATCTCTTCCTGACCGCGGTGCAGGATATCAGGGTCGGCGGCCGGCAGAGCAGCTCGCAGTACCAGTTCACCCTGCAGGCCGATTCGTTGCCCGAGCTCTACACCTGGGGTCCGCGGCTGGTTCAGGCGCTGCAACGCGATTCGTCGGTCATCACCGACATCGACTCCGACCAGCAGCAACGCGGCCTGCAGGTCAATCTGACCATCGACCGAGACGCGGCGGCACGGCTGGGGGTCTCGTCGAGGGCCATTTCGGCAACCCTTTACGACGCTTTCGGCCAGCGCCAGGTGTCGACGATCTACAATGCGTTGAACCAGTATCATGTCGTCATGGAGGTCCATCCCGACTATTGGGAGAATCCCGAAACTCTTAAGGACATCTATGTCAGCACCACCGGCGGCTCGATCAGCGGCGCGCAGGCGACGGCAGCCGTGGGTGTCACCGGCAGCGCGAGTTCGACGCCGCGCACCGCCGCCCTGACCGGTGCCGGTGCAACCTCTCTCGATCCCAGCGAAGCGGTACGCAACCAGCGCACCAATGCCATCGCCGTGTCGGGCCGCGGCGTGGCCTCGACCGGAGCGGCAGTCAGCACTTCCGCCGAGACGATGATTCCGCTGTCGCAACTCACTCGCTACGAGTTCGGCACTACGCCACTGTCGGTCAATCATCAGGGCCTGTTCGTCGCCACCACGGTCTCGTTCAATCTGGCACTCAACAAGAACCTGTCCGACGCAGTAGCCTATGTGCAGGCGACCATGCGCGAGATCGGTATGCCGTCGACGATCCACGGCAACTTCCAGGGCACCGCGCGCGCCTTCCAGCAATCGCTCAACAATCAGCTCCTGGTCATCCTGGCGGCGCTGGCGGCGATCTACATCGTGCTCGGCATCCTCTACGAGAGCTACGTGCATCCGATCACGATTTTGTCGACCCTGCCGTCGGCGGGCATCGGCGCGCTGCTGGCGCTGATGTTTGCGGGCAAGGAGTTCAGCATCATCGCCATGATCGGCGTGCTGCTGCTGATCGGCATCGTCAAGAAGAACGCCATCATGATGATCGACGTGGCGCTCGAACGTGAGCGCAACCAGGGTCTCGATCCGCGCACGGCGATCCACGAGGCCTGTCTGTTGCGCCTGCGGCCCATCCTGATGACCACCATGGCTGCGATGCTGGGCGCACTGCCGCTGGCGATCGGCTTCGGTGACGGCGCCGAGCTGCGCCAGCCGCTCGGCATCTCGATCATCGGCGGCCTGATCGTCAGCCAGGTTCTGACGCTGTACACCACGCCGGTGATCTATCTTTATCTCGACCGGTTCCGTCGCCGCGACCGCGACCCACACAGCCGTCTGGCGCGGCACTTGGGTGGCTACGAGGCCCGGGCATGAGGAACGGCCTCATGAACCGCTTCGCGATCTTCGCGCTGCCGCTCGTTCTGTCGAGTTGTCTGGTCGGTCCTGATTACGTCAAGCCACCGACCGCGACGCCACTGACGCCCGAATACAAGGAGACGGCCGACATCAATTTCCGGCCGGCGACACCGCGCGATTCGATCGACCGCGGCCCATGGTGGAGCATCTATGGTGACGGCCATCTCGAGCAGCTCGTGGCACAGGTCGACGTCTCCAACCAGAATCTCAAGGCGCAGGAGGCGGCCTATCGCCAGGCCGTGGCGCTGGTACGTCAGACCCAGTCGTCGCTATATCCGACGATCGGCTATACCGGCTCGGTCAACCAGAACAGTTCCAGCGGCAGCCGCAGCACGGCGGGCCTGCAGACCGCGGCAGCCGGCAATTCGGTTGGCCAGTACGCCTCCGGCGGTACGCTTACCTGGGAAATCGATGTCTGGGGCCGTATCCGGCGCAGCATCGAGAGCAATTCCGCGGCCGCTCAGGCAAGCGCGGGGGATCTCGCCGCAGCGCGCCTGTCGGCGCAGTCCAGTCTGGTGACCAATTACTTCTCTCTGCGTGTTTCCGACCAGCGCCGGCGTCTGCTCGAGGAGTCGGTCGCGGCCTACGCCCGCTCGATGCAGATCGTGCAGAACCAGGTGAATGCGGGTGTCGCCTCACGGGTCGACCTCACCCAGGCGCAGACACTTTACGAGCAGACGCGTGCGCAACTCGTGGCCGAAGGCGTTACCCGCGCCCAGTACGAGCATGCGATTGCCGCTCTCGTCGGAAAGACCCCGTCTGAAATCAGCGTCGCGACAGCGCCGCTGCCACCGGAGGTGCCGACGATCGATGGCGGCGTTCCGTCCGCGTTGCTCGAACGGCGGCCCGATATCGCTGCCGCCGAACGGCAAATGGCGTCGGCGAACGCCCAGATCGGGGTCGCCCAGGCCGCCTACTATCCCGACATCACGTTGAACGCGAGCATCAACTTCGTCAGCACCCTTATTTCGACCCTGTTTCAGATCAATTCGGCCGTATGGTCGGTGGGCCCGCAGCTTGCCGGAACCCTGGTCGACGGCGGCGGACGGGCCGCGCAGGTCGACAGCGCGCGTGCCGCTTACGACCAGGCCGTCGCTACGTACCGCCAGACCGTGATCACTGCCTTCCAGCAGGTCGAAGATTCGTTGGCCCAGCAGCGCGTGCTCATCCAGCAGGAAACCGTGCAGCGCGCCGCCGTTGCCGCTGCGCGCGAGGCCGAGCGGCTGTCGCTCAATCAGTATCGTGCCGGTACCGTG
This sequence comes from Reyranella sp., assembly GCA_044225265.1. Taxonomy (GTDB): domain Bacteria; phylum Pseudomonadota; class Alphaproteobacteria; order Reyranellales; family Reyranellaceae; genus Reyranella. The sequence goes on from JBGAIW010000002.1 coordinate 55,374, forward strand.
CCCTACACGACGGTCATCCAGACGCAGACCGCGGCACTGTCGTCGGAGCAGACCTTGTTGAACGTGCGCCTGAGCCGCTTCAGCGCGAGCGCCACGTTGATTTCGGCCTTGGGCGGCGGCTGGCAGAATACGCAGTTGCCGCCGCCCGTCTACATTCCGGGCGTCAAGCAGACCCAGACACCGCCTGCCGCGGCGACCTCGTCGGCTCCAGCGGCGACGCCACCTGTGTCGAGCTCTGCAGCGCCGTCCGTCACGCCGGTGTCAGCCGGCTCTTCGACTGCGGCGCCCGCCAAGCCGCGGCGCTGGTGGTGGCCTTTCTAGTCCTGCCACTCCCCGTCGCCGAGCGCAGGCGATAGTCTTGGAATATGGCGGACGAACCTATCCGCAAGATCATTCATGTCGACATGGACGCCTTCTATGCGTCAGTCGAGCAGCGCGACGATCCTGCTCTGCGCGGTCTGCCCGTTGCGGTCGGAGGTCGGCAGCGCGGCGTCGTGATGGCAGCGAGCTACGAAGCGCGCAAATTCGGCGTACGTTCGGCTATGCCGTCGGTGAGGGCCAAACGCATGTGTTCCGATCTGGTGTTCGTGAAGCCGCGTTTCGACGTCTACAAGGAAGTGTCACGTCAGATTCGGGCGATCTTTCTCGAGTACACGCCCCTGGTCGAGCCGTTATCGCTCGACGAGGCCTATCTCGACGTCACGACCAACTTGAAGAACATTCCGCTCGCCTCGGAGATCGCGCGCGAGATTCGTGCCCGCATTCTCGAGACCACAGGTCTTACCGCCTCGGCGGGCGTGTCCTACAACAAGTTCCTCGCCAAGCTCGCGTCGGATTATCGCAAGCCCAACGGCCAGACCGTGATTCCGCCGGAGAAGGGCCCCGGCTTCGTCGAGGCCCTGGCGGTCGGCCGATTCCACGGAGTAGGACCCAAGACCGCCGAAAAGATGAACAGGCTCGGGATTCACACCGGTGCCGATCTCAAGGCGCAGTCGCTCGACTTCCTCCAGCAGTATTTCGGCAGTTCCGGCGCCTACTACCATGCCATCGCCCGCGGCCACGACGAGCGCCAGGTGGTGCCCAATCGTCCACGCAAGTCGGTGGGCTCGGAAACCACCTTCATGGAGGATCTCGGCAGGCTGAAGGATATCGAAGAAGGGGTCGCTTCGGTGCTCGACGACGTCTGGGGATACTGCGAACGCGCTGGTGTCAGTGGCCGTACGGTCACCGTGAAGATCAAGTATGCCGACTTCCAGATCGTCACCCGCAGCCGCACTCTGACCGAGCCATTGTCGAGCCGTGCCCAACTCGAGCAGACCAGCATCGACCTGGTGCGTTCGATATTTCCGCTGGAAAAGAAAGTCCGGCTGCTGGGGGTCTCCCTGCACAACCTCGGTCCGCGAACCCAGCGTGCGATCCCGCCACAACTCACGCTGGGCCTGTGAAGCCGGATCAATTTGCAACTCATTCGCAACTGCAATCCGTTGTTTCACTTGGGCATTTCGCAAAAACGTGAGCGGAATGTTGTTGATTCAGCGCCTCCGCGCTTTCAATTTTGCCATACGAAGCGCTCGCTTGAGGGTGCCGATTTGGGATGGAGCGTCAAATGACGGTAACACGTCGCCAGTTCATGAAGGTGAGCGCTGCCGGAATCGCGGCCTCGTCGGTGGGAGCTCTCGGCTTCCTTGATGCAGGCGACGCGCTTGCCGCCGGAGTTCGGCCCTTCAAACTCGAGAAGGCAACCGAAACGCGCAATGCCTGCCCCTACTGCGCGGTGGCCTGCGGCGTCCTGATCTACTCGATGGCAGACGGCACGGCGAAAGATGCCAAGGCCAAGGTCATTCACATCGAAGGCGACCCGGATCATCCGGTGAACCGCGGCACCCTTTGCCCGCGTGGCGCCGCCTCGCTGGGCTACGTGCACAGTCCGAACCGCCTCCAGTACCCGATGCACCGCAAGCCCGGCTCCGACAAGTTCGAGCGGGTGAGCTGGGACTTCGCGCTCGACCGCATTGCCAAGCTGATGAAGGAAGATCGCGACAAGAACTTCATCGCCAAGAATCGCGATGGTGTGACGGTCAACCGCTGGCTGAGCACCGGCTTCTTCGGCGGCTCCTCGCTCAGCAACGAGGCAGGCTATCTCACCTACAAGTTCGTTCGCTCCACCGGGATCCTGGCCTTCGAAGACCAAGCCCGAATATGACACGGACCAACGGTGGCCAGTCTTGGCCCCACCTTCGGCCGTGGAGCGATGACGAATTCGTGGAACGACATCAAGAACTCTGATCTCGTTCTGATCATGGGCGGCAATGCCGCCGAAGCGCACCCCTGTGGCTTCAAGTGGGTCACGGAGGCGAAAGCCAACAACGGCGCCAAGCTGATCGTGGTCGATCCGCGCTTCACGCGTTCGGCTGCGGTGGCCGACGTCTACGCCCCGATTCGTCCGGGTACCGACATCGCGTTCCTGTCGGGCGTGATGCGCTACCTGCTGGCGAACAACAAGATCCTGACCGAGTACGTGAAGGCCTACACCAATGCCTCGTACATCGTGAAGGAAGGGTTCGCCTTCAACGACGGCCTGTTCACGGGCTACGACGAGGCGCGCAAGAACTATGTCGACCGGTCGAGCTGGGAATACGAGTTCGACGAGCAGGGCATGGCCAAGGTCGACGACACCCTGCAGAACCCGCGTTGCGCCATCAACCTGCTCAAGGCGCATGTCGAGCGCTACACGCCGGAGATGGTGGAGCGCATCACCGGAACGCCCAAGGCGAAGTTCCTGCAGATCTGCGAGATGATCGGCTCGACCGCCACCGGCGACCGCACGATGACCTCGATGTACGCGCTGGGCTGGACGCAGCACACGACGGGCGCCCAGAACATCCGCTCGATGGCCATGATCCAGCTCCTGCTGGGCAACATGGGCATGCCGGGCGGCGGCGTGAACGCGCTGCGCGGCCATTCCAACGTGCAGGGCATCACCGACCTGGCGCTGCTCTCGACCTCGACGCCCGGTTACCTGGTACTGCCGACCGACCGCGAGGCGACCTACGACGACTACATGAAGTCGCGCCGCTTCAAGCCGCTGCGGCCGGGCCAGACCAGTTTCTGGCAGAACTACGAGAAGTTCTTCGTCAGCCAGCAGAAGAGCTTCTTCGGCAAGATGGCGACCAAGGACAACAACTGGGCCTACGACTACCTGCCCAAGTTCGACGTCGCCTACGACGTGCTGAAGATGGTCGACATGATGGCGGCAGGCCAGATGAACGGCCTGTTCTGCCAGGGTCTCAACATCATGATGGCGGCGCCGAACAAGACCAAGGTCGCGTCCGGCCTCGCCAAGCTCAAGTGGATGGTCGTGATCGACCCGCTCCAGACCGAGACGGCGCGCTTCTGGGAGAACCACGGCGAGTACAACAACGTGGATCCCAAGGCGATCCAGACCGAGGTCATCCAGCTTCCGGCATCGGCCTATGCCGAGGAAGAGGGCAGCGCCACCAACTCCAGTCGCGTGATCATGTGGCACTGGAAGGCGGTCGAGGGTCCGGGCGAGTCCAAGAGCGATATGGAGATCGTGTCGGCCCTGCGTGGCCGGCTTGCGGCTCTCTACGCCAAGGAAGGCGGCGCGTTCCCCGACCCCATCGTCAACACGACCTGGGACTACAAGAACCCTGCCAATCCCGACCCGCAGGAGGTCCTCAAGGAGATCAATGGCTATGCCCTGGAGGACCTGCCGGACCCCGCCAATCCGGACAAGGTGCTGCTCCAGGCAGGCAAGCTGCTGCCGAGCTTTGCGCTCATGCGCGCGGACGGCAAGACAGCGGGCGGCATGTGGATCTACACCGGCGTCTTCACGGAAGCCGGCAACATGTCGATGCGCCGCGATGCCGCCGACCCGACCGGGCTCGGGATCCATCCGAACTGGGGCTACTCGTGGCCGGCCAATCGCCGCATTCTTTACAACCGTGCCTCGGCCGATCCTTCGGGCAAGCCCTGGAGCGAGCGCAAGAAGTACATGTCGTGGAATGGCGAACGGTGGACCGGAGGCGACGTGCCGGACTATGCGCCGACGCTCGCTCCCGACAAGAATGTCGGGCCGTTCATCATGAACCAGGAAGGCACGGCGCGTCTGTTCGCCCGCGCCGCCATGCCTGACGGTCCGTTCCCTGAGCATTACGAGCCGATGGACGCCTTCATCGCCAATCCGCTGCATCCCAAGGTCAGCAGCAATCCGGTGGTGCGCGTGTTCGCGGCGGACGCCAAGTCGTTCGGCACGCCGGACAAGTTCCCGATCGTGGCGACGAGCTATCGTCTCACCGAGCACTTCCACTACTGGACCAAGAACGTTCACGACAACGCCGTGATCCAGCCGGAGATGTTCGTCGAGATGGGCGAGCGGCTCGCCAAAGCCAAGGGCATTCGCGACGGCGACTGGGTGGAGATCTCCAGCCAGCGCGGCGCGATCAAGGCCAAGGCCTGCGTTACCAAGCGCATCCGGCCGATCATGGTCGATGGCAAGCCCTGTGACGTGGTCGGCCTGCCGATCCACTTCGGCTTCATCGGCCTGACGCGCAAGTCGCAGCCGGCGAACACGCTGACGCCGTCGGTCGGCGATGCCAGCGTCAACACGCCGGAATACAAGGCGTTCCTGGTCGACGTGAAGAAGACCACGCCGCCCGCACAGGCCACGGTTTAAGGGGAGGGTGAGATGTCCGTACTTCAAGCCCTCGACCTTCGCCGCCGCTCGGCCTCGAACGTCCCGCCTACGCCTGCCGGCAAGCCGGCTGCGGTGGAAGTTGCCAAGCTGATCGATGTCTCCAAGTGCATCGGCTGCAAGGCTTGCCAGACGGCTTGCCTGGAGTGGAACGACCTCGACCAGTCGATCGGCTCCTTCGAAGGCAGCTACAACAACCCGACCGACCTGACGCCGGCCTCGTTCACGGTGATGCGTTTCGCCGAGTACGAGAACGGCGACAATCTCGAGTGGCTGATCCGCAAGGACGGCTGCATGCATTGCGAGGATCCGGGCTGCCTGAAGGCCTGCCCGTCGCCGGGCGCGATCGTGCAGTACACCAACGGCATCGTCGATTTCGTGTCGGCCAACTGCATCGGCTGCGGCTACTGCGTGAAGGGTTGCCCTTTCAACATCCCGCGCATCTCCAAGACCGACGCCAAGGCCTACAAGTGCACGCTGTGCTCCGACCGTGTCGTGGTCGGACAGGCGCCGGCCTGCGCCAAGGCCTGCCCGACGCAGGCGATCGTCTTCGGCAGCAAGGCCGACATGATCGCCCATGCCAACAAGCGCATAACCGACCTGAAGTCGCGTGGTTTCAACAACGCCGGCCTCTATGACCCGCCGGGCGTCGGCGGCACGCACGTGATGTACGTGCTGCACCATAATGACAAGCCGTCCCTCTATTCCGGCCTGCCGGACAATCCGCGCATCAGTCCGCTGGTCGGCGTATGGAAGGGCGTGATGAAGCCGCTGTCCCTGGCCGCCATCGCCTTCGCCGGCGTGTTCGGCCTGATGCACTACGTCACCAAGGGCCCCAACCGCGTCAGCGAGCATGACGAGGAAGAGGCGACCAAGCTCGAAAAGACCAAGGGGGCGTAACGGTGGAAGCCAAACCCGTCAGCCGCTACACCACTGCCGCGCGCATCAATCACTGGATCACCGCCGTCTCGCTCGTGCTGCTGGCACTGAGCGGGCTGGCGCTGTTCCATCCCTCGCTCTACTTCCTCACCGCCCTGTTCGGCGGCGGCCAGATGACCCGCATCATTCATCCCTGGATCGGGGTGGTGCTGGCCATCAGCTTCCTCGGCCTGTTCATCCGCTTCTTCACGCTCAACTTCTGGAAGTCGGAAGATACGGTGTGGATGAAGAACATCGGCAAGGTGATCAACGCCAAGGACGAGGAACTGCCCGAACTCGGCAAGTACAATGCCGGCCAGAAGCTGGTCTTCTGGGGCCAGTCGCTCCTGATCGTCGTGCTGTTCTGCAGCGGCATCGTGCTGTGGGACTTCTACTTCTCCGAATACACCACCATCGAGCAGAAGCGCTGGTCGGCCGTCGCGCATGCCCTGGCTGCGGTCGCCGCGATCCTGATCTGGATCGTGCACGTCTATGCCGTCATCTGGGTCAAGGGCACGCTGCGTGCCATGACCCGGGGCTCGGTCAGCGGCGGCTGGGCGTGGAAGCATCACCGCAAGTGGTTCCGCCAGGAAGTCGGCAAGCCCTGAGCAGCGGCGGTTCCGCCCTTCCTCCGTCAGGTTACGGCGAAAACACGCTGGGCGAGATCGCCGAGAGCGATCGCGTCCGGCCGCCCGATCTCCCGACCGTCTTCGCGCGCCGCGCCGCACGGCTGCGCGAGCTGGCGACCGGCCACGAGCTGGAAGCTTTCCTGCGCATGGTGGCGGCCCTTGTCGACGCCCAGCAGGCGGCCCTCGGGGGCCTGCCGCCCGGCGTCCTGCCGGGACCGGCACAGCTCACCAAGGCGAAAAAGGCTGGCCACGCGCCGGTCGATCCGGCCCAGTGGCCGCGCGATCCGAGCTGGCGGGCGGCGCTCGCCCGTCTGCTGGACTCGGTCGACGAAGCGGCATTGCCCGAGCCCGCCCGCCAAGCGCGCGACGCCCTGGCCAAAGCCCGCCCAGACGATCTCGAGGCGATGGCCGACCGGTTCCTGAGCGGCGAGATCCTGCCGGCCGAGGCCGCGCGATCCGTGTTCGTCGCGGCAGCCCTTCAAGTCGTGTGGACGCGCATGGCCGCCTTGATCGACAAGGAAGACCTGCTGAGCGACCGGCCCGAGACGGGCGAGTGCCCGGCCTGCGGCTCGCCCGCGCTCGCCGGTCTGGTGTCGCCGGGCGGCACCAAGTTCGGCCACCGTCACCTGCACTGCTCGCTCTGCGCCACGTCCTGGCGCTACGTGCGGTCGCGCTGTGTTCATTGCGGTTCGACCGACAAGATCTCCTATCGCCAGCTCGCCGGCACGACCTTCTTGCGCGCCGAATGCTGCGAGGCCTGCCACGGCTATTCCAAGGTCTTCTTCCTCGAGGCCGCCAAGCCTCTGGAGCCGCTGGCCGACGACCTGGCCTCGCTCGGGCTCGACCTGCTGGTCGGCGAGGAAGGGTTCGCGCGGGTCGCCAATCCCTTCCTGCTCGGCGTGCAGGAGCCGGCCAGCAGCTAGGCGCGTCCGATGTCGTGGATCGGCAGACTCTTCTCGCGTCCGGTCTCGGCGGAGCGACGCATGGCCGAGGCGCTGGCGGCGTGGAATGCGGGCGATGCGGGTGTCGCGCTCGATCTCTGGGCGCCGCTGGCGCACGAGGGCAATGCCCGCGCCCAGAGCAACATGGGTGCGGCTTTTCTCGAGGGACGTGGCGTCGAGCGCGATCCGGACAAGGCCGTGCTCTGGCTGCGCCGCGCGGCGGAGCAGGGCGACGTCGGCGGCCAGCGCAATCTCGCGCTCTGCTACTTCGAGGGCTGGGGTGTGCCGCAGGACCACGTCGAGGCGGCGGTCTGGTACGAACGCGCCGCCCGGCAGGGCGATCCCGACGCGCAGGACACGCTGTCGTGGATGAAACTGGTGGGCGGCGGCTGCCCGCAGGATTACGCGGGGGCACTCGAATGGGCCGGCAGCGCCGCGGCGCAGGGGCGGGTCGGCGCCATGGCGCGGCTGGGCGACATGCACCACAACGCTCTCGGCACGGAGCGCGACGCGACCCGGGCCGCCGAATGGTGGGGCAAGGCCGCGCGTCTCGGCCATCCCGAGGCGCAGGCCATGCTGGGGGCGGCCTACTTGTCGGGCCAGGGCGTGGCTCGCGATCCGGTCGAGGCCTTGCACTGGCTGTTGCGTGCCGAACGGGGCGGGGCCGGCGAACTGGCGGCGGGCTTCCTGCGCGAGGCACGCGCGCATACCCGGCCGTCGCAGCGCGCCGAAGCCCAGCATCGCGCCGAGCAGCCGCTGTCATGATAGGGTCGCCGCAATATGCCCAGCGCCGCCGATAGCTTCATTGCCCGCCTGCAGGCCGATTGCACCCAGGCCGAGACCAACGAGCGCTCGGTGCGCGCCAGCGTCGACGCCCAGATCAAGGCGGCCGAGCGCGCCCGCGCCTTCGCCTGGCGCCGCCTCAACGCGCTGTCGGACATGGCGCGCGCCGCCGCTGGCGAACCCGAGCGCGAGGCGTCGGTCGAACGTCAGCTGGTGGCGTTGTTCCGCGAGATCGGCTGGGTCGAGACCGGCCTGGCCGAGCTGGGCGAGGGCGGCCAGAAGCTGATCGCGGCCCTGCGGCCGATCGCCGAGGCGCTGCACGACCACATCCATCCAGCCGCGGCCGAGGAAGGCAAGGAGGCGCAGCCGCCCGCCGATCCGATCGATGCCTTCCGGGCCTTCGAGGCCTGGTACGAACAGGATCGCGGGCAGCCGTTCCTGCAGGTCTACGAACGCTACGTGCCGCCGACGCCGGTCGTCGAGTTCTAGGCGACGAGCATTCCCGTGAAGACCGACTTCGAGCAATGGCTCGCCGCGCAGTTTGCCGACACTGGCGCCTTCACGATCTTCATCGTGCTGGTGCGGATTTCCGGCGAGCAGATCGGGGCGGTGAAGTCGACCTACGCCCAGATGATCGGCGACGACATGAGCTGGAAGGAAATGGCCGCGCTGCTCGACGGCGCGCGCACGCCGTGGGACGCCGTCGCCTTCTTCGTCGGCCTCGGGGCCGGCGGGCCGCTGATCGATTCGGTAGCGCGCAACAAGCTCAGGGATATCGAGGCCTCGGTGACCGCCGATCCGCTGGCGCTCAATCGCGGCATGTTCTTCGACCGCAAGGGCCGTCACCTGCAGGTCGATGAAGTCGCGGCGCCCCGTTAGCCGACGAGTTCGGCCGTCATCCGCTTCAGTAGGGCGCCGTCGGGCAGAGGGCCGCTGCCGGCCTGTGCGTTGTCGCGCATGTGTTCGGGCCGGCTGGTACCGGGAATGACACAGGTCACGGCCTGGTTTGCCAGCACGAACTTCAGCAGGATCTGGGCCCAGCTCGCGCAGCCGATCTCGCCCGCCCAGTCCGGCAACTTGCGGGCGGAGAGCTTGCGCAGCAGACCGCCGCCGCCGAACGGCATGTTGACGATCACCGCGACGCCCCTGTCGCGTGCCGCCGGCAGCAGGCGCCGCTCGGCGCCGCGGTCGTCGAGGGCATAATTGATCTGCACGAAGTCGAACGTCTCGCGCTGCAGGACGGCGATCAGCGAGTCGTGCGCGCTTTCCGTGTAGTGCGTGACGCCGAGATAGCGGAAGCGGCCATCCTTCTTCCAGGCGCGCAGCGTCGGCAGGTGCGTCTGCCAGTCGAGCAGATTGTGGATCTGCATCAGGTCGAGCGGGTCGGCGCGCAGCAGTTTCATCGATTGCTGCATCTGCGCGATGCCCTGCTCCTTGCCGGCGGTCCAGACCTTGGTGGCGATGAAGGCCTTCGACCGCGCGCCGGTTTCGGCCAGTAGGTCGCCGACCACGCCCTCGGCGCGTCCGTACATCGGCGAACTGTCGACCAGCGAACCGCCCGCTTCGAACAGAGCCTTCAGCACCTCGGCGCGCGGTGCGCGCTCGCCCGGCGACGCGCCGATGTCGAACGTCTGCCAGGTGCCGCAGCCGACCACCGGCAGCATCTCGCCGGTCGAGGGAATCTTGCGCTTGTCCATGCGGCCTCCGGGCAGTGTCTGTGTCTGGGCATGAGCCGGGCCGGCCAGGGCCGCGGCGCCGGCCAGCTTCAGGAAAATGGCGCGCCGCAGCGTCGGGTTCGTGCCGGCCGGCTTCATGAGAGAGCGATCTGGAAGCCCTTGTCGGCGCGGGCTGCATCGACCTTCTTGCCATTCAAGGTGACGGTCGGCGCTTCGGCCATGCCTTCGATCGTAATTCTGCGCGCCATGTCCGAGCCGTTCTGGTCGGGCTTGGGGGCGTAGGAGATCTCGACCTCGCGCGCCCACGGCCGGTATTCCAGGCGCAGCAGCCCGACCTTGCCGTCGGCGGTGAAGCTCGCGCCGTCGCGGCTGGTGAGCTTGAAAGGCTGCGGATCGGGCAGGGGGTTGTAGCCGACCACGGCGCCGCTCCTGGGATCGGCCAGCAGATAGGATTTGCGGCCGGCGTCGCCCGTCAGCACCGCGCCGTTCTTCTCGAGCCGGCCGGTCGTACCCTGCTGCGACCAGCCGGTGTCGCGCTCGAGGCCCGGCGGCAGATACGGCCACTGGCCGTTCAGGCGGCGATACGGGATAGCCTTTTCCTGCGTACCGGGATTGATCACGTAGTGCTGCTCGGCGGGCTGGCCGAAATCGGTGCCGAAGCCCGCCTCCATCGTGTCGCCACCGCTGCGATAGACGACGTCCAGCCTCCGGTCGTCCTCGTTCCAGGTCGCCTTGAGCTCGGTGGCGTCGATGTGCCGGGCGAAGGCGTCGAAGCTGCCGTGTTGTTCGGCATCGCCGATCTCCAGCACGAAGCCGCCATAGGTACGGCTGCCGATGGTGCGCATGTCGAGATCGCCGACCGGCCTTGCCCGACCGTTGCGCATGTTGAACAACGACACGATCAGCGCCGGCGCGACGTCCGCGCCGGTCGGATCGGCCTTGCCGCCGCCGCCGCGGCCGATCTCGATCTCGGCATCGCGCCCCAGGTCGCTGGCCGGCAGCGGCCGTATGGCGAGATAGGTGACGCCGTCGCGGATCAGGATCTTTTGCTGGCTCGTGGCGCGCTGCGGGAATGTCTCGACCTTGCGGTCGTCGATCCTGATCTCCCAGTTCGGGGCCGCATTGAAGTTCCACAGGCCGATCACCGTGGCGAGCTGGGAGACCTCGTTGCCGGCGGCATCGAGGAAGCGCTGGCGGTTGCCGTGCGGCTTGGCGCAGACGATGGCGCGGTTGCGGCTCTGATAGGTCAGGGTGAGACCGGCCTGGGCCGTGACGCCGCCGCCGGTCGTCACCAGGTCGGGCTTGTTGGCGCAGTAGCGCACCGTGAGCGAGCCGAGGTCTTCCAGCCGCTTCGCCTTCTCGGGTTTGCGCACCCAGTGGGCCAGCACGTCGACCGTGCCGCCCCTTATGTCGGCACTGCCGAGGCCACACCACTTGCCGAGCCAGGTACGCCGCCACAGCGGCGGCCTGAAGTTGCCGCGCGTGGTCTCTGTCGAGGTCTCCTCGAAGCCCGCGGGTTTGTCGTCGATCAGGCCCGACAGCCACGACGGCCCCCAGGGCGCGGCCTGCGCCTGGATGGCGACACGGCCGGGCGGAAAGTCGTAGCCCCAGGCGGGCATGCCCTGGACCTTTCCGGGGGCCTGCTGGTCGAGATAGTTCACCGCACCGTCCTTCGACAGCGTGTGGAGGGCGCCGTAGATGCCATCCTGCTCGACGAAGATGCCGGACATTCGCGCGCGGTTGGAGGCGGCGATCAGGCGGCGGGTCTGGGAGTGATAGACGCTGACCAGCAACTCCATCGTGCGGTCGACCAGGATGCGCCCCATCAGCCGGTCGGCCGGCTGCGGCGCATAGTCGGCGAACATCTTCTGGGCGCTGAGCGTGATCGACAGGTAGTACGGGTCGAGCATCTCCTGCGTGCCGCCGTCGAAGAACGACCAGAAGCGCAGCAGGAGCGCTTCCAGGCCGTGCCGGCCGTCGCCCATGGCATACTCGGAGCCGATCATGGCGCCGCCCAGCAGCGCGCCCATCGCGGCGGTGTGGTTGAAGTTCTGCGTGCTGACGGCGTAGCAGTAGCCCGCCCGGAAGAACGAGGCGCGGCCGCGCCAGTCCCGGTTGCGCTTCCAGTAGTCGATGGCGTCGGGGCTCTGCGGATGGACGAAGGCGTTGGTCTGCAGCTCGGGTTGCAGCCAGCCGCGCCAGTAGTTCTTCAGGTGGTCCTGGACCGGCGGCGCCAAGATGTCCCTGAAGACGAACCAGGTGAGGACGATGTCGGCGACCTCCCAGCCCATCCAGTAGCGCGGCGGCATGGCGAGCGTGTCGGCGATGCGCCGGAGATACTCCTTGTAGTCCTTCTCGCCGCCGACATTGGCCCAGGCGCTGACATTGTCGCCGCCGACATGGCGCAGCTCGGCGATGCGCCGCAGCTCCCACTCCGTCCGGGTGCCTTCGACGGTCAGAGCCTTGCGAACCCGGTCGGCGATCTGTCCCAGCGTCGGCATGATGGCGGTCGGCGCGGAGGCATCCGGCTTGCCCATCTCCCAGTCGTGCCGCATCGTCGTCGGCAGGACGACCGAGACCGTGCCGCCGTTGGCGAGACGCCGCAGGTTCAGGACCAGCCGCGGCGCGGCGAAGCGCAGACCATGGCCGCCGGTCGGCATTGCCCATTCATAGGCGTCGCCCTGGGCGCGATAACGCGAGTCGTAGGTCTCGAGCTTGCGCAGCAGGAAGCCGCATTGCTCGAGCCAGCGCAGGCGTGCCCCGGCATCGCGCTCGATCATGGCCGTCGACAGCAGCTTCGTGATGTCGAAACGCGCGTCGCGCGCATTGATCGAGAGTTCCTGCGGCTCGAACAGTCCGTCGATCCGGTCGCGGCTCGTGTCGGTCGCGCCATATCGGGCCCAGTTGCGCAGGCCATTGACGCTGGCATTGAAGGTCGGGCCGGTCTTGGCGTCGGACTTCCACGGCTGGCGCAGCGCCCAGGCCTGAAGATGCCAGGTCGGCGGATCGTCGGTCCATACCTTGCGACCCAGGCCGTCGCGGCAGACATAGCCTTCGGGCACGATCTCGTAGCCGCTGTAGCTGAACGCCAGCTCGGCCTTGGCGAGCACCTTGCCGCGCCGGAGCAGATTGGCGATCTCCTCGGCTGCCGATGGAAAGCGCAGCAGTACCGAGCGATGAACGGCATCGACCGTCGTCCCGCCCTGGAACGGCGTGTCCCAGAATCGTCCGTCGATGGTGGCGGTCTCGGCCAGCGTCACCTCGGACTGCTCCAGAGCCCACTGCGCTTCGGCATGCGAGGTCGTCGCGCCGAGTGCGGTGCCGCCCAGCAGAAAGCGGCGTCTATCGAGGGGGAACGACATGCGAGGCAAGCATGATACGGTGCGACTGTGGAGGAATCACGATGATCCAGCGTAAGCAGCGCATCCCGATGCGCGACCTGTCGACCATGGCGGCGGAAGACCGGGAGGCCGTCGAAAAGAACGCGATGAATGGCCGCGTATTCAACATTTTCAAGGTGCTGGCGCACCATCCCAAACTCGTCAAGCGCTGGACGCCTTTTGCCGGCCACATTCTCGGCAAGCAGACGCTGCCGTTCCGGGATCGCGAATTGTTGATCCTGCGCATCGGCTGGCTGAATCAGGCCGAGTACGAATTCGCCCAGCACGAGCTGATCGCCAGGCGTGGCGGCGTCAGCGACGCCGACATCGAGCGGCTCAAGGAAGGTCCCAAGGCCAAGGGCTGGACCCCGGAAGAATCTGCATTGCTGCAGGTCGCCGACGATCTCTATGAAAATTCCGTGGTGTCCGACGCGACCTGGGCGGCGCTGTCGAAGAAATACTCGACCGAGCAGCTGATGGACGCGGTCTTCACCGTCGGCCAGTACAATCTCGTGTCGTGGGCGCTCAACAGCTTTGGCGTGCCGCTCGACGACTTCCTGCCGGGGGCGAAGAAGTAGCCGCCCGGAAATGGATCATGGCGCGCCGCCGCCGGCGAGGCGGGCCTGTGCCGCCAGCCGCACCGGCGCGTTGACGGCGCCGTAGCCTTCGTAGCCGCGACGTTCGACAATCTCGAAGAAGAAGCGATCTTCCACGGTGCGTGTGTAGATCTGGAAGTATTCGCTGTCGCCGTCGCGGTCGTAGAAAATGCCGTTGGCCCGCAAGACGTCGATCGTCGCCGCGTCGAGGTCGGTCTTGGCCTCGAGATCGTCGTAGTAATTCTCGGGCACCGGCAGCAGGTCGACGCCGTTTGCCCGGAAGTGCCTTGCCGTGGCGACGATGTCGGCGGTGGCGAGGGCGATGTGCTGCACGCCCGAGCCGAACGCCTCCGAAAGGAACCGCGAGGATTGGGTGCGGCTGGACTGCGAGGCGTTGAGCACGATCCGCAGCAGCCCGTCCTTCGAATGCACGACCTGGCTCTTCACCAGCCCGCCGGGATCGAGCACCTCCTGTTCGGGCACTTTGTCGACCTCGAGCAGCGAGGTGTAGAACAGCTGCCAGCTCAGCATCTCATCGTACATCATCGACTGCGACAGATGATCGACCCGGCGGAGGCCTGCTTCCTTGGCCGCGCCGCCCGACACCGGCCTGAACTCGATGTCCCAGACCCGGCCGAGGTCGGTCTTGGAATCGATGAAATAGACCAGGCTGCCGCCCAGGCCGCGCACCGCGGGAATTTCCAGTTCGCCCGGGCCGACGGCCTGGCGGAACGGCGTGTCGAACAGCATCTGCGCGCGGTCGAGCGCCGCCGCCGCGTCGTCGACCCTGAGACCGATGGCGCACACCGCCGTGCCATGGGTGATGTTGTAGGAGTGGGCGAAGCCCTCCTTCTCGGTATTGACCACGACGTTGATGTCGCCCTGGCGCCAGCGCGTCACCGCCTTGGAAACATGCTCGCCGGCGCGGCGGAAGCCGAGTCCGGCCAGCAGGCGCTCGAAATCCACGGCGGCCGCGTCGTCCATCGCAAATTCGATGAACTCCACGCCGAGGCATCTGGCACGCGGCGGCAGAACGGGGAGCGACGACGCGGGATTCGGCAGCCGCTGGCGCAACCGGTCGAGCTGGAAGACCAGCGAGCGGTGGCCGTCGACCGCCGTCTGCCGGGTCGGGCCGGCGCGGAACTGGTCGTTGAAGATCTCCAGCGAGAACAGCCCGTCGAAGCCGGTGGCCGCCAGCGCATCCATGAAATCGTCGAGCGGCAGGTCGCCCTGGCCCGGGAAGTTGCGGTAGTGGCGGCTCCACGACAGGTAGTCCATGTCGAGCCGCGGCGCGTCGGCGACCTGCACCAGGAAGATGCGGTCGCGCGGGATCGCGCGAATCGCCGAAAGATCGGTCCGGCGCGCCAGGATATGGAAGCTGTCGAGCACCAGCCCGACCGCCGGATGGTCGGCACGGCGCACCGCCTCCCAGGCATCGCGGTAGTCGTTGATGTGGCGGCCCCAGGCGAGGGCCTCGAAGCCGATGCGCAGGCCGCGCCTGGCCGCGCGTTCGCCGAGCTCGCGCAGGTCGGCGGCGGCGCGATCGATGCCGCCCAGGCTGTCGGGCGCGACGTTCGAGCAGACCAGCAGCAGGTCGCAGTCGAGCGCCTGCATGACGTCGAACTTGCGTTCGGCGCGGGTCAGCGCGCGATCGCGCTTGCCGTCGGGCATGCCCTCGAAGTCGCGGAACGGCTGGAAGGTGATGGTCGAGAGGCCGGCATCCTCGATCATGCGCCGGACGTCGGCCGGCGAGCCGTTGAAGGTCAGGAGGTCGTTCTCGAAGATTTCGACGCGCTTGAAGCCCGCGCGCGCGATGGCTTCCAGTTTCTCGTCCAGGGCGCCGCTCAAGCACACCGTGGCAATGGCGGTCTTCATGGCTCCTCCTCCTTCTAGGGCTTCTCCTGGGGTTTGGTCTCCTGTTTGGCGCAGGCCGCCGCGAACGTGCGCCGCATGCGCGCGACGTCGGCGGTACGGCCGGTGAAATGACGGAACGCTTCCGCGGCCTGATGGACGCACATGCCGGCGCCGCCCATGGTGCGTGCGCCCCGGGCCTTGGCCGCGAGCAGGAATTCGGTCTCCAGCGGCGTGTAGATCACGTCGGCCACGAGGTGGCGGGCCTCGATGCCGTCGGCCGGCATCGGCAGGCCCGGATGGCTCCACATGCCGACCGGCGTCGCGTTGACGATCGCTGCCGACGTGGCGATCGCGGGTTCCGGGGCGTCGATCACCTCGCAGCAGCCCGAGCCGAACCGCGCAATCAGGTCGTCGCGGAGCTTCTGCCCCCGTGCCGTCTCGCGATCGAACAGGCGCAGCGGCCGCGCGCCGAGATCCATCATCGCGAAGGCGACGGCGCGGCCGGCGCCGCCGGCGCCCAGCTGCAGCACCGGCGCCCCCCGCACGGCATCCGTTCCGAATGTCTCGGCGAAGGCGGCACGAAAGCCCGAGCGATCGGTGTTGTGGCCGGTCGTGCGGCCGGACCTGTCGAACACCACCGTGTTCACCGCGCCGATCTGCGCTGCTTCGGGCGAAACCTCGTCGAGCAGGCCGATCACCGCTTCCTTGAACGGAAAGGTGACGTTGACTCCGGCAAAGCCGGCGGTGCGCGCCGCCGCCAGCATGTCCGGCAGCTTGCGCGCCCGGCCGTCCTCGGAATCCATGAGGTGGTAGTGTCCGCTGCCGCCCAGCGCCGCGAAGCCGTCTTCGTGCAGGGCCGGCGACAGTGACCGGCCGATATGGGCCCCAATCAGGCCGACCAGATAGCGCGGGTTGGTCATGGCTTGTCTCCGGATGTCGCCAGGCCGCCGCCCAGGAAGAGCTGGGCGATGCGCGGGTCGGCCAGGATGGCGGCTGCGCTGTCCTCGATCCGGGTCTGGCCCTGTTCCAGCACCAGGCCGTGGTCGGAAATCGCCAGTGCCTGCCGTGCGTTCTGTTCGATCAGCAGGATGGTGACGCCCGAGTCGCGCAAGCCCTTCAGGATCGCGAAAACTTCCTCGACCATCAGCGGCGACAGGCCGATCGACGGCTCGTCGATCAGGACCAGCTTGGGATCGAGCAGCAGGCCGCGCGCCACTTCCAGCAGCTTCTGCTGGCCGCCCGACAGGGTCGAGGCCTGCGCGTCGGCCTTTTCCCGCAACATCGGGAAACGGTCCATCATCGCATCCACCCGCGCGCCGAGCCGGCTCTGGTCGCTCAGCGCCACGCCGCCCAGTTCGAGATTGTGCCGCACCGACAGCTCGGGAAAGAGATTGCGGCCCTGCGGCACGTAGCACATGCCGGCATCGAGCATGCGCCGCGGCGGCAGCGACGTCGTGTCCTGGCCGTCGAACGTCACCTTGCCCGAACGCACGCCGAGCAGTCCGAATACCGTCTTGAACAGGGTCGATTTGCCCGCACCGTTGGGGCCGATCACGGTGGTGATCCTGGCGCGCCGGATCGCGGCCGAGAGACCGTTGAGGATGGTCATGCGGCCGTAGCCGGCGACCACGTCGTGCAGGGTGAGGATGGTGTCGGCTGCCATGGTCAATGGCCCAGATAGGCTTCGATCACCGCCGGATTGGCCCGTACCTCGGCGGGCGTTCCCTCGGCGATGATACGGCCTTCGGCGAGCACGATCAGGCGCGTGCACAGCGCCATCACGAACTCCATGTTGTGTTCGATCACAACGAAGGTGGCGCGCGCCTCGCGGTTGATCGCAGCCAGCCGGTCGCGAAGTCCCGCCAGCATGGTCGGATTGACGCCGCCCGCCGGTTCGTCGAGCAGCACGAGCCTGGATCCCGCCATGAAGGCCATTGCGGCGTCGAGAAGCTTCTGCTGGCCGTAGCTCAGGCTGCCGGCCGGTTCGCCGGCCAGCGCGCCGAGGCGGAAGAACTCGAGCATGCGATCGGCCTCGGCGCCGAGACCGGCATCGATTGCGCCGAACAGGCGGCCGAGCCGAGAGCCGCGATGCTCCTGTCCGGCGAGGATCAGGTTCTCGCGCGCCGTCAGCCGCGGAAACACCTGCAGCAGCTGGAAGGTGCGCGAGACGCCGAGGCGATTGAGTTCCGACGGTCTCAGCCCGGTGACGTCGCGGCCGTCGACGGCGACCGAGCCCCTGCTCGGGACGAGCTGTCCCAGGATGCAGTTGAACAGCGTCGACTTGCCCGAGCCGTTGGGGCCGATCACGCCGAGAATCTCGCCCTCGTGAACGTCGAAGCTGACGCCGCGCACGGCCTGCACGCCGCCGAACGACTTCTCGATGTCGCGCACCTGCAGGCGGGCGGTCATGCCTGCCTCCGGGGCGCGAGCAGGCGGGCCACCAGTCCGACAATGCCGCCGGGAAACACCGCCATCAGGACCATCACCAGGGCGGCATATATCAGCAGGTACCAGGTCTCCCAGGCACGCAGCCATTCCGGCAGCAGCACGGCGATGGCTGCGCCGACGAAGGGCCCGACGAAGGTGCCGGCGCCGCCGACGACGACCATCAGCATGAACAGCAGCGATGGGCCCAGGGCGAACGGGCTGGGGTCGATGAATTCGACCAGCGGCGCATAGAGGCTGCCCGCCATGCCGCCGTAGGCGCTGCCCAGCGCGAAGGCGAGCAGGGTGTAGAGCCGGACGTCGACGCCCAGGCTCTCGGCGCGCAGCGGATTCTCGCGCAACGCGGTGAAGGCACGACCCCAGGGCGAGCGCAGGATCCACCACAGCACGAAGGTCATGGCCGAGGCGATCGCCAGCACGAACCAGTAGAAGTTCTGCGCGTTGCGCAGCTTCAGTCCGAACAGGACCGGCCGCTCGATGTCGCGGATGCCCATGACGCCGCCGGTGATCGCCGATTCGTTGCGGAATACCAGCCAGCACAGCACCGAGAAGGCGAGCGTGACGAAGGCCAGGTAATGCTTCTGGACGCGCAGGGCGGGGAAGCCGAGCGCGATGCCGATCACGAACGTGACCAGTCCCGAAGCTGCGAACGACAAGCCGAACGGCCAGCCATATTTCTGGGTGATCGCGGTGAGGTATGCGCCGATGCCGACGAACGCCGCCTGGGCCAGCGTCTCCTGCCCGGCATAGCCCACGATCAGATTGACGCCCATGGCGGCGATCGCCGTCACCAGCCACAGGGTCAGGATATAGGTTCCGTAGCGCTTGAGGCCCGCATAGGGCAGGCCGAGCCCGGTCAGATCTGCCGGCACCAGCGCCAGGACGACCAGCAGGCCGAGACCGATCAGCAGGGTGCGCTGCGTGCTCATACCGCGCGCTCTTCCTTGCGGCCGAGCAGGCCCTGCGGGCGGAACAGGATGATCAGCACCAGCAGGATCAACGGGATGGCCTGACGATAGGCGGTCGAGACGTAGGCGGCCGCGAGATTGTCGAGCACGCCGATCAGCAGGCCGCCGGCGATGGCGCCGCGCACCTGGTTGAAGCCGCCGACGATCGCCGCCACGAAGGCGATCAGGCCGAGCGTCTCGCCATTGGAGAACTTCGCCAGGTAGATCGGCGAGATCAGGATCGAGGCGAGCGCGGCAAGGGCTGCATTGATCAGGAAGGTATAGAGGATCATGCGCTCGACCGGCACGCCGAGGATGCGGGCGACCGTCGGGTTCTGCGCCGTGGCCTGCATCTGCCGGCCAGTGCGCGTGCCGGCCAGGAACCACTGCAGCAGCGCGATCGACACCAGTGCCACACCCAGTACGCCGAGCTGGGCCAGCGACACCGCGACGCCCGCGATCTGGATCACCGCGTCGGGCAGCAAGGTCGGGAAGGTCTGCGCCTCGGCGCTGTAGAAGTCCTTGACCGATTCCTTCAGGAGCACGCTCAGCGCCAGGGTCGAGATCACCAGCGGCAGCACCCCGCGGCCGAGAAGCGGGCCGACCACGGCGTAGCGGAACACCACGCCCAGAAGCAGCATCGACATCAGGATGGCCGCCAGCAGTGCGATCGCGACCGGCAGGCCGAGCCACTTCATCGCGATGAGTGCGAAGAAGGCCGGGACCATCACGAACTCGCCCTGGGCGAAATTGATGGTCTGCGAGGTCTGCCAGAGAAGGGTGAAGCCGATCGCCGCCAGCGCATAGATCGCGCCGGTGGCGAGGCCCGCGATCAGGAGCTGGAGGAGGTCGGTCATGTCAGTCGCCTCGACCGGAGCCGAGCAGCGCTCGGCGGCGCGGAGAGGCCTTGCCTGATCCGGGCAAGACCCCTCGACTTCGCTTCGCTTCGCTCGGGGTGACGGCTCAAAAGTGAGCCGTCACTTCTTGAGCTTCGGCAGCGTCTCGGTGATGACCTGCTTGCCGTCCTTGACTTCGCCGAGGAACGAGATGCGGTCGATCTCGCCGGTGTCGTCCCAGGTCGCCTCGATCAGGATGCCGGGCTCCTTGTCGGGCGTGATGGTCAGGCCATGCAGCGCCGCGGCGATCGCCTTGGCGTCGAGTTTGCCGGCCTTCTCGGCCGCCGCCTTGATCATGTATGGCGCGATGTAGCCCTTCACGCCGTTGTGGTCGGGCTTGGACTTGTACTTGGCCTCGTACTTCTTGCCGAACTCCTGGATCGACGGGACGGGCGCATCGACGGTCAGGCCGACATGGCCCCTCACGCCGTTTGCAGCGTCGCCCGCCAGTTCGATCACCTTCTGGCCGAGCAGCGTGGTTTCGCCGATCAGTGGCTTGTTGAGGCCCTGCTTCTTGGCTTCGCGCAGGAAGCGCGCGCTCTCCTCTTCGTTCAGATAGACGAACACGGCATCGGCATTGGCGCCCTTGACCTTGATCACGTCGGCGGCGAAGTCGGCCTGGCCGGCCTCGGTCGAGACGTCGGCCACGACGGCGATGTTGCGCTCCTTCAGCTCCTTGACGATGGCATCGCGCCCGCCCTTGCCGAAATCGTTGTTCACGAAAACCACGGCCACGCTCTTGGCCTTCACGCCGTCGCGCAGGTAGTTGGCGATCTTGGGCATCGACACGTTCTGTCCGAACGAGGTGCGGAAGATGTACTTGCTGCCCTGGGCGGTCAGCGGGCCGGCCTCGCCGCCGATGATCTGCGGCACTTCGGCCTCCGCCGTCATCTTGAGGGTGGCGCTGACCGAGCCGGAGTAGATCGGCCCGAAGATCGCCACCGGCTTGTCGTCGAGCGCGCGCTGCATGGCGGCGCGGGCCTTGCCCGGGTCGCTGGCGGTGTCGACGAACTCGAGCTTGACCTTCTTGCCGAGGATGCCGCCCTTGGCGTTGATCTCCTCGACCGCCATGGTGGCGCCGTTGCGCCACATCGCGCCGACGGTGGCGCCGCCGCCGCTCAATTCGATGATGTTGGGGATCACCACTTCCTGTGCGGCGGCCCTGCCGGCCCACAACCCCGTGATGGCCAGACCGGCCAATGCCCCGGTCAGGGCAATCTTCCTGCGCAACATGTTTCCTCCTGGGATGGATTACGCCGTCTTGTTCTTGTTCAGACCGAATGTACCAGACGGTTCATTTTGTCAATCAGGTTGCGGCTGCGCTGCACCATGCAGAATGGATCAAGGTGTGGCCCGAACGTGCCCCAGCACGATCTCCACCACCTGTTTGCGCCGGGTCGCTACCGCCTTCGGCGAGGTCATGTCGAGCTTGAAGATGGTCGAGAAGGTCGCGCGATTGGCGACGTGGAAGATTCCGAGCGCGCTGATCGACATGTGCAGCTCCAGCGGATCGATGCCCGTCCGGAAGACGCCTGTCTTCTGGCCGCGCCGGACGATCCGGGTCAGCGCGTCGATCACCGTGAGGTTGAGCTTGCCGATGGTGCGCGAGCGCTTCATGTGCGCGCCGTCCATGATGTTTTCGTTCATCACCAGGCGGACGAACTCCGGGTGCTCGATGTAGTAGTCGAAGGTCGAGGCGACCAGCCGGCGCAGCGCCGCCTCAGGCGCGAGATGGTCGAGATCGAGTGTGGCCTCCTCGCGCCGGATGCCGCTGTAGGCCGCTTCCAGCACCGCGAGGTAGAGCCCCTCCTTGCCGGAGAAGTGATAGTAGATCATGCGCTTGCTGGTGCGCGTGCGCGCGGCGATCGCATCGACCCGCGCGCCGCCGTAGCCCTTCTGTGCGAACTCATGCGTTGCGACGTCGACGATGTTGCGCCGCGTCGCCTGCGGATCGTTGTCGCGCAACCGGCCGGCTCGCCGCGTCTTCGTTGCCGTGTTTGCCGCCTTGCCGGGTTGCTTCATCGCGCGCGGACAATCCTACATCCGTGCGGGCTTGGCCAGTCCTCGGCCGCTCTCCGGTCCGTGTGGCCCGCCCAAAAAGAAACTCCGGGGCTTGCGGCCCCGGAGCTTCGTCGGTTGTTCGTCCCTGCTAACGGATGATCGTGGCGTCGATCGCCGTCTGCTGGCTGAACACCGTGGTGATCTTGTCGCCGGGCTGGAGACCGGCCAGCGCGGCCTTGCCGGCCTCGGACAGGATCTGCGGCATGGTGATCACTTCGCCGCTGTCCGGCGAGGGCTTGTCGGGCTCGCCGCCCGAGGCGTTGATCAGCCACACCTGCTGGGTCTTGGTGTCGACCTTGGTGCACATGCCCGACATGGTCCACAGGCGGATGCGTTGCTGGGCGCCGGGAATTCCTTCCAGCCGTGCGCCCTGGGCGAGCATCGCCTTGGCGCGCTCGGTGACGGCCGGCGTGGTCTTGGCGATCAGGAAGTCGAGATAGTCGTACCAGTGCGTGTCGACCACCTGGCCGACCTTGAGCGATCCGTAGTTGGTGACGAGGTCGGCGGCCTTCATCTTCACCCGGCCGAGATCCTCCCAGATGATGGTGAAGCTGCGTACCTCGGGATGCATGCTGTGAATCGTGCCGCGCTTGAAGTTCTGGTAGCGGTTCGGAACCACCAGATCCTCGCCCTGAGCGGAGGCGGGAACGGACAGCGCCGGAAGCACGCCAGCCGTCATCGCGGCGCCTCCCAGGATCTTGAGTGCCGTACGGCGATTGGTCTGCATCGTGTCTCTCCTCATTGTTCGATCGCATCGATGTGATGCCCGTCGCGAGGAGCCGTTGGCGGAACCGTCGCGACCGCGAGCAACTACACCGGGACCGTCGGGTCGGCGCATTGCGCAGGATCAAACGGCATCAGGACGGGAGTTGGATCAGTGCCGCTGCACAATATCGGGCCGACCGGCCGCAGCTCAGACCTTCGACGACACTCCGGCCGAGGCGAACGTCGCCATGCCGTTGTGACAGGCCGCCGCCGCCTTGAGGATCGGGATGGCGAGCGCTGCCGCCGAGGCTTCGCCGAGCCGCATGCCGAGGTCGAACAATGGCTTGTGCCCGATCGCCTCGAGCAGGCGGCGGTGTCCGGGCTCGGCCGAGCAGTGCGCCACGAGGCAGTGATCGAGCGCGTGGCGGTCGGCGGCGTGCAGGACGGCGGCCGCCGCGGTGCAGACGAAGCCGTCGAGCAGTACCGGGATGCGGCCCATGCGGGCGGCCACGATGGCGCCCGCCATGGCAGCGAGTTCCTCGCCGCCCAGCGCAGCCAGAACGGTGATCGGGTCGCCCGCGGCGATCGCGGCCTTGTGGTGCGCCAGCGCCTCGTCGATCACGGCGACTTTCTTCTCGAGGGCGGCCCCGTGCACGCCAGTTCCCGGGCCCGCCCAGTCGCGGCCGGTGCCGCCGAACAGGCCGGCCGAAAGCGCCGCGGCGCTGGTCGTGTTGCCGATCCCCATTTCACCCAGGCACAACACGTCGATGCCGGGCTCGGCCGCCATCATGCCGTAGGCCATGGCGTTGGCGGCGCGGGCCTCGCTCATCGCCGGCGCCCGGGTGAAGTCCTCGGTGGGATGGTCGAGATCGAGCTCGTAGATGCGTAGGTCGGCGTCGAAGGTCGCGGCGAGCTGGTTGATGGCCGCTCCGCCGTCCAGGAAGTTCTTCACCATCTGCTGCGTGACTTCCGGCGGATAGGCCGAGACACCGCGCCGGGCGATACCATGGGTGCCGGCGAACACGGCGATGCGGGGCCGCTCGATCCGGGGTGCCCCGCGGCCCTGCCAGGCGGCCAGCCATTCGGCGATCTCCTCCAGCCGTCCCAGGGAGCCCGGCGGCTTGGTCAGCTCGGCCTGCCGGCGCACCACGTCGGTCCGGGCGGCGAGGTCCGGACCCGGCAAATCGCGCAGGATTCGGCGCATTTCCTCGAAGTTCGCAGTCGGTGCAGTCATGAGCTCAAAGGGTCCTTCCGGCGGGCGCGGACCATCCTATATTTGACCTACCATGACCAGCCCCGGCGACCCGCCTCCCTCGCGCCCGTCCTCGTTCGATGATTGGGTCGAGGCGTTCAGGGAGCAGGCGAGCTTCTTCACCGGACTGCAGCTCGGCAGCGGCCCGCCGCGCTGGCCGTTGAGCGACGTGCTGCCGGTCCTGCCCATCGTCGGCGTCGGCGTGGGCCTGGCATCCGGACTTGTCTTCGCCATCGTGCGCGGCATTGCCGGTCCCGGTTGGCTGGCGGCGGTTCTGGCGGTCGGCGTGGCGATCCTGATAACCCGCGCCCTTCACGAAGACGGCCTGGCCGATACTGCCGACGGGCTCGGCCCGCACGGCCTCGTGGCCGAGCGCCGGCTGGAGATCATGCGCGACAGCCGTAACGGCACGTTCGGCGTGCTGGCGATCGCGCTCACCGTCATGATCAAGGTGGCGTGCCTGGCGCAGTTCGGCGGCTCGACCGGCTTTGCCGTGCTGATCGGCGCGCACGCGCTGTCGCGCGCCGTGATCGCCTATCCGCTGCTCGCTTTCTCGCCGGTGCGCCAGGACGGCCTCGGCGTCCAGGTCGGCAAGCCGACCGACAACGACGTCTGGCTCGCCATCGGCATGGGCGTGGCGATCGCATTCCTGTTTCTGCTCGGCAAGGGCTTCTTCGTCGCCATCCTGGCTCCGGCCGCCGCCGTGGCGGCGGGTGTCTTCGCTGCACGCTGGATCGCCCGGCGCATCGGCGGCTATACCGGCGACACGCTGGGCGCGGTCCAGCAGAAGGCCGAGACGGTGTTCCTGATCGTTGCCGCCCTGTTCATCCCGCACTAGTTCATCCCGCACTAGTTCATTTCGCAAGAGAAGGAGTTGTCATGGCGCTGGCGCCCAAGAATACGGGAGCGGTGACGCGTTGGTGGTGGGTGCGTCACGCGCCGGTGCCCAATCCCGAGGGCCGCTGCTACGGCCAGTTCGACAAGGATTGCGACGTGAGCAACGAAGCGCTGTTCCGGCATCAGGCCGCGCTGCTGCCCACCGGCGCGGTCTGGTATTCGTCGAACCTGTTGCGCGCGCGCAAGACCGCCGAGCATCTCGGCCGCGCCGGCGCCGATCTCCGCGGCCTGACGATCGAACCCGATCTCGCCGAGCAGTCGTTCGGCGACTGGCAGGGCCTGACCTACCTCGAGATCTCCGAGAAGCCGGGCAACGGCCATCTCTTCTGGCTGGCGCCGCCGGATTTCCGGCCGCCCGGCGGCGAGAGCTTCACCGACCTGCGCGAACGCACCGTGCGCTCGATCGATCGCCTGACGGCCAGGCATCGTGGCGAGAACATCGTGGCGACCGCCCATGGCGGCACCATCCGCGCCGCGCTGGCGCATGCCTTCAACATGCATCCCGAGGCGGCAGTGCGCTTCGAGATCGAGAACGTGTCGGTCACCTTGATCGAGCATTTCGAGAATGCCGATCCCGAGCATGCCTGGAAGGTCGCCTTCACCAATTACATGCCGCGTGAGATCGTCGCCGCCCACCATGGCGGTGGAAGCAAGGCATGACGAAGAGCAAGGAGCAGCTTGCTGCCGAGCAGGCCGAATTCTGGAACGGGCCTGGCGGCAAGATGTGGCTGGCAGCCTACGCCCGCATCGAGCGCGGCATCGAGGGCTTCGGCGCGGCTGCGCTGGCCGCCGCCGCCGCCCGGCCCGGCGAGCGGGTGCTCGACATCGGTTGCGGCACCGGCGGCACCACGGCCGAGCTCGCCAAGGCGGTCGGTGACGGGGGCCATGTGCTGGGAGTCGACATTTCCGAGCCGTTGATCGGTGCGGCGCGCGCGCAAGGTCTCGCCAACGCGACGTTCGAGATCGGCGATGCCGCGACCTGGCCGTTCGAGGACGGGTCGTTCGATCTCGTCTTTTCGCGCTTCGGCGTGATGTTCTTCGGCGATCCGGTCGCGGCGTTCGGCAACATTCGTCGCGCCCTGAAATCTGGTGGCCGGCTGGTCTTCATCTGCTGGCGCACGCCGCCGGAGAACCCGTGGGCCGCGGTGCCGATGCGTGCGGCCAAGCCTCACCTGCCGCCCATGGAGCGGCCGGGTCCGGAAGACCCGGGCCAGTATTCCTTCGGCGACCGTACGCGTGTCGAGCGCATCCTCGGCCAGGCCGGATTCAAGGACCTGTCGTTCGAGCCGGTCGACCGGATGCTGACGCAGGGTAAGGACATCCCCGAGGTGCTGGAGCGCGTCAGCGAATTCGGCCCCTTGGCGCGACTGTTCAAGGAGGCGACGCTCGAGCAGATCGCCAGGGCCAAGGCCGCCATCGCCGAGGCGCTGATGCCCCACGCCACGGCGGACGGCGTCAACCTCGCCGGCGCGTGCTGGCTGGTTCGCGCCCGTCTCGGCTAGGGCCCGTCCGTGATGGAGCATGTTCCCGCGCTGTCGCTGCCGCCCGTCACCCTGATCCTGGGCGGCGCGCGGTCGGGCAAGAGCACCCATGCCGAGAGGCTTGCCGTCGGCACCTTGCAGGGCGCTGCGCCCCATCCCGCGACCTATATCGCCACGGCAGAGGCGGGCGACGTCGAGATGGCGACCCGCATCATGGCCCATCGCAACCGCCGCGGCGCCAACTGGACCACGATCGAGGAGCCGGTGAAGCTCCCCGAGGCGCTGGCGACGGCGTCGGGTCACGGCCATCCCGTGCTGGTCGATTGCCTGACCCTGTGGCTCTCCAACCTGATGCATCACGGCGCCGATCTCGACGAGGCGGCCGACGAACTGGTGCGGGCGCTGGACGAGTGTGTCCCGCCGGCCATCCTGGTCAGCAACGAGGTCGGCCTCGGCATCGTGCCCGAGACGCCGCTCGGCAGGACGTTCCGCGATGCCCAGGGCCGGCTCAACATGCGAATCGCCGAGCGCGCCGACCGGGTGATCCTGATGAGTGCCGGCCTGCCCCTTCTTCTGAAGGATCGTCCGGCCCCCCGGAAAGCCTGATCCCGGGGTTTCGCCCCCCCGAGTCCATCGCGTGACCGCCCCAATTCGGCCCCGAACCATGGCCCGAACCATGGTATAATTGATGCTAACACGGCCGACCAAGCGCATTCCCTCTTCCACGCGCCGGCCGTCAAACAAGGAGCAGGTAATCATGCTCGATCGCCGGACCGTCCTTTCGGGGACAGTGGCTGCGTTCGCCGTTTCTTTTCTGCCAGCCTCGGCCGCCCGGGCCGATGCCAAGCGGCAATCCCTGGTCGACCAATGCCTGGCCTCCGCCCGCAAGGTCCTGAGTGGCAAGGACTACCCCGATGCCGTCAAGCTGATGGCCAATGCCCGGGGTGTCCTGATCATACCCGAGCTGGTGCAGGGCGGTTTCATCGTCGGTGCCGCCGGCGGCCGCGGCGTGCTGGTCGGCCGGTCCCAGCCCAACAACTGGAGCTATCCGTCCTTCTACGGCATGGGCTCGGGCAGCCTCGGCCTGCAGATCGGCGGCAAGGTGTCGGAGATCGTGTTCATCATCCGCACCGAGAAGGGTCTCGACGCGATCATGAACCACAAGTTCAAGCTCGGCGCCGAAGCCGGCGTGACCATGGTCGCGATCGGTGCGGGCTTCGAGGGCGCGACCACGGCGGCGTTCGGCGCCGACATCGTGGCCTTCTCGAACTCCGCCGGGCTGTTTGCCGGCGCCTCGATCGAGGGCTCATACCTCGATGCCGACAATGACTGGAACGCGCTCTACTACGGTCCGGGCGCCAACACGCGCGCGATCGTCATCGACCGCAAGTTCACCAACCCCGGCGCCGAACCGCTGCGGCAGTTCCTCGCCAAATGGTGACGGGCGCCGTCAGGCGCCCGTGTTCGAAAGCATCATGAGATCGGAACGCGCCGCTCCTGCGGCGCGTTCCTCGCTCAGGCGACCTTCAAGCCGCTGGCGACGGTCAGCTTTGCCTTTGTCTTCGCCTTGACCTCGTCGACCGTGACCCCGTCGGCCAGCTCGATCAGGGTGACACCGCCCGAGCCGGTCTTGTCGACGCCGAACACGCCGAGCTCCGAGATCACCATGTCGACGACACGACGGCCGGTCAGCGGCAGGCTGCACTTGTCGAGAAGCTTCGATGCGCCGTCCTTGGAGACATGCTCCATGGTGACGATCACGCGCTTCACGCCGGCGACCAGGTCCATGGCGCCGCCCATGCCCTTCACCATCTTGCCCGGGATCATCCAGTTGGCGAGGTCGCCGTTCTCGGCCACCTCCATCGCGCCCAGGATCGACAGGTCGATGTGGCCGCCGCGGATCATCGCGAAGGAATCGGCCGAGCTGAAATAGGACGTGCCCTTCACCTCGGTCACGGTCTGCTTGCCGGCATTGATGATGTCGGCATCGACCTCGTTGTCGTACGGGAAGGGGCCGACGCCCAGCATGCCGTTCTCGCTCTGCAGCGTGATGTCGACATTCTCTGGCACGTAGTTCGACACCAGCGTCGGGATGCCGATGCCCAGATTGACGTAGTAGCCGTCCTTCAGTTCCTTGGCGGCGCGCGCCGCCATCTGATCGCGGGTCCAGGCCATGGTGTTTCTCCTCAAGCCTTTCTCACAGTACGCTGCTCGATCTGCTTGTCGTACGGCGCGCCGCAGAAGATGCGCTGCACGTAGACCGCCGGCGTGTGGATGTGATCGGGATCGAGCTGGCCGACCTCGACCAGCTCCTCGACCTCGGCGATGCAGACCTTCGCCGCCGTCGCCATCATCGGATTGAAGTTGCGCGCGGCCTTGCGATAGACGAGGTTGCCTGACTTGTCGCCTTTCCACGCTTTGATCAGCGCGACGTCGCCGAACAGGCCGCGCTCCATCACGTACTCGTGGCCGTCGAACACCTTGGTTTCCTTGCCCTCGGCGACCTGCGTGCCGACGCCGGTCTTGGTGTAGAAGGCGGGAATGCCCGCGCCGCCGGCACGGCAGCGCTCGGCGAGCGTGCCCTGCGGGTTGAATTCGATCTCGAGGTTTCCTTCGAGGTAGAGCTTGGCGAAGGTCTTGTTCTCGCCGACATAGGACGAGATCATCTTCTTCACTTGGCCGTTCTCGAGCAGCAGGCCCAGGCCCGCGCCGTCGATTCCGGCATTGTTGCTGACGCAGGTCAGGTTCTTCACGCCGGCATCGCGCACCGCGCGGATCAGCTTGTCGGGAATGCCGACCAGCCCGAAGCCGCCGCACATCAGCATCTGGCCGTCGGCCAGCACGCCGGCCAGCGCCGACTTGGCATCCTTGTAGACCTTGTTCGCCATCTTTCCCTGGTCCTCCCCTCCCCATTCATATGGGGAGGTGTCGTCCTCATACGGCGACGGAGGGGTCATAGGCAACAATCAGCGCTGCGGCCGATGACCCCTCCGCCCCTGATGCCAGGGGCACCTCCCCATTTGAATGGGGAGGAAGCCTAAGCCGCCTTTTTGCCGTGGTGACTGTGCAATTTCGCGCCCAGCACGCGGCGGATGTCGTTGAATTCCGGGCTCGCTACGTCGCGCGGCCGCGGCAGATCCAGTCCGTTGTCGCTCTCGATCCGGCCCGGACCCGGCGTCATCACCACCACTCGGCCGGCGAGGAAAATCGCCTCCTCGATCGAATGGGTGACGAACACCACCGTCAGCCTTGTGCGCTGCCAGATCTCCAGCAACTCGTCCTGCAGGCGCTCGCGCGTCATGGCATCCAGCGCGCCGAACGGCTCGTCCATCAGCACCAGTTCGGCGTCGTTGGCCAGCACGCGCGCGATCGCCACGCGTTGCTTCATGCCGCCGGAGAGCTGGTGCGGGTAGGCGTTGGCGAATTTCTGCAGGCCGACCAGCTCGACGAATTTGTCGACCGTCGCCTTGACCTCTCCGCTGGAGAGGCCGCGCGAGGCCGGGCCGAAGCCGATGTTGTCGCGAACGCTCAACCAAGGGAACAGCGCGTAGTCCTGGAAGACCATGCCGCGGCCGGGATCGGGCCCGGCGATCGGCTTGCCCCACATCAGTGCCTCGCCGGCGCTGGGCTGCTCGAAGCCCGCCATGATGCGCAGCAAGGTGGACTTGCCGCAGCCCGAGGCGCCGATCAGGCAGACGAACTCGCCCTTGCGGATCGACAGGTTGGCGCCCGACAGCGCATGGATCGTCTGGTCCTGCAGCCGGTAGACCTTCGACACGCCCCTGATGTCGACGATCGGCGAGGCGGTATCAGCCGGCATGTGGCTTACCCGACATGGGTGGGGCTCCAGCGCAGCAGGCGATTGCCGATCGCGACCACGACGCGGTCGGAGAGATAACCTGCCACGCCGATCACGATCATGCCGCAGATCACCAGCTCGGTACGCGACAGCGTGCGGCCGTCCATGATCACCGCGCCCAGGCCCTGCGGCACGCCGGTCATCTCGCCGACCACGATCACGAACCAGGCGAGCCCCAGCCCGAGCCTCAGGCCGGTGAAGATCGACGGCGTCGCCGCCGGCAGCACCACCTTGAAGAACTGCGCATTGCCCTTGCAGCCCAGCATCGAGGCCGCCTCGAACAGCTTCGGGTCGACCGAGCGCACGCCGAAGATGGTGTTGAGCAGAATCGGATAGAAGGCGCCGAGGCAGACCAGTGCGAAGGCCGACTTGGCGCCCAGTCCGAACAGGATCATTGACAGCGGCAGCCATGCCGTGACCGGGATCGGCCGCATCAGTTGCAGGAACGGGTCGAGCAGCATGCGCGCCGGTTCCAGCCGGCCGATCAGCAGTCCGATCGGCAGCGCGAACGCCGCCGCCAGGGCGAAGCCGCCATAGACGCGGCTCATCGAGGCCAGCAGGTGAGTGACCAGCGTCGCCGAGTAGGCATCGTCGTAGATGCCGCCTTGTGCGAAGTCGACCATGTACTCGGCGACCTGGTACGGCGTCGGGATCAGGCGCGTCCATTGCTGGGTCGTCGCCACCTGCCAGAAGCCGAGCAACAGCATCGGCACGATCAGCGCCAGCACGATCGGCTTCAGGCGCCGCCACAGCGCACCCAGCGCCGGCAAGCCCGGCGCCGTCGTGGGGGAGGTGGACTGCGCCATCTCCCCGGCGTGGGGCTGCACCGTCATGGTTCGGCTCGTCGCCGGCGTCGCGACTGCGATCAGCTGTTGGCGATTTCGTTGGAGAATTTCGGATTCAGGAACGTGTCGAACTTCGGCAGGGCGCGGATCTGCTTGAGGTCCAGCATGTGCTGCGCGTAGGTCCTGGCCTGCGTCTGCACCTTGTCGTCGAGCTTCCAGACATACTCGACGTTTTTGGCGCCCAGTGCCTGCTCGACCGCCGCGCGGTTGGCGCCGAGCTTCTGAACCGTCGTGTCGACGACCGCCTGGGTGTTGGCCGACATGAACTCGGCCGCCTGGCGCTGGATCTTCAGCATGGTCTTCACCAGGTCCGGACTCTTGGCCACGGTTTCCTCGTGCGTGCCGAAGATCATGTTGAGGCCGCCCATCGGCGTCGAATAGGGATATTCGACCAGCTGGCCCGCGCCCGACGTGATCGACAGCGCCGGCCCCGGCTCGGCGCCGACATAGGCGTCGATGTCGCCGCGCGCCAGCATCGCCGGCATTTCGCCGAACGGCACACGCACCGGCGTGATGTCCTTGACCGTCATGCCTTCCATCTTCAGCCGCTCGAAGATGAAGACCTCCTGCGTCGAGCCCGGCCAGATGCCGACCTTGTGGCCCTTGAGGTCCTTGATGGTCTTCATGTCCGAGCCGGCCTTGGAGATCACGCCCATGCCCTTGTTGGACATCGCGCCGACCACCACCACCGGCTCGCCGGCCGCGCCGCCCAGGATGGCGGCCGCGATGCCGAAGGTGCCGAAATCGACCGACTTGGTGACCACGGCGTTCTTGCCGTCGGTCGGGCTGTCGAACATCACGATCTCGATCTTGAGGCCCTCGGGCGCGAACTTCTCGTAGAAGAAGGGCGGCATCGAGTGGACCAGCCGCAGCGCGCCCATCTTGATGGTCTTGGGCTGCGCGCGCAGCACGGCCGGTGCGGCCATGGTGCCGGCAGCGGCCAGGCCTGCCCCGATCAGAAGTCGACGGCGTTGAATCATGTCACCCTCCCTGTCCCGGAAGGGCCGGAGCAACCTCCGTGCCAAATCGGATCATGTAGCTTCCTGCAAGCGACAAACCTCGTGTTGAGGAGGCTGCAAAGCGGCCGTCTCGAAGCATGCGCGTCAAACACGGTGCTCGTTCCCACCCTTCGAGACGCGACCTTTCAGGTCGCTCCCCAGGGTGAGGGCATTGCGCTCTAGGCCAGCAACTTCAACTGCTTGGTCAGGATCCCATCGGCGTCGCGCAGCTCGTGCGTGATGGTGAAGTGGTCGGCGCCGGCGACCGGGATCAGCGGCCCCGGCAGATGCTGGGCGGAACGCACTTCGTGCAGGCGGCGGCTGTCGCCGACCAGGGGAGGCAGCTCGGCGGTGCCGTAGGTGATGGCGAGCGGCTTGTTCACCATCGGCAGGCGCAGCGGCGAGAGTTTCACCAACTCGTCCTCGGTAAGCCGCAGCTTGTCGTTGAGGTAGGTGTCGCGGATCGGCCCGAGCTCGAACACGCCTGAGACGGCGAGGCCCGCGCTGACCCGCTTGTGGCCGAGACACTGCGCCGTCAGGTGACCGCCCGCCGACCAGCCCGACAGGATCACTTTGCCGTCGATGCCGTGCTTGCTGCCGTTCGCTGCCAGCCAATCCAGCGCGGCATGGATCTCGGCCACGATCTCGGTGAGCGACGCGTCGGGGGCCAGCGTGTAGCCTGGCAGAGCCGCCGACCAGCCGTGCGCGTGGATGCCGCCGATCAGGCTCGCGAACTCCGCGGCCCGATTGCGCTGCCAGTAGCCGCCATGGATGAAGACGAAGCAGGGCGCGTTGCGGTCTTTCGCCGGGAACAGATCCCAGGTGTTGCGCTCGCGTGGCCCGTACTTGAGATCGAGATGGCCAGGATGCTTCTTGCGGAACTCGGCCGACAGAGCGATGCGCGCTTCGTTGAGCTG
Source organism: Reyranella sp. (assembly GCA_044225265.1). Classification (GTDB taxonomy): domain Bacteria; phylum Pseudomonadota; class Alphaproteobacteria; order Reyranellales; family Reyranellaceae; genus Reyranella. The sequence goes on from JBGAIW010000002.1 coordinate 88,168, forward strand.
GGCGCTGTTCTTGACCGCGTCGCTGTTGTTGTAGGCCGCGTCACGCTCGGCCTTGCTCATCATGCCCCAGTTCACTTGGTGCGCCCCTCCAGAATGACGATCGCCATGCCACCCAGCACGAGCGCCGTGCCGATGGCAAGGGGCCAGGTGATCGGCTCGTTCAGCAGGAGGACGGACGAGGCGATGCTGAGCAGCGGCACGCCGAGCATGCCCATCGCTCCGGTCACGGGCGGCAGGGCGCGGCCGACCGACACCGCTGCCCAGGTCGCGATCGGGCCGGCGAAGGCGCCGATATAGATCAGGCCGATCCAGAGTTCGCGGCGGCCGACATCGAGATGGCCGGCGGGCTCGATGACGGTCGAAACCAGCCAGAGCAGCAGGGCCGCCACCGACATCTGCCAGGGCAGCGCGTCGAGCGGTTCGCGCTGCCAGCGGTGCCGGCGGATATGGACAATGGCGATCGCCCAGGTGAGGCCCGACAGCACCAGCCAGACATGACCCCAGACGATCGTCTTGTCGCTCCAGTCGAAGCGCGGCGGGTCGGACAACGCCACGATGCCGGCCATGCCGATGATGACGCCCAGGAAGGAACGCCAGCCGACCTTCTCGCCCGCCAGCAGCGAGAGCGGCACGACCCAGAGCGAGGCGGTGTAGGCAAGCACGCTCGAGCGGCCCGCCGGCAGGCTCTGCATGCCGAGATTGGTGAGCGCGAAGAAGCTCGCAAGCTGCAGCGCCCCGACCGACAGCACGATCGGCCAGTCGCCCCGGGCGGGCCAGCGCAGACGGCCGAGCAAGGCGAGCAGGACGAACGCCACCGATGCCGACAATGTCGCGCGCGCGGCTGCGAACCACAGCGGCGACGCTGCCTGCAGGCCGATCTTGATCAGCGGCCAGCTCAATCCGAACAGGACGACGTTCAGCGCGAGCTGGGCGTAGGCGACTCTGCTGGGAGCGCGCCACTGGTCGATGGCGCATCTTTTCTGTCGGTCATCAGAGCATGAGCGCCACGGAGTGGCGCGCTCCCAGCAAGAGTCCTAAGCCGTCTTCGCCCTGGCCGCCGACAGCGGCACCGGCAGGCGCGACAGCATCTCCTTCGGCACCACCTGCCAGACCTTCTCGATCTCGCGATCCCAGTCGTTGAGCAGGCGTGCGCCGAGCGGCGACCTGGTCTCGGCGACGTGTTCCTCGACCAGTTCCTTCATGACGCTCTCCCAGTGCGGATGGTCGATGCGCTGCCACGCCACAGTCTCGGGATTGACCTTGAGCCTGAAGATGTCGGCCGGATCGTAGACGAACGCCATGCCGCCGGTCATGCCGGCGCCGAAGTTCACGCCGACATCGCCCAGCACGACGGCCGTGCCACCGGTCATGTACTCGCAGCCGTTGGAGCCCACGCCCTCGACCACCGTGTCGGCGCCGGAATTGCGCACGGCGAAGCGTTCGCCCGCCTTGCCCGAGGCGAACAGCTTGCCGGCCGTGGCGCCGTACAGGACGGTGTTGCCGATGATGGCGTTGTGCTCGGGCACCAGCGGGCTCGACACGGTCGGCCTGACGACGATGGTGCCGCCCGAAAGGCCCTTGCCGACATAGTCGTTGGCGTCGCCGAACACCTCGAGCTTCATGCCGCGCACGGCGAAGGCGCCGAGCGACTGGCCGGCGGTGCCGCGCAGGCGCACCGTCACGGTGTCGGGTTGCAGGCCCGTCATGCCGTACCTGCGGGTGATCATGGCGGCGAGTCTGGTGCCCACCGCGCGATGGGTGTTCCTGACGCTGTACTGCAGCTGCATCTTCTCGCGGTGCGTGAACAGTGGCCGGGCATCGCGGATCATCTGCGCATCGAGCGTGTCGGGCACCTCGTTGCGGCCTTCCAGGGTGCAGTGCACGGCACCCGAGCCGCCGTCGGCACGGACCAGCAGCGGGCTGAGATCGAGGTCGTCGAGGAAGCGTGAGCCGCGGTTGACCTGCTTCAGCAGGTCCGAGCGGCCGACGATCTCGTTCAGCGAGCGGTAGCCCAGCTGGGCCAGGATCTCGCGCACCTCTTCGGCGACGAAGCTGAACAGGTTGACGACCTTTTCCGGCGAACCGGTGAACTTGGCCCTGAGCTTGGGGTCCTGGGTGCAGACGCCGACCGGGCAGGTGTTGGAGTGGCACTGCCGCACCATGATGCAGCCCATGGCGATCAGCGACGCCGTGCCGATGCCGTACTCCTCGGCGCCCAGCATGGCGGCGATCACCACGTCGCGGCCGGTCTTGATGCCGCCGTCGGTGCGCAGCAGCACCTTCTCGCGCAGCCGGTTGAGCGTCAGCACCTGGTGGGTCTCCGAGATGCCCATCTCCCACGGGATTCCCGCGTACTTGATCGAGGTCTGGGGCGAGGCGCCGGTCCCGCCGGAATGGCCCGACACCAGGATCACGTCGGCCTTGGCCTTGGCGACGCCGGCCGCGATCGTGCCGATGCCCGAGCGCGCCACCAGCTTCACCGTGACACGCGCCTCGGGGTTGATCTGCTTGAGGTCGTAGATCAGCTGGGCCAGATCCTCGATCGAGTAGATGTCGTGATGCGGCGGTGGGCTGATCAGCGTCACGCCCGGCGTCGAATGACGCAGCCGCGCGATCATCTCGCTGACCTTCAGTCCCGGCAGCTGGCCACCTTCGCCGGGCTTGGCGCCCTGCGCGACCTTGATCTCGATCTCGCGGCAGTTGTTGAGATACTCCGCCGTGACACCGAAGCGGCCGGACGCGACCTGCTTGATCGCCGACGACGCGTTGTCGCCGTTGGGTCGCGGGCTGTAGCGCGCCGGGTCCTCGCCGCCCTCGCCGGAATCCGACTTGGCGCCGATACGGTTCATGGCGATCGACAGCGTCTCGTGCGCCTCGGGGCCAAGGGCTCCCAGGGAGATCCCGGGCGCCACCAGCCGCTTGCGCAGCTCGGTGATCGACTCGACCTCGTCGATCGCGACCGGCGCAGCGCTTGCCCGGAAGTCGAGCAGGTCGCGTAGGTTGATCGGCGGCAGCTTGCGCACCGCCTCGCTGTAGCGCTTGAACTTGGCGAAGGACTCGGTGTTGACCGCGTCCTGCAGCATGTGAATCAGTTCGCCGTCGAAATTGTGCTTATCGCCGCCGCGGCGCGCCTTGTAGAAGCCGCCGATCGGCAGCGCGATCACGTCCTCGTCGAAGGCCCTGGCGTGCTGCTCGGCAATCTTCTCCTGGACGCCGCGCAGGCCGATGCCGGAGATGCGCGAGGGCATACCCGGGAAGAATTCCTGCACCAGCGAACGCGACAGGCCGACCGCCTCGAAGTTGCAGCCGCCGCGGTAGGACGACAGCACGGAGATGCCCATCTTGGACATGGTCTTGAGCAGGCCGTCGTCCAGGGCCTTCTTGTAGTTGGCCAGGCACTCGCCGAGCGTCAGCTTGCCGAACAGGCCACGGCCATGGCGGGCCGCGATCGTCTCCTCGGCGAGGTAGGGGTTCACCGTCGTGGCGCCGACGCCGATGATCACCGCGGCATAGTGTACGTCGAGGCACTCGGCCGAACGCACGTTGAGCGAGGTGAAGGTGCGCAGCGACTGGCGCACGAGGTAAGCGTGAACCGAGCCCGCCGCCAGGATCATCGGCAGCGCCGCACGGTCGCTGTCGACGTTGGCGTCGGTCAGCACGATGTGCAGGCAGCCCGAACGGACGGAATCCTCGGCTTCCTTGGCAATCCGGTCGAAGGCCTGACGCATGGCGTCCAGGCCGCCCTTGCTTTCGAAAGTGCAGTCGATGCGCGCGGCAGTGTCGCCCATGTACTTGCGCATCGCCTCGAATTCGGCGTTGAGCACGATCGGTGACTGCAGCGACAGCATCTCGCTCTGCTCGGGGCTCTCGTCGAGAATATTGCCGAGATTGCCCAGCCGGGTGCGGATGGTCATGACCTGCCGCTCGCGCAGGGAGTCGATCGGCGGGTTGGTGACCTGGCTGAAATTCTGGCGGAAGTAGTGGTGCATGCCGCGATAGGTGTCGCTCAGCACCGCCAGCGGCGCGTCGTCGCCCATCGAGCCGACGGCTTCCTTGCCGTCCTCGCACATCGGATGGAGGATCGTTTCGAGATCCTCGATCGACCAGCCGACCGCGTACTGCCGCCGGCGCAGCTCGTCGGCCGAGAAGCGCTGGTCGAGCGGCGCGTCCTGCTTGATCAGCGAGTCGAGCTCGACGGTACGGCCGACCCACGAACCGTAGTCGTGCGTGTCCGCCAGCATGTCCTTGATCTCGCGATCCTTGAACAGCCTGGGCTGGTCCATGTCGATCGCCAGCATCTCGCCGGGGCCGAGCCGGCCCTTCTCGACGATCTTGAGTTCGTCCTGCGGCACCATGCCGGCCTCGGAGCCGGCGATCACCAGCTCGTCGGAGGTCACGACGTAGCGCATCGGGCGCAGCCCGTTGCGGTCGAGGCCGACCAGCGCCCACTTGCCGGCGACGGCGGCGATGGCGGCCGGGCCGTCCCACGGCTCCATCACCCCGTTGACGTAGTTGTACATGGCGCGATGCCTGGGCGGCACGTTGGGGTTCTGTGCCGAGGCCTCGGGGATCATCATTGCCTTGACCATCGGCAGGTTGCGATGGCCGCGCACCAGCAGTTCGAACACGTTGTCGAGCGCCGACGAATCAGATGCGCCGGGCTGGATGATCGGCTTCAGGTCCTCGATGGCGCGGCCGAAGCTCTCGTGGTCGAGCCGCGCCTCGTGGCTCTTCATCCAGTTGACGTTGCCCAGGATCGTGTTGATCTCGCCGTTGTGCGCCAGCACGCGGAACGGCTGCGCCAGCTTCCATTGCGGGAAGGTGTTGGTCGAATAGCGCTGGTGGAAAATCGCGAAGCGCGACACGAAGCGCTCGTCGAGCAGGTCCGGATAGAAGGCCGACAGATGCTCGGCGAGGAACATGCCCTTGTAGATCAGCGAGCGGCAGCTGAGCGAGCAGACGTAGAACTCGGCGATGTTCTCGGCGATCGCCGCCTTCTCCATGCGCCGCCGCAGGATGTAGAGCTGCTTCTCGAACTCGCGGTTGTCGAGCTTGGGGTCGCCGCGGCCGATCAGGATCTGCTCGATCTCGGGCCGCGTCGCGTTGGCCTTCTCGCCGATCACCGAGATGTCGACCGGCACCTGGCGCCAGCCCAGGATCTGGTGGCCGGCGCGCAGGATCTCGGCCTCGACGATGATGCGACAGCGCTCCTGGGCGCCGAGGTCGGTGCGCGGCAGGAACACCGTGCCGACCGCGACGCGGCCGCCCTGGACGTCCTGGCCGCTGGAATCGCGGATGTATTCCTTGAAAAAGTCTTGCGGGATTTCGACGTGGATGCCGGCGCCGTCGCCGGTCTTGCCGTCGGCGTCGACGGCGCCGCGGTGCCACACCGCCTTGAGCGCATCGATGCCCGCCACGACGACGTCACGGCGACGCTTGCCGTCCAGCGCCACGACCAGGCCTACGCCGCAGGAATCGGATCCTTCGGCGGGGTTGTAGCCATAGGCGTCGGTGAGGCGTTGCGTGCCTTCGAGATACTGCGTGACGAATTCGTTGGCGGACATGATGACCGTCCCTAAAAAAACTACGTGTCGGAGAAGAGCTTTCCTGCCTCGGCCCAGTTCTCTTTCTTGACGTCGGTCAGGATGATCTGGACCGCGTCGGGCGTGCAGCCGAGCGCCTTGCAGGTCGCGTCGGTCAGCTCTTTCGCGAGTTTCTGGCGCTGCTCCTTGGTGCGGCCCTCGAACATCTGAACGTTGATCATCGGCATGGTCTCTCTCCCTTTCAGTGCTTGTGGTCGATCGTGACGTGACCGGGCTGGTTGGCGACCCGCGCCATCCAGGCGTTCACGTGCGGGTAGTTGTCGAGATTGAAGCCACCCTCGCCCGCGACGTGGGTGTAGGCATAGAGCGCGATGTCGGCGAGGCCGTAGCGGTTGCCGACGAAGAACTGATTGTGCGCCAGATGCTGCTCCATGACACCGAGAGCGGCATAACCCTTCTTCATGATGTCAGGCAGATTGGCTTCCTGCTGCGGCGAGAGCTTGGGCAGGAAATGCTTCCAGAAGCGCGCCACGGCGATGTAGGGCTCGTGGCTGTACTGCTCGAAGAACATCCATTGCAGGGTCTGCGCGCGCTCGAGCCTGGTCGCCGGCGCGAACTTCGTGCCTTCCGCGAGGTACCAGCAGATCGCACCAGATTCGAAGAGGAACGTGCCGTCCTCCAGCTCGAGCGTCGGGATGCGGCCGTTCGGGTTCTTCTTCAGGAACTCAGGCGTGCGCGTCTCTCCTTTCAGGATGTCGCGCTCGATGCGCTGGTAGGGCACGCCGATCTGTTGCAGCAGCAGCCAGGTCTTGTAGCCGTTACCCGAACCGGTGAAGTCGTAGATCTTCAGCATCGTCGTTACTCCGCGGCGACAGCGACAGGGGCGGCCAGGGCGCCCTGGGCCTTTGCCGTCAGATAGGAATGAATGCGCTCGGCGGCGTCGCGGCCGTCGCGCACCGCCCACACCACCAGCGAAGCGCCGCGCACGATGTCGCCGGCGGCGAACACGCCGTCGAGACTGGTCATCATGTTCTTCCAGTCGATCTTGAGCGTGCCCCAGCTCGTGGTGTCGAACGGCGCCTTCATCGATGCCGACAGATCCTCGGCGTCGAAGCCCAGCGCCTTCAGCACCAGGTCGGCCTCGACATTGACGTGGCTGTCGGGGATCTCCTGCGGCGTCTGGCGGCCCGAGGCGTCGGGCATGCCGAGATGGATGCGCACCGAACGGACGTGGGAGACCCGCTGGCCCTTGGGCGTGTCCTTGCCCAGGAACGATTGCGGCGCGGTCAGCCAGACGAACTCGACGCCTTCTTCCTCGGCGTGCTTCACTTCGCGCTGCGAGCCCGGCATGTTCGCCCGGTCGCGGCGATAGAGGCACTTCACCGACCTGGCGCCCTGGCGCACGGCGGTGCGCACGCAGTCCATCGCGGTGTCGCCGCCCCCCAGCACGACCACGTGCTTGCCCTTGGCGTTCAGCGCCCCCGATTCGAACTCGGGCACCTTGTCGCCGAGCCCATGCCGGTTGGACGCCGTGAGATAGTCGAGCGCGGCGGCGATGCCGGGCAGGCCGACGCCCGGCGCCTGGATGTCGCGCGCCTTGTAGACGCCGGTCGCGATCAGTACCGCGTCGTGGCTCTCGCGCAACTTGGCGAGCGAGACGTCGCGGCCGACATCGGTGTTGAGATGAAACGTGACCTTGGAGTCGCGCAAGAGCTTCTCGCGCCGTTGCACGATCTCCTTCTCGAGCTTGAAGTTCGGGATGCCGTAGATCAGCAGGCCGCCGACCCGGTCGTAGCGATCGTAGATCGCGACCTGGTAGCCCTTGCGGCGCAGCTGTTCGGCGGCCGCGAGGCCGGCAGGTCCGGCGCCGACGATGGCGACGCTCTCGCGGCGCTCGCGCCGGGGCTGGATCGGCTTCACCCAGCCGTTCTTCCAGGCCGTGTCGGTGATGTACTTCTCGACCGAGCCGATCGTGACCGACTCGAAGCCCTTCTCGATGACGCAGTTGCCTTCGCACAGCCGGTCCTGCGGGCATATGCGGCCGCAGATCTCCGGGAAGTTGTTGGTCGCGGAGGAGAGTTCGTACGCCTCATCGAGCCGGCCTTCGGCGGTGAGCTTCAGCCAGTCGGGGATGTTGTTCGAGAGCGGGCAGTGGACCTGGCAGAACGGCACGCCGCACTGGGAGCAGCGGGCGGCCTGCTCGGCCGCCTTCTCCTGAGCGTAGGCCGTGTAGATCTCGTCGAAGTCGTGCCGGCGCTCGGCCGCCGCCCGCTTGGGCGGCATGGCTTGAGGCGTGCCTACGAACTTCAGCATCCTTTCGGCCATGGCGGCCCCCTACGCTATCGACTGTGTAATTTAATTACGCAAATCTCGCGCCGACGGCGGCTCGCTTGCGTCCCCGCGCGCCCTTATTAGCGGCTTCCAGTATATAGTCAATAGTATTGACCTATTTTCTGAGAAATTTCAGTTTGATATCATGATATTCGGAGATCAACGACGACTATGCTAGACAGTAGTTCCATTTTAGGACTATATGAATCGACCAATGCAGGGGGGAGTCCCCCTTGATCGATAAAACGTGCCAGAAAGTCTTATTCGGCGAGCTTAAACGTTTATCGGTCGACCGATAAAAAATCGATAAATCGCCGACAAATTATCGCCCGGAAATTTTTGGCCAGAAATTATCGGCCGGTCAGGCCGGGGCGTGCTGGTTGTAGCGTCCACCAACCCGGAAGCGGTCGAGGTAGGTCGGCAGAATCGCTTCGGCCGAGGTCGGCGCGATGCCGAGATCGGACAGGCCGGGGGTGCCAGGACGCGCCACGTTGTCATGGGTCATCAGTTCGACCTGGTCCGCCGTGATCGGCGGGGTGAGGCCGAACCGGCCGATCTGCTGGGCGAAGAAGCCCGCGACCTTCATCAGGCCCGCCGGCACGCCGACGATCGGCTTCTGGCGATCGATCTCGCGCAGGACGAGGGCCGCGATCTCGCGATAGCTGTAGACGGTCGGGCCACCGAGCTCGAAAACGCTCTTGGCCGTGGCGGGCCGCGACAGGACGGCGGCGACCGCGGCGGCTACGTCGCCGACGAACACTGGCTGCAGCCTGGCCTTGCCGTCGCCGACCACGGGCACGAACGGCGCCTTGGCAGCGATCTCGCTGAGGCGATTGAACATCGCGTCGCCGTCGCCGAACACGACGCTGGGCCGCAGAATCGTTGCGCCATCGAAGCCTTTGATGATCGCGTCTTCCGCCGCGACCTTCGACTTGATGTAGCGGTTGCCGGAGCTGCGATTGTCGGCGCCGATGCCGGAGATGTGCACCAGGCGTTGCACGCCGGCGGCGCGTGCGGCGGCGGCGATCGTCGCGGCGCCTTCGGCATGGACGCTGTCGTAGCTCTGCTTGCCGCTCTCGAAGGGTATGCCCGCAGCGTTGACCACGGCCTGGCTGCCGGCGATCGCATGGGCGACCGAGGAGGCCATTCGCAGGTTGGCGCGCACCAGCATGATCTGGCCGACGTCGCCCGCGGTACGCACCGCTTCCGCGCGCTCGGTCCGCCGGCATGCCGCCTTGATCAGATAGCCCTGGCGGGCCAGCGCCCGCACGATCGCGCGGCCGACAAAACCGGAAGCGCCGAAAACCGTTACCTGCTTGATGCTCATGGGTTTCTGCCTATAGCCCAAAGCCGTTGCGACGCAAGGGCGGGCGCGGTTGACATCGGCCCCGTGCGCCCCTAATTCACGCCCCTCACTAGCCCGCATGCCGTGCCCAGGTGGCGGAATTGGTAGACGCACTAGTTTCAGGTACTAGCGCCGCGAGGCGTGGAAGTTCGAGTCTTCTCCTGGGCACCATGCGAGGCGTGAGAGGCACCCCCTGATGGCGATCAAGCTTTACCGCGGCGACCTTCCGGCCGACCTGTCGTTCGGGCCGATCGTGGCGATCGACACCGAGACGATGGGGCTGAACCCGCATCGCGACCGGTTGTGCCTGGTCCAGCTCTCGGCCGGCGACGGCAACGCCCATCTGGTGCAGATCCCGAAAGGCCCGGTACAGGCGCCCCGGCTGGCCGCCCTGCTGGCCGATCCCAAGGTGCTGAAGCTCTTTCATTTCGGGCGTTTCGACATCGCCGTGCTCGAGCATGCCCTGGGCGTACGCTGCGAGCCGGTCTATTGCACCAAGATCGCGGCCAAGCTGGTCCGGACGTTCACTGACCGTTACGGCCTGAAGGACCTCTGCAAGGATCTGCTGGGCGTCGATCTCTCCAAGCAGCAGCAGACCTCCGACTGGGGCTCCGAAGTGCTGAGCGAGGAGCAGATGACCTATGCCGCTTCAGACGTCCTGCACCTGCATTCGCTAAAAGCGAAACTCGATGCACTGTTGGAACGCGAGGGACGCACCGAACTGGCGCAGGCCGCGTTTCGCTTCTTGCCGACACGTGCTCGCCTCGATTTGGCGGGATGGCCGGAGACCGATATTTTCGCACATTGAAATTGACCTTCCTCAATGTCTTTGGCACGCCTCTTGCTAGAAAGCAGGGACGGGGCCAAGTTGGCAGTAGGGGTGGGTCAAATGCGTATCGGTCCAAGTCTCATTTTGGCAGGTCGCCAGACTCTGGCGATGACGCCGCAGCTGCAGCAGGCGATCAAGCTCCTGCAGTTCTCCCATCTCGAACTCGCCGCCTTCATTCAGCAGGAGCTGGAGAAGAACCCGCTGCTGCAGGAGGGGAGTTCCGACGACGGCCCGGCCGGCGAACCGGAGCCGCCTGTCAGCGAGGCGCCGGCCGATACTGCCGAGGCGCTGGCCGCTGCCGCGCCGGCACTCGCCGATGCCGACGATCGCTGGAGCCGCGAGTTCGCCGATCGCGGTGGCGACGCGTCCGCGGCTTCGGCCAAAGGCGGCCAGCGCGACGACCTCCCGGACGCCTTGGATTTCGTCGGCGAGCGGCCGCAGTCGCTCGCGGCCTACGTGCTGGAACAGATCGAACTGCTGTTCACCGATCCCGCCGATCGCCGCATCGCCCTGAAACTCGCGGAAGGTCTCGATGAAGCGGGCTACTGCCACCTCGAGGCGATCGCGGTGGCCGACGGCATTCATGTCGACGTCGCTTCCGTCGAGCGCGTGTGGGCCAGGCTCCGGCAGATCGAGCCGGCGGGCCTGTTCTCCCGTACGGTGTCGGAATGCCTCGCGGCGCAGCTCGCCGAGCGCGATCGCCTCGATCCGGCGATGAAGGCCCTCCTCGACAATCTCGACCTTGTGGCGGCCGGCGAACTGGGCCAGCTGCGCCGGCGCTGCGGCGTCGACGACGAGGACCTGCACGACATGCTGGCAGAGCTGCGTACCCTTGATCCGCGGCCCGGCCAGAAGTTCGACTTCGAGCCGATCCAGCCGGTCGCGCCCGACCTCTATCTCACTCCGGCCAAGGATCCCGAGAGCGGCGAGGAAGGCTGGCACATCGAGCTCAACACCGACGCGCTGCCGAAGGTGCTGGTCGACCGCAACTACCACGCCACGCTGATGAAGGGCGCGCGCGCCAAGCCCGACCGTGATTTCGTCGCAGAGCGCTTCCAGTCGGCCAACTGGCTCGTGAAGACTCTCGAGCAGCGCGCCACGACCATCCTCAAAGTTGCGCGCGAGATCGTGAAGCAGCAGGACGGTTTCTTCCGTCACGGCGTCAGCGCGCTGAAACCGCTGGTGCTGCGCGACATCGCGATCGCCACCGAGCTGCACGAGAGCACGGTGAGCCGCGTCACCTCCAACAAGTACATCGCCACGCCGCGCGGCATTTTCGAGCTGAAGTACTTCTTCACCTCGGCCCTGCCGGCGCGCACGCCGGGCGTCGTCGTCTCGTCGGAGTCGGTGCGCTCGCGTATCCGCCACCTGGTCGGCGGCGAGAACGCCCAGCAGCCGCTCAGTGACGACCGCATCGTCGACCTGCTGAAGGGCGAGGGCATCGAGATCGCCCGCCGCACCGTCGCCAAGTATCGCGAGGCCATGCGCATTCCCTCGTCGGCCGAGCGCCGGCGGCTGGGACGGCTCGGCATGGCGCGCTCGATCGCGAGTTTGCCGGCGGCGGTCCCCTCGGCGGCGATCGCTTCGCAGGCCCTCAGTGGTCCGGCCGACTGATGGGGCCGGCTTGACCCGTCCGGGCGAGGCGCCTATAGGGGCGCCTTCGTCGCCGGGTCGTGCCCCTCCCGTACCGGCTAACTCATTGGTGGAATTGTGGAAATCGCCGATTTGCTGCCCGGTCCGGACGCCGTCCTGGCCTGCGTGAAGGCGTCCAGCAAGAAGGCGCTGCTGGCCGAACTGGCCAGCCGGGCGGCCCAGTTGCTGAAGTTCGAGGAGCGTCGGCTGTTCGACCGCCTGCTCGAGCGCGAGCGTCTCGGCTCGACCGGGATCGGCGGCGGCATCGCCATTCCGCACGGCCGCATGGCCGGCCTCGAGCGTCCGTGCGGGCTGTTCGCGCGACTAGCCCATCCGGTCGATTTCGATTCGATCGACGAGCGGCCGGTGGACATCGTGTTCCTGCTGGTTGCGCCCGAGGGCGCCGGCGCCGATCACCTCAAGGCGCTGGCGCGGGTGTCACGCCTGCTGCGCGATCGCAGCCTGGTCGACAAGCTGCGTGCGACCGAAACGGCCGACGCGCTCTACGCGTTGCTGGTCGAGCCAGTCCAGGCGCAGAGCGCGGCCTAGTTTCCCTTTCCGATTTGCCGTCCCGGGTTCAGTGAACCAGCGCGGGCTCGAGTTCGTGCTGGCGCAGCAGCGCCTGTGCGACCTCGATCGACGGCGCGGCGGCCATCGGCTTGCCGTCGGCGGAATAGATGCCGAAAGCATGGGCGCCGTCGGGCAGGTTGATCGCCTTCACATAGGCGATCTGCTGTGCGCCGAGGCTCAGGAAGGCTTCGTCCGCGAGGGGGACGTAGGCATTGTTGATCTGGTTGTTTTCCATGACACACCTCCTCAACGCGAGCCTGTACGGCGCGCGGTGATATCGATCGTATTGTCCGCCCGCCCGGCCTCCTTGCCGGCGTCGATGCGGATCGTCCGAATGCGGGGCTCGGCCACCGGCCGCACGAGATCGATCTCGAGCAGGCCATTGTCGAGCCGGGCGCTGGTCACCTCGATCCCGTCGGCCAGCATGAACGCGCGCTGGAACTGACGGGCCGCGATACCCCGGTGCAGAAACACCCGGTCGCCATCGTCAGACTGCTTGCCGCGAACCATCAGCTGGTTCTCGACAAGCTCGATGACGAGGTCGTCCAAGGTGAACCCGGCCACGGCCAGCGTGATGCGCAGCCCGTTCTCGCCGATTTTCTCGATATTGTAGGGAGGGTAGCCTTCCGCATTCTTGGCCAGACGGTCGAGCGAGCGCTCGAGCTGATCGAAGCCCAGCAGCAAAGGCGAATTGAACAACGACATACGGCTCATAAAACCCTCCTCCGAGGAGCGAGTGGCCGGGAACCCCATTAGGCATTCCCTCGGAAGTGAATCTGGGGTGCAAAAAGGGCCTTTCAAGGGTCCCCAAAAGGACCTCCCCCAGGCCATCGCCAGCGCGGGCAGGGTGGGCTAAACTGGTCAAAATCCCTCTCTGCCGGGCCCCTGCGGCCAGGCACAAAAAAGACAGAAGCAAATGACGTTGGTCGCCACGGACTCACGCCCGATTCGCTCGACCGCCGCCCGGACGGCCGCTCCCCGCCAGTCGCTGGCCCAATGGCTGCTGCGCTCCCCGCTCTATGCCCTGACCCTGGGCTACCGCACGCCCAAGAGCTTCTTCGCGGTCTCGCCCGATTCGTGGCCCGGCAGCGGCGACCAGGGGCGCCGGATGATGGCGGGCGAGTACATGGCGGCGAGCGTGGTCGGCAGGGTCCAGCCCAATGCGGACGACGCGCCGTGGCGGCGCCCCGGCGCCCATCCGCTGTGGCTGGCCTCGCTCAACGAATTCGGCTGGCTGCGCGACCTGCGCGACAGCGGCGAGGCGGGAGCGGCATCGCTGGCGGTGCGCCTGATCGACGACTGGACCGACCGCGAATGGCGCTTCTCGCCGGTGACCTGGCGGCGCGACGTGCTGGCCGAGCGCATCGTCTCCTGGATTCGTCATTTCGACTGGCTGGCCGCCTCGGCCGATCCGGCCTTCGCCGGCCGCTTCGTCTATTCGCTGTCGCGTCAGCGCGTGCATCTGCGCCGCGCCGCACGCACTGGCATGATCGGCCACGAGGCAGTGACGGTGCTGAAGGCGCTGGTCATTTCCGATCTCGCCTTCCTGCGCGAGGGCAAGCGCCACGAGAAGGTCCTCGAGCAGTCGCTCGGCCGTCTCGCCAAGTTCGTCAAGCGCTACGTGCTGCCCGACGGCGTCGTCGCCGAGCGTGCCCCGCACCTGCAGCTGAAAGTGCTGCGCGACCTGATCGACGTACGCGCCGCGCTCGGCTCGGCCGAACGCCGCGCGCCGGCCGAGCTGCTCGCCGCCATCGACCGGCTGGCGCCGATGCTGCGCTTCTTCCGCCATGGCGATGGCGGTCTGGCGCTGTTCAATGGAGCCTGGGAGACCGACCGCACGCTGGTCGATCTGGTGCTGGCGCGCTCGGGCTCGAACGAACCCTCGCCGCTCACCGCGCTGCAGAGCGGCTTCCTGCGCCTGAATGCCGGGACCACCCAGGTCGTGGTCGATGCCGGCAGTCCGCCGGGCCGCGGCATGGACGAGATGGCGCACGCCGGCACGCTCTCCTTCGAGATGAGCGCCGCGCACGAGCGCCTGGTGGTCAATTGCGGCATCTATCCTGGTGCGCCGGTCGAGTGGCGCCGCTTCATGCGCTATACCGCGGCGCACTCCACCGCCGTGGTCGACGACACCAACTCGACCGAGATCACCGACCATGGCGCGATGGAGTATCGCGCCGGCAACGTGCTGATCGACCGCGCCGACGACCAGGGCGCGCAGTGGCTCGACATGTGCCACGACGGCTATCGCTCGCTGTTCGGCATCATCCATCGCCGCCGGCTGTGGCTGTCGCCCGATGGCGGCGACCTGCGCGGCGAGGACATGTTCCTGGGACCCGAGGGCAAGCCGGTCGCCCATCCCGACAAGCGCTTCATCATCCGCTTCCACCTTCACCCCACGGTGAAGGCGACCCTGGCCCAGAGCGGCCAGGCCGTGCTGATGCGCCTGCCGAGCGGCCGCGGCTGGCGGCTGCGCGCAGCGGGTGCCGGCATCGGCCTCGCCGAAAGCATCTATCTCGGCGAGGAAGGCCGCCAGCGCCGCACCGAGCAAATCGTCCTCGTCGGCCAGGTGCCGATCGAAGGCGCCACCGTGAAGTGGGCGCTCACCCGGATGGAAGGCTGACGCCTTCCCTCATCGCTCAGGGCTTCAGGAAGCCCACGATCTTGTAGACATCGGCCAGGATCGGCGCGGCGATGGCGCGGGCGCGTTCGGCGCCGTCCCGCAGGATCGCGTCGACATGGCCCGGGTCCTTCATCAGCCGCTGCATCTCCGAGCCGACCGGACCCAGCTTCTCGACGGCGAGCTGGGTCAGCGTCGCCTTGAACTCGGAGAACTGCTTGCCGGCGAACTCGAAGATCACCGCGTCCTTGTCCATGTCGGCCAGCGCCGCATAGATCCCGAGCAGGTTGTCGGCGTCCGGCCGCTTCTCGGCCTCGGCAGCCGACTCCGGCATGGGATGCGGGTCGGTCTTGGCGCGGCGGATCTTGCCGGCAATCGCGTCGGCATCGTCGGTCAGGTTGATGCGGCTGAAGTCCGACGGATCGGACTTGCTCATCTTCTTGGTGCCGTCGCGCAGGCTCATCACGCGGGTCGCCGCACCGAAGATCAGCGGCTCGGTGACGGGAAAGTAGTCCGGCGCGGCGAAGTCGTTGTTGAATTTGATGGCGATGTCGCGCGTCAGCTCGAGGTGCTGCTTCTGGTCCTCGCCCACCGGCACGTGCGTCGCCTTGTAGATCAGGATGTCGGCCGCCATCAGCGCCGGATAGGCGAACAGGCCGAGCGAGACGTTCTCGCGGTCCTTGCCGGCCTTTTCCTTGAACTGCGTCATGCGGCTCATCCAGCCCATGCGGGCGACGCAGTTGAAGATCCAGGCAAGCTGCGCGTGCTCGGGCACCATCGACTGGTTGAAGATGATCTGCTTGCGGCCGTCGACGCCGGCGGCCAGGAACGCCGCGGCGATCTCTCGCGTCTGCGGCACCATCTGCGCCGGGTCCTGCCACACCGTGATGGCGTGCATGTCGACCACGCAATAGAGGCACTCGTAGTCATTCTGCAGGCGCGCGAAGTTGCGGATCGCGCCGAGGTAGTTGCCGAGGTGGAGGTTTCCGGTGGGCTGGACGCCCGAGAGGATGCGGCCCTTGAGGCCCTTGGCGGCGTATTGCGCCAGATGCGGATTGGGCGCGGCCGCGGCGGTTGCTGCGTCAGGCATGGATGTGGACTCCGTTAGAGGTCGATGGCGCGGGCCTTTGGACGGCCGCGCACCCCGCCGGTGGAAGGTCGAGGGCGGGCGGGTATCGCCCAGCCAGCCCGCGGAATCAAGCCGTCACCGTTGACGGCCCTCCGGCGGCCTGATCCCCTTCGGTTTGCACGCATCTTGCAGGACGTCCGTGACGTCTTGGGGCGTTTTCACCGCTGTAAGGGGCATCCGATGAATGAGCGCGAACTGCGTGGACTGATCGGCAACGTGAAGACGGGCGCGCTGCCGCGCCGCGCCTTCGTGCAACGAATGATCGCGGCCGGCCTTACGGCGCCGCTGGCAACCCAGCTGCTGGCGCATGCCGGCGTGGCGATGGCGCAATCGACTCCCGTCTACAAGCCGACCAAGCGCGGCGGCGGCGGCCTGCTGAAGGTGCTGTGGTGGCAGGGCCCCACGCTCCTCAATCCACACTTCGCCACCGGCACCAAGGACCAGGACGGCAGCCGCATCTTCTACGAGCCGCTAGCGGGCTGGGACGGCAACGGCAACCTCAGACCCTGTCTCGCCGCCTCGATCCCGGGCCGTGAGGACGGCACACTCGCCGCCGACGGCAAGTCGGTGATCTGGAAGATCAAGCCCGGCGTCACCTGGCACGACGGCCGGCCGCTCACCGCCGACGATGTGGTCTTCACCTGGGAATACTCGCGCGATCCCGCGACGGCGACGGTGACCAGCGGCTCCTACAAGGACGTCATGGTCGAGAAAATCGACCAGTACACCGTGGTCGTGAAGTTCCCACGGCCGACGCCGTTCTGGGCCGACACGTTCGTGGCCTCGGCCGGCTCGATCATTCCCAAGCACATCTTCGGCGACTACATCGGCGCCAAATCGCGCGAGGCGCCGGCCAATCTCTCGCCGGTCGGCACCGGCCCCTACAAGTTCAAGAGCTTCAAACCGGGCGATCTCGTGACCGGCGTGATCAACGACAAGTACCACCAGGACAACCGGCCGCACTTCGACGCGATCGAGATGAAGGGCGGTGGCGACGCCGTCTCGGCGGCGCGCGCGGTGCTGCAGACCGGCGAATACGACTTCGCCTGGAACATGCAGGTCGAGGACGAAATCCTGCTGCGCCTCGAGAAGGACGGCAAGGGTCGCGTCGTCATCACCGAGGGCGGCGGCATCGAACACATCCAGATCAACTTCACCGACCCCTGGACCGAGGTCGACGGCGAGCGAGCCAGCCTCAAGACCAAGCACCCGACGCTGCAGTATCCCGAGGTCCGCCAGGCGCTGGCGCTGCTGGTCGACAAGGATTCGGTGCAGAAATACATCTACGGCCGCACCGGTATCGCCACGGCGAACTTCATCAACAATCCCGAGCGCTTCCGCTCGAAGAGCACCAGGTACGAGTTCAGCGTCGACAAGGCGAACGAGCTTCTCGACAAGGCCGGCTGGAAGAAGGGAGCCGACGGCATCCGCGAGAAGGACGGCAAGAAGCTGAAGTTCGTCTACCAGACCTCGATCAACCAGCCGCGCCAGAAGAACCAGGCGATCGTCAAGCAGGCCTGCCAGAAGGCCGGCATCGACATCGAGGTCAAGGCGGTGACGGCATCGGTGTTCTTCTCGTCCGACGTCGCCAACCCGGACACCTATCCCCACTTCTATTCGGATCTGCAGATGTACAACAACGGTCCGCAGCAGCCCGATCCGGAGGTGTTCCTGCGCCAGTTCCTGTCGACCGAAGTGTCGAGCAAGGCCAACAAGTGGCAGGGCCGCAACATCACGCGCTGGACCAGCCCGGAATACGACGAGACCCACAAGGCGGCGCAGGCCGAGCTCGACCCGGTCAAGCGCGCCGCGCTGCTGATCAAGTGCAACGACATGGCGGTCAACAACAACGTCGTGATCCCGGTCGTCGCCCGTCCGCTCGCCACCGCGATCAAGAACAAGCTGGTCGCCGAACTTACCGGCTGGGACAACAACATCTGGGACCTGCCGAACTGGTACCGCGAAGCCTGACGGCCGGCTTGTTCCGCTCCCGAGGTCGTGCGAGGAGTCGGCCATGTCCGACCTGCCGCCGATCGAGTTCGCGTTTCCCGAATTGCGCAAATGGGAGAAGGGGGCCGCGCCCTATGTCCACGTGTTCGAAAGCGGCAAGCCGGGACCGACCGTCATGGTGGCCTCTCTGACCCATGGCAACGAGGTCTCCGGCGCCGTGGTGGTCGACGCCCTGCTCTCGGCCAGCCTCAAGCCGCGCAGGGGCACGCTGATCTTCTCGTTCAACAACATCGAGGCCTACCACTCGTTCGATCCGCGCACGCCCTTCAAGTCGCGTATGGTCGACGAGGACTTCAACCGCACCTGGGGCCGGCTCGACGAGCCCGCGACCACGGTCGAGACCCGCCGCGCCCAACTCCTGCGGCCGTTCGTCGAGCGCACCGACCTGTTGCTGGATCTCCATTCGATGCACGACGACGGTGTGCCGCTGATGCTGGCGGGTCCGCTCGACAAGGGTATCGAACTCGCCAAGAAGGTCGGCACGCCGGTCGACATCATCGCCGACGCGGGCCACGCCGCCGGCATGCGCATGCGCGACTACGGCGGCTTCGGCGACGCCGGGAGCCCCAAGAATGCGCTGCTGATCGAGACCGGGCAGCACTGGCGCGCCTCTTCAGTGGCGGTCGCCAAGGACGTGACCGCGCGTTTCCTCGCCGAGACTGGCGTGGTCGAGGCGGGCGATCTGCCGGCAGGCTGGAAGCAGCCGCCGACGGCGCCGCAGCGTGTGGTGCGCGTGACACATGCCGTCGCCACCAAGCGCGGGAATTTCCGGCCGGCGCGGAAGTTCGAGGGCCAGGAGATCATCGCCAAGGCCGGCAGCGTGCTGGGCCACGACGACGACGAACCGGTAACGACGCCCTACGACAATTGCGTGCTGGTAATGCCGTCGTCGAACCGGCCGCTGCGTGCCGGCGTTACGGTTGTTCGTCTGGGGCGGCTGGTCTGACGCCGGGCTGGCGGCGCATCACGAAGCGCAGCTCAGAGACATTGACGATGCGCAAGGCGGCGCCCAGCAGGCCGTAGGCCAGCACGCCGACGACGCACACGGCGGCGAGGCCGAGGAAGCCGCTCAGGTCGGAATGCGCCATCACCGGCCGCAGCAACAGCAAGAGGAGCCACAGCGCCGCGCCCATACCGACGGTCGCCGCGACCATGCGGGCGGCGCGCGACAGCAATCGGCTGTCGGGTTCGAGATGGCCGCGATGCATCAGGATGCCGCCCAGCACCACCGCGTTCAGCCATCCGGCCAGCGAGGAGGCGAGGGCGATGCCGACCTGGTGCAGGCTGGAGAAGAACAGGAACAGCGCGTTCAGCGCGATGTTGAAGCTGATGGCGGCGATTGCGACGTAGAGCGGCGTGCGCGTGTCCTCGCGCGCAAAGAAGCCCGGAGTCAGCGCCTTGACCACCACGAAGGCCGGCAGGCCGACGGCCAGCGCCGCCAGCGCCGAGGCGGTACGCAGGGTGTCGTCGGGCTGGAACTGGCCGCGTTCGAACAACACGCGGACCATCGGCTCGGCGAGCTGCCACAGCGCCAGCGCCGCCGGCAGGCTGAACAGCATGCCGAACTCGATGGCGCGGTTCTGGTTGGCCATCGCCGCCGAATCCTCGCCGGCGCGCAGCTGACGCGCCAGCAGCGGCAACAGGGCGGTGCCGATGGCGATGCCGACGACGCCGAGCGGCAATTGTGCGAGGCGATCGGCGTAGTAGAGGGCCGAGATCGTGCCGATCGGCATCAGCGATGCCCATACGACATCGAGCATGACGCTGATCGTCTGCACGCCGCCGCCGATCGCGACCGGTGTCGCGAGCTTGATCAGCCTCGCCACCCGCTCGGTCCAGCGCGGCCGCACCAGCTTCATGCCGATGCCGTCGCGGGCACAGGAGGCGAGCAGCCAGGCCCACTGCAGCAGGCCCGCGATCGCGACGCCGATCGAGGCGGCGTAGCCGCCGTTGGGCAGGAACGGCGTCAGGCCGAGCACGGCGCCGATCAATGCCACGTTCAGCAACACCGGCGTCACGGCGACCTCGGCGAAGCGCTCGATGCCGTTCAGCACACCGCCGTAGAGCGAGGCCAGCGAGATGAAGATCAGATAGGGGAACGCAATGCGACTGAACTCGACGGCGAGGTCGAAGGTTCCGGGATCGGCGCGCAGACCGGGCGCCAGCAGCGACAGCACCCAGGGCATTGCTGCGATCAGCACGATCGAGAACGGCACCAGCACCAGCACGAGACCAGCATGGGCCTGGCGGGCGAACGCAAGGGCTGCTTCGCGGCCGCCGCCCTGCAGCTCGCGGGCGAACAGCGGCACGAACGCCGCCGAGAACGCGCCTTCGGCGAATAGGCGGCGGAAGAAGTTGGGCAACTTGAACGCCACGAAGAAGGCGTCGGCCACGGCGCCCGAGCCGAGCACGGCCGACAGCACGATGTCGCGCACGAAACCCACGATGCGCGAAAGCAGCGTGAAGCCGCCGACCGTGGCGATGGCGCGACCCAAACTCACGGGAATATCGGCTCCGTCACTGCCACAATCCTGTCACCATCCGATGCCATATTCTCCCTCGGTGGCGGCCGGCGATGTAATGGCCGGTTTAAACCGCTACCACGGCCGGTCCCTTGCGGGGCCGGTTTTTTGTTGTCTACGGCCGTGCCGCGGCAAGCCTGAGCAACGTCTCGCGGTCCTGCGCGACCAGCTTCTTGTAGTCGCCGACGATGCGTTCCAGTTCGTCCGGCGGCAGTACGCTGTCGAGCCGGTCGAAGCCCTTCGGCGCACGCTCCTCGACGATGTCGAGCATGATGTCGATGCCCTTGCGGCGGTTGCTCTCGACGATGCGCGCCATCGGCGGCAGACGGCGCTCCTCGTAGCGCTTCAGCGCCAGCTCCGGATCGTCGCCCTTGGAAAGCTCCTGCGTGATCGCCTCGCCGTCGATGATCGACTGCGACGCTCCGTTCGAGCCGATCGGGTACATCGGATGGGCGGCATCGCCCAGCAGCGTGATCCGGCCGTGGCTCCACCTTGGCAGCGGATCGCGATCGACCATGGGAAATTCATAGATCGCATGTGCAGCGGCAATGACACCCGGCACGTCGAGCCAGCCGAAGTTCCAGTCCTTGTACTTCGGCAGGACGTCGGCGAGCTTACCCGGCTTGTTCCAGTCCTCGCGCGGCGGCGTGGAATGCTCGCCCTGATAAATGTCGCAGATCCAGTTGATCAGCGCTTCGCCTCGCTCGGCGTGGCGTTTGCTGATCGGATAGCAGACGAATTTCTGATTGTGGTAGCCGGCCTGTACCATGGCGTCGCCGCTGAGATACGGCTTGCCGACGGTGACGCCGCGCCACATCAGGATGCCCTGCCACTTGGGCGGCCCCTCGTTCGGATAGAAGTGTCCGCGCACGACCGAGTGGATGCCGTCGGCACCGATCAGCAGGTCGGCCTCGACGGCCTCTGCTTCCTTGCCGTCGCGATCGGCGAAGTGCGCCGTAACCTTTGACCCGCTCTGCGCGAAACTCGTGATGCGCCGGCCAAAATGAATGCGGCTTGCGCCTAGCATTTTCTGCGCGCCGTCGAACAGGATCATCTGCAGTTCGCCGCGATGGATCGAGAATTGCGGCCACGGCAGGCCGGCATGGCGACCGCGCGGGTCGGCCCAGATCGTCTGGCCGTGCCGGTTGGCATAGCGCAGCTCGCGGGTCTCGATACCGGTGGCGGCGAGTGCGGGCTCCATTCCCAGCCCCGACAGGATGCGCACTGCGCCCGCCTGGATGTTGATGCCGACGCCGAGCGGCTTCAGCTCGCTCACGGCCTCGTAGACGTGAACGTCGAAACCGGCGCGATGCAGGCACATCGCGGCCGTCAGTCCGCCGATGCCGGCGCCGGCGATGACGATTTTCATCTGATCAGGCCCTCATCGCCTTGGAGATCGCGGGCTCAGGAATCGCGGCTCAGTCCGCGATAGAGCAGGGCCGCCTGATAGGCCGCCCACCGCTCGGTGTAGGTGTCGCCCAGCTCGCGCAGGTAGGACCAGCTGTAGATGCCGGTGTCGTGCTTGTCGTCGAACACGATGCGAATGGCGTAGTGGCCGACCGGCTCGACCGAGAGGATCTTCACGTGGCGCCGGCCGGAGACGATCTTCTTGGTCGACGGCCCGCCATGGCCCATCACCTCGGCGGAAGGGCTCTCGACCCGCAGATACTCCGCCGGCAGCGACACGTTCTTGCCGTCGGAGAAATCGATCTCTATGCGGCCTTCGGCCTTGAAGACGCGCAATTCGTTCGGCCAGGGCGCATCCTTCGACTCGTAGCTGCCCTGATCGGGCACCGACTTCGGAATGCCGCTCACGCGCCATCCCTCAGTTGCCGCGCCTCGCTGACCAGCATGATCGGAATGCCGTCGCGGATCGGATAGGCAAGGCCTGCCTTGCGGCTGATCAGTTCGCCGGCCGCAGCGTCGTATTCCAGCGGCCCGTGCGTGGCCGGACAAACCAGGATCTCGAGCAGCTTGGGATCGATGCCGGAACGGCGGGGGGCGGAAGACTTGTCGCTCATGGACGAGACTTATACCACGGCCTCAGTTGGCGCGCTGCGGCGGGCTGTCCGTCGGCGGGGTGAAGGCCGTCATTTCCAGGAAGGCGATCAGGAGCTTGGCCCGCGCCGAAGTGTCGGGCGCCTCCAGCAGGGCCTGCTTTTCAGCCGGCCCGAAGGGCAGGACCATCGACAGCGAGGTCACCAGATTGCCGTCGGCGGCCTGTTTCACGGCGTCCCAGTCGGTCGACAGGTTGCGGCTGCGGAAAAAGGCGGCCAGCGCTGCCATCAGGCGCTCGCGGTCGATCGCCACGATTTCGTCGGCATGATCGAGGTCCGCACGGTAGGGCGAGAACAGTGCCGAAACCCGCCGGTAGCCGCCCTGCGCCAGGTCGAGTTCGCGCCCGATGCGGAAACGGCAGATCCCCGACAGGGCGAGCAGCAGGCGGCCGTCTTCGGTCTCGTTGAAGCTGACGATGCGCCCGGCGCAGCCGACCTGATGGACCTTGGGCGGTCCGTCATTGGCCGGCAGCCCGTCGCCGGCATAGCCGCCGGGCTGCAGGGGCTGCACCATGCCGATCATGCGATGGCCGGCCAGAGCGTCGAAGATCATCCCGAGATAGCGCGGTTCGAAGATGTTGAGCGGCAGCTTGCCGCCGGGCAGCAGCAGTACGCCCGACAGCGGAAAGATCGGCAGCGTCTCGGGCAGCTGCTCGAAGCCGGGATCGAACGGATTGCGGCCGGGCGTACGCGAGGAGGGCGTGCGCTCGGACATGCGGCCAGTGCCCGCCTTCAGGAGAACAGGATGGTCGACAGCCGCTTGCGGCCGTCCACCGACAGCGGATCGGTGAAGCCCAGCGCCTCGAAGAACTTCAGCAGCTGCTGGCGCGCCGCCGCCTCGTTCCAGTTGCGGTCGAGCTTGATCATCGCGAGCAGTTCGTCGATCGCTTCCTTGCGCTGTTCGCCCGCCCAGTAGGCCATGGCGAGATCGAGCCGTGTCTGGAAGTCCTTCGGGTCGGCCTCGGCCTTGGCCTTGAGGTCGGCGACCGGACCGGCCTGCTTGGCCTTCTCGGCGAGATCGATCGAAGCGAGCAGCGCCACGACCTCGGCATTGTTCTTGTCCTTGGGCGGCACCTTGCCGAGCAGGGCCTTGGCCTGATCGGCATTGCCGGCCTGCAGATGGCACTTCGCCAGGCCCGCGATGGCCACGATGTTGTCGGGCGCGACCTCGATCACCTCGTTGTAGATCTGGGCGGCGAGCGAGTAGTCGTTTTCGGCAATCGCCTGCTTGGCATGCTCGAGCGCTGCTGCGAGATCGTCGGCGCCACCCTCGGCGCCGGCAGCACCACCGGCTGCCTGGACCAGCCGGCCGACGAACTCCTTGATCTGGGACTCCGGCACCGCGCCCATGAAACCGTCGACCGGGCGGCCGCCGAAGAAGGCGTAGACCGCGGGGATGGACTGGATGCGCAGCTGCTGTGCCAGCATCTGGTTCTGGTCGATGTTGATCTTGACCAGCTTGACCGCGCCCTTGGCCTCCTTGACGACCTTCTCGATCATCGGCTGCAAGGTCTTGCACGGGCCGCACCAGGGCGCCCAGAAATCGACGATGATCGGCGTCGTGCGCGAGGCTTCGAGCACGTCCTTGGCGAACTTGGTCTGGTCGCTGTCCTTGATTAGATCGGCGGGCACAGGCTGCGGCGCAGCGCCCTGCAACATCGGTTCCATGAAGCCTCGAAAGGGAAAACTGGGATCGCCCGCAATGTGGCCTCCGACCCCCCATCACGCAAGGGGTGGCGCAAGGGGGTGCAGGCGCCCGGATTCAGCCGCGAATCTGGTGCTTCATCAACTCGTCGCCGAGCCGGCCGGTCAGGAACAGGCTGCACATTCGATAGTCGCTGATCAAGGACCAGAAGGGCGCTTCGAACGTCGCGGGCTTGTTCCTCTCGATAAAGAAGTGGCCGAACCAGGCCGGTCCGTAGCCGAAAAACGGCACGGCTAGCAGCCACCACCAGTGCTGGGCGGCGAGGGCCCAGATCAGCACCCCGGTCGAAGCCACGGTGCCGACATAGTGTACGGCCCGGGTCGCGGGCCGCGCATGCTCGCCGAGATAGAACGGCCAGAAATCGCCGTAGGTCTTGAAGCGGGTGGCCATGGTGGAATTGTCGGACGTTTGGCTCCGGCTGCCAAATGTAAGGTATGGTTTGGTCGGGTCACGGAGGCGTCGATGAGAAGCGTGGTTGCGCTGCTGAGCCTGGTGTTCGCGTTTGGCCCGCCGGCTGCACGAGCCGCCGAACCCGTCGACATGCTGCTGGTGCTCGCTGCCGACGTCTCGCGCAGCGTGACCGAGCCCAAATTCAAGCTTCAGCGCGAGGGCGCCGCCGACGCCATCACCCATCCAGACGTCGTGCGGGCCATGACCTCCGGTCCCAATCGTCGGATCGCCATATGTTTCGTCGAATGGGCGACAGTCGGCATGCAGAGCGTCGTCGTCGACTGGACGGTGATCGCCAGTGCAGCCGACGCGAAGAGCTTCGGCGGCCGGCTCGTGGAAGTGCCGAGGTCTTTCGCCGGCAGCACTTCGATCAGCGGCGGGATCGATTACTCGGTGCGCCAGCTCGAGCGCGCGCCTTTCGCGTCGGAACGACGCGTCATCGACGTCTCCGGCGACGGCAACAACAATTCCGGCCGGCCGGTCACCGCGGCTCGAGACGATGCTCTCGCAAAGGGCATCACGATCAATGCCCTCGTGATCCTGACGCCGCTGTCGGAATCGTTCCGCCCGGAGCACACCAATCCACCGGGCGGTCTCGAGAAGTATTTTCAGGACAACGTCATCGGCGGTCCGGGTTCGTTCACCGTCGTTGCCGAGGGTCACGAAGCGTTCGGACGCGCACTCACCAAGAAGCTGATCCAGGAGATCGCCGACCTGCCGCGGAACAAATACGCGGCGGTCGAGGATCGCTAACCCAGCGCACCCGCCTTCTTGAGTACGGCGATCTCGCTCTCGCTGTGGCCGAGTTCGCGCAGGATTTCCTCGGAATGCTGGCCGACGGCGGCCGGCAGTCCCGATTCGCGCGGCTTGGCGAAGCCCAGCCGGATCGGGTTGTTCACCGTGCGCGGCACGTCCGGATTGCTCGTCTCGGCGAAGATGCCGGCATGCCCGGCCTGCTCGTCGCGTACCACGTCGGCCACCCGTTCGATCACGCCGAACGGGATGCCGGCGGCGGCCAAGGCCTTCGCCCATTCGGCATAGGTCTTCGAGGCGAAGATCGGCGCCAGGACGGCGTGAAGCTCGCGGGCGCGGCCCTTGCGTTCCTCGCGGTCGGTGAAGCGCGGATCCTTCTCGAGTTCCGGCGCGCCCAGGGCGGCACAGAACGCCGGCCACATCCGGTCGTCGCGCACGATCAGCAACTGCAGCCAGCGTTCGTCCCGGGTGCGATAGAGATTGGCCAGCGCGTTGCGCGGACGATCGGGCGGTTCGCGGGTCACGAGCTGGCCGCCGATCGCGAGGCCCGCCAGCATCGTGCCGTTGGCCCATGCGCCGTTGGCGTAGAGCGACGTGCCGACCCAGCCGCCCCTTCCGGTCCGGTCGCGGCGGCGCAGGCCGAGCAGGATCGCCGCCACCAGCGTCATTGCCGTGGCGCGATCACCCTGCGCCGGCAGCGAGATGGCAGGCGGCGCGCCCTCATAGCGCGCCGCATCGAGAATGCCGGAACGGCCAAAATAGGCCGTGATGTCGAAACCGGGCCGATCGCGGTCCGGCCCGCTTTCGCCGTAGCCGGTAAGCGAGCAGTAGACGAGGCGCGGATTGATCGGCTCGACATCTTCCCAGCGCAATCGCAGGCGCTCGCGGACCGGCGGGGGGAAATTCACGATCATGACATCGGCTTGCCGGATCAACTTCTCGATGATCGGACGCGCCGCCTCGTTCTTGAGGTCGAGAGTGATCGAGCGCTTGAGGCGGCCGTCGAGCTGCAGCGGGAAATTGTGCTCGCTGCGCGGGTAGGTGGCGGCGCGCTTGTAGTTGTGGCGATGCGGATCGCCTTCGCCGGGAGCCTCGATCTTGATCACGTCGGCGCCGTAGTCGGCGAGCGCCACCGCCGCCGCGGGCGCGGCAATGAAGGTGCTGATGTCCAGCACCTTCAGGCCTTCGAGCGGCAGGGGTTCGCTGTCGCTCATCCGAGCGCACCGCTGTCCTTGAGGCCGGCGATCTCGGCGGCGCTCAGACCGGCCTCGCGCAGGACTTCCACGCCGTGCTCGCCCAGTGCCGGCGCGGCGTGCGCCACGCGCTGTTCGGCGAAGGACAACCGGATCGGATTGGCCAGCGTCCTCGGCATGTCGGGAATCGCCGTCTCGACGACTGCGCCGCAGGCGACTGCCTGCTGATCGTCCGGCACGTCGGAGGGCCGGCTGATCACGCCGAACGTCACTTCGCGCGCCGCCAACGCCTTGCGCCAATGCTCGTAGGGCTGCCTGGCGAAGGTCCCGGAGAAGATCGCCGCGAGCTCGGCCGAATTCTTGCGTCGCTCGGCTTCGGTCGCAAAGCGTGGATCTCCGATCAGCGCCTGCAGCTCCATGGCCTCGCAGAGCGGCGCCCAGAGCTTGTCGGTGCGCACGATGGTGAGCTGCAGCCAGCGATCGTCCGACGTGCGGTAGATGTTGCCCAGCGCCGAGCGCGGCCGCTCCGGCGGCGGACGATGCGGCAGGTAGGCGCCGACCAGCGCGGCCTGGGCGATCACGCCGCACGACCACAGTCCGTTGCCGAGCAGCGACGTGCCGACCCATGAACCTTCGCCGGTCTTCATGCGATGGATCAGCGCCATCAGGATCGAGGACACCAGCGCCATCGCGGTGGCGCGGTCGCCCTGCGCCGGCCCGGGCACGCCGGGCGGTCCGCCCTCGTAGCGCTGGGCATCGAGCAGGCCCGAGCGTGCGAAGTAGGCGGTGGCGTCGAAGCCCGGCCGGTCGCGGTCGGGGCCGCTTTCGCCGTACCCTGTCAGCGAGGCGTAGATCAGCTTCGGATTGACCCTCTTCACGTCGTCGTAGGCGAGCTTCAGTTTGTCGCGCACCGGCGGCGGGAAGTTGCAGATCAGGATGTCGGATTTCTCGATCAGCCGGTCGAGGGCGGCGCGCGCCGGGGGCTGCTTGAGGTCAAGCACGATGGAGCGCTTGTTGCGCGAATCCATCTGCCACGGATAGTTCACCTCGGCTTTCGGATAGTTCGACGAATCGTGCATGATCCGGCGGTTGGGATCGCCGTCGGGCCCCTCGATCTTGATGACGTCGGCGCCCCAGTCGCCGAGCACGACCGCGGCGGCGGGTGCGGCGATGAACGAACTGATGTCCAGGACGCGCAGTCCTGCCAGCGGCGCTTCCGTCGATTGGCGCGAGGCTTGGCCAGATTCCACCATGCAATAGGTCCCTTTTTTGCCGATACTAGACCGCAGGGGGAGGAGAGAACATGGCGCCCAAGCGCAAGCCAAACATTCTGATCGTGCTGATCGACGACCTGAGGTTCGACGAACTCGGGATCTGCGGCCATCCCTTCATGAAGACGCCGCACATCGATCGCATCGGTCATGAAGGCGCGATGTTCACATCGGCGTTCCATACCACGCCACTCTGCTCGCCCAACCGCGCCTCGATCATCACCGGCCAGTATGCAAGCCGTCACGGCATCATCGACAACGTGGCGCGCGACGCGCACAGCCATCGCCTGCCGAACTATCACGTCGTCCTGCAGAAGCTCGGCTACGAGACCGCCCATGTCGGCAAGTGGCACATGGGCAACTCGGGCGGCCCGCGGCCGGGCTACGACAAGTGGGTGAGTTTTCCGGGTCACGGCTCGATCATCGATCCGATCCTGAACATCGACGGCGACGAGAAGAAATACACCGGCTACATCACCGATCTCCTGAACGAGCATGCCGTCTCGTTCCTTCGCAAGGAGCGGACGAAGCCCTTTGCCCTGTTCTATGCCCACAAGGCGGTGCACCCCGATGCCTACCAGGCAGCCGACGGCACGATCGATTTCACCAATGGCGGCTACCGGCCGGCGCCGCGCCATGCCGACCTCTACAAGGGCGCGCACTTTCCGCGCCGTCCGAACGCGATCCCGCCATCCGAGGTCGTTAAGGACAAGCCGGCCTGGACGGAGGCGCACGAGCTGCGGGTCAATCCGGCATCGAAGAAGCTGCTCGACGGCATCCTCGCCGGCACCGACGAGGAGATCCGCCTGCGCGCGGCCATGATGGCCTCGGTCGACGAAAGCATGGGCGACGTGTTCAAGGCGCTGGAGGATACCGGCCAGCTCGACGACACATTCATCCTGTTCCTCGGCGACAACGGATACTTCTTCGGCGAGCACGGGCTGGGGCCCGAGCGTCGCTTCGCCTACGAGGAAGGCATCAAGTCGCCGTTCCTGATCCGCTACCCGGCGTGGTTCAAGCCGGACACGGTGAAGGACGATCTGGTGCTGGCGCTCGACATCGCCCCGACCGTACTCGATCTCGCCGGTGCCAAGGCCGCTGACATGGAGCACATCCAGGGCCTGTCGATGCGGCCGCTGGCGGCTGGGAAGTCCAAGGGGGGCGGGCGCGCAGGCTGGCGCAGCGCGTTCATGTGCGAGTATTTCAGCGAGAATGCCATGCCGTGGCTGATCGGCATGAGCTACAAGGCGATCCGCACCCGGCGTCACAAGTACATCCACTGGACGCAGAAGTCGCTCGACGGCGTGGAATGCGACGAGCTCTACGATCTCAAGAGCGATCCCTACGAAATGCACAACATCGCCGCCAAGCGCTCCGAGCGTGCGACGGTGGCGCGCCTGCGCAAGCAGCTGGCACAGCTCGTGTCGCAATCGGTCGGACTCTAAGGGGAGGCTGTCATGGCATTGTTGCGTAGAAGCGTTCTCGCCGGTTCTTTCGCCCTGCCGCCATTGCTTCATTCTGGCGGGGCGCGGGCCCAGCAATGGCCAACGCGCACGATCCGCATGATCGTGCCCTATGCGCCCGGCGCCACCGGCGATATCGGCGGCCGCCTGTATGGCGAGGAGCTCGGCAAGATCGTCGGCCAGAGCGTGGTGATCGACAACAAGACCGGGGCCGGCGGCACGATCGCCACGGCCGAGCTCGCGCGCGCCGCGCCGGACGGCCACACGCTGGGCGTCATCGCGCAGGGCACGCTGGTCTACAACATGGGGCTCTACAAGAGTCCCGGGTACGATCCCTTCAAGGATCTCACTCTGCTGTCGATCAGCTTTTCGGTAGCCAACGTGCTGATCCTGCATCCGTCGAACCCGGCCAAGACCGTGGCGGACGTGGTCGCGCAGGCCAAGGCCAAGAACGGTGCCTACACCTTCTCGTCCGGCGGAATCGGCACCAGCCATCATATGTCGGGCGTGCTGTTCGAGATGCGCACCGGTGTGAAGATGACCCACGTGCCCTATCGCGCCACTCCTGCCGGGATTCAGGCCATCGCCAACGGCGAAGTCGACATGGGCATGTTCAACACGCCGACCGTGGTCGGCCTGATCAAGGCCGGCAAGCTGAAGGCGATCGCCGTGACCAGCGAGCGTCGGCAGGAACTCTTCCCCGAACTGCCGACCATGATCGAAGCGGGCTTCAAGGATTTCGTGGTCGACACTTGGCTGGGCTTCGCCGGTCCGGCGGGCCTGCCGCAGCCGCTGGTGACGCGACTCAATTCGGACCTCAACCGCATCACGGACCTGCCCGAGATGCGCAAGAAGTTCGTCGACCAGGGAATTTCCGCGATGCCCAAGCGGGATTCCGATCAGGCGGTCAAGTTCATGCGGCAGGACAGCGACTTCTGGCTGCCGATCATCAAGGCATCGGGCGCCACGGCGGAGTAGGTTGCCAAACCATCCGGCCGCGCCTATTCCCGCGCCATGGGATACAGAGTCGCCGTCGTCGGCGCGACCGGCAATGTCGGTCGCGAAATGCTTCAGATCCTGGCCGAACGGAACTTTCCGGCCGACGAGGTCGTGGCGCTCGCCTCGGCGAGTTCGGCCGGGCGCCAGGTCTCGTTCGGCGAGAACGCGGTGCTGAAGGTCCACGACCTCGCCAAATACGACTTCAAGGGCATCGACATCGTGCTCAGCTCGCCGGGCGCCAAGGTCTCGGCCGAGCACAGCCCGCGGGCGGCCAAGGCCGGTGCGGTGGTGATCGACAACACCTCCTACTGGCGCATGGACCCCGACGTGCCGCTGGTCGTGCCCGAGGTGAACAAGGATGCGATCAAGGGCTACAAGGCCCGCGGCATCATCGCCAATCCAAATTGCTCGACCATCCAGATGGTGGTGGCGCTGAAGCCGATTCACCAGGCGGCGAAGATCAGGCGCGTGGTGGTCTCGACCTATCAATCGACGTCCGGCGCCGGCAAGGAGGCGATGGACGAGCTGCTGAACCAGACCAAGAGCTTCTTCGTCAACCAGACGCTCGACTACAAGAAGTTCACCAAGAACATCGCCTTCAACGTCATTCCCCATATCGACACCTTCATGGAAGACGGTGCGACGAAGGAGGAATGGAAGATGGTGGTCGAGACCAAGAAGATCCTCGATCCGAAGATCAAGGTGCACGCGACTTGCGTGCGCGTGCCGACCTTCATCGGCCATGCCGAGGCGATCAACCTCGAGCTCGAGGAGCCGCTCGACGATGTCGAGGCCCGCCGTGTGCTGGCGGCATCGCCGGGCATTATGGTGATCGATCGCCGCGAAAACGGCGGTTACATCACGCCGCAGGAGGTCACCGGCCAGGACGCAGTGTTCGTCAGTCGCGTACGGGTCGATCCGACGGTCGACAACGGCCTGTCGCTCTGGGTCGTGAGCGACAATCTGCGCAAGGGCGCGGCACTCAATGCCATCCAGATCGCCGAGGAGTTGATCAAGGGCTACATCTAGGGGCGGGTATCGGGCCAACTCCCAAACTGAGCGGATTGTTTCTCAAGCTCTGAACGTTCAAGATAAGCATTTTAGTACAGGTGCTTAACTGCGAATCTTGATGTAAGATCGGAGACGTGAACGACAGCGGTTCGATCCATCCCCTCCGGCCCGAGTCGCGGGCCTCCAGCGCGCCGACGCCGCTGTTCGCCAATGACGCCGACTCCTTCGTGCAGCAGTTGCGGCTCGCGGCACAGGCCCATCGCGCCGGCCGGCTCGACGAGGCGATCTCTTCCTACATGCGGCTGCTCACGGTGCGGCCCTATCACGCCGAACTGCACAACAACCTCGGCGTGGCACTTCGCCTGGTCGGCAAGCTCGAAGCCTCGATCTCGCACCACCGCCTTTCGCTCGCCGCCGATCCCGAAAATCCGGCGCTGCATTCCAATCTCGGCAACGCGCTGCGCGCCGCCAACCGGCTCGACGAGGCGGTGAAGCACCACTTCCGCTCGATCGCGCTCAACCGCGACTATGCCGAGGGCTTCTTCAACCTGGCGCTCTGCCTGCGCGACCTCGGCCGGCTCGACGAGGCGGTCGGCTGCTTCGGTCGCGCGCTGGCGCTCAATCCCGACAATCGCCGCGCACGCACCGAACTCGCGATCTCGCTGCTGATGCGCGGCGAACTCGAGACCGGTTTCGCCGCCTACGAGACCCGCAAGCGCCTGCCCGAGACGCCGGCTCCGGACTTCAGCCAGCCCGCATGGGACGGCGGCCCGATCGACGGCAAGCGCATCCTGCTCTATCCCGAGCAGGGCCTGACCGACGTTCTGCTGTTCGTGCGCTTCGCGCGCGAACTGAAGCGCCGTGGCGCGATCGTCCTGGTGCTCTGCCAGGCGCTGCTGCGCGACCTGCTGCAGACCGTGGACTTCATCGACGTCGTGGTGGCGGAAGGCGAGCGGTTGCCCGAGTTCGACCTGCATGCCTCGCTCGTCTCGCTGCCGCATCTTTGCCATGTCGACTTCGAGGCGCTGTCGCCCGAGCCGCCCTACCTCCAGGCGCCGGTCGACAGCCGCATCAAGCTTGGCCGTCTCGACAAGGCGCGCTTGCGCGTCGGCATCTACTGGGCGGCCATGCCGGGCCAGCCGCAGGACCGTCAACGCTCGGCGCCGTTCCCGCAGTTCCTGGCGCTCGCGGGCGATCCGGAGCTGCTGGTGTTCAGCCTGCAGGGCGGCGTGCACCAGAAGGACATTCAGCAGTTCGGCGCCGGCGGCCTGGTGCACGATGTCGGCCGCGGCATCTTCGACTTCGCCGAAGCGGCGACCGCGCTGTCGCAGCTCGACCTGCTGATCTCGATCGACGCGCCGGTCGCGCATCTTTCGGCGGCGATGGGCGTTCCGACCTGGGTGCTGCTGCCGTCGATCGCCGACTGGCGCTGGCGGCTCGGCGGCACGCGCGCGCCCTGGTATCCCTCGGCGCGGCTGTTCCAGCAGCCCAAGGCCGGCGACTGGGAGTCCGTTTTCAGCGCAGTGCGAAACGAACTCGAACTGCTCAAGCGCTGAATTTTCGTCGGGCAGGGAGCGCGGCTCGACCCTGTCGGGCCGCTTCGGTACGGTTCCTGCAATTGGGGGAACCACCATGCTCGACGACATCTCAATCGACAAAATCCTGCGCGAGGCGCGCTCGCAGAACGGCTTTCTCGACAAGCCGGTCAGCGACGACCAGCTGCGGCGCATCTACGACATCCTGAAGTGGGGGCCGACTTCATCGAACTCCCAGCCCGGACGGTTCGTGTTCATCCGCACCCGGGAGGGAAAGGAGAAGCTGCGGCCGGCGCTGAGTGCAGGCAACACCGACAAGACCATGGCCGCGCCGGTGACGGCAATCGTTGCCTACGACACGCAGTTCTATGAGCACCTGCCGCGAACCTTTCCTCACAATCTGACGGCGCAGAGCTGGTTCAGCGGGCCGGGCAAGGAGGACGTCGCGTTCAAGACGGCGTTCCGCAACGGCAGTCTTCAGGGGGCCTATCTGATGATCGCCGTGCGCTCGATCGGTCTCGATGTCGGCGCCATGAGCGGGTTCGACAACGCCAAGGTCGACGCCGCATTCTTCCCCGACGGGCGCTTCAAGTCGAACTTCCTGTGCAACATCGGCTACGGAGACAAATCGAAGCTGTTCAACCGCAACCCGCGGCTCGGCTTCGAGGACGCCTGCGTCCTGGCCTGACGCCGGAGGCCGCCTTCAGAGGTTCAGCGCGAGGCCGATCCGCTCCCAGGGCAGCGGCAGCAACGAGACCAATGCCACCAGGCCGAACGCCAGGATGACCGCGCCGGTGATGCGGTTCAGCCAGTGCAGGCCCGTGCCGGTGAAGCGTCCGCGCATCGCCACGGCGATGGTGCAGAGCACGCCCCACCAGGCGAGCGCGCCGCAGAACACGCCGCCGACCAGGACGGAGGCATTGGTGAAACTGGAACCGACGCCTGCGAGATTGCGACCGGCGAAGGCGGCGGCGAAGGCCATCACCGTCAGCGGATTGAACACGGTGATGAAGAAGCTCGATGTGGCGTAGTGGAAGTGCGTGGCGACCCAGTGCTCGGCATCGTCGGCCACCGGATCGCCGACCGAGCGCGTCCGGTGCCGCATCGTGCTGGTGCCCATCACCACCAGAACGATGCCACCGATGCCGCGCAGCCAGGCCTCGTTGCGCGCGACGAACTCGATGACGAAAGACAGTCCGAAGGCGGCGACCGCGCCGAACACCGCATCGCCGGCTGCTGCGCCGACGCCCGTGAGATAGCCCGCGACGGCGCCGACCGTGATCGAGCGGCGGATGCACAGCGCCGCCGCCGGCCCGACCGGCACCGCGATGATGAAGCCGATCACCGCACCCTCGATCAGGAGCATCAGCGGATTGAAGACGAAGGCCGGAACCTGCATCGCGCCTACAGTCTCTCGGCGGCGAAGCGCCGCGGCGGCGCGACCAGGCGGTCCTGGGCGGCGACGATCTGCAATTCGCGCTCGCCCATGGCCTGGGTGGTTTCGAGCACGGCGAACACCGAGGCGGCGGCTTTCTCCAGTGCGCTGCCGATGCTGCGGTCCTGCAGCCAGTGGGCGGTGAACAATGCGGCCACCATGTCGCCGGTGCCGTTGGGCATGATGTCGAAGCCGATCAGCGGCGTGGCGATTCGCCAGGCCGCATCGGCGGTCACGGCCAGCATCTCGATATGGCCGGCCGGGGCATCGGCCCGGATCAGGCTGGTGAGCAGGGCGAGCCGCGGGCCCTTCAGCAGCGTCCGCACCGCCGCCAGGGCCTGCGGCATGGTCGTGACCTTGGCTCCGGTCAGATGTTCCAGCTCGAAATGGTTGGGCGTGATCAGGTCGGCCGACGGAATGGCGCGCTCCCGGAAGAAGGTGTCGATCCCCGGCCGGACGTAGATCCCGGTATCGGTGTCGCCCAGCACCGGATCGCAGCACCAGATCGCGCGCGGGTTGGCGGCACGCACCTTGGCGGCGGTCTGCAGCACGACGTCGGCCAGGGCGGCGTCGCCGACATAGCCGGTGAGCAGGGCATCGCACTTTGCGAGCATGCCCAGCGCCTCGATGCCGTGGACGATGTCGGCGACCTGTTCGGCAGGCGCAGCCCGGCCCTTCCACGCGCCGTAGCCCGTGTGGTTGGAGAACTCGACCGTGTTCACCGCCCAGACCTCATGGCCCAATCGTTGCAGAGGGAAAGTCGCTGCCCGATTGCCGACATAGCCGTAGGCGACATGGCTCTGAAGCGAGAGAAAGCGCATGGCCGAAGGCAGCTTGCCACAAGGAGACCCCTCATTATAGTCCGCCGCGATTTCGAGGAGCCCCTATGTCGATGCCCACGTCGGTACCAGTCCGCCCGCGCCGCAGCGTGCTTTACATGCCGGGTGCCAACACCCGTGCGCTCGAAAAAGCGCGCACCCTGCCTGCAGACGCCCTGATCTTCGACCTCGAGGACGCGGTCTCGCCGGACGCCAAGGAGGCGGCCCGTGGCAATGTCGTGGCCGCTGCCAGGAGCAGGAGCTACGGCAAGCGCGAGATCGCGATCCGCTGCAACGGGCTCGGCACGCCCTGGGGCAAGTCCGACGTCGCGGCAATCGCCACGTCCGGCGCCGACGCGATCCTGGTGCCCAAAGTCGAAAGCGCCGCCGATGTGGCGGCGATCGTCGGTCTGCTCGACCAGGCCGGTGCGCCGTCGTCGATGGCGGTCTGGGCGATGATGGAAACGCCCCGCGGAATTCTGAAGGCCGACGAGGTCGCAGGTTCGCACAAGCGGCTGACCCTGTTCGTCATGGGCACCAACGATCTGGTGAAGGACATGAAGGCGCGGCACACGCCGATGCGCCTGCCGATGGTGACCGCGCTCGGTCTTGGGATGCTGGCCGCCCGCGCACACGGCCTGACCATTCTCGACGGCGTCTACAACGACATCCAGGACACCGACGGCTTCAAGGCCGTCTGTCAGCAGGGCCTCGAAATGGGCTTCGACGGCAAGACCCTGATCCATCCCAGCCAGGTCGAGCCGTGCAACGAGATCTTCGCGCCGTCGACGTCGGAGCTGGAGATGGCGGGCAAGATCGTCACCGCGTTCAAGACCGCGCAGGCCGAGGGCAAGGGCGTCGTCACCGTCGACGGCCGCATGATCGAGAACCTGCATGTCGAGCAGGCCGAGCGCGCGCTGGCGCTGGCCGCCGCCATCAAGGAGCTGCAGGCGGCATGAGCGAGGCGTCCATGACAAAGAGCAAACTGCAGTCCGGCAATTTCTTCGAGGACTTCAAGGTCGGCCAGGAATTCCGCCACGCCACGCCGCGTACGCTGACCGAGGCCGACGCCGCACTGAACGTCGGCCTCTACGGCTCGCGCTTCGCCGTCAATTCGTCCGACGTCTTCGCGCGCGCGATCGGCTTCCCGCGGGCGCCGCTCGACGACATGCTGGTGTTCCACGTCGTGATCGGCAAGACCGTCAACGACATCTCGCTCAATGCCGTGGCGAACCTCGGCTATGCCGAGTTCCGTTTCGGCGTGCCGGTGTTTCCGGGCGACACCTTGTCGGTCAGCTCGACCGTGCTGGGCCTGCGCGAGAATTCCAACCGCGCCAGCGGCGTGGTCTGGGTCCGCTCGGTGGGCGTCAACCAGCGCGGCGAGATGGTGCTCGACTACGTGCGCTGGGTGATGGTGCACAAGCGCGACCACAATGCCGCGGTGTCGGCGCCGTCGGTGCCGAAGACCGCGCCGTCGGTGCAGCCGGCCGACCTCATCGTGCCGGAGGGCCTGCAGATGCGGGGGTACGACGACGAGGCCGCCGGCTCACCTTACCGCTGGGAGGACTATGAGCCCGGCGAACGCATCGACCACGTGAGCGGCATCACGCTCGAAGATTCCGACCACATGTTCTCGACGCGGCTCTACCAGAACACCGCGCGCGTTCACTTCGACGCCTATGCCGGCAAGAACACGCGCTTCGGCCGGCGACTGGCCTATGGCGGACACGTCATCTCGCTGGCCCGTGCGCTGTCCTTCAACGGCCTGGCCAACGGCTTCCGGGTCGCGGCCTTCAACGGCGGCAGCCATGTCGGCCCGACCTTCGGCGGCGACACCATATATGCCTGGTCGGAAATCCTCGAACGGGCCGAATTGGCCGGCCGCAAGGACGTGGGCGCGCTCCGGGTGCGGACCTATGCCTCGAAGGACTGCCCCTCGAGCGAATGGCCGGGCAAGGGCGCCGACGGCAAGTACCATCCTGCCGTGGTGCTCGATCTGGACTACTGGCTGCTCTTGCCGCGCCGCTAATTTCGCTGGGAAATCCGGCACTTAACCGCCCTGCAGGACCGACTTTCGTTGACATGGAGGTACCGGGCGCTAAAACCATTTCCATCCAGGCGAATAGAGGTTTTAGCGCGATGAGCGTCGCCAATCGGCCGACAAACCGGCCCCTTTCTCCCCATCTCCAGATCTATCGGATGCCGATGCTGGCGATCCTGTCGATCCTGCATCGCGCGACCGGCATCGCGCTTTCGGTCGGTGCCCTCTATCTCGCGACCTGGGTGATCTACGCGGCCTCGAACCCGCAGGCCTACGCGCTGTTCCAGGGCTTCAACGGATCGATCGTGGGCCGCATCATCCTGGGCGGCTGGCTGTTCAGCGCCTTCTACCATCTCTGCAACGGCATCCGGCACCTGTTCTGGGACGCGGGCTATGGCTTCGCGCTCAAGGACGCCGACCGCTCGGGCTGGGTCGTCATCGTCATTTCCCTCGTCGCCACGGTCCTGTCCTGGATCGTCGGCCTGAAGCTGATCTAGGGAGGACCCGATGACCGATCGCAGGACTCCTCTCGCCCGAGCCCGCGGCCTGGGCTCGGCCAAGGACGGAATTCATCACTGGTGGATCCAGCGCCTGACCGCGATCGCGCTGATCCCGCTGGTCGTCTGGTTCGCCATCTCGCTGGTCATGCTGAGCGGCGCCGACTTCAACATGGCGCGCGCCTGGATCGGCTCGCCGCTGGTCATGGTGCTGCTGATCCTCACCATCGGCGTCGGCCTGCATCATGCCCAGCTCGGCCTGCAGGTCGTGTGGGAGGACTACACGTCGGGCGCCACGCGTGTGGCGATGATCGTGTTGACCAAGTTCATCGCGGTGGCTTTTGGCGTCGGCGCCATCGTTGCCATCCTGCGTATCGGTTTCGGAGGCTGAACATGGCCGAGAGCAACGGCAAGGCAAACGGCGCGACTGCCGGCACCATCAACATCGGCAACACCGCCTACACCGTGGTCGATCACGAGTACGACGTGGTCGTGGTCGGCGCCGGCGGCTCGGGCCTGCGCGCCACCTTCGGCATGGCCAACAAGGGCTTCAAGACCGCCTGCATCACCAAGGTGTTCCCGACCCGCAGCCACACCGTGGCGGCGCAGGGCGGCATCTCGGCGGCGCTCGGCAACATGGGGCCCGACGACTGGCGCTGGCACATGTACGACACGGTCAAGGGCTCCGACTGGCTCGGCGACCAGGACTCGATCGAGTACATGTGCCGTGACGGCATCCCGGCGATCATCGAGCTCGAGCATTTCGGCGTGCCGTTCAGCCGCACGCCCGAGGGCAAGATCTACCAGCGTCCGTTCGGCGGCATGACCACCGAGTTCGGCAAGGGCATCGCGCACCGCACCTGCGCCGCCGCCGACCGCACCGGCCACGCCATCCTGCACACGCTCTACCAGCAGTCGCTGCGGAACCACGCCGAGTTCTTCATCGAGTATTTCGCGCTCGACCTGATCATGGACGAGGGCGTGTGCCGCGGCGTCATGGCCTGGAACCTCGACGACGGCACGATCCATCGCTTCCGCGCCCACAAGGTGGTGCTGGCGACCGGCGGCTACGGCCGCGTCTACGCGACCGCGACTTCGGCCCACACCTGCACCGGCGACGGCGGCGGCATGGTGCTGCGTGCCGGCCTGCCGCTGCAGGACCTCGAGTTCGTGCAGTTCCATCCGACCGGCATCTACGGCGCGGGCTGCCTGATCACCGAGGGCGTGCGCGGCGAAGGCGGCTACGTCACCAACGGCAACGGCGAGCGCTTCATGGAGCGCTATGCGCCGTCGGCCAAGGACCTCGCCTCGCGCGACGTCGTCAGCCGCTCGATGACCATCGAGATCCGCGAAGGCCGCGGCTGCGGCCCGAACAAGGATTACATCGAGTTGCACGTCGAGCATCTCGACCCGAAGGTGATCCACGAGCGCCTGCCCGGCATCGCCGAGACCGCGCGTATCTTCGCCGGCGTCGACGTCACGCGGCAGCCGATCCCGATCCTGCCGACCTGCCACTACAACATGGGCGGCATCCCGGCGAACTATCACTGCGATGCCATGACGGTGAAGAACGGCGATCCCAACAGCGCCGTGCCCGGCCTGATGGCGCTGGGCGAAGCCGCTTCGATCGGCGTGCACGGCGCCAACCGTCTCGGCTCGAACTCGCTGCTCGAGCTGGTCGTGTTCGGCCGCTCCGCCGCCAACCGCGTCGCCGAGCAGCTGACGCCCGGCCAGTCGCACAAGCAGATCAGGAACGCCGGCGAGGACGCGCTGGCCCGCCTCGACCGGGCGCGCCATGCCAACGGCGGCACGCCGACGGCGCAGCTGCGCGCCATGATGCAGAAGACCATGCAGAACGATTGCGCGGTGTTCCGCACCACCAAGAGCCTCGCCGAAGGCTGTGCCAACATGGACAAGGTGTTCGCCGGCAAGGGCGACATCCGGGTCAAGGACCGCTCGATGGTCTGGAATTCCGACCTGATGGAGACGCTGGAGTTCGAGAACCTGATCCTGCAGGCGATGGGCACGATCTACTCGGCGGCCAACCGCCAGGAGAGCCGCGGCGCGCACGCGCACGAGGATCATCCGGAGCGTGACGACAAGAACTGGCTGAAGCACACGGCGGTGTGGGTCGACGAGCACACCGGCAAGACACGGATCGACTACCGTCCGGTCAACCTGCAGCCGATGAGCAACGACGTTCAGTCGTTCCCGCCGAAAGCCCGCGTGTACTGAGGAATTGACCGATGGCTGAGTTTGCACTTCCTGCCAATTCCAAGATCGGCGTTGGCGAGACCTACAAGGCGGCGGGCGCCAAGAACATCAAGACCTTCAAGGTCTACCGC
Source organism: Reyranella sp. (assembly GCA_044225265.1). Lineage (GTDB taxonomy): Bacteria > Pseudomonadota > Alphaproteobacteria > Reyranellales > Reyranellaceae > Reyranella. The sequence goes on from JBGAIW010000002.1 coordinate 128,272, forward strand.
TGGACGCCCGACGACGGCCAGAAGCCCCGGATCGACACCTACGAAGTCGACATGGACGCCTGCGGCCCGATGGTTCTCGACGCCCTGATCAAGATCAAGAACGAGATCGACACGTCGCTGACCTTCCGCCGCTCGTGCCGCGAAGGGGTGTGCGGTTCGTGCGCGATGAACATCGACGGCACCAACACGCTCGCGTGCACCAAGTACATTTCGGACGTGAAGGGCGACATCAAGATCTACCCGCTGCCGCACATGCCGGTGGTCAAGGACCTGGTGCCCGACCTCAACGTGCCGTATGCGCAACTCGCCTCGATCGAGCCGTGGCTGAAGACGACCACCCAGCCGCCGACGCGCGAGCGCATCCAGTCGCCGGAGGAGCGCGCCAAGCTCGACGGCCTGTGGGAGTGCATCCTGTGCTTCTGCTGCTCGACCTCGTGCCCGAGCTACTGGTGGAGCGGCGAGCGCTATCTCGGCCCGGCGATCCTGCTGCAGGCCTACCGCTGGCTGGCCGACAGCCGCGACGAGGCCAAGGGCGAGCGGCTCGACAATCTGGAAGATCCGTTCCGGCTCTATCGCTGCCATACCATCATGAACTGCACCAAGACCTGCCCGAAGAGCCTGAATCCGGCCAAGGCGATCGCCGAGATCAAAAAGATGATGGTCGAGCGGACCATCTAACCGGCGCATCTTTTGCTACAGTCCCCCTGTCACAGGACAGGGGGCTTTGGATGAAATTCGGAAGACTGGCCGCATTGGCGGCTCTTTCCTGCGCCGCGGCGCTGCCGGCGTCCGCCGGCCAGACATTCGACGCCGTTAAGGCCAAGGGGTTCGTGCAGTGCGCCGTCAACACGGGCCTCGCGGGCTTCTCCTTCTCCGACAGCCAGGGCAAGTGGACCGGCCTCGACGTCGATCTCTGCAAGGCGATCGCGGCAGCCATGTTCGGCGATGCCGAGAAGGTCAAGTTCACGCCGACCACGGCCCAGCAGCGCTTCGTGGCACTGCAGTCGGGCGAGGTCGACGTCATCACCCGCAACGCCACCCAGACGCTGCTGCGCGACACGTCGCTGGGCTTCAACTTCGCCGGCATCAATTTCTACGACGGCCAGGGCTTCATGGTGCCGGCCAAGTCGGGCATCAAGAGCGCCAAGGAACTGAGCGGCGCCACGATCTGCGTGCAGCCCGGCACCACCACCGAGCTGAATCTCGCCGACTACTTCCGCCGCAACAAGATGACGTTCAAGCCGGTGCTGATCGAGAAGCTCGACGAGCTCCTGCAGGCCTACGCGTCGGGCCGCTGCGACTCCTATACGACCGACGCGTCGGGCCTCGCCGCGGTGCGCGCAGGCCAGCTTTCGGGCAAGGGCGAGCATGTCATCCTGCCCGAGCGCATCTCCAAGGAACCGCTCGGGCCGATGGTGCGCCACGGCGACGACCAGTGGCTCGACCTGATCAGGTACGTGCTCGACGGCATGATCGAGGCCGAGGAGCTCGGCATCACCCAGGCCAATGTCGACGAGATGGCCAAGAGCGACGATCCGGTGATTAAGCGCTTCCTCGGCGTCACACCCGGCTACGGCAAGGCGGTCGGTGTCGACGAGAAGTGGATGTACAACGTCATCAAGCAGGTCGGGAACTACGGTGACAGCTTCGAGCGCCACGTCGGCACCAAGACGCCGCTCAAGCTCGAGCGCGGCCAGAACGCGCTGTGGACCAACGGCGGCCTGATGTATGCGATCCCGTTTCGTTAGGCGCCTTCATGGCCGCGCGAGCTCGCGCGGCGCGGAAAAGACTATGACGTCCGGTCGAACCGCATCTTCTTGATGCGGCCGGTCGAGACGACCAGCGCCGTCACCTTGCCGGCGCGGTCGCGCACGAGATGGGCGAGCTGCGTCGCCTGGATCCAGCCGGGAGGCGACACGATCTCGACCGTGTCGCCGTCGAGGCCGTTGATCGTCCATGGCGCGCCGCCGCCGACCAGCGGGCCGCTGACGCCGATGGTGAAGTCCTTGCCGCCGCGCCGCACGTGCCAGACCGCGCCGCTGTCGGGCGAGGTGTAGACGCCTTCGATCGCGGTCGGCACCGCCTTGCGCTTGCCGAGCTTCCTGTAGGTGAGGATTCGGCCGGCGCCATGGTCGACGCGCACCGCGCCGGCGCGCAGCGGCTTCAGGGCGAATTCCAGCGCGCCGGCCTCGGCCGCCAGCCAGCCGTCCGAGCGCCTGGCCAGCGCGAAGGGCATGCCGTTCATGGTCACGGTCGGCTCGTTGTTCTTCCACGCCAGCTCGAACAGGCCGGGCTCCTCGGCATTGAACCACAGGCCGGACATCGCCTTGATCTCGGCCGCGGTCGCATTGGGTACCGCCTGGGCCATCGCTGAGGTGCCGGCCAGCGCTTCGACCGCGACGGCGCGCGCCAGGCGCCATGGATTGATCGTCGCCAGGTTGGCGATCACCACGACCGTGAGATCGACGCCGGGCACGCGCAGGAACTCGGTGCGGTAGCCCGGCCACAGGCCGCCATGGCCGACCGTCTGCAGGCCGCGCAGCGGGCCGACCGCCAGGCCGCGGCGATAGTGGTTGGCATGACCGTCGGCCAGCGGGTGCGGCGCGACGAGTTGCGCCGGCAGGTCGTTGGGCTCGAGGCTCGGCCTGTCGAAGTGCCGGCTCCAGATCAGCAGGTCCTCGACCGACGAGGTGAGGCCGCCTTCGCCACCCTGAGGATAGGCATGGCTGGCGCGGCGGAATCCGGTCTCGGCGTCGCCGAGATAGCCGGTCGCGAGGTCGGGAATGATCGTGGCGATCTCCGGCTCGAGTGCGGTGTGGCTCATGCCCAGCGGCCTGAAGATGCGCTCGGCGAGGAAGTCGCCCAGCTTCATCCTGCTCACGCGCTCGACGATTGCGCCGAGCAGCAGGAAGTTGGTGTTGCTGTAGAGGAAGCGGCTGCCCGGCTCGAAATTGAGATGCCGGTTGCGCACGCAGGCCGCCATCAGGTCGGCCGGCCGCGCCGGCTTGTCGAGCCCGTGACCGCCCAGCCGCAGCAGCTCGAGGAAATCCGGCAGGCCCGAGCTGTTGCGCATCATCTGGTCGAGCGAGACCGGCAGAGGCGCGAGTTCCTTGATGTATTTGTGCGGCGGGTCGAGCAGCCTGAGCTTGCCCTCGTTCGCCAGCATCAGCGCCGCCGTCACGGTGAACTGCTTGCTGACCGAGGCGATGCGAAAGCGCGTCTTCGCCGTGATCGGCACGCCGTGTTCGATGCTCGCCAGCCCATAGCCCTTGCACAGCTCGAGATGGCCCGCGCGGGTCACCGCCACGACGGCGCCCGGCGAACCGGGCAGCGTGTATTTCGCAAACAGCGCGTCGACGCGGCGTTCGAGCGAGAGGGAGTCGACAGGCTTGGCCATTGTCTGCACCTTGGACCGTGAAAGGGAGGAACCGACCCATGGATCGGCGCTTCGTGAAAGTGGAGAAGGGGCTCGGCCCGCAGGGTCGGGTCGCCGTCGTGCGTTTCGATCGGGGCGACAATATCAATGCGCTGAGCCAGCAGGCAATGCGCGAGCTGCGCGACGTGCCGCGCGACTTCGAGGACGATCTCGAGACGTCGGTCGTGATCCTGACCGGCTCGGCCAAGGCGTTCTGCGCGGGCTTCGATCTCAAGGATCCGGAAGGCCGCCAGCGCGACGGGCTCTCGGTCGGCGAGCGCATCCATCGCCAGCGTCTCGGCCCCAAGATGTGCAAGGCTTGGCAGGACATGGACCAGGTGACGATCGCGGCGATCGAGGGCCACTGCGTCGGCGGCGGCGCAGCGCTGGTCGTCTCGCTCGATTTCCGCACCTGCGGGAAGAGCGCGCATTTCCGCATCCCCGAGGTCGAGCTCGGCATGAACATGAGCTGGGGTTCGATCCCGCGCATGCTGGCGCTGATGGGCCCGGCCCGCACCAAGCAGGCGGTGATCCTGGCCTCTGACCGTGTCTCGTCGGCGGAGGCGCTCGACTGGGGTCTGGTCGAGACCGTGGTCGCGGATGGTCAGGCGCTCGCCGAATCCATGGCCTTCGCCGAGCGGATCGCCCGCCAGCCGCCGATCCCGGTGCGCATGAGCAAGGCCTCGGTCAATCGCCTGGCGCACGCGCTCGACGATCTCGCCGCGCACATGGATGCCGATCAGAACGTGCTGACCGGTCTCACGGAGGACTACAGGGAAGGAACGTCGGCGTTCCGCGAGAAGCGCAAGCCCGTCTTCAAGGGGCGCTAGCTAGAATTTCCGGTTCGGCAGGTCGTCGATGACCTTCTGCCGCTCGGGATCCTCCATCATCTGCCAGCGGCCGATCTCGGGGATGGTGCGCTTGCAGCCGAGGCAGAGATTGCTGATGCGATCGATCGTGCAGATGCCGATGCAGGGCGACATCACTCGGCGGATCGGCCGCGGCGGCGGCGTGGAGGCGGGTTCGCTCACGCCGCTCAGGGCTTCTTGCTCAGCATCGAGAGCTGGCTCTGCAGCTCGTCGAGCTTGCGCTTGAGATCGTCGATCGCCTGATCGTCTGGCGGACCGGAGGAAGCGGGCGCACTCCTGTGCGGCTCGGCGCCGTTGGCCTGAGGCGGCGCAGCGGCCGGTCCGGCGCCTGACGGGCTCGCTGGTCCCTGGCCTCCCGAACCCTGGCCCGTGCCGAACGGATTGAACATGCGCATGGCCTGCTCGAACATCGCCATGTTCTGCTTGCCCATCGCTTCGAACTGCTGAAATGGGTTGAAGCCGAACGCGTTCTGCATGTAGCGCCGCATCTGCTCCTGGTTGCGCGAGAACTGCGCCATCGACATCTCGAGGTACTGCGGCACCACGCCCTGCAGGCTGTCGCCGTAGAACGAGATCAATTGGCGCAGGAACGGGATCGGCAGCAGGTTCTGCCCGCTCTTGCTCTCTTCCTCGAAGATGATCTGGGTCAGCACCGAGCGCGTGATGTCCTCGCCGGTCTTGGCGTCGTAGACAACGAAGTCGGTCTTGTCCTTGACCATCTGCGAGAGGTGATCGAGCGTGACGTAGGCCGAGGTGGCGGTGTTGTAGAGACGCCGGTTCGCGTACTTCTTGATGACCACCGGAGCCGGCTTGGGACCGCTGTCGGGTGCTGCCTGATCGGCCATTACGCTCGCGCTCCTCCGGCGCCCCGGACCACTCGTGAACGCCCGTTTACATTCAGGCGAAAACCTTAGCGCCGATACCGCAGTGCGACAAGGAGCCCTTTGCGCCTGCGAACGGGCGTTTCGGCGGGCCTGCGCTATAGTGTCGTGATGGCGCCCGAAAGCGACGAGCCCCGTGGCGGCGATCCGGCCGATTTCGACCGGCTGGCCCGACGCTATCTCGATCTCTGGCAGACCCAGCTCTCGGGTCTCGCCTCCGACCAGGCATTGACCGAGCAGGTCGCACGTCTGTTCGCGGCCGCGAACGCGCAGGTTGCGTCTGCAATACAAGCTGCCCAAGCTGCCGCGAATGGCGACACCAAGACTGGGACCGCGTCCGCTGCCGCTGCATCTGGGAACGGCCCTGATGACGTGGGCGAGCTCCGACGCCGCGTGGCGGCTCTCGAAGCCCGGATCGCCGAGCTCGAAGCAAGACTCGCCGGTAGATGATCTCCTGAAGGAGATCGCAGCGCTCGATCCGCAGCGCTTCGGCGCGGCGCTTCAGCGCGAGATCGGCCGGCGCATGGAGCGCATGGCCGACGGTGTCCTGGCCTATCGCCGGAATCCCGTGCAGCGCGACCTCGTAAATCCGCCGGCGGTCTGGAGCGAGGGCAACACGCGCCTGCTCGACTACGGCGCCACGCACAAGAGCGCCCGGGCGCGGATGGCCCGCGCCGTCCTGGTCGTGCCGTCGCTGATCAACCGCTGGGAGGTGCTCGACCTCACGGCCGAGAAGAGCCTGCTGCGCGGGATGGCGGCGCAGGGGCTTCGGCCGTACCTGGTCGATTGGGGTACGCCCGATGCCGACGAACGCAAATTCGGTCTTGCGGCCTATGTCGAGCGGCTGGAGCGGGCATTGGCCTTCGTCGCCAAACGGGCGCGACGGGCGCCGGCAGTGATGGGCTATTGCATGGGCGGCACCATGACGGTGGCGCTGACCGCGCGTCAGCCGCGCAAGGTCGCGAAGCTTGCGTTGCTGGCTTCACCCTGGGACTTCCATGCCGACAAGGCGGGGCATGCCTTCCTGCTGTCGATGGGCCCGATGCTGGCCGATGCTGCCGACAGGATCGGCGAACTGCCGGTCGACATCCTGCAAACCCTGTTCTGGTCGCTCGATCCCTGGCTGGCGGTGAAGAAGTTCGAGCGCTTCCTGCGGCTCGACCCGGCCAGCGAGGGTGCGCGCGAGTTCGTGCTGCTGGAGGACTGGATCAACAGCGGCGCGCCGCTCGCCGGACCGGTCGCGCGCGAGTGCCTGATCGGCTGGTACGGCGACAACCTGCCCGGCACCGGCAAGTGGGTGGTCGGCGGCAAGCGCATCCTGCCGTCGAAGATCGCGCGGCCGTCGCTGGTCATGATCCCCTCGGGCGACCGCATCGTGCCGCCGCTGTCGGCTGCGGCGCTGGCCGATCCGAAGCGTGGATTGAAGAATGCGACGCGGATCGACCTGCCGCTCGGCCACATCGGCATGGTGGTGAGCGGCCGCGCGCGCGAACTCTGCTGGACGCCGCTGGTCGACTGGCTGAAGGCCAAGTGATGCAGCCGCCGCGGCCGGCCGCCGATCGCTGGGTCGTCGCCGTGTGGGCGACGATCCTCGTCGTTTCCTGCCTGGTGTCTTCGTATGTCGGCCTGGCCGACGAGGCGAGGCGCGGCCGCGCGATCCCTTTCGCGGCGATCTTCGCGACGGAGGCGACGAGCTACATCGTGATCGCCGCGCTTATCCCGGCGATCTACCGGATGCAGCGGCGCTTCCCGCTGACCGAGCTGCGCAATCTTCCGGCACACGCAGCCGCACTGGTGCCGTTCAGCCTCGCGCATACGGTCGGCATGGCCGCGCTGCGCTATCTCTGGTTCGCGGCGATCCTCGGCGAGCCGTTCAGCTTTCCGCTGACCCTCGACCGCCTGGTCTACGAATTCTCCAAGGACATCATCGCCTACACGACGATGAACATCGGGGTCATGGCGCTCGACTATGTGCGCCAGCGGCTCGAGAAGCGGACACAGGCCGCGTTGCCGTCGGTCACCCGGCCCGAGCGCTTCGCTGTCCGCAGGCGCGGCGGCAGCGAGATCGTGGTCGAGGTCGCCGACATCGACTGGGTCGAAGCGTCGGGCAACTACGCCATCCTGCATGTCGGCGGCGAGACCTTCGAGATCCGCTCCTCGCTGGCGAAGCTGGAGAGCGAGCTCGATCCCGGCCGCTTCGTGCGGGTCCACAAATCCCACATCGTGAACATCTCCCGGGTGGCCGAAGTCACGCCCTGGGTGAGCGGCGACTGGCGTATCCGCCTGCAGGACGGCGCCGAAGTGAACCTCAGCCGCCGCTACCGGCAGCGCTTCGAGGCCTTGGCCCCCGTTCGCAGCTGAAGCCGGGAGCCGACCGGACGTCCTGCGGCGCGCGCCGGTCGTCCCATCCTGATCGCCGGTCGTCACAAAACGCCCTAGGATCAAGGGGTTGGAGGGTAGGACTCGCCCGAGCCCACGAAGGGCGAGTGGAGAGCGGCATGAAGCGCAGACAGTTGATCAAGTGCGCCGGGGCAGCGTCCCTGGCGGCCGTCGGAGCGCCGGTGAGCGCGGGTGCGCAAACGGAGCCAACCCCCTTCAGGCGGGTTCGGCCAGGGGAGGCGGGCTGGCCGAGCGAGGCCAAGTGGCAGGAGCTCGGCACCACGCTCGGCGGCCAGCTCACCCGCGTGACCTCGCCGCTGGATGCCTGCCGGGGGCCGAATGGGGGTGCCGACAAGGCGGCCTGCGACGCCGTCTTCAAGGGCTTCAAGAACCCGTACTTCATTCGCGACAACGTCGCGCTCACCCAGACCACCGGCTGGGCCGGGGCCTGGGCGTCCGAGCCCAGCGCTTATGCCGTCGATGCGCGCAACGCCTCGGACGTCGCCGCGGCGGTGAACTTCGCGCGCGACAACAGGCTGCGCCTGGTCGTGCGCGGCGGCGGCCACAGCTACACCGGCACGTCCAATGCCGCCGATTCGCTGCTGGTGCGCACACGGCCGATGGACGAGATCGTGATGCACGACTCGTTCGTGCCGCGCGGCTGCACCGTCGCGCCGACCAAGGCCGTGACCCTCGGCGCCGGCAACATCTGGCTGAAAGCCTATGCGGCGGTGACCAAGGCCGGGCGCTATGTGCAGGGCGGCGGCTGCTGCACGGTGAACGTCGCGGGCCTGATCCAGAGCGGCGGCTTCGGCAGCTTCTCCAAGAAGTTCGGTCTTGCCTCCGCCAGTCTGCTCGAGGCCGAGGTCGTGACGGCCGACGGTCGGGTGAGGGTGGTCAACGCCTGCCGCGATCCCGAGCTCTTCTGGGCCCTGAAGGGCGGCGGCGGCGGCAGCTTCGGCGTGGTGACGCAGGTCACGCTCAAGACGCACGACCTGCCGAATTTTCTCGGCGGCGTGTTCGGCACGATCAAGGCGAAGTCCGGTGACGCCTTCCGTCGCCTGATGGCCGAGTTCATGACCTTCTATCGCGACAAGCTCATGAACCCGACCTGGGGCGAATCGGTTCGGTTCCGGCCCAACAACCTCCTGGAGATCTCGATGGTCTTCCAGGGTATCGACCAGGCCACCGCGCAGGCGACGTGGAAGCCGTTCGCCGATTGGCTGGCCGCATCGCCCGCCGACTACGATGTCTCGGTGCCGGTCATGGCGATCGCCGCACCGGCGCACTTCTTCTGGGATGTCGAGTTCCTGAAGAAGAACCTGCCGCAAGTGATCATCCCGGACGATCGTCCCGGCGCGCCGGATGACGCGGTGTTCTGGGCCGGCAATCTCAACGAGGCCGGCTGGTACATCCATGACTACGAGTCGGTGTGGATGCCGCAGTCGCTGCTGGCCGACGGAGCGCTACCCCGCCTGGTCGACGCGATGTTCGCGGCATCGCGCAAGTGGCCGTTCCAGTTCCATTTCAACAAGGGACTGGCGGGCGCGCCGGCCGACGCGATCGCGGCGTCGCGCGACACCGCGATGAATCCGGCGGCGCTCGACGCCTTCGCTTTGGCGATCGTGTCGGCGTCGGGGGCACCCGCCTTTGCAGGCTTCGCCGGCCACGAGCCCGATCTCGCCAAGGCCCGGCGGGACGCGGAGGCGGTCGCTGCGTCTCTGGCCGAACTCTCGAAGCTGGCTCCGGGTGCGCCGTCCTATCTCACCGAGGCGAGCTACTTCCAGAAGGACTGGCAGCGGGCGCATTGGGGAGGCAATTACGAGCGCCTGAGTGCGATAAAGAGGAAGTACGACCCCGACGGTCTCTTCTTCATCCATCACGGCGTCGGTAGCGAGGCGTGGAGCGCCGACGGCTTCAACCGCCTCTAGCTCCGGCACCGGGCCGGCCAATGGCGTAGAGCACGAGCGTGCGGCCCTCGTCGGTCGTCCATTCGCGCTCGCGCCTCATGCCGAATTTTTCGAGGGAGCGCTGGCCTGGCCCGTTGGTGGTGCGCGTGATGGCGACCACGCGGTCGAGGCCCGCGACCTCGAAGCCGAAGTCCACGGAGACGCGTCCCAGTTCGGGACCGTAGCCCTTGCCCTGGGCCTCCGGCGTGAACGCGGCGCGGAGCGCGATACCCAGACCGCCGTCGTGGATGCGCAGTCCGCCGTAGCCGACCATGCTGCCGGTCGAGCGTTCGGTCACGGTCCATGAGCCGAAGCCGAAGGCCGACCATTCCGCTTCGTAGTCTGCGACCAGGGCATCGCTTTGCCGGCGATCCAGCGTGCCATGCTTCAGCAGGTCCATGACGCGCGCATCGGCATGCAGAACGGCCATGCGATCGCAGTCTGAATAGGCGATCGGCTGAAATTTCAGCCGTTCCGTGAGGATGATTCGACGGTCCAAGTCGGGTCCTTGCCGGCTTCGGGCAGGGGTTTATAAAGTGCTCTGAGGGGCGTCCCCAAGGAGGTTTTAATGGCAACCGAAATCGTCATCGCGAGCGCTGCGCGCACGCCGGTCGGTTCATTCAACGGCGCATTCGGCGCGGTGCCCGCGCACGATCTCGGCAAGGTCGCGATCAAGGGTGCGCTGGAGCGCGCCAAGGTGAAGCCCGAGGAAGTCGACGAAGTCATCATGGGCCAGATCCTGAGCGCAGGTCAGGGCCAGAACCCGGCGCGTCAGGCCGCGGTCAACTCGGGCATTCCGGTCGACAAGACCGCGCTCGGCATTAACCAGCTCTGCGGTTCGGGCCTGCGCGCCGTCGCCTTCGGCTGGCAGGCGATCCGCAACGGCGACGCCAATATCATGGTGGTCGGCGGCCAGGAAAGCATGAGCCAGGCCCCGCATGTCGCTCATCTGCGCGACGGCACCAAGATGGGCGAGATGAAGATGATGGACTCGATGCTCAAGGATGGCCTGTGGGATGCGTTCCACGGCTATCACATGGGCAACACCGCCGAGAACGTGGCGCAGAAGTACCAGATCACGCGCGCCGAGCAGGACGCCTTCGCGGCCTCGTCGCAGAACAAGGCCGAGGCGGCGCAGAAGAGTGGGCGCTTCAAGGACGAGATCGTTCCGGTCACCGTGAAGACCCGCAAGGGCGACGTCGTGGTCGACACCGACGAGTTCCCGCGCCACGGCACGACGGTCGATACGCTGGCCAAGCTGCGCCCCGCCTTCTCCAAGGAAGGCTCGGTCACGGCCGGCAACGCCTCGGGCATCAACGACGGCGCGGCAGCGCTCGTTCTCATGAGCGCCGATGAGGCCAAGAAGCGCGGCATCAAGCCGCTCGCCAAGATCGTGTCGTGGGCGACCACCGGCGTCGATCCGGCGATCATGGGCATCGGCCCGGTCACCGCTTCGCAGGCCGCGCTCAAGAAGGCCGGCTGGACGGTCAAGGATCTCGATTTGGTCGAGGCCAACGAAGCGTTCGCCGCTCAAGCCGTCGCGGTTGGCAAGGAACTCGGCCTCGATGCGTCGAAGCTCAACGTCAATGGCGGCGCGATCGCGCTCGGCCATCCGATCGGCGCCTCGGGCGCGCGCGTGCTGACCACGCTGCTCTATGAAATGCAGAAGCGCGACGCCAAGAAGGGCCTCGCCACCCTCTGCATCGGCGGTGGCATGGGCATCGCCATGTGCGTTCAGCGCGACTAGCGGAAGGCCAGTTCCGAACAAGCGAACGCCCGACGGTTCTGCCGTCGGGCGTATTGCTTTCGGGCAGCCTGCCTCAGGCGGCCAGCGGAGTCGGAAATCGACGCAGGCGCGCCAGCGGCGAGAGCACGATCGACAGCGCCGACAGCACGAAGCAGGTGGCGATCAGCGCGAGGGCCGCATCCAAGCCGGCTAGCGAGGCGACCAGACCGCCAGTCAGGGCACCGAGCGGCCGCATCCCGTACATCGCCGTCTGCATGGTCGCGTTGACCCGGCCCATCAGGGGCGCGGGTGTTACCAACTGGCGCACCGTGGTCTGGCAGATCAGCCACAGCATCGGTCCGAAACCGATCAGGAAGAAACCGGCGGCTGGCGCGGCAAAGCGGTCGAGCTCCGGCGCCACCAGAAACAGCGCCACACCCACTACCGAGATCGCCGGCCCGAAGATCAAGGTGACCAGCGGCGGGAACGCGCGAGACGTGTAAGGCGCGATTAACGCGCCGGTGATCTGGCCTGCGCCCAGCGCCGATTGCGCCAGGCCGAGCATGGCAGGGTCGAGCTTCAGGACGGTCAACGCCAGCGGCGCCCAGATCGCGAGCAGGGCGAAGAACGCGAAGTTCCAGAAGATCGCGCAGAGGCCGATGCCGCGCAGCAGGTCGTGTTCCAGCACGAAGCGGGCGCCGGTCTTGATCGCATCGATGAAGCGCGGCCGGACGGCAGGCTGTATCGGGGCGGGCGCCTTGGGGAGCGCGAACACGCAGATCAGAGCCAGGCCGGCACCAAGAGCGGCGAGCCCATAGCCCCAGGTCGGTGACAGACGTTGTGCGAGGAGGCCCGCCACGAAGGGTGCGAGAAGTCCCATCACGGCCCGTGCGAGTTCCAGCCGCGCGTTGGAGCGCGGCAGATCAGCAGACTTTACCAGCCCCGGCAGCAGCGAGACGGAGGTCAGGACATAGACCACGGTCCCCGAGGCGCCGACGAAGGCGGCCAGCCCGAGCAGCGGCGCCGCACTCATGGCGGCGGCCAGCGCTGCGACCATCGAGGCGCAAAGGCCGAGCGCGAGCGCGGCGATCAGCAGGTTGCGGCGCGGCAGGCGATCGATCCAGGCGCCGGCCGGCAGCGAGATGGTGAGCCACGCCGCCCCTTGCAGGGCGACCAGCAGGCCGACCAGGCCGGGCCCGGCGTCGAGCAGCAGGGTTGCGGTAAGCGGCAGGGTGGCCAGCGCGAGCTGGTCGGCGGCGTGGGTCCCGGCGGAGGCGCCGAGCAGGGCATGGAAGGGTTTCATGAGCCTGCGTTTACGCTGGCTCCGGGACGCGGCGTTATCCGGCGGACCCCCTCGAATTCGCACCCCTGAATTCGTACCCATGAATTCGCAGTCGCCTTTCGGGCATCGAGTCGATGTCTTGCCCGCGGCTCGACGAATCCGGCTAAAGTGGCGCTCCATGTAAGGGAGGAAAAGATGGCCGGACGTGTTGCATTGGTGACGGGCGGAACGCGCGGGATCGGCGCGGCGATTTCGCGAATGCTGAAGCTGCGCGGCTATCAGGTGGCGGCGAATTATGCCGGCAACGACGTCGCCGCTCACGCCTTCAAGGAAGACACCGGCATCGCGGTCTACAAGTTCGACGTCAGCAATTTCGACGCCGTGAAAACTGCAGTGGCGCAGATCGAGAAGGATCTCGGCCCGATCGAGATCGTGGTCAACAACGCGGGCATCACGCGCGATTCGACCATGCGCCGGCTCGATCGCGGCATGTGGGATGCCGTGATCGACACCAATCTCGGCTCCTGCTTCAACGTCTGCAAGGCGGTGTGGGACGGCATGAACACGCGCGGCTTCGGCCGCATCGTCAATATCGGCTCGATCAACGGCCAGGGCGGCCAATACGGCCAGGTCAACTACGCCGCGGCCAAGTCGGGCATCCACGGCTTCACCAAGGCGCTCGCCCAGGAAGGCGCCGCCAAGGGCATCACCGTCAACGCCATCGCTCCGGGTTACACCGACACCGACATGGTCTCGGCCGTGCCGGCACCGGTGCTCGAGAAGATCGTCGCCAAGATCCCGGTCGGCCGATTGGGCAAGGCCGACGAGATCGCCCGCGGCGTGCTGTTCCTGATCGCCGACGACGCGGGCTTCATCACCGGCTCGACACTGTCGATCAACGGCGGCCAGCACATGTACTGATCGCGGCAGGATATCGGAGGGACGCCATGGCCAAACTGGTCGAGTACAGGGACATGGCGCCCCGCGCCAAAGCCGTCGTCGAGGAAATCGCCGGCAATCGCGGCATAGATCCCGCCGCGATCAACAACGTCTGGAAGGCGCTGGCCCATCACCCGCAGGTGATGGAGCAGTTCGCCGGCGAGATGAAGGCCGCCTTCGCGCCGGGCAAGCTCGATTCTCTCACCAAGGAACTCATATATCTCGCGGTGAGCGTGACCAATCAGTGCGACTATTGCATCGCCTCGCACGGCAGCATGGCGCGCAAGAAGGGCATGACCGAGGAGATGTACGCGGAGTTCATGGCCGTCGTGCTGGCGGCGCAAAAAGGCAACAAGCTGGTCACCGCCTATCGCGTGCCGGTCGACAGCATGTTCGAGGAGAAGTGATCGTGGCCGAGCGAACCTCGTCGACTGTCTGGGACGCCAACCTGTATCTGAAATTCTCCGACGCGCGCATGCAGCCGGCGCTCGACCTGATGGGCCGGCTCGATCCGGCGAACGGCCGGCGCGCCGGCCACGCGATCTACGATCTCGGCTGCGGCGCCGGAAACATTACGCGCATGCTGGGCCAGCGCTTCACCGAGGGGCCGGTGATCGGTGTCGACTCGTCCGAACAGATGCTCGCCAAGGCGCAGTCGGAGACGACCGATGCACGCATCAGCTTCGTCAAAGGCGACCTGCGCCAGTTCAAGCCCGGCCTGCCGCCGGGCATTCTCTACAGCAACGCCGCCTATCAGTGGGTGGCCGAGCACATCGAACTGTTTCCTGGCCTGTTGAAGCTGCTCCCGTCGGGCGGCCAGCTCGCGATCCAGATGCCGCGCAACCACCAGGCGCCCTCGCATGCCCTGATGCATCAGGCGGCGGAAGCGGGACCGTGGAAAGACAAGCTCAAGGTGGTGAAGCCGCTGCCGCCGGTTGTTGAGCCGGAGCGCTACTACGACGTGCTGAAGCCGCTCAGCGTCCAGCTCGATGTCTGGGAGACGATCTACCAGCAGCCGCTCACCGGCAAGGATCCGGTGGCGCAGTACACGGCGAGCACGGGATTGCGGCCCTATCTGCAGCTGCTCGACAAGGAAGAGGGCCAGGCCTTTTTCGACCACTACGCTGCGTTGCTGGCCAAGGCCTATCCGACGCGGCCCGACGGTATCACGCTCTTTCCCTTCCGACGGCTGTTCATCGTCGCACGTCGTGCCTGAAGGGAGCGCATGAGGTTCGGCCGCGCTTTCGTTCTCTGCCTCGCGCTGCTGGGTTTCCATCGCCCCGCAGCCGCCGAACCGCAGAGCATGGTGGCGGCGGCGAATCCCATGGCGGTTCAGGCCGGCCTCGACGTGCTGGAACGCGGCGGCACGGCGATGGACGCGGCGGTCGCGATCCAGATGATGCTGGGTGTGGTCGAGCCGCAGGCCTCGGGCATCGGCGGCGGCGGCTTCCTGGTCTACTACGACGCGGCCTCGGGCCAGACCTCGACCTACGACGGCCGCGAAACCGCGCCGGCCAAGGCCCGGCCCGACATGTTCCTCGGCCCCGACGGCAAGGATCTCGATTTCCGGCTGGCCGTCGCCTCGGGCATTTCGGTCGGCGTGCCGGGCGCGGTCGCCATGCTCGAGTTGGCGCACAAGGAGCGCGGCAAGCTGCCTTGGGCGGATCTCTTCAAGCCGGCGATCGCGGCGGCGCGCGACGGCCTCCCGGCGCCGCCGCGGCTCGCACGCGCGCTCGGAATTTTCGGAAGGTCGCTGGCCGCCGACCCTTCGGCGCAGAAGATCTACTTCAATGCCGATCTCGGCCCCAAGCGAGAGGGTGAACGCATCGTCAACGAGGCGCTGGCGCAGACGATGGAGCTTATCGCCGAACGCGGCGCCGCCGGAGTGATGCAGGGGCCGATCGCGGACCTGATCGTGGCCAAGGTCCGCCTCCATCGGAGGCCGGGTGAACTGGAACTGTCGGACTTCGCGGCCTATCGGCCGGTAAAGCGCGATCCCTTGTGCGGCCCCTACCGTGTCTGGACGGTCTGCGGCATGGGTCCGCCCTCGTCGGGCGGTGTCGCCATCCTGCAGATGCTGGCCTTGCTGGAGCCGTTCGATCTCTATCGCGAGACGCCGAACAGCCCGCGCGCCGCGCATCTCATCGCCGAAGCCGGCAAGCTCGCCTACGCCGACCGCGCGCGCTATCTCGGCGATCCCGCCTTCGTCGACGTGCCGGTAAAGGGCCTGCTGTCGGCGGCGTACCTGAACGAGCGCCGCAAGCTCATCTCCGAGACCAGGGCGATGGAGCCGACGCCGGTGCCGCCCGGCTATCCCGAGCGCGGCACCAGCCACATCAGCGTCGTCGACCGCGTCGGCAACGCCGTCTCCTTCACCACCACGATCGAGGCGCCGTTCGGGGCGCAGATGATGGCCCACGGTTTTTTTCTAAACAACGAGCTGACCGACTTCACCGCCCAGCCCGAGATCGATGGCAGGGCGGTTGCCAATCGGGTGCAGGGTGGCAAGCGGCCGCGCTCGTCGATGTCGCCGACCCTGGTGTTCGACCGCGACCGGAAGCTGGTGGCGGTGGTCGGCTCGGCCGGCGGCGCGCGCATCATCGGCGACACCTTCCAGGCGCTGATCGGCATGCTCGACTGGAACTTGTCCGCCCAGGCGGCTCTGGATCTGCCGCGAATCGCCAACCTGAACGGCCCGACGGAACTCGAGGAGCGCGGCGAGTTGCCGGCCCTTGCCGAGCGCTTGCGCGGGCTGGGGCATCAAGTACAAGTCCGCCGGCATGAAGGCGGCCTGACCGCGATTCGCCGATCCGGCGATGGCTGGCAGGGCGGCGCCGATCCACGGCGCGACGGGGTCGCCAGAGGAGACTGATTTGGCCGGGAAACTGCCCAGCGTGTTGATGCGGGCCGGCGAGGATCGCCGGGTGCGTGCCGGCCATCCCTGGGCCTTCTCCAACGAGATCCTGATGGATCCCGAGACCAAGGCGCTGCCTGCCGGATCGCTGGTCATCCTGCGCGCGCCGGGCGGCGAGGCGTTGGGCCTCGCCACCTTCAATCCGCACTCGCTGATCGCGGCCCGACTCCTGACCGGCAATCCGGAAGCGGTGGTGGATGCGCTGTTCTTCGGACGCCGCTTCGCCCGCGCCATGGCCTTGCGCGACCGGCTGATCGGCGTGCCGTACTACCGGCTGATCCACGCCGAGGCCGATGGCCTGCCCGGCATGATCGTCGACCGCTTCGGTGACGCCTTGGTGGTGCAGCTCAACAGCGCCGGCATGAACAGCCTGGCGCCGGTCATTCTCGAAGCGCTCGAGGCCGAACTCTCGCCGCGCACCATCGTCCTGAAGAACGACTCGCCGGTGCGCGAGCTCGAGGGCCTGGAGCGCGAGGTCACCGTCGCCAAGGGCAACGCCGAGGAACGCATCGAGCTGATCGAGAATGGCGCCAGGTTCGTGGCCGACCTGTCGGGCGGCCAGAAGACCGGCTGGTTCTACGACCAGCGCGACAATCGCCGCTTCACCGCTGGCCTGTCGAAGGATGCCAGGGTGCTCGACGTCTACAGCTACTCCGGCGGCTTCGGCGTGCTGGCGGCGAAAGAGGGTGCCAGGGAAGTGACCTGCATCGATCGGTCGGCGACGGCGCTCGATGCGGCCAGGCAGGCCGCGGAGTTGAACGGCGTGGCCAAGACCGTGTCGTTCCAGAAGGCCGAGGCATTCGAGGCGCTGGAGAAGCTGCGTGGCACGGCGGCGCGCAAGTACGACGTCGTGATCTGCGATCCGCCGGCCTTCGTGAAGAGCCGCAAGGACCTCAAGACCGGGACTCAAGGCTATCGCAAGCTGGTGCGGCTGGCGGCGCCCCTGGTGGCGCCGGGCGGCTTCTTTTTCGTCGCGTCGTGCTCGCATCTGGTCGATCCGTCGCTGTTCGGCGAACAGGTGCGGCGCGGCCTGCGTGACGGCGAGCGCACCGGCCGCATCCTGCGCGCCTCGGGCGCCGCGCTCGACCATCCGGTGCATCCCGGCCTGCCCGAAACCGCCTATCTCAAGGCGCTGACCTTGCAGCTCGACTAGCGATGCTCAGGCCACCATGTTGAAGCCAGGCCCGCGCAACCTGATCACCGACGTCGACGGTATCCTGGTCGGCAACGCCGAGGATCCGCGCGTGCGTTCCGGCGTCAGTGTCGTGCTGTGCGATCCGCCGGCCACCGCGTCTGTCGACGTGCGGGGCGGGGCGCCGGGCACGCGCGAGACCGATCTGCTCGACCCTATGGCTCGAGTCGACCGCATCGATGCGATCTGCCTCAGTGGCGGTTCGGCCTTCGGCCTGTCCTCGGCCGATGGCGTGATGCGCTGGCTGCGCGACAAGGGCCGCGGTGTGGCGGTCGGCGACATCGTGGTGCCAATCGTGCCGACGGCGATCCTGTTCGATCTGCTGAACGGCGGCGACAAGAGCTGGCAGTGGCCGCCCTATCGAGAGCTCGGCTTTCAGGCCGCCGACAAGGCCGGACACGAGTTCGGGTTGGGCAATGCCGGTGCCGGCCTCGGCGCCAAGGCGGGCGACCTCAAGGGCGGTCTGGGCAGCGCCTCGGCGGTCGATCCGGTCAGCGGCCTGCAAGTCGGGGCGTTGGTGGCCGTCAACGCGCGTGGCTATACGACCATGGGCAGCATGCCGCAATTCTGGGCCTGGGCCCTGGAACAGGCCGGCGAGTTCGGTGGCCTGCCGCCGCCCAAGCACGGGCTCGGCCTGCCGGTGTCGCACAGCCGTGCCGACCTCAGCCACGATCCGGCCGACGCCGTGCGCAGCGATCCGCGCGCCAACACCACCATCGCTGTGGTGGCGACCAATGCACGGCTCGACAAGGCTTCGGCCAAGCGGCTGGCGGTGATGGCGCAGGACGGGCTCGCCCGTTCGATCCGGCCGGTGCACACGCCGCAAGATGGCGACACGGTGTTCGCAATAGCTACCGGCCGCCACGATGTCGGCACCGATCCGCTCGCTTTGGGCGAGTTGGGCACGCTGGCTGCGGATTGCCTGGCGCGTGCCGTGGCGCGAGGCGTATACAACGCCGCTTCGCTGGGTGCCGCGCGCGGCTGGCGGGACGTCTTCGGGCGCTGATAAACTGCGCTCCTCTGTCGGAGGAAATCAACGTGACCACACTTTCTCGTCGCCAGCTCTTTGGCGTTGCGTCGGCGGTTGCTGCGGGCGTGAGCTTCGGCCCCGAGGCCTGGGCGCAGGCCAAGGATCGTCTCGTGATCGGCATGTCGCTCGAGCCGCCGGTGCTCGACCCGACGAAGAACGCCGCGGCCGCGATCCGCGAAGTGACCTGCCCCAGCATCTTCGAGAGCCTGGGGCGCATCGATCGCACCGGCGCCATCGGCCCGGGCCTGGCCGAGAGCTGGACCATCTCGCCGGACGGCAAGGAATACGTCTTCAAGCTGAGGAGTGGCGTGAAGTTCCACGATGGCGAGGCGATGGACGCCGCGGTCGTGAAGTTCACGCTCGACCGTCTTTTCGCAGCCGACTCGACCAATCCCGCCAAGTCGCTCTACGCCGACATCGAGAAGGTCGAGGCGGTCGATCCGGGGACTGTCAAAGTGACGCTGAAGTCGCCCAACTCCTACCTGCTCTACAATCTTTCGTTGGGCGACGCCGGCATCATGCATCCCAAGACCGCCGCTACGAACGACAAGAACCCGATCGGCACCGGGCCGTTCGTGTTCAAGGAGCGTAAGGAGGGCGATTCGATCACGCTCGAGAAGTCGCCGTCCTATCGCGACCCGGCGGAGATCAAGCTCAAGACCGTGATCTTCAAGGTGGTCAAGGATCCCTCGGCGCAGGTCAACGCGCTGCTGGCGGGCGATGTCGACACCTTCCCGGGGTTCCAGGCGCCCGAGTTGGTAGAGCGGCTCAAGAAGGATGCGCGCTTCGCCGTCGTGGTCGGCACGACCGAGGGCGAGGTGATCCTGGCGACCAACAACGGCAAGAAGCCGTTCGACAATCTCAAGGTGCGGCAGGCGATGGCCCATGCGATCAACCGCGAGGAGCTGATCGCGGCCGAGTCCGGGTTCGGCACGCCGATCGGCAGCCACTTCGCGCCGCACAACAAGGCCTATGTCTATCTGACCCGGACCTATCCGTTCGACATCGCCAAGGCCAAGGCGCTGCTCGCCGAAGCGGGCTATCCGAACGGGTTCGAGGCGACGCTGAAGCTGCCGCCGGTTGGCTACGCCCAGCGCGCCGGTGAGGTGCTGGCGGCACAGATGGGAAAGATCGGCATCAAGCTCGCGATCACGCAGCTGCAGTGGCCGCAGTGGCTCGCCGAAGTGTTCAAGGAGCGCAACTACGACCTCACGATCGTGGCCCACACCGAGGCCAACGACCTCGACCGCTATGCGCGCGACGGTTACTACTGGAACTACAACTCGCCGGAGTTCAAGGCGAAGTGGCGCGAGGTCGTGGCTGCGACCGACTTCTCCAAGCGCGACGAACTCCTGAAGGAGTGCCAGCGCATCATCGCCCGCGACGCCGTGAACGGTTACCTCTACCAGCTCGCCAAGATCGGCGTGTGGAAGAAGGACCTGGTCGGCATGTGGGAGAACTCGCCGACGCCGTCGGTCAACCTGGCCGGCGTTTACTGGAAATGAGGTCGGCCTCCCTCGTGCGGTGCGCGTACGGGGGGTAACTGCCCTTGATCGAATTTCTTTCCCGACGGCTGTTCGCCGCGCTGATCACCCTGATGCTGGCGACGGTGGTGGTGTTCGCCGTCGTCGAGGTGTTGCCGGGGGACCCCGCCCTGGTCATGCTCGGCACCGATGCCCGGCCCGACACGCTGGCGGCCCTGCGCGCCCAGTACGGCTTCGACCAGCCGCTGTTGACCCGCTACGTCCAGTGGATCGGCGGCCTGCTGACCTTCGATCTCGGATCCAGCCACGCCTACGGCACTTCCGTCGCCAAGCTGATCGGCGATCGACTGCAGGTCACCCTTCCGCTCGGTGCGCTGGCGCTCGGTTGGGCGGTCGTGGTCGCGGTGCCGCTCGGCGTGTTCGCGGCCTGGAAGCACGGCCGGCCGGGCGATTGGGGCGTGATGGGGTTCACCCAGATCGGCATATCCATTCCCAATTTCTGGTTCGGCATCGTGCTGGTGCTGCTGTTCGCCGTGACCTGGCAGATCTTCCCGGCCGGTGGCTTTCCCGGCTGGAAGCAGGATGCGGCCAAGTCGGTGCTGTCGCTGATCCTGCCGGCGCTGTCCCTGTCCTTGAGTGAGATTGCGATCCTGGCGCGGGTGACGCGCTCGGCCATGCTCGACACCTTGCGCGAGGACTATGTCCGCACGGCCCGCGCCAAGGGTGCGCCCGAAAGCACGGTCCTGTTCCGGCACGCGCTGCGCAATGCGCTCATTCCCGTGACCACCGTCGCCGGCTTGATCGCGGGGTTCCTGATCGCGGGGGCCGTGATCATCGAGAGCGTCTTCCGCCTGCCTGGAGTCGGCCAGCTCGTCTACGACTCGATCAACAATCGCGACCTGGTCGTGATCAAGAATGTGGTCGTCCTGTTCACCATCCTGGTTCTGGTCTTGAACCTGCTGGTCGACCTCGCCTATGCGCTGCTCGACCCGCGGCCCAGGGCAGGGGCATGAGCGTCGGGCGCATGAGCACCTTTCTCTCACGGGCCCGCCGCCATGTCGGCTTCCAGATCGGCGCCGCACTGCTGGCGCTGTTCGTCGGCACGGCCCTGCTGTCGATCGTCTGGACGCCTTATGCGGTCGACGAACTTCAGATGCGCTTCAAGCTCCTGCCGTCGTCGCCGACGCACTGGCTGGGCACCGACCATCTCGGCCGGGATGTGCTGTCGCGCATCATGGTCGGCGCGCAGACCTCGATCACGGTCGGGCTGATCGCGGTCGTGCTCGGCATGTCGGCCGGCGTGGCGCTCGGCGCCTGGGCGGCCGCACGCGGCGGCTGGGTCGACGAGGCGCTGTCGCGCACATCGGACCTGATCTTCGCCTTTCCGGCCGTTCTGATCGCGATCCTGATCACCTCGGTGCTGGGTGCCAGCGCCCAGAACGCGATCCTGGCCATCGCAATCTTCAACGTGCCGGTTTTCGCCCGGGTGACACGCGGTGCGGCGCTTGCCATGTGGGGGCGCGACTTCATTCGAGCCGCCATTGCCATGGGCCGCGGGCCGCTCGGCATCACCCTGCGTCACGTGCTGCCCAACATCCTGAGCGTGCTGATCGTGCAGGCGACCATCCAGTTCGCCGTCGCCATTCTCGCCGAAACCGGATTGTCCTATCTCGGGCTGGGCGCGCAGCCGCCGGTGCCGTCCTGGGGCCGCATGCTGCGCGACGCCCAGACCTACATCTTCCAGGCGCCCGAACTCGCGGTCTGGCCGGGGCTCGCCATCGCCCTGGCGGTACTGGGCCTCAACATGCTGGGCGACGGTCTGCGCGATCTGCTCGATCCGCGCCTGCGGTTGATGCGGGTGGGTTAGCCCACTGGCGGTCCGTTGTTCCTGCCGGGTCGAGCGCACCGGATCGGGCGCGGGATTATTGCAGCCATACGTGATATTGTTGACCGGTCGGAGCGTCTGCACCCGGGGGAGCCAGCGCATGACGGCAGCGATCTTTCTCGTGACGGCGTTTGCCGTGATGGCCGCCGCGAGCGGCCGCCGTGACGTCGGCGTGGCTCTGTTCGGCATCGCCTTCCTGGCCTCGCTCTTCTGGCTCGATCATCACATGACCGAGCCGCTGAAACTCGCCTTCTAGCGGCGCCTGGCATGTCGCCCCTCGTCCGCTTCGGCAACGGCCTCGCCGTCGGCTGCTTCGCCCTGATCCTGGCGATCACTTTCGGGCTGCAATTCACTCTGCGGGAACTGCCCTGTCCGCTCTGCCAGCTGCAGCGGCTGGCGATCGTTCTGTGCGGCTTCGGCTTCATCCTCAACCTGCGGCTCGGTCCTCAGCCGGCGCACTACGGCCTGGTCCTGCTCAGCGCCCTGTTCGGTCTTGCGGTGTCGGGCCGACAGGTGATGCTGCACATCGTGCCGGGCAGCGGCGGTTACGGATCCACGATCTTCGGCCTGCATCTCTACAGCTGGGGCGTGCTGCTCTTTCTCGCCGTGATCGCCGGCGTGGCGGTCTTGATGGTGCTGTCGGGCAGCGGCCGCTTCGATCACGTGCGCAGCGACGCCCAGGCGGCGGCGCAGTTCACCGGCTTCCCGCGGCTGATGTCTACTCTGCTGATCGTGATGACCTTGGCCAACGCACTCGCCGCCTTCGCGCTGTGCGGACCGTTCGAGTGCCCCGATACTCCGACCGGCTACTGGATCGAGAAGTACCTGCCGGCCTTCATGCGCTGACGCCGGTGCCGGTCCGGGCGGCGATCTCGGTGTCCTTCTTGGGGATCAGGTCGTAGGGCGGGGCGAAGCCCGCCATCGCCATCAGCCGTTCGCGCCAGGCCTGTGCGTTGGGGCGGACATCGAGCGACATGCCGCCCTCGGCCATGAACACCATGCGGCCGAAGCAGCCGATGTCGGCGATGGTGCAGCGCTCGCCGACCAGCCATTGCCGCCCGGCCAGGCTCTTGTCGATGAAGTCGAGCGCGGCCTCGGCGCCCGGCTTGAAATAGTCGACGATCTGGCGGTCGACATCGGGCCGGAAGCGCGCGAAGTGACGGACGCGCGCCACGTTGGTGATGGCGTCGTTCTCCCACGACAGCCACTCGCGGGCACGCCAGCACTCCTGTTCGGTGGCGCCCTCGAAATGTCCCGTGGTGCGCGCGAGGTAGTCGAGGATCACGTTCGACATCACCAGGGTGAGCCCGCGATGCTGCAGCACCGGAACCTGCCCATAGCGGTTGATCGCCAGATGGGCGGCCTGCTTCTGTACGCCGTTCTTGAGATTCACCGTACGGAAGGAAAACGGCAGGCCAGCCAGCGCCAGGAACAGCATCGGCTTGTAGGTCGAGCTCGAGGTGAAGCTGCCGTGCAGTACCAGCCGGTCCTCGGTCATCTTGGCGTCTCTCCCATCGTGCTATCTTGCCGTGCATCCCGCGCCGGAGGAACCGCATGTCTGCTCTGTCCCGCCGCCTCGCCTTGACCGCTGCAGCCAGTGCCGTTCTGGTCGTCGAAACGACAGCCCCGGCCGCAGCCCAGTCTGCCGACGCGCCGGCGAGGCTGATGGATCTTTATGCCGGGGCCCTGCGCACGAACAATCTCAAGGCAGTCGTCGGCCTCTACGCTGCCGACGGTGTCTATATCCGCCCGGACTTCGCGCCCGTGATCGGTCACGAGGCCCTGCGCGCGGCCTACAAGTACGTCTTCGATACGCTCATCGTGCGGGTCGCCTTCGAGATCAAGGAGGTCGAGGTCGCGGGCGACATGCCTGGCTGCGCTCGACCAGCACGGGAACGGTGAAGGAGCTCAAGACCGGCATCGAGACCAGGGATGCCTACAATCAGATCGTGGTGTTCAAGCAGGTGTCCGGCGTCTGGAGAATCCGCAACTACATCTACGCGCCGGCCAACGCCGCGACGCCCGCCCGGACCTAACGGGCGATCAGCAGCGCCGGCGTTCGTATCGTGCGCAGCAGGGCAGCACTGCGCGGCCCCAGGAACTTCGTCTCTCCCTGCCTGAACGACGTGCCGAGAACGACCAGGTCGTAGCGGCCGCCGCGCAACTCGCGGCGGATCTCCGCATCGGGTTTCACATTTGTCGCCGTGAGGCCCTTCACGGGCACGCCTCCCTGCTTGCCCAGGCGATGGACGTCGACCAGCACCGACATGCCGGGCCGGCGCGATCGGCCGCGCAGCAGGGCGGCGTCGTCCTGGGGGTCGAACACGTGCAGGGCCGTAACCTTGCCGTCCGTCGCCTGGGCAAGCGTGAGGCCGATCTCGGTAGCGAGCCGCGCGTCGGGGCGACCGCTGGTCGGGATCAGGATGTCGAGTGGAATATCGGAGGGACCGGCGGCTCCGGCACCGTTCACCGCGATCGCAACCGGACCGGAGAAGCCCGTCACGAGCCGCTGCAAGTGTTCGTCGAAGCGCTGCGTGACGTCCGCGATCGGCCGATCGAGTCCGACGAAGACGATATTGTAGCCCTTGGCCAATTCGCGCTCGAGCATGTCGGGCTGCGCCGGGCGTGCCTGGACCAGCGCCCCGGCATCTCCTCCCTCGGCAGCCCTCTGCATCGTTTCCCGGGCGGCCTCGGCAACGTGTTCTCCGGCACTGCGTTCTTCGCCGTTGCGTGCGACCATCTTGGCATGCTCGAGGACCGTCGTGAGCAACTGATGTTTCGCGGCGAACTGCCCGGCGAGGCGTGCCGCGAGCCGGCCATTGGCGCTGTCGTCGACATAGACCAGCACGCGTTCCATCTTCGGCACGTCCTGCTGCTCGGCCGCGGCCTCGCGTTCGAGGCGCTTCAGCTCTTCTTCTCCGACGGGAACGCGAGCCATGATCCAGCGCAACGACGGCGGCATGGCCATGGTCGTGACGATCGCCATCGCGACGATCATCGTATAGAGCTCGTGACTTAGCGCACCCATCCCGAGTCCGATCGAGGCGATGATGACTTCGGTAGAACCGCGCGCATTGAGCCCCGTCGCCATGGCGAGCGATTCGCGAAAGGTGAGCCCGCCCAGTCTGCCGCCGAGCAGGGCACCGGAGAACTTGCCGACGCTCGCCACCGCGATCACCAGCCCTGTGAAGAGCAACAGGGTCGGATCCATCAGGGTCCGCAGATCCATGCCGAGGCCGGCAATGGCGAAGAAGACCGGGCTGAAGAACGCGAAGATGAATCCGCGCAGCTCATCCTCGATATGTTCGGTCAGGATCGGCGATTGCGCGATCAGCAGGCCTGCCGTGAAGGCGCCGAGCGCGGTGTGAACCCCGATCAGGTCGGTCGTCAGTGCCATCGCGAAGGTGAGCACCAGAATGGCGGTGATCACCGGCACCTCGATGGTCATGTGGTCGTTCACCCATACGATCAGGCGTCCGACCAGCTTGCGGCCGATGGTCAGGCTGACGAACAGGAACAGCGCCGTCATGGCAAGGCTCATGCCGACTCCGCTCAGGCTGACCTCGCCGTGGGTGGCGATACCGGCGATCACGGCGATGATGATCCAGGCCAGGGTATCGTCGAGAATCGCCGTCGAAAGGATGAGCTGTCCGATGTCGCGGCGGATGACGCCGATCTCCATCAGGGTCATGGCCACGATCTTGACCGACGAGATGGAGAGGGCCGTGCCGAGGAAGAGCGCCGTTACCAGGCGCGCCTCGCCGGACGGCACGAGCGAGGCCGGAAGAGCGTAGGCCAGTGCCATGCCGCACGCGAAGGGCAACGCGATGCCGAACAGCGAGGAGCAGACCATGGCCCGGCGACGCTGACCCATCAGAGAGAGGTTGGTTTCCATGCCGGTCAGCAGCAGCAGCATGAGAATGCCGATTTCCGACACCGCCTTCATCATGTGCTTGAGTTCGGGCGAGTCCGGAAACACGACGTGCCGCAAGTCGGGCAACATCAGTCCGAACACCGAGGGTCCCAGCACTACGCCGGCCAGCAACTGCCCGAACAGGGCGGGCTGGCCGAGGCGGTTCATCGCTTCGCCCAGAAGCCTTCCGACGAGCAACAGCAGGATCAATTGGGCGATGAAGATCGCCAGCGTATGGTCGGCTGCCACGCGAGTCTCCCGCTAGAGCCAGTACAATAGCTGAGAGTTCTTTGTGTTCCGGTCAAGGTGGTCGAGGAGGTGGACTCGTTGGCGCGATTCGTGCTGACTTTTCCGTCGATTGGAGGGCGTTCGATGGACAAGGCATTGATGGAGGCGCTGGCGCGCCGTGCCGGCCTGCAGAAGGCACTGGCGGAGTTTCCCGAGGATGTCGCTGCGGCGGCGTCGCAGGCCGAGAACATCGCCGAGCGCATCAAGACCCCTGCCGACCCGCGAGCCGAACCGTGGCCACCGATGAAGGCCGGAGAAGGCCTGTGAACGGCGAACTTCCCTCCGACCTCCACTGGCTGTCGGCTGGCGAGGCCGCGATCGCGATCGCCCGCAAGCAGGTCTCGCCGGTCGAGCTCACGCAGGCGCTGCTGACGCGCATCGAACGGCTGGATCCCCGCCTCAATGCCTTTATCAAGGTTGACGGCGATGCGGCGCTCGCGGCGGCACAGGCGGCCGAGACCGAGATCGTGGCCGGTCGCAGGCGCGGACCACTGCACGGCGTGCCGGTCGGTATCAAGGACATCATCGACGTCGCGGGCCTCGACACGACCTGCCACTCCAAGGTCTTGGAGGGAAATCGCGCTACCGAGGACGCGGTTTGCGTCACCCGGCTTCGGGCGGCCGGTGCCATCGTGCTGGGCAAGCTGTCGACGCACGAGTTCGCCATCGGCGGGCCGAGCTTCGATCTGCCGTGGCCGCCGGCGCGCAACCCGTGGAACGTCAATCACCACCCCGGCGGATCTTCGTCCGGCTCCGGCTCCGGCGTCTCGGCGGGCCTGTTTCCGATGGCGCTGGGCACGGACACCGGCGGCAGCGTGCGCAATCCGGCAAGCTGCTGCGGCATCGTCGGCCTCAAGCCGACCTATGGGCTGGTGTCGCGGCGCGGGGTCTATCCGTTGTCCTTCACCCTCGATCATGTTGGCCCGATGACCCGTACCGTCGAAGACAACGCGTTGATGCTGGAGGCGATCGCGGGTCACGACCCGCTCGATCCGGGCAGTGCGGCGGCACGGGCCGGCCACTATGCCGCCAGGCTCGAGCGCGGTGTGCGCGACCTGCGCATCGGCTTCGTGCGTCATTTCCACGAGACCGATACGCCGGCCGATCCGGAAGTCACCGCGGCGCTGCAGCACGTGGCGCGCGCGTTGCAGATGCTGGGCGCCGAGGTGCACGACGTCACCTTGCCGTCGCTCGGCGAGTTCGCGGCGGTGAACCGCATCATCCTGCAGGCCGAGGCCTGGTCAGTGCATGCGAAATGGCTGCGCGAGCAACCGGGCAATTACGGCCAGTTGGCGCGGCGCCGGCTGATGGCCGGTGCTTTCTATGGCGCGGGCGACTACGTCCACGCCCAGCGCCGGCGCAAGGAGATGATCGCCGAGGTCGAGGCGGTGTTGCGCGATTTCGACGTGCTGCTGTGCGCCAGCTCGATGGATCCGGCCTGCCGCATCGACGATCCGGCCGAGGTCGATCGCACCTATCCGCGTCAGGCCCGCACACCTTTCAACACCACGGGCCATCCGGCGCTCGCCATGATGTCGGGCCTGTCGAAGGGCGGATTGCCGCTCTCGGTGCAGTTCGTCGGGCGCTATTTCGACGAGGCGACCCTGTTCCAGGTGGCTCGGGCATGGGAGAAATCGGCGGGCATGGACAAGAAGCGGCCACCGATCGGGTGACCGAACGAGGAGGAACGATCATGAAGGCTTTGGCGCTGGCAGCATTTCTGGCGTGTGGTGCGACGACGGCGTTCGGCCAGGCCGCGGTGCCGGATGTCAGGGGCACCTGGGTCGGCAAGGGCAAGTCGGTCGTGTTCGGCACCAACCCGCATCATCCCGGCGCGCAGACTCAGGACTCGCCGCCACGCATTCGCGACTACGAATTCACCTTCACGGTCGAGGGACAGGAAGGCCGGCTCGCCTGGGGCCGCAATTCCTCCAGTGTCGCGGCGACTCGCGAGCCCTTCGCCTGGGCAATCTCGATGGACGGCAAGACGATCGTCGGCTCGGACACCGACGGCTCCTACTTCTTGACGGTGCAGTCGGCCGACCTGATGGAGCTTTGCTACACCCACACCGGGCTCAGCCCCTCGAAATCGATCGTCGCGACCTGCTCGATGGTGACGCGGCAGCGCTAGGCGCGCCGCCGGTCAGGCTGAGCGCCGCCCAGCCGATACCGATCGTCCACTAGGTGCGGCGGAAGCGCTTCATCTCGCGACGACGGGAAGCGGCGAGTCCAAGGCTTCACGGCGCGGGGCCCGACGACGAGGATCTGGTAGAGCACGACCAGGCCGCCGAGGAATTCGAGCAGGGCCACGGGACCATACGATAGCAGGGATTTTCTCGGCCGCCTGGAGCGCCGGAATTTATCGATCGAATTAGCTCTTCTCGCCCGGCACACCTTGCCGGAGGCCGGGGCAGGGGCAAGATTGGATCTATGAGCAAGAAACAACTGCGGCTGGGCGCCTTCATGCGGCCGGTCAGCATCCACACCGCGGCCTGGCGCTATCCCGGCGGCACGCCGGACGCCAATTTCAATCTTAAGGCGCTGATCGCCTACGCGCAGACCCTCGAGCGCGGCAGGTTCGATGCCTTCTTCATGGCCGATCACCTGGCCGTGCTGAACATGCCCATGGAGGCGCTGAAACGCTCGGCGACCGTGACGTCGTTCGATCCGCTGACGCTGCTGCCGGCCCTGGCGCAGCACACGAACCACCTCGGCCTGATCGCCACGGCCTCGACCACCTTCGAGCCGCCCTACACGATCGCGCGGCGGTTCGCTTCCCTCGACCATATCTCCGAAGGGCGCGCCGGCTGGAACATCGTGACCACGTCCAATCCCGACGCGGCCCAGAACTTCGGCATGGACGACCAGATGGAGCACGACGAGCGCTATGCCCGCGCGCGCGAGTACTACGACGTGGTGACCGGCCTGTGGGACTCGTGGGCCGACGACGCCTTCGTCCGTGACGTCGAGAGCGGCATCTATTTCGATCCGGCCAAGCTCCATGTCCTCGACCACAAGGGCAAGTACCTGAAGGTGCGCGGCCCGTTGAATATCGCGCGGCCGATCCAGGGCTGGCCGGTGATCGTCCAGGCCGGTGCCTCCGATGCCGGTCGCCAGCTGGCCGCCGAAACGGCGGAGATGGTGTTCGCCGCCGGCGGTCCGATTGCGGGTGCGCGCGAGTTCTACAAGGACGTGAAGGACCGCGCCGCAAGAGCCGGGCGCAATCCCGATCACATCAAGATCCTGCCCGGTGCTTTCGTGGTGGTCGGCTCCTCGCTCGAGGAAGCAAAAGAAAAGCGCGCCCGGCTCGACAGTCTGGTGAGCTACGACAGCGGCATCGCGGCACTCTCGATCGCAGCCGGCGTCGACGCCCGCAAGTTCGATCCCGACGGGCCGTTGCCCGACCTGCCAGAAACCAACCAGAGCAAGAGCGGTCGCGAGCGGGTGATCGCGTTGGCCAAGCGCGAGGGCCTGACGGTGCGTCAGATCGCAGGCCGTCTCGGCGGCTATGGCGGACTGGGCATGCTCGGCACGCCTGCGATGATCGCCGACCAGATGGAGGAGTGGCTGACGACCAACGCCTGCGACGGCTTCAACGTCATGTTCCCCTACCTGCCGGGCGGGCTCGACGATTTCGTCGACATGGTCGTGCCCGAACTGCAGCGGCGCGGTCTGTTCCGCACCGAGTACGAAGGCAAGACCTTGCGCGAGAACCTCGGATTGCCGAGACCGGACAACCGCTTCTTCGCGGCGAAGGCCAAGGCCGCGGAGTGAGCGTCAGGAGTGTCGCCATTAGCAGTTCACTTTGAGAGGAAGCCGCTCTAGCGTTCCTCCATGTCGTTCGAAGTCACCGTCGCCAGCGCAGACGAAATGATGCTGATGGCCCGCTGGGCCACGGAAGAGGGCTGGAATGTCGCCTACACCGATCCGCTGGCATTCTTCGCCGCCGATCCCGGCGGGTTCCTGATCGGGAGGGTCGACGGCCAGCCGTTGCTGTCGATATCCGTGGTCAAGCAGGGCGCGGGCTTCGGCTTTCTCGGCTTCTACATCGCCCGGCCCCAGGTGCGCGGCAAAGGCTACGGCATCCGGCTCTGGAACGCCGGGATGGCGCGCCTGAAGGGACGCAATGTCGGCCTCGACGGCGTGGTGGCGCAGCAGGCGAACTACAGGAAGTCGGGCTTCAAGCCGGCGTGGAACAATTCGCGTTTCGAAGGCGCGCCGGGCGATGCCCCGCCGCCCGCCGGCGTCACCCTGCTCGATGGCCGCAGCATGCCGTTCGACAAGCTGGCATCGTACGACCGCCGCTTCGTCGTGGCCGAGCGCGACACATTCCTCTCGCTGTGGATCGGCCTGCAGCAGCGCACCTCGCTGGTGGCGCTGAAGGACGGCGCGATCGTGGGCTTCGGCGTGATGCGCGCCTGCCCCGCGTCGTTCAAGGTCGGACCGCTCTATGCCGAGTCGCCGGAGATTGCCGCTGCGTTGATTGCGGCCCTGACACGACAGATGTCGCCGCCGGCCGTCGTGATGGACGTGCCGGATTTCAACAAGCCGGCGCTAGCGCTGGTCGAGCGCATGGGCTGGCTGCAGGTCTCGTCGAGCGCGCGCATGTACACCGGCGACGCGCCGTCGATCGACCGTGCCGGGCTCTACGGCATCACCAGTCTCGAACTGGGTTAGGTCGTCGGTCGGCCTGGCTGGGGCTTGGCAGGCACCAGGGCGAGCCACAGCGCAATCACCGTCGAGGCGATGGCCAGGCCCTGCAGCAGCGACAGCGGCTCGTGCAGGATCGCGATGCCGCTCACGATCGCCACGATCGGGATCGCGATGGAGGACAGGGCCGCGATTTGCGCCGGCAGGAGTTTGACCAGCGCGAACCAGGTTGCCGTGCCGAGCGCCATCGGCACGCAGCCGGTATAGAGCGTGGCCGTCAGCGCCGCCGCCGAAGGCCAGTGCGTCGGCAGGCCGTCGATCGCGAGCGCGCCCACGACCACCGGAAAGAGGCTGATCACGACCTGCCAGAAGGTGAGCGACAGGCCCATGCCGGGCCAGGTCGTGCGCTTGACGATGAATGTGCCGATCGCCCAGCAGAAGCCGGCGCACAACCCCCAGAACAGGCCCCACGGCGCGTTGGCGTAGCTCTTGAAGTTCGGCGCCATCAATGCGGCTACCGCCGCGGCGCCGATCAGGATCGCGACCAGCAGCCGGCCGGTCAGCTTCTGGCGGAAGACCACCCAGCCGATCAACGCCACCCAGAGCGGCATGGTGTAGGAAAGCACCGAGGCGTGGCCCGACGGGATGTAGAGCACGGCCAGCGACGTGGCGATGTTCCACACGAAGAGGTTCATCGCCGAGGCGGCGATCAGGTTTGGCCAGCGTCCCCTGGGCACCGCGAAACTCTCGCCGCGCAATATCACGATTGCCGCGAGCACGATCGTCGCCGCCGTCAGCACGATGCTGCGGAAGGTCAGCACCGGCAGTTCGGCGAGCGCAATGCTGAACAGCGGCCAGTTGGTGCCCCACACGAGAGTGAGCGCGGCCAGCAGCGCCAGCACCTTGGGCGACACGCGAGTCATGATGAAATGGCTTGGCTTCAGGCTTGGTGCGGTTGCGGGGCCTGCAGGTAGCAGCCGTCGATGCGCCAGCTGCCGTCGGGCATGCGTCGCATCGGGTAGAAGGCCGTGACCGGACGGCCGTCTGGACCGATCACCCGCACCTTCTGCGTCGGTTGGCCGTTCAGTTCGACGATCTCCTCGAAGTCGAACACCCGGGGACGGTAGACCGGCTGATAGCCCTGGCGGACCATGTCCATGAAGATCCCGGAGGTGCCGAACAGGCGCTGGATCTCCGGCGAGGCATAGCCGAAGGCCGCGTCGCCGTCGTCACGACGGAAGGCATCGACCTGGTCCTGGATGATCTGCTGAATGGCCTGGCGGTCCGTCGGCGAGACGTCGCCCTGCTGTGCGCTCGTCGGCGCGGCGAAGCAGAACAGCAGGCAGGCAAGCGCCAGAAAGCGAAAGGCCATGCGGCGACTTTACGCCCATGGCCTTTTCGAAGCGACTAGTCGCCGTCGAAGATCAGCGTTGCGCGGCCCCGAGCAGGACCGGAGCGGCCTCGGCAGGTGTCGGCGACGGCGCCTGCACGACCCGGCGCGGCATGGGCTGCGGCGCGCCAAAGCCGCGCTGCAGGGCGGGATTGCCGAGCCGGCCGACATTGATGCCGTAGGAGAGTGCGGCGAGGTTCGAGCGCTCGCGCGCGAGGAAGCCGTTCTGGCGCGAGATCTCGGCGTTCAAGTCGCCGATCAGGCGGTCGACGGCCTGGATCGAGCGGCTGGTTTCGCTCTCGATGCTGCGCAGCTGGCGATGGTCTTCCTCGACCGCGCCGCCGACCGAGTAGGTGGCGCGCACGTTGTCGACCAGATAGCCCGCGACCGAGGCCTGGGTCGTGACCTGGCTGGCCAGCGAATTGAGCGTGCCGACGGCCAGCGTGATGGCGTCGAGCTTGGCCTGCGCGTCGTTCCACTGCGCCACCAGTTCGGGATTGCCCGGCGTGGTGCCGGCCTGCAGCCGCGACGTCACCGAGTTCACCAGGCTCGAATAGGAGCTGCTGTCGGAGCTGATCTGGCTGCGGGTGCTGGCCAGCAGCTCCTGCTGGCGCGAAATGCCGCCCGCCAGAGCCTGCTGATCGGCGCGCAGTTGCACGATCCGCTGCTTGACGGTCTGAGTGCCGGTCTGGCTGACCGCGGGACTGGCTGCCGGGCCGCCGGAAGGCTGCCCGAATGGCCCTCCCTGTTCGCATCCGCTCAGAACGATTGCCGCCAACAACAGGGCGGCAGATCGTCGGACTCTTAGCGCCATCATTGGCCTCGAAACTGCCCTGGCCTCATTGGGCGCCCCCGGACTGGCCCGCCGGAGCATTCCGGCCAACCAAAAAGAGGGGCACCGATCCCCAAATAGTCTTAAAGCTCATGCTACTTGAAAGCCGCTCAAATCGAAAGCGGTGATTTGTAAAGGAAAAGAGCCACTTGGCGGCTGTTTTGCAGGAAAGTTACGGGGCCTTCAGGGCTTGGCTTGCAAGGCTTGGCCATCTTCATTAGAGAAGCGGCTCCCGCGCCCGTAGCTCAACTGGATAGAGCATCTGACTACGGATCAGAAGGTTAGGAGTTCGAATCTCTTCGGGCGCGCCATTTCTCCTTCAATGCATCAATAGCTTAGCGATTTCAGCCCAGAGACGACGAATCTGGGTTGTCGGCGCCGGAACCACATCGGCACCACGCTGCGCAGAATCGGTGCTTTTTCTTCTTAAAAGAAAATGCAGGCGTCCGGACGGTCCGGTGCGTCCGCGAATCTGTTCCTTTGGGTATCGGCCGCCGGACACTCGGAGCCGATCCTCGTCCGAAGTGCCCAGATATCCGTCAGAACGGCCCCAAGGCTACGCCCTGGGGCCGTAGGCTTGGATGAACCGACAGCTTAGGCTGGCTTCATCCCTTCGATGTTGCTCGGCCCTTCGGTGACCATCACGCCACAGGTCCTTGCAGTTGCCGGCAGGCCCTCTTCCCAGAGGACGTAGCCCAGGGAAGCCGCGGCTCTTGCCGCACTTGCAGCAAGGTTGGCCCGCGTGGCGGTGCCTTCCCAGTGATAGGTCGCTGGCGGCAGATGGTATTTCTTGCCGCTCAAGACGACCGTTCGAACGAAGCCCAACTTCTCCATGGCGTCGTGGAGCTGCTTGTAAACCGGCTCGCTGTGATCCGGGACGTTGTGCAGGACGACCCTGGCCTTGAAGATCGCCATTACGAGCAGTCCAGCAGGCTGAGAAGGTTATCCTTCGTCGTCGTATCGGCCTCGGTCTTCAGGTACTTCCGCCCGTTGTGGGTGGCGATGATCACCCAGGCGCTCTTTCCGTCCACGTGGGTATAGAACTTGTACGTACCCGCTTCGATCGCCTTGATTGCGGCGTCTTCCGTCATCTTCCACCGGGTGCTGTCAGGGTTCACGCCGCCGACATGAGTAATGCGCTCCCAGCGGTTTTGCCGGTCGCTCTTGTTAATGCACGAAATCTGGACATTCTGGGCCATGGGCCGCTCCATAGGATGGGCCGGCCGATGGCTGCTAACGATCGGTCCGGCGTTGAGGGGTACGCCGGCCGAACTGCTGGCCGCAGCCGAAATAGGGAGCGCCTAACGCAATTCAAGGCTTCAGGTTCCGGTTCTTTTGCTACTTCTTGTAGAGTTGTTAAGTGGGTGTTTAGGCTTCGTGTTTAGGCTCCTAAAACGCGCTGTGGCTGCCGAGCGGTGACGGGTCGAACTACTCGTGGCTGCCAAGAAGCCAGAGGGACCCGCTGAAGCATGCGGCGCCCAAGTGGACCGCGGACACGTTCAGGGCTGAAATCCACTGGGGCAGGCGCGCGGGCGGGACGGCGGGCCTGCCTAACGGTTGGGGTCGTCCCCGACCGGCCTGAACTGCACGAAGCGCCTCTCGTTCTTGGCGCCCTCACGGCCCCGCTCATAGGCGAAGCCCTTGGCTTCGAGAGCGTCCTTGATCCGATCCAGCGCGGCGGCAGTCCCACTCGGTGTGGTCGGCCAAAAGGCAGCCCGCCTGAGCTTGTCCGGGGCCCGTTCGGTCAGCTTCGACAGCAATTCGCCCGACGAGCCGCGCCACTCCGATTCCGCCTCGAGCAGCCCCAGCAGCACCTGGGCGAAAGGGTCGGACTCGAGGACCGTGTCGATCGCCTGCAGTCGATTGGCCGTCAGCAGCTTTCCGAACGTCCCGCGGTCCCAGCCGAAAGCCTCACCAGCTGCCGCCATGAACCGAGCGGCATCCGACATGCGCACCGCGGGCGCCGGGATGTCGGGATAGACCCGCAGGGCATAGGCGATGGCGTCGAACATCGCGCCCAGAATCAGGGGTTCGTTGTCCGCGAAGTCACGCCAGAACTCCTCCTCCGGGCGCCGTCTGTCAGACGTCAGCCGTCTCGCAGTAATGACGATAGACCTGTCGGCCAGGTCCGCGCGCCGGGTGAGGTCGGGAATACCGTTCAGCAGGATCGGCTTGCGCGCCTGCATGATGTGCTCGTCGTCATTGGTGTGCAGTGAACGGGTGGAGAAGCCCCCGCCCGTGGCAACGCGACAGAGCGCATCGGCCATGCCGGCGGGAACGGCAGACAGATTGTCGAACGTCAGCAGGTGAGAACCCTGGGCCGAGACGAAGAGCTCGCGCTCCTCCTTGGGCAGATTGCGCTCGGGCGCCTGGATGGGATCGATCAGGCGGCTCAGCAGTCGCAGCATGTTGCTTTTGCCACTGCCTTGCGTGCCCTTGATCACGCAGATCGGGTAGGGGCCTTTCGCGCGATAGCAGGCAACCATCCAGCCCGCGGCCAGTTGAAAGTCGCTCTCGGCTTCGACGTTCAAGAAGGTGCGCAGCAAGTCGATGCCACCGCCCGCTTTCGGTTCCGGCATCTCCAGCATCGCCGGCCGTCGCACGAACTTGATCGGTGCTTCCGGCAGGATTTTCCAATGAGGTCCGTCGCTCTCCAGGGCAGCAGGCGCAATCTCGACACACTGCCAGTCCGGTCCGCCGAGATCGACATAGAGACGGCCATCCTTCTCGCCGACGCGCGTCCAGACTTCGTGACAGGCGGCTCCGTAGATGGCATGGGCTGCCAACGTGTCGCAGATCTTTTCGATTTCGGTCTTGCCGAGCAGGGGCCCGCCACTTTGCAGGGCATTGTATCGGAGGAAGCCTTTGAACCGCTCCGAGTGAATCGGCCAGTTCTCGCGATGGCCGTTTACCAGAACGGTGGCGAAGGCCTCGCGCCTCGGGTTGTTCCAGAGTTCGAGATCGTCAATCAGACGGCGAGCTTCGCGGTCTGCGCGTCCGCCCTTGTTGGCATTCTTGGCACTTCCCTTCACCGAAGGCGGGACAACCTTAGCCGTGGCGACGGCATGCCGGATGCGTACTTCCCCGCTTGCACGGCTCGTCATTGTGGAACCTCGCGCAACACGTCGTTGAAATCGCTTCCTTCCGGCGGGCAAGCGATGCGCACGTCAAAGCCCGCTCGCCGATAGGCATCCGCGGCTTGCATGCGAACGGCTTCAGCGGCCTGCCTATCTGCCTCGTCCGCGTCCGCGAGCAGGATAATTTCCCGCACGGTTCCGTTGCTGGGAACCGGCACGTTGCCCATGTTGGAAAGACTGAGGGCGGCCCACACCGGCAGGCCGGTCGCCTGGCGGACGCTGAGGCTGGTCTCGATGCCCTCTCCGATAGCCAGCACGTGCCCACTCGTCGCACCCGGAAGGCCGAAGCGGACGCACTTTCCCCGGCATTCACCCGCCATCATTTTTGCCGGCGAGACGTCAGCCTTTGACGTGCCATCGGCGCGCAGGAACGTCCTGTGGATGCCGGAGATACTGCCCGCGGCGTCGGTGACTGCAGCGACCAAGCCGGCATACCGGCCGTACCATCGGCGCTCAGAAACGTCCTGTGGATGCCAGAGACACTGCCTGCGGCGTCGGTGACTGCAGCAACCATTCCGGCATATCGGCGCCCGGTCGAGGGGTGTTTGAGAGACGGGTGGAACCCGAGCGACGGTCCGGGATCGACCATGATCGAACGGCTTCTCAGGTAGCACTCGACGACCGAACGTTCGATCGGCTGGCATTCCTTCCAAAGCTGGCGCGCCCAATCTGTTCTCTTCGCGCGCTCTTCCGCGAACCCAGAGCTGGCGTGCTTCCCGTAGAAGGGGGCGTCGATCCGGCCAGACGCTGGAGAGCAGAGGTGGGCGTCGTGTTCCAGCATCTCGAGCGCGCGGCTGGTCGTGACACGCTCAGTGAGGACGAGCCAGTCGATCGCATCGCCCGACCTGTTGCACCCAAAGCAACGGAACTTCGCCAGCTGGTCGTTCACGCTGAAACTGGGTGTTCGTTCACTGTGGAACGGACAAAGTCCCGAATACGACGAGCCGATACGACGAAGCTTGACGGACCTTCCAATCAGATCCGAAAGGGGACCCTGCGCCTTCACCCGCGCAACCCGCTCCAGGAAGGTCATCGGATTTCTCACGGACCCGGTGATGCCTTCACGCCGAGGTGCTGGTGTGCTGGCGTCCCTCACACCAGTCGAGCAGCGCACTTCGCCGGTAGCGAACAGCCCTCGCGCCGATACGGCAGAACGGCGGGCCGCCACCACGGATCCGCAGCGTTTCGAGCGTGCGAGGCGACAGTGCCGCCAGGTACGCAGCTTCGACGGGATAGAGCATGGCGTCGGGATCCACGGGGATCGAACGCCCGGCGGGCGCCGCGTCGGGATGAGGCGGCTTGATTCCGGCGGTGCCGGCGATAGAGGTCATGAACGGACTCCCAGGTGGCGCGCTCGTAGATGCGCGGGAGTCAGTTCAATAGTGATGGTAGTCGGGAAGTAGCCAGCCCCAATCGACTACTACCGAGGGGCTTTCGGCTTCTTTCGTGAACGCTCTAGTTCGGCTTTCCAGACAACATGCACGTAGCCTTTGATCGTCAGCCGTCTGGCACGACTTTCCCCAAGGCGTTGGCGGATTGTCTCGGTTATTGACGCTTGGGTGCATCCCTCGAGTTCACCGGCATCGGCCATTTCCCGGACCATTGCCCACACCCGCTTGTTGAGGGGTAGCGCCCTTTTGTTTGTACGGGAGTCTTCCGTCTTCGCAGAGGGACTCTGTTGTGGTGCGGGGAGTGCTGCGTAGTCATCTCGTTCGAATACGACCAGTCGATGATAGACGGTCTTTCCGGGGGTGGTCGCCAATTGCCGTGCATAATCGATCGTCAGGGTATCCAGTATTTCACGGGGCACCACGGCCTGCTGTTCAATGTCCTCGCGAAAGCCGACAAGAAGACAGTCACCGACAGCTACCCGCCTCCAGAAACTCGCAACGAGCGCCTTTTCCGCCAGGCCAAGAGCCGTCCAGGTATCATCGTCTTTCTCAACATATGGCCGGTTGTCTGGGAGGAAAGAATTCTGGGCGATTGAGCTGTGTATCTTGAATTTGTCTATTCTTATGCGGGTTGGCTTGCCTGCCTTTTCCCAAGTTCCCCTCGCTGCGGTGTAAGCGGCGATCGCCGTCGGTGAGGCGTGGACCAACGCTGCTCCGACAATTGCTGTGCCCGCCATACTCCGCTTAGCCTGCATCACGTCGGACAGCCGCACTTCATCGAGAGCCATGACCAGGCGCTCGTCGGGGCGGGTGAGGTCTTCGAGAACGGCTGGCTCATAAACGTGAACGCTGTAGTACGTCTTGCCATCTGCTGTCGTCACCCGCCCGGATTTCCATATTGATTTGGCACCCTGCCACGCCTCTCGCGATATCGCCTTCATCGGCGCATCGAAGGAGCCTTCGCGTCCCAACGCGATCAACTTTCCATCAAGTAGGGATTTCTTGAATGAATTGATAACGGCGCGCCACTCTTGGGCGGCGACCCGACGGAGACGAAAGACTCCCGTGTCTGTTATGCTCCATTGTCGGGGAATCTTCCGCGCCGTTTCACGGTACTTAGCGAGAAGTCCGGGATCTCGCCACTGCTCCCACGCCTCGTTCAGTGGCAGCCCACCTGCAGGCGGATCGATGTAGGAAGGCTTGGCCATGGCAGTGGTCGACTAGATCCAGTAACAGCCACATTAGGAGCACGCTCTCGACGGGCGACGACAATTGGACCGCGATCATTC
>JBGAIW010000065.1:0-24269 GCA_044225265.1 Reyranella sp.
GTCCCCGAATTGGAACGCTTTTTCCACAACGATGAGATTGCGTTCTAGAGATTCCAGAATTTCCAGAAAACTGCCGTCAGAGCCGATAAACAGCCAATAAACAAGCCCCCGTGGGAACGCGGAGCCGTCATCGCAATATGGCGATTACCGCAATTCTTGTCAAGGCTTCAGATGCGCCGCCACAGCGGCTGCGCGGCGGCGAGGGCCAGCAGGCCGAGCGCACCGGTGACGACCGTGGCGTTGTGCGCACCGATGCGGTCGGCCAGCCAGCCCAGCCAGACGAAGCCGATCGGGCCGGTGCCGATGCAGACCGAGAGCACGCCCAGCACGCGCGAGCGCATGTGCGCCGGCGCGGCGAGATAGACGATGGTCGCCTGCATGGCCGCGAAGGCGGCGCCGCCGAGGCCCGTCACCACCAGCGCCATCCCCGCGACCATCGGATCGGTCGCGAGCGCGAACACGATCAGCGCCACCGTCGTGCAGGCGACGCCGCCGACATAGGTCGCGGCGTACCAGCGCGACTTGAGCAGGGCCGCCAGCAGCATCGCGCCCATGAAGGCGCCGACGCCGTCGAGGCTCGCCAGCAGGCCTACTCCCTCCGGACCGAGATGCAGGCGGTCGCGGCCGATCACCGGGATCATGCTGGTGAACGGCCAGGCGAAGATGTTGTAAATCACCGTGACGACCATCGCCGCCAACAGGCGCCGGTCGGCCAGCACCATGCGAATGCCTTCCAGGGTGCGGGCCAGCACGTCGGCCGCGCCCGGCAACACCGCGACCCTGGTCCTCACCGTCACGCCGGCGACGATCGCCGTCGCGTACAGCGCGACCGACAGGGCGAAGGCACCTTCCAGCCCGATCGTCACCAGCAGCACGCCGCCCAGCGTCGGGCCCAGCATGCGGCTGGCGTTGCTGGCGCCGATATCGAGCGACATGGCGATCCCCATGTGGTCGCGCCCGACCGCCTCGCCCATCAGCATGCGGCGGAGCGGATTGTCGGTCGCCCAGCCGAGGCCGTTGACGAAGCTCGCCGCCGCGAGATGCCAGACCTCGATGGCGCCGGCATGGGCGACCAGCGCCAGCGCCGCCGAGGTGACCGCCATCAGCGCGATCACCGCCGACAGGGTGAGGCGCCGGTCGAAGCGCTCGGCCAGCGCGCCGATCAGGGCGCCGAACAGGCCCATCGGCAGCAGGCGCAGCATCGTCATCATGGCCACGAGGAAGGCCGAGCCGGTCATCTGGTAGACGAAGATGCCGACCGCCACCATCTCCAGCCAGCGCACGGTCGAGGAGACGAGCCCGACATACCAGAGACGCCAGAAATCCGGCGAGCTGGCGCGCAGCATCAGCCGGAAGGAATCGCCCGCCATGACGCCCTACTTCTTGGCGGCGCGCGCGATCGCTTCTCTGATCAGCGTGTAGGCTTCGTCGACGCCGCCCCAGCCCTTCAGCTTCACCCACTTGCCGGGCTCGAGGTCCTTGTAGTGCACGAAGAAGTGCTCGATCTGCTGGCGGGTGATCTCGGGCAGGTCCCGGTAGCTCTTCACGTTGACGTGGCGCTGGGTGATCTTGGAGGTCGGCACGGCGATGATCTTCTCGTCGCCGCCGCCGTCGTCCTCCATCTTGAGCACGCCGATCGGCCGCACGTTCATGACCGCGC
The DNA here is from genome assembly GCA_044225265.1 of Reyranella sp. GTDB lineage: Bacteria > Pseudomonadota > Alphaproteobacteria > Reyranellales > Reyranellaceae > Reyranella. The sequence continues at coordinate 1,661 of JBGAIW010000065.1, forward strand.
CGGGAATGATCGGCCGGGTGTTGGCGACCAGCACGTCGATCGGGTCGCCGTCCTCCGACAGCGTGTGCGGCACGAAGCCGTAGTTTCCGGGATAGCGCATCGGCGTGTAGAGGAAGCGGTCGACCACCAGGGTACCGGCTTCCTTGTCCATCTCGTACTTGATCGGCTCGCCGCCGATCGGCACTTCGATGATGCAGTTGACGTCCTCGGGCGGGTTGGTCCCGATCCGGATGGCATCGAGGTTCATGGCGCTCCTCCGCCCCCACCCATAACAAAACCGGCGGCCCGCCCCAAGGTCGTTGGGGCGCGCCACCGCCTCCGGATCGAAGTTACTTGCCGGTCGCCTTCGCCTTGCGAATGGCAATGTCCCTGGCCTTGTTGCGAAGCGGCGCCACGAAGGGATGCTCGACGCCGTACTCCTCCTCGATGAAGTCGGCCATTTCGCCTGCCGTCGGCAGGCAGGTGGTCTTCTTCTCGCCCGCGAGCATGCTCAGCCCATCGCAGGCCGTGTTGAGCCGACGCTGCCAATAGAACCAGGACTTGCCGACGTCGCGGTACCGGAACTGCCCCACGGTTTCGACGACGGCCGACGGATTGGACAGGATCGAAAGCTCGGCGTCGGCGATGAAGGCGGGCCCGTACCACTGATTGAGGGCGGCCAGCTGCATGCCCTGGGCAACCCCGCCCATGAGATCCTGGACCTTGGAAATCAGCGCGGGATTGAGGCCGCCCGTGCTGACGGCGCCGGAGACGATGTCGAAGACGCTGCCGGCCAGGCTGGCGACGTAGCGTCCGTCGACCCGCGCGATGTCGAGCCCGACGTCGAACACGGCCGCGACCCGCCGCGCATTGTGGAAGTTCGGCAGATTCTCCAGCGACATCACGCCCGTCGCCTTGGTTGCCGTGGCGGCCGTGGCGGACGGCACGAAGAACGACTTGCCGTCGCTGTCCTTGTCGTCGAGGCCGTAGATCGTGCGCAGGCCCGACGGGCTCGCCGACAGCAGGTGGAACTGCGAGCGGCGGATATGGCCCTGCATGGCGATGGCATCGTCGGGCTTGCTGACACGCTCCTTCGCCGAAAGGCTCGCCGCGCCGTACTGCGCCAGAAGGGTGAGAACGATGTGGCCACGCAGAAGACGGCCCTCGATATCGGTCAGGTCGACCGGTGCGAGATAGCAATCGAGGTACAGGTTCACGTACCCCTTCTTCACCAGCCGGGCTTCCGGGCTTTGCCCGTCCCGCGGATAGAGCAGTCCCGACGTCAGGCGCTGCTGAACGGCAACGACAGACAGCCCGTCCACGCTCGGGATGAACTCGTTGTCCTTGAGGCAGGTGGCGAAGTACGACTTCGTCGAGCCCGGCGGCAGCAGAAGCGTCGATCCCAGGGTTGCCCCGCACGCGCCGAGCAGCAGCGCCAAAGAGGCCATGAGTCCGATTCTCAGCATGCTCCCCCCGAAGCCGTGGAAGTCGCTGTCTTGCGACCTTCGCGAGCATAGGAAGCGGCTTCCTCGCCAGCCATCGACCAAACTTGCAGACCTGACTGCCCCCAAAAGGAAACCGGCGGCCCTTGCGGGCCGCCGGTTCCGTAGTTGCTTCCGAGCGGGTCGGAGACCCGGTCAGTCGTGCTGGAAGATGTCGCGATCCTTGGTCTCCGGCACGAACAGCAGGCCGATGATGAAGGTCATGCCGGCAACGACGATCGGGTACCAGAGGCCCGAGTAGATGTTGCCGGTCGCCGCCACGATGGCGAAGGCGGTCGGCGGCAGGAAGCCGCCGAACCAGCCGTTGCCGATGTGATACGGCAGCGACATGCCGGAGTAGCGGATGCGGGTCGGGAACAGTTCGACCAGCATCGCCGCGATCGGGCCGTACACCATCGTGACGTAGATCACGAGGATGGTGAGCAGCAGGATCACCATCGGCATGTTGACCTTGGCCTTGTCGGCCGAGGCCGGATAGCCCGCGGCGCGGATCGCCGCGGTGGCGGCGTCGGTGAACGCCTTGTCCTGGGCGGCGGCCTGGGCGCCCGCCTTGCCCTTGTCGAACGAGCTGATCACCTTGTCGCCGATCTTGATCGTGGCCACCGTGCCGGCCGGGGCCGCCACGTTGGAGTAGTTCACCGCGTTGCGCGCGAGGAACGACTTGGCGATGTCGCACGAGGTGGTGAACGAAGCGGTTCCGGTCGGGTTGAACTGGAACGAGCACTCCTTCGGATCGGCGGTGACCACGACCGGCGACTTCTCCAGCGCCTGCTCGAGCTGCGGGTTGACCGCATTGGTCAGCGCCCCGAAGATCGGGAAGTAGGTCACCACGGCGAGCAGGCAGCCCGCCAGAATGATCGGCTTGCGGCCGATCTTGTCGCTGAGCCAGCCGAAGAAGATGAAGCCCGGCGTGCCGATCGCCAGCGAGATGGCGATCACGGTGTTGGCCGTCGTCGCATCCAGCTTCAGCGTCTGCGTCAGGAAGAACAGCGCGTAGAACTGACCCGAGTACCAGACCACGGCCTGGCCGGCGGTGCCGCCGAGCAGGGCGAAGATCGCGATCTTGGCGTTTTCCCAGCGGCCGAAAGCCTCGCGCAGCGGCGTCTTGGAGTGCTTGCCTTCCGCCTTGATGCGGGCGAAGGCGGGCGACTCCTCGAGCTGCAAGCGGATCCAGATCGAAACGCCCAGCAGGATGATCGACAACAGGAAGGGAACGCGCCAGCCCCACGCCGCGAACTGCTCCGGAGTCATCCAGGCGCGCAGCAAGAGGATCACGATCAGCGACAGGAACAGACCGACGGTTGCCGTCGTCTGGATCCACGAGGTGTAGAAGCCACGACGGCCGTGCGGTGCGTGCTCGGCGACGTAGGTCGCGGCACCGCCATATTCGCCGCCCAGCGCCAGACCCTGGACCAGGCGGCAGGCGATGAACAGGACCGGTGCGGCGATGCCGATCGTCGCATAGCCCGGCAGCAGGCCGACCACGAAGGTCGCGATACCCATCAGGGTCATCGTCACCAGGAAGGTGTACTTGCGGCCGATCAGGTCACCCAGGCTGCCGAACACCAGCGCGCCGAACGGACGGACCGCGAAGCCGGCGGCGAAGCCCAGCAGGGTGAAGATGAAGGCCGCCGTCGGATTCACGCCCGAGAAGAAGGTGGCGGCGATGTTCGCGGCGAGCGAACCGGCCAGATAGAAGTCGTACCATTCGAAAACGGTGCCGACGGACGAGGCGATGATGACCTTGCGCTCCTCGCGCGTCATCGGGCGGGGCTCGCTGCCCGCTGCCGCTGCCATTGCCATGCGCGTTTCTCCCATTATGGCGACACGAATGGTCGCGTTTGTAGTTGTGTGCGCTTTACGAACAGCGCCGCTCACGCGCAATTCGACCTAAGTCTTTCGACCTAAGTCTTCAGACCAAAGTATTAAGACCAATGTCTGAGGCTGGGCGTCAGCGGATGATCCAGACCACCGCCGCCGTCACACTGAGCGCAAGTGCCGTCATGGCGGCGAACTCTGCATAGCGGATGTAGGTCTTGCGCAAGACCTCGAGCAACTGCTCCGGTGGATAGTTGCGCGGAAGATCCTCGCCCTTGTTGAGCAGCACCCAGAGTTCGGTCGAGCGGTGGTTGCGCCGGGGCGCCTGATACGCGAACACACCCAGCACCGAGCCGTGCAGCGCCTCGAGGATCGCGCCCGATTTCAGGCACAGCACGAGGTCGTAGGACAGGCCAAGCATGACCGTGGCGATGGCGAGCAGGGCAAAGCCACACCCACGCTTGACCGTGAGATCAGCGAGATACTCGATGCGGTCCATGATGCACTCCGGCGGCACACGTTAGTGCGCGACACCGGACAGGAGCAAGAGCCGGACCAGGGCGGGAAAGCAGAGTATCAGGGTCGCCAGCGCCCAGACCCAGTTGGGCCCGGGCGCTTCACGCGACTGCGGGCGAAAATGTTCGATCGCTGCCGCCGGGATTCCGCCAACGAGTAAAGTGCTCGTCGCCACGATCAGGCTGGAAAAGTAGAACAGCACGGAGGGCTCGGCTGGCAGCCAGGGTGGCATCCACAGGAAACCGTAGGCAGCGACGAGATAGACGAACGGCGAGAAGATTCCGTTGAATACCGCCAGCCCGAGCACCAGCGCGAAGACCTGGTGACGCAACATCGCTCAGCCCCCGGCGAGCCGTGGCGTCAGCCCGGCCGCCGCCATCGCGAAATAGGCGCCGATGCGCAGCCAGAAGATCCAGAACGAGGCGACCAGCGGAATCCAGCGCGGACCGATCGACGACGGTGTCAGAAAGCGCGCGGCGCGGACGGCCCATTCGGTAAGCCACACGAACGAACGCCAGATGTAGTTCCGCGGCTGCAGTGCTGGAACGAAGAAGGAAAGCATCCAGCGGCCGACGCAGGCCCAGCCAACCAGCGCCAGCGCATAATTGACGACCCAGAAGGGGATGAAGCCCCAGAAGAAGTCCGGCTGAGCCAATTTCCAATCCGGCCGTTCAGAAACGAAGAGGGCGGGACCATGGGCCCCGCCCCCTCACTCTAGACCAAAGCCCCGGCTAGTGCGCGGCTTCGACGTTGCGCACCGAGCCGCTCGGAATGCGGATCGAGTCGATGAATTCCTGCATCTGCTGCGATGCCGGCCGCGCCAGGTTGCCGACCACGAGCATGGCCAGGAACGCCGCCGGGATGCCGAAGATGCCGACCGAGATGTTGTTGATGCCCCAGATATAGGCGACATCGCGGCCGCGGATCTTGACCATGTTGATGTCGCCCAGCCAGGCCATGTTCGCCTTGACCCACGGTCCGTAGAACTCCGTGGTGATCAGGAAGAACATGCACAGCCCGAAGCCTGCGACGATGCCCCAGACGCCCGCGGCATCGCCTGCCTTCTTCCACCAGATACCGAGCACCAGGCCTGCGAACAGACCGGCGGCGGCGATCGAGAAGGCCCACGACACGAGGAACAGGATGTCCGCACCCAGTGTGCCCGCCACCCAGGCCGCGATCAGCGCCACCACGCCGAGCAGGACTCGGCTGATGACCAGGCGCCGCTTGGTATCGGCATTGGGGTCGATCATCTTGTAGTAGACATCGTGGCTCAACGCGTTGGCGATCGCCAGCAGCAGGCCGTCGGCGGTCGAGAGCGCGGCGGCAAGACCGCCGGCCGCGACCAGGCCCGAGATGACGTACGGCAGGCCGGCGATTTCCGGGGTCGCCAGCACGACGGCATCGGTATGCAGGCGGAACTCCGAGAGCTGCAGGATGCCGTCGCCGTTGCCGGTGACGCCCTTGCAAAGTGCGTACTGCGCCGCCGCATTGGCCGCGTCGCAGGCGCCCACCAGTCCGATCTTGCCCCATGAGGCAACCCAGGCCGGCAAGTTGGCGATCGGCTGACCGATCAGGTTCTGATAGACCTCCAGCTTGGCGAAGGCCGCGTAGGCCGGCGCCGTGAAGTAGAGCATGAAGATGAAGAACAGCGACCACGCCACCGAGTCGCGCGCCTGCTTGACCGACGGCGTGGTGAAGTAGCGCATCAGGATGTGCGGCAACGACGCAGTGCCGACCATCAGACAAAGGATCAGCGCGAAGAAGTTCCACATCGCCGTCGCGCTGTAGACGCCCTTGGCGTCAGTAAACGCCGAAGTGTAGGCCTGCGCGACGTTGTAGGTCTTCTCGAAGCCGGCGATCTTCTCCAGCGCCTGACCGTACATGATCTGCGGAATCGGAATGCCCGTCACCTTGGCGGACAGCACGACGACCGGGATCAGGTAGGCAATGATCAGGATGATGTACTGCGCGACCTGGGTCCAGGTGACGGCCTTCATGCCGCCCAGCATTGAGCAGAGCAGGATGCCGACCAGACCGACGAAGCAGGCTACCTGGAAGCTGATGTCGAGGAAGCGTGCGGTGATGATGCCGACGCCGACGATCTGCGCCACCACGTAGGTGAAGGACGCGGTGATCAGCACCACCACGGCCAGCGCGCGTGCGGCATTGCCGCCATAGCGCGCGCCGAAGAAGTCGGGAACGGTGAACTGGCCGAACTTGCGAAGGTACGGTGCCATCAGGATCGACACCAGCACGTAGCCGCCGGTCCAGCCGAGCACGAAAGCAAGGCCACTGTAGCCCCCGAAATAAAGCGATCCCGCCATACCGATAAAGGAGGCGGCGCTCATCCAATCGGCGCCAGTCGCCATACCGTTGTAGAAGGCCGGCACCACGCGGCCGGCGACGTAGTATTCGTTGACCTCCGCGGTTCGGGCCAGCCAACCGATCAGCGCGTAGACGCCGAGGGTCAGGAAGATGAAGAGATAGCCCAGGATCTTGTTCGGCACGCCAAAGAATTCGAGGATACCGATGAAGATCGTGAAGCCGATGAAGGTCCCGGTGTAGATGCCGTAGACCTTGCCGAGATTGGCGAGAAACCCGCCCTGCATGGTTGCCATGGTCGGTCCCCCCTACTCGTCCTGCACGCCGAATTCGCGGTCGATCCTGTCCTGGGACTTGGCGTTCCAGATACACATCAGCACGAAGGCGATCAGCGAGCCTTGCGCGGCCATGTAGTAGCCGAGCGGAAAGCCGATGATCCTGATATTGTTGAGCTGCGGCGCGAAATAGTGAATGACGAAGCTGAAGAAGAACCAGGCCGCCAGAATCACGACCATCAGATTGCGCGTTCTCGACCAGTAGGCCGCCTGCTTCTCCGGCGACAACTTTGCCTCTGCCATGGTTAAAATCCTCCGACGTGGTTCGGAGGCGCCATCACATCTGCTGCAGCGATGAGGCCGGACAACCTTCCGGCGGGTACCCACTCTCTCCCCCACCACCCGCCTTTGCGGGCGCCCTTTTTCCTTGTTGTTGTTATTGTTTTTTATTCGACTAACGTCGAAAAGGTACACATCGCATGCAGGTATGACAATCTTGGAGACCCCCTACTTTAGTCGAATAATTGATCCTGCCTGTGTGCAAGGGGCTCGTGCGTGCTGCGAAAGCTGAAGGCCTACTTCTTCCCGGAGAAGCTGCGCTCCTTCCCGCAGCTCGTGCGCTTCGTCAGCGGCGAGGCGTCTTACGTGGCGCAGCGTTCGACCTACGAATTTTCCCGCAACACGCTGGCCTGGTTCGGCCAAGCCGCGTTCGGCGACGAAAAGTTCAACGAAGTGTTCGCGGTCTGTCGCTGGGAAGCGTTCGCCAGGATCGCCGCGGACATGATCGTGATCGTGCGATTCGAACTGGCATCCCGCAATGCCGAGCGTGGGCTGGACCCGGGTCTATCGCGGCTCTACGGCGGCGTGCTCGGCGAGTATCCACACCCGGAACACCGGCCCGAAGGCTGGCACGACTGCCATCAGGCTCTGCTGACCCGTCTCGCCGCGCTTCCTCCGGGCCATCGGCCTGACCTCAAGGCGTGCGGCGCCGTGACCGGCCGCTTCATCCACGAGCATGCACCGGCGCGCGGGCGCAACGCGGAAGAAGAACGCGCCGTACTAGGTGCCGCCGTGACGTTCGGGCTGATCTCGTTCAGCGACCGCATCGGCCGGCAGCTCGACCAGGACGCGATCGCCCACGCTCTCGGCGAACCTACCGCATGATCGGCGCGCACCTCTTCGACCGCTACCTGCGCGGCCGGGGCCGCACTCCCCGTTGGCGCGTCGCGGCCCACACGCCGCTCGAACGATTGAGGCTGGTCGCGATCGATTGCGAGACCACCGGCCTCGACACGCGGCGCGATCGCATCGTCTCGATCGCCGCCGTACGCATCGCCGAGGGCCTGCAGGTGGTCGATGAGCCGGCTCTCGACCTGCTGATCGATCCCGCCGTGCCGATCCCGCCGCGCGCCGCCGCCGTTCACGGGATCGACGGCCGGACCATCGCGGGCGCACCCACTTTCGACCGGGCCTTCGACACCATCGAGGCCGCACTGACAGAGGCCGTCCTGGTCGGCCATCACATCGCCTTCGACCTCGACCTGCTGGCGCGGGAAGCGCGACGTGCCGGACGTTCCTGGCGCGAGCCGCCCAGTCTCGACACCGCGCGGCTTGCGCCCTTGCTCGGCCTGTCGGCCGCTCGACTGGATCTCGCCGATATGCTGACACGGCTTGGCATGGAACCCCGAGGCCGGCGCCACAGCGCCGCAGGCGACGCCCGGATGGCCGCCGACCTCTTCGTCGCCCTCGCACGCCGTCTCATCGGCGACGGCCAAGGTACGTTCGCGGGCGCGCTCGCGGCTCAGGGGAGCTGAGCACATGGACACGAGCGCCCTGGAGAAACTCGACACGTTTCCCTACCGCCATCGCGTTTCGGAGCTGATGGCGACGCCGCTCGTCTGCCTGCCGGACGACGCCGACATCGCCCAGGCATCGCGGCTCATGAGCGAGCGGCACGTGAGTTCGGTGGTCGTGCTCGATGCCGAGGGCCGCGCCGCCGGCATCCTCACCGAACGCGATGTGCTCGGCGTGCTGGCGCGCCGTCGCGAGGCGGCCGGTGCCGCGACGGTCGCCTCGACCATGAGCAAGCCGGTTCACACCATCGAGGCGAATTCGCTGATCTATCGCGCGCTCGCCCGAATGGCGCGCCTGGGCCTGCGGCACCTCCCGGCCGTGGACGCGCGCGGCCGACCGGTCGGCATGTTGACGGCGGGAGCGCTGCTTCGCCAGCGCGCGACCCTGGCATTGACCCTGGGCGACGAAGTCGCGACGGCAGAGGATGCGACGGCGCTTCGCGCGGTGCATGACCGGCTGCCGACATTGGCACGGGCGCTCCGGCGCGAGCGTGTCGGAACCATCGAGGTCTCGGCGGCAATCTCGGGCATCACCCGCGACCTCACGGCACGCGCCGCGGAGATTGCGCTGGCGGAGGCAGGTCCTTGCCCCGCTCGCTGGTGCCTTCTCGTGCTGGGCTCGGCCGGCCGCGGAGAATCGCTGCTCGTACCCGACCAGGACAACGCACTGATCCTCGAGGATGGCGCCGACGACAAATGGTTCGCGCGCTTCGCCGGCCGGATCAACGAACTGCTCGATCGTGCCGGAATCCCACTGTGCGAAGGTGGCGTGATGGCGAGGAACAAGCCGTGGCGCCTGGGGCTCTCCGCGTGGCGCGACCAGGTCGACCGTTGGGTCGCCCGGCCAAGCCCGCAAGCCCTTCTGAACGTCGACATCTTCTACGACTTCGCGCCGGTTGCCGGCGACGCCAGTCTCGCCGACGAGTTGCGCTCCCATGCGATAGCGGCGGCGGCATCCTCGCCCGCCTTCCTGCGCCTGCTGGCCGCGACCGGCGAACGGACCGGCTCGGCCTTCACTCTGCTGGGTGGCTGGCGGCTCAACCGGGGACGGTTCGATCTGAAGCAGCACGGCCTGCTGCCCATCGTGTCCGGCGCACGGGCGATCGGGCTGGCATGGCGGTCGCCGTCGAGCGCCACCGACGCTCGCCTCGGCGATGCCGTCGCCGCCGGCGGCATCGGCACCGACGCCGCACAAGCGATCACCGAGGCACGAGCCGTGGTCGCCGAGACCATTCTCGGCCAGCAGCTCACGGACATCGAAGCCGGCCGTGCACCGGGCAGCCGGGTCGATCCGGTCCGACTGAAGCAACGCGATCAGAAGGCGCTACGCGAAGCCCTGCGGACGGCAGCGAGCATGCCGGAGCTGGTGCAGAATGCTCTTTCCAACCGGCCCCTGGCCTGAGCGACTTGACCGCGCTTGCAGGCGCGGTCCAATTTCAACGCATGGCCGAGCCGCTGTCCTTCATAATCGCCGACGACCATCCCATGGTCCGCGATGCGCTGGGCTCGGCCCTCGGTCATACCTTCGCTGATGCACGGATCGCGGGTGTGGCCAGTTTCGAGGAAGCGCGCCGAGAACTGGAGCATCACCCGGAGACCGATGCCCTGCTGCTCGACCTCGACATGCCCGGCATGGAAGGCCTGACCGGCCTCGCCGTGCTGCGCTCGGAGCACCCGACGGTACCGATCATCGTCGTATCGGCGCTGCGCGAACCCTCCCTGCAGCGCCGGGTGTACGAACTCGGTGCGTCGGCCTTCATCGAGAAATCGGCATCGCTGCCGCAGATCGCCAACACCGTGCGTGCGGTGCTGAACGGCGAGATATTCGCGCCGGCGGAGAGCGCCGCCGCCGATTCGTTCGCTCAGCGCGCGGCGCAACTGACGCCGCAGCAGTGGCGTGTGCTGGCCCTGATGGTTCAAGGCGACCAGAACAAGCAGATCGCGCACAAGCTCGGGGTCGGCGAGGCCACGGTGAAGGCCCACGTCACGGTAATCCTGCGCAAGCTGGGCGTGCGCTCACGCACCCAAGCGGTGATCGAGGCGCGCGCGCTGGAGCTACCGACGGCGTAGCAGGCCCGCGGTGAGGCCCCCGACGGCCAGAACCGCGAGTCCGGCGAGATTTGTCACCGCCGAGCCGATATAGACCCACATCGCCAGGTAGGCGGTTGAAAAGAGCAGGGTCAGGAAAGTCACGCGCGCCCCAAAGGCCGTGAATTCGTTGAAGGGGATTCGCTTGCCGTCCTTTTCGGCAAGGCCCGTCACCGTCACGTTGGCGGAGGCGCCGATCAGCGTGCCATTGCCGCCGAGACAAGCTCCGAGCGCCAGCGCCCACCACAGAACCTGGCCTTGCGGACCGGCATCGAGCTGACCGAGCAGGCTCGCCACCAGCGGAATGGTCACCGCCGTGTAGGGGATATTGTCGACCACCGCCGAGAGGAAGCCCGACACCCACAGGATCAGCAGCGCCGCCAGAAGCAGGGTGCCGCTGGAAGAGAGGCCGAGCCCGGTCGAAACCTGTCGGATCAGCCAGCCCAGCGACTGCGACAGCGTCTCGATCAGACCGGTGGAGACGGCGGCTCCGACCAGGATGAACAGGAAGATGAAGAAGGCGAGCGTCGGCCACTCGATGTCCTTCTCGAGGATGGCGAGTACGCCATGCTGGCGCTCCTCGGGCGTCGGCTGATGCTCCTTGAGATAGAAATAGTCCTGCGCCAGCAGGATGGCGGCGATCCCGACCACCGCCGGCACGGCAACCGGCATGTGGGTCAGCGCATGGGTCATGAAGCCGGCGAAAATCAGCGCCGTGATCCAGCAGGTCACCTTGAGCAGCGGCACGTTGGCCAGTCGCGCGCCGCTCGATTGCGCGGCCTCTTCATGATCGGCATCGGCCGCTGCTCCGATATCGCCGGGGTAATAGCGGCGGCTGTACCAGACCAGCATGATCATCATGAAGGTACAGGGCACCGCGAGGTGATAGATGAAATCCATGAAGGAGAGCCCGCTGCGTGGATCTGCGCCGATCAGCACGTTCGGCGGATCGCCGATCAGGGTCGCCGCGCCGCCGATGTTGGCTGCCATCACCATCGGCAAGAGAAATGCCGAGCTGTTGATGCGCAGCCGGCGCGCCACATCCGCCGCCATCGGGTAGGCGAAAATCACCGTGGTGACGTTGTCGAGGAACGCCGACAGGACGCCGGTAAACCAGATGATCAACCGTGCCGCGACACTCGGATTGCCGCGCGAACGCGCGAGCAGCCGGTCGACCGCCCACGGAAAGACATTGGTGGTCTTGAGCACGCCGACCAGCGCCATCATGGCAAACAGCAGCAGGATGACATTGAGGTCGATTGCCGCCGCCGAAGCCTGAAACGAGATCAGCTTGAACGGTGTGAAGTAGGAGACCAGCCAGACGATTGCAACCGCGCAGAGCGGGATCAGCACGCGGTGAATGCGGTCCGCCGCCAGCAGCGCGAACATGGCAACGAGGAGGGCGGCAACGATGCCCTGGCTGGCCGCATCGCGCGTCGACTCGAATCCCGTCATGCCGCCCCGTCTGCTTCCTTTCGCATCGTGCGCCCATCTTGCCAGCACGCGCCGCCGCGCGGCCAGCGAATGTCGCCGGGGGCACGCACCATCAGGACATGGCACGAACCGCCGGCGGCGGGCTGCGCAGGCGCAACAGCGCTCGCAGGGCCGCGGGCTTGATCGGCTTGTGCAGCAACTCGACCTGTCGCGCGCGGGCGCGCAGGCGCAGCATCGGATCGCGATCGGCCGTCACCAGGGCAGCCGGCACGGCGCGACCCCAGATCCGCCTCAGCGCGGCGACCACTTCCAGCCCGTCCTCGCCGTCGAGATGCAGATCGGCAAGCACCAGGTCGGGGTGCCGCCCGGCTCCGCGCACCCGCTCGAGGGCCTCGTTCTGAGAGGCGGCGACCACGACCTCGCAGCCCCACCCGGTGAGCAGGATCTCCATCGCCTCGCGGACCTGGGCCTCGTTGTCGATGCAAAGTACGAAGCTGCCGGTTTCGAGTGCCGGCGTGGGCTGCGCCGGCGCCGACGGCAAAGGCGCGGCAACCACTGCCGGAACATGCGGCACCGTGATCGAAAAGGTCGAACCGCGGCCGGGCGCCGACGCCAATTCCACGGGCAGGTCGAGCATACGCGCAATGCGCTCGACGATCGCCAAACCGAGGCCCAGACCCCTCTCCTCGCGCGGCCGGTCGTCCTCGGGCTGCAGCCGCACGAACTCGTCGAAAATGACTGCCTGCTTGTCGGATGCAATGCCTGGCCCGTTGTCGCGCACCTCGATTCGCAGTCCACCGCCGTCGCGTCGGCAGCCCAGCAGCACCCGTTGCGGCTTGCCCTCGCTGCGGCCGTAGCGCAGCGCGTTACTCAGCAAATTCTGCAGGATGCGCCGCAGGAAGGCCGGGTCGGTCTCGACGAACGCCCGTGTTGGGACCACGACCAATTCGACGCCGCGGCGCTGCGCCACCGCGGCGAATGCCGTCGCCAGCGAGTCGAACAACGGCTGCAGGGCAAAGGCGCGCTTCTCCGGCTTGAAGGCGCCGGCATCGAGCTTGGAGATGTCGAGCAGTGTGTCGAGTAGCGATTCGACGGCGCCCAGGCTGGCGTCGATCTTGCCGCCGAGATCGTTGCCAGGCTGGCGGTCCATCATCGCGGCGGTGAACAGCCGCGCGGCATGCAACGGCTGCAGCAGGTCGTGGCTGGCCGCCGCGATGAAGCGGGTCTTGCCGAGATTGGCCGCTTCGGCCTCGGCACGGCTCGCCTCGAGTTCGGCAGTGCGCTCGACGACGCGCTGTTCCAGCGTCTCGGCGGCGCGGCGCAACTCACGGTCGCTGGCGAGCAGCGCCTCCGCCGTGCGCACGCGGGCTGTCACGTCATTGCAGGTGGCAACGAACCCGCCGTCGGGCAGCGGGTCCAGACGCAGCTCTACCACCCGGCCATCCTCGGTCGTGACCTCGTGGGTCTGCGCTGCATCCGGGAGCTTCAGCAGCGGATGGTCGAGCGGGAGAAGCGTGGCAAAGCGGTCGTTGGAAATCTCCAGCCGACCGCCTTTGTCGAAGCCCGCGATACCCATGCCGACATGGTCGAGCGTATTGCGCAGAATCTCGTAGTTGTAACGGATCGCCTCGGAGGCCTCGTCGATCAGGGCGCGCGCGCTGCGCGGCAGGAGCCGGCTGCGCCGGCCGTATGCGGCGACGATCACCCGCGCCGAGGCCGCCCCCAGAGTGCCCGACAGCACGCGCTCGGTGCGGGCCAGCGCCGCCTCGATCGACAGCGGTCCCTCGCCCATCTCGCGTTCGGCGCGCTCGGGGCCGACGAAGCGCGCCAGCAGCTCGCGCAGTTCGTAGATGCGGGCAGCATCGGCGGGCGCCTGCTTGTGCAGCGGCGGCTCGCCGTCCAGCGGGATCTCCGCCCCGAGCACGAAAGCGTCGGCCTGCTCGGCATCGGCGCCGCGGGCGCGCACCAGCAGCGATACACCGACCAGCAGCAGCGTGTTGACCACGATGCAGACAAGGAAGCCCTGAAGCACGGTATCGAGCTGGTCGAAGGGCGGCGGCATCCAGGCACGGAGTGCCGCAGCGGGCCGCTGCTGCAATGTCGGCAGCAGCAGGGCGTAGAGCCAGACCACGAAGCCACCGGCAAGGCCCGCCACGACGCCGTAGCGATGGGCACGCCGCCAGTAGAGGCCGAGCACCAGGCCGGGCGCGAAGTTGGCGACGGCGCAGAAGCTGATCAGGCCGATCGAGGCGAGCGGCAAGTAGCCCGAGATACTGCGCTGGTAGGCATAGGCCGCCATCAGGATCAGGACCACCGCGGCGCGACGCACGAACACGACCAGCGGGCCCATCGGTCGCTCGCCGCCGCCCCACTCCCCCTTCGCCCAGCCACCCCTCGTCCACCCGCCCTGCCGGCGCAGCAGGTAGGGCATGACCAGCTCGTTGCCGATCATGCCCGACAGCGCCATGCAGGCCACGATCACCATCGAGGTTGCGGCCGACAGGCCGCCGATGAAGACAAAGGCGGACAGCCAATGCTCGCCGGCGCCGAGCGGCAGCTTCAGCACGAACAGATCGGGGTTGGCGGCGGGTCCGAGCACCAGCAAGCCGCCCGCCGCGATCGGCACCACGAACAGGTTGATCAGCGCAAGATATGTCGGGAACAGCCAGCGCGCAGTGCGCAGCGACGCCGGGTGCCCATGCTCGACCACGGCGGCATGGAATTGGCGCGGCAGGCAGAGGAAGGCCATGGCCGAGAGCAGCGACATCACCACCCAGGTAACCGGCGTGCCCTCGTTGAGCACGCGGTCGGCGACTTGCGGCACGTCGGTCAGATGAGTCCAAAGGTCGGACGGGCCGTCGAAGATCACCCAGAGCACAAACGGTCCGACGGCGAGCAGCGCGGCGAGCTTGACCACCGACTCGAAGGCCATGGCGAGCATCATGCCGCGATGCTGCTCCGACGCCGATACGTTGCGCACGCCGAACAGGATGGTGAACACGGCCATCAGCGCGGCGACGATCAGTGGCGTGTCGGTATGGATGACATCGCCGCTCCACGGCGTCGGCTGGGCGATGGCCGGGAACGACGACGACACCGCCTGGAGCTGGAGCGCGATGTAGGGCAGCACGCCGATGGTCGCGAACAGGGTGGCGGCGACGCCGACCGCGCGGCTCTTGCCGTAGCGCGAGGCGAGGAAGTCGGCGATCGAGGTGACGTTGTGGCGCTTGGCCAGCCGCACCAGCTTGCGCAGCAGCGGATAGCCTGCCGTCACCACCAGGGCGGGCCCGGTATAGATCAGGATGAATTCCAGGCCGGCCGTCGAGGCGCGGCCGACCGCGCCGTAGAACGTCCACGAGGTGCAGTAGATGCCGAGCGACAGGCCATAGACGACCGGCGCCAGCCGGCTCGCCGACCAGGCGCCGGCATGGCGGTCGCCGAACCAGGCCACGGCGAACAGCAGGCCGAGATAGGCCAGCGACAACGCCAGGACGAGCGGTTCTGCGATCATTTATCGGGCGGTTCCGGCCGCATTGAACCCCGTCCATTGGGTCGCTACAACCCCGGCCAACCCACGGAAACGGGCCCACGGAATCGGGCCCACGGAATCGCGCCCAAGGAATCGAAATGGCTTCGTATCAGTACATTTACGTGATGAAGGGTCTGAACAAGACCTTTCCGGGCGGCAAGCAGGTCCTGAAGGACATCTGGCTGAGCTTTCTGCCGGGCGCCAAGATCGGCGTGCTGGGCCTCAACGGCGCCGGCAAATCGACCCTGCTGAAGATCATGGCGGGCGAGGACGACAATTTCACCGGCGAGGCCTGGGCGGCCGAGGGCGTGAATGTCGGCTTCCTCAAGCAGGAACCCGAACTCGACTCCAAGAAGGACGTGCTGGGCAACGTCATGGACGGCGCCGGCGAGATGGCCCGCATGCTGGCGCGCTTCGAGGAGGTGTCGAACGCCTTCTCCGATCCCGACGCCGACATGGACAAGCTGATCGCCGAGCAGGCCGAGCTGCAGGAGAAGATCGACGCCGGCAACGGCTGGGACCTCGGCCGCCAGGTCGAGATCGCGCTGGACGCGCTGCGCTGCCCGCCGTCGGACTCTCCGGTGGACAAGCTGTCGGGCGGCGAGAAGCGCCGCGTCGCGCTGTGCCGCCTGCTGCTCAGCAAGCCCGACATGCTGCTGCTCGACGAGCCGACCAACCATCTCGATGCCGAGTCGGTGGCCTGGCTGGAACGCCATCTCGCGGAGTTCCCGGGCACCGTCGTGGCCGTCACCCACGACCGCTACTTCCTCGACAACGTCGCGGGCTGGATCCTCGAACTCGACCGCGGTGCCGGCATCCCGTGGGAGGGCAACTACTCCTCGTGGCTCAAGCAGAAGGACAAGCGCCTCGAGCTCGAAGAGAAGACCGCCGACGCACGCCGCCGCACCATGCAGCGCGAGCTCGAATGGATGGGCACCAGCCCGTCGGCGCGGCGCTCCAAGAGCAAGGCGCGCATCGCGGCCTACAACCAGATGGTCGAGGAGGAACAGAACGCAACGCTCGACACGCAGCAGATCGTCATTCCGGCCGGACCGCGCCTCGGCGACCACGTCATCGAGGCCGACAAGATCTCCAAGGGCTTCGGCGACCGGCTGCTGATCGACAACCTCTCCTTCAAGCTGCCGCCCGGCGGCATCGTCGGCGTGATCGGCCCCAACGGCGCCGGCAAGACGACGCTGTTCAAGATGATCACCGGCCAGGACAAGCCCGACAGCGGCACTTTCTCGGTCGGCCCGACCGTCAAGCTGGGCTATGTCGACCAGAGCCGCGAGACGCTCGATCCCAACAAGACGGTGTGGGAGGAGCTCTCGGGCGGCCTCGACATCATCAAGCTCGGCGCCAAGGAAGTCTCCAGCCGCGCCTATTGCGGCTCGTTCAACTTCAAGGGCGCCGACCAGCAGAAGAAGGTCGGCCAGCTCTCGGGCGGCGAACGCAACCGCGTGAACCTCGCCAAGATGCTGAAGAGCGGCGCCAACGTGCTGCTGCTCGACGAGCCGACCAACGACCTCGACGTCGACACCCTGCGCGCGCTCGAAGAGGCGCTGGTCGATTTCGCCGGCTGCGCCGTGATCATCTCCCACGATCGCTGGTTCCTCGACCGCATCGCCACCCACATGCTGGCCTTCGAGGGCGACAGCCATGTCGAGTGGTTCGAAGGCAACTACCAGGACTACGAGGCGGACAAGCACCGCCGCATGGGCACCGACGCCGACCAGCCGCACCGCATCAAGTACAAGCCTCTCGTCCGGAAGTAGGCCGGACGGACAGCCGTGGCGGAGTCCGGAAGCCCCTTCGACGACCCGGCCCGTATTCGGGGTATGCTCCGCATACGGGACCGTCGAACGGCACCGTCGCGCAACGGGAGGACTCCAAGTGGCACTCTACGAACTTCGCACCTACACGCTCTATGTCGGCAAGATGGGCGAGGCGGTGAAGCTCTATCAGCAGTTCGGCTACCCCGCGATCGAGAAGGGCGGCTTCCACAAGAAGCTGGTCGGCTACTTCCAGGGCGACACCGGCGTGATCAACCAGCTCGTCCATCTCTGGAAGTTCGAGGACGACGCGGACCGCCGCAAGCACTGGGCCGGCCTGTTCGCCAGCTCGGACTTCATCGACGGTTTCGCCGCCAAGTTCCGGCCGCTGGTGATGAGCCAGGAAGTGAAGTTGCTGCACGCCGCACCGTGGGGCCCTCACCCCTGACGGCGCCCCGACTGGTGGCCCCCCGACTGGCGCCGCCGCTTCAGGCGGCGCGCGAGCCCGGAGCGGCCTCCGCTCCGGTGAAGATCGCCTCGATCCGCGCGAAGCGGCGGGTTTCCTCGTCGGTCAGCTGGCCGCGGGCCATCAGCACGCGGTGCAGCACTTCGAGCGCAGCGCGGCGCTCCTGCATGTCGTCGGGCAGCAGCCGCGGCAGCGAGCTCACCGCGCGCTCCTCGTCGAGCCGGATCAGGAGATACTGGGTGCGGAACAGCTCCTTGACGTCGGCCAGGCTCAGCCGCTCTTCCGGCCGCTTCAGCGCGCGCAATGTCAGCATCATGGAGAAGCCGCGCTCGTCGATCTTGCCCTCGGGCAGCCGGATATAGACCAGGGCGCGGATCGCAGCCTCGGCCATGCCGCCGACCTCGAACAGCCTCTCGAGGTCCTTGCGCGCGTTGGCGGTGGCGACCTCGCGGGCGAGATCGCGCTCGATGCGCTGGTGCGCCCGGGCCTGCTCGGTGCCCAGCCCCATCAGGGCCTGCAGCACCGGCGAGCCGTAGAGATTGACGAAGAAGGCCTCGGTCATGCCGTCGCGGGCGATGCGGTAGGTGTCGAGCCAGGTCGAGATCCAGGTCGAGGCCGCCTGCTCGAAGGCGAGGAACGGATTGCCGGCGGATACCGGCTTGCGGTCGGCGCGCGCCGCCTCGGCGGCCTGCTTCACCGGCTGCATCAGCGGATTGCGGTCGGAGAAGGCGGCGAACCGCACGCGGTTGGGATGCAGGTCGCGCATCGCCTTGGCGGCTTCCTCGGTGGCCATCGCCTTCACCCAGGGCTGCACCAGGGTGCGGTAGAGACCGAGATTGATCTCCGACAGGCGCGCCGCCGTGGCGAACAGCCGGTCGTCGGCCTCGTCGTTGCCGCCGAAGGCGCGGATATCGTCGAGCGTGCGGGCCTCGAGGCTGAACAGGTACTTGCCGTTGATCAGCTGGGCGTTCTCGGTGTTCTCGTCGACCTCGGTGATCACCGCCTCGTAGAGGCCGGGCGGCAGCAGGTCGATCATGTCCATGCAGTTGGCGAACTCGGCATGCTCCTTGGTCGCCACCTTGCCCGACACGAAGATGCCGAGATGGCCGATCGTCTGATGGGTCGTGTAGACGATGGTCTGGCCGTTGGCGACGATCTCGCTATCCTTGTCGTAGAGATCGGTGATCCAGCCCAGCGCCTGCTGCGGCGGCGTGATGTTGTCGCCCCACGAGCAGAACACGACGATCGGCGAGCGGATGTTGCGCAGGTCGACGCGCAGGCCGTTGGAGGCGCGGATGCCACCCGAGGTGAGCTTGTTGCCGACGAACAGGTTGTCGGCGATCCATTGCATCTCGCCGGCATTGAGCAGCACCGGGCTGCCCCACCAGGTCTCGAAGTCGAGGAAGCGCTTGGCCTCGGTGTCGATCTTGGAATAGACGCCGTAGGCCTTCTCCCAGTAGGTGTTGGCCGGATTGAGCGATTCGAAATTGGCGACCAGGTTGGCGCCGTCGAACTTGCCGTGGCCGAGATCGCCCGCGAGCGCGGTCAGCCACGTGCCGCCCAGCACGCCGCCGAGATAGCGCATCGGATTCTTGCCGCGCACACCCGCCCAGTAGGACAGGGGCGAGCCCGCCAGCACCAGAGGTCCGGTGATTTCCGGCCGCAGCGAGGCCATCATCATGACCTGCCAGCCGGCCTGGCAGTTGGCGACGATGGCCGGCTTGCCCTGGGCCTCGGGATGCAGGCGGATGACCTCCTCGATGAAGGCCGCCTCGGCGATGCACACATCCTCGATGGTCTGTCCCGGCTCGGGATTGGGCAGGAAGCCGATGAAGTAGCAGGGATGCCCGGCCGCCATGGCCACGCCGATCTCGCTGTCCTGCTTCATGCCGCCGATGCCCGGCCCATGGCCGGCCCGCGGATCGACGACGATGAAGGGCCGCTTCGTCGGGTCGACCGGCGTGGCCGTCGTCGGATGGATCCGCGCCAGCACGTAGTTCACCGGCCGCTCGAACTTGCGGCCGTCCAGCACCAGCTCGCCCTTGAAGGTGAGGACGTGCGGGGCGTTCTGGGTGGTGCGCTCGAGATAGGTGTTGCCGCGTTCGCGCAGGACGTCGAGCGCCAGCACCGAGCGCTGCCAGGCATCCGTCCAGTACTCGCTCAGGAAATCGATCGAGCCGGTCTGGGTCATGAGAATCTCCTGAATTTCCGAACCTGCGACAGGCCCGTGGCGGGCCGGCGTCGGACGCAGGCCCCATCCCGGGCAAATTGCCGGACCGGACCCGGCCTGACATTGATGGATATCAAGGGGCCTGCCCCGATCCCCGGCCTCAGTCGATGATGTGGTAGCCACCGTCGATGTAGAGCGTTTCGCCGGTGATCAGGCGGGCGGCGTCGTGCGCCAGGAAGGCGGTGGTCACGCCCACATCCTCGATGCTGACCAGGCTCCGGGTCGGCGCCTTGGCCTTCGCCTTGTCGAGAAGCGCGTCGAACTCGGGGATGCCGGACGCCGCACGCGTCGCCAGCGGGCCCGGCGAGATCGCATGGACGCGGATGCCCTTGGGACCGAGCTCGGCGGCGATGTAGCGCACGGCGCTTTCGAGGGCGGCCTTGGCGACGCCCATGACATTGTAGTTCTTCACCACCATCTGGCTGCCGTAGTACGTCATGGTGAACAGCGACCCGCCGCGGCGCATCAGCGGCTCGGCGAGATGCGCCATGCGGATGAAGGTCCAGCATGAGATGTCCATGGTGGCGAGAAAGCCGTCGCGATCGACATCGACCACCCTGCCCTGCAGCGTATCCGTCGGCGAAAAGGCGATCGAATGGACGACGAAGTCGAGCTTGCCCCATTCCTTGCCGATGCGGTCGAACACCGCTTCCATCTCGCCGGGCTTCTGCACGTCGAGGGGCATGAAGATCGGCGCCTCGAGCACCTTGGCCAACGGCTCGACGAAGCGCCTGGCCTTGTCGTTGAGATAGGTCACCGCAACCTCGGCCCCGAAGGCGCGGAACGCCCGCGCGCAACCCCAGGCGATCGACTGGTCGTTGGCGATGCCGACGATCAGGCCCTTCTTGCCTTCGAGCAGCTTGGCCTTGACGTCCGGCAGGGTCGGAAGGGGCTTCTTGTCCGTAGCCATCGATTTGCCTCCGAAGATGGAGTCCCGAAGCCGGCGTCGGGCGGCCCCGACCGGGGATAAGCGGTCGCCGTGACAACTAGGCGACTCGCCGGTGGACGGCCTTGCGCCACATCAATTGCCTGCGGCGCAGGATCCGCCCTAGGGCGTCTTGACCGGCACCTTGCGATAGCCGCGATTCTGCATGCACAGGTCGTCAAGCCGGTTGGACGTCGCGAATCTCTGCGCGTCGACGCGCTGGCGCTGTTCCATCCACGCCGAATCGACGGTCGCACCCGACATCGGGGCCCCGGCCCCGTAAGGATGCTGACGCTCGGCCTCCGTCCAGGCGATGGCACTGCAATCGGACGCGTCGCGCACGATCGTCGAATCGGCCGCGCCAGGACTCCCAGCGTCTCTTCGCTCATGCATCCTCCGGCAAGGAGGAGCAATGCCAAGGCGGAAACGCGGCGCATGTCGGTCTCACCCCTTCCGGTCCTGCAGGACGTCCAGCGTGTGCAGCGCGATCATGCGCTCCTCGTCGGTCGGAATCACCCGCACGGCGACCCGGGAGGATGCCGTGTCGATCCGCGGGCCGGCCGTGGCGTTCGAGGCGGCATCGAGCTCGACCCCGAGCCAGGCGCATTGCGCGGCAACCTCACGACGCGTCGCGGCATCGTTCTCGCCGATGCCGCCGGTGAAAACCAGCCCGTCGAGGCCGCCCAGGGCGGCGGACAGGGATCCGATCTCGCGCGCGATGCGATAGACGAAGAGGTCGATCGCCTCGCGTGCCTCCGGCGCCGGCGAGGCGCGCAGCGTGCGCATGTCCGAGGAGATGCCCGAGACGCCGAGCAGGCCGGACTTGCTGTAGATCAGCTCCTCGATCTGTCGCGCGTTCATGCCGCGCTCGTCCATCAGGTAGAGCAGCACGCCGGGATCGAGTGCGCCGGTGCGCGTCCCCATCATCAGGCCGTCGACCGCGGTGAAGCCCATGGTGCTGGCGACGGAGCGTCCGTCGCGCATGGCGCAGAGGCTGGCGCCGTTGCCGAGATGGGCGACGATCACCCTGCCCCCGGCCAGCGCCGGCTCGGTCTCGCGCAGACGCGCGGCGATGTATTCGTAGGACAGGCCGTGGAAGCCGTAGCGCCGCACGCCGGCCGCGGTGAGTTCGCGCGGCAGGGCGAAGGACTGCGCCAGCAGCGGCTGGCTACGGTGGAAGGCCGTGTCGAAGCACGCGACCTGGGGCAGAAGCGGTGTGGCTTCGGCGATCACCCGGATCGGCGACAGATTGTGCGGCTGGTGCAGGGGCGCGAGCGGAATCAGCCTGGCCAGGGCCTCCAGCACCGCGCCATCGACCTTGACCGGCGCGGCATAGGTCATGCCGCCATGGACGACCCTGTGGCCGACCGCCCGCACCGGCGTGTCGCCGGCCAGTTGCCGGCCGGCCTGCAGGATTTCCCGGGTGGCGGCCCCGTGGTCGAGCCCGCCGTTCTTCCAGGTGCGCTCGAGCAGGGTCTCGCCGCGCTGGTCCACGAACTTCAGATGCGGGATCGAGCCGATCTTCTCGACCTGGCCGCGATAGAGCAGAGCCAGTTCCGCATCGGCGTCATACAGGGCGAACTTGATGCTCGAGGAGCCGGCGTTGATGACGGCGACGCTGCCTTTCATGCCGCGGTCAGCTTACGATCTTCGCGGCGCTCGCACGCCGCGCCGCCGCGACGGCGACCGCAACCGCACAGGAGGCGAGCCGGGTCAGCAGCGAATCGGCGCGGCTGGTCAGCTCGATCGGCACCCGGGCGCCGAGCACGATCCCCGCGGCATCGGCGCCGGCCAGGAACGACAGGCTCTTGGCCAGCATGTTGCCCGCCTCGAGATCGGGAACGAGCAGCACGTTGGCCCGGCCGGCGACCGGCGAGACGATGTGCTTGATCGCGGC
>JBGAIW010000066.1:0-18639 GCA_044225265.1 Reyranella sp.
GTGGACGCTCATCGCCGGCGCGTCGGCCAGGCGCACGACGTTGTAGTCGGTGAAGTTCGCCTGCTCGACCGCACCGTCGGCCAGGGTGATCTCGCCGTAGAGCGCGGCGGAAAGGCCGTAGAGGATGCCGCTCTCCATCTGTGCACGTACGATCGCCGGATTGACCACCGGGCCGCAATCGATCGCACAGGTGACCTTCCTCACCCGCAGGCCGCCGTCGGCAGCGGCCGAAACTTCGGCGACCTGCGCCACGATCGAGCCGAACGAGGCCCGCAAGGCGATGCCACGCCCCGAGCCTGCGGGCAGCGGCGTACCCCAGCCCGCTTCCTTCGCCGCCGTTTCCAGCACCTTGAGGTGCCGCGGCTTGCCGACCAGCAGCTCGCGGCGAAAGGCGAGCGGGTCCTTGTTCAGCGCCAGCGCGACCTCGTCGACGAAGCTCTCGTCGAAGAAGGCGGTGTGCGAATGGCCGACCGAGCGCCAGAAGCCGACCGGCACGGGACCGTCGGCGACGATGGACTCGAGTTTGTAGAAGGGAAATGCGTAGGGCGGATTCTCGACTGCATTGCCCTCCGGCTTACCCTGGCGCGGCAGGCCAATGTTGCGGCTGGGAAACTGATCGGCCGGCGATTGCGCCACCTGGCGCTTGCCGACGCTCACCAGCGACGGTCGGCCGCCCGCCTGGCCAAGCTCGGCGCGCCAACGCGCCAGCGCCATAGGCCGGTAGGGATCGTTGCGGATGTCCTCTTCGCGCGACCACAGCACCTGCACCGGACGGCCGGGCATGGCGAGCGCACAGGCCACCGCCTCGCGCACCAGGTCTGCTTCTGCCCGACGGCCGAAGCCGCCGCCGAGAAACGTCGTATGCACGGTGACGTCGGCCTGGGCCACGTCGGCCGCCCTGGCCGCCGCAAGGCGCATCAGGGTCGGCGACTGATCGGGCATCCAGAGCTCGACCTTGCCGTCGGCCACGCGCGCCGTGCAGTTCATCGGTTCCATGGTGGCGTGCGCGAGATAGGGCGCCCTGTAAGTCGCCTCGATTGTCCGGACCTGTCCGGACTGAGCTTCGGTGCCGAACGTGCGCACCACTGCGGCGTCGCCTTTCTCCAGCGACTGTTCGTACTGTTTCCACAGCGTCGCGCTGTCGAGCTTGGCGTGAGGCCCGGCATCCCAGCCGATGTCGACGCCCGAATCGAGGAACGTGTTGGCCTGCCACCAGCTCCGGCCGATCGCTGCGACGCCGCCCGGGATGGCGACTACCTTCTCGATGCCCTTGGGCAGGCCGCCCATGACCGTGAAACCCTTCAGCGAGCCGCCGATGGTTGGAGCATGGCGAACCGCGGCGAACAGCATGCCGGGCAGGCGCACGTCGATGCCGAACGTGGCGGCGCCGGTCACTTTCGCCGGCACGTCGAGGCGCGGCATCGGCTTGCCGATCAGCTTGAAGTCCGCCGGCTTCTTGAGCGGCGGTGGCGGCATCACCGGCTGCAGGTCGCCGATCGCCTCGACCAACTCCCCGAAGGTCGCGACCTTGCCGCCAGACCGCCTGCGCACCTCGCCGTCGATGACGATGAGCTCGCCCGCGGCAATGCCCGACTTGCGACTGGCCGCACGCAACAGCAGCTCGCGCGCCACCGCACCGGCGACCCGCATCGGGTGCCAGCCGTCGCGCGTGGAACTCGACCCGCCGGTCGCCGCGACACCGAGTACGCCGCCCACCTTGGCGACCGCCCAACGCGCGACGTCGACGAAGGTGCCGGTCTGCTCGGGGGAGAACGGCAGCCCATCGACCAGAATGTCGACGTTGCGATAGACCGGACTGAGCGGCGGATCCTCGACCTTCATCTGGTCCCAGCGCGCGTCCATCTCTTCGGCGACGAGCATGGCGAGCGCAGTGTAGATGCCTTGCCCCATCTCGGCCCGCGGCACGGCGACGGTCACCGAATCGTCACGCCCGATCTTGACCCAGCCGTTCAGCCCCGCCTGATCCTTGCCGACATTGAACAGCGTGCGGCTGCCCAGCCGGTCACGCTCATGCGCGAACCACCAGCCGACACCGACGAAGCCCGCGCCGAGGATTCCGCCGATGATCGCCTTGCGGCGCGTCCACTTCACGACGCCGTCCTCATGGGGCACCGCCCATGATCGCGGCCGCACGATGCACGGCGCGACGCAACGGACCGTAGGTGCCGCAGCGGCAGATATTCGTCAGCGCCTCGTCGATCTCGGGGTCGGTCGGCCTGGGATTGCGCGCCAGGAGCGCGGCCGCCGCCATGATGAATCCGGGCTGGCAGTAGCCGCATTGCGGGACCTGCTGCTCGATCCAGGCGCGCTGCACGGCGTGAAGCCTGCCGCCGCCCGCACCGTCTCCCAGCCCCTCGATCGTGACGACCGACTTGCCGGCGATCTCCGACAACGGCACCGAGCACGAACGCTTCGCCTCGCCGTCGACGTGAACGGTGCAGGCACCGCAGGCGGCGACGCCGCAGCCGAATTTCGGGCCGACGATGTTCAGGTCCTCGCGCAGGACCCAGAGGAGCGGCTTGTCGCCAGGCGCATCGACCTCGCGGGCCTGCCCGTTGACGGTGAGTCGGATCATCGACGGATGAGGGTATCACCCAGCACGAGAACGTCCATCTTGGTGCGCAGGAAGCAGTCGATCGCCTCCTCCGGGCGGCACACCACGGGCTCGTTCTCGTTGAAGCTGGTGTTGAGCACGATCGGCACGCCGGTGAGGTCGCCGAAGGCGCCGATCAGGCGCGCGTAGCGCGGATTGGCCGACCGGGTCACGGTCTGCAGCCGCCCCGAGCCGTCGACATGGGTCACCGCCGGTATCTGCGGGCGCTTCTCGGCGCGGATCTTGAAGACCTGCATCATGAAGGGCACGTCGTCGTCGGTCTCGAACCAGTCCTTCACCGCTTCGCGCAGGATCGACGGCGCGAAGGGCCGGAACGATTCGCGCCGCTTGATCTTGAGATTGAGGATGTCCTTCATGTCGGCGCGGCGCGGGTCACCCAGGATCGAGCGATTGCCCAGCGCGCGCGGCCCCCACTCCAGCCGTCCCTGGAACCAGCCGATCACCTTGCCCTCGGAGATCGCCTGCGCGGTGCGCGTGCACAGTTCGCCTTCATCGTCGACGACCTCGATGGTGCAGCCCGCGGCGTCGAAATCTGCCCGCCGCGCGCCGACCGCGCCCGCGATCTCGGCGGCCGTGGCCGACGGACCCCAGTAGGCGTGGTCCATCACGAAATGGCGCCTCGCCGAATTGCCACCGAGCTTGTGCCAGGTGGCGAAGGCCGCGCCGATCGAGCCGCCGGCATCGCCGCCTGCCGACTGCACGTAAACGTGCCTGAAGGGCGAGCGCTCGAAGATCTTGCCGTTGGCGACCGAATTGTAGGCGCAGCCGCCCGCGATCACGACCGCATCGCTGCCGTAGCGTGCATGCAGCGCATTCAGGAGATTGAAGAAGGCGTTCTCATAGGTCGCCTGTGCCGAGCGGGCAATGTCGCGATGCTTGTCCTCGAGCGGCGCGTTGGAGTCGCGTGCCGGACCGAGCAGGCCAGCAAGCGCGTCGCTCCACAGCCGGCCGCCCGAGGGAATGCCGTCCTTGACCTGGTAATTCGCGCCCTCGCCCCTGGCATGACGGAAGTAGCGCAGATCCAGCGCGAAGGTGCCGTCGCCGTTCAATTTCAGGACCTGCTTCATCTGCTCGACGAAGCGGGGCTCACCGTAGGGCGCGAGCCCCATCACCTTGTATTCGTCGCCGTAATGCGGAAAGCCGATGAACTGCGTCATCGCCTCGTAGAAAACGCCAAGAGAATGCGGAAAGTAGACCCGGCCATCGACCGTCAGGTTGCCGCCCTCGCCCAGCCCCCAGGCCGCCGAGGAGAAATCGCCGAAGCCGTCGACCGACACCGCGACTGCATTGTCGTACGGCGAGACCAGAAACGCCGACGCCAGATGGCAGAGATGGTGCTCGACCGCATGGACAGCGCCGCGGAACTCCTGCTCCGGCAGGGCGTTCCTGAGATTGCCTGCGATATCGGTCCGCTCGCTGCGGGCGCGCAGGCGGTCCAGAACGTAGCCCGGGCTGACACCCGAGCTCAGCACGAAGGCGAGCTTGCGCCAGCGGTTGGCCCGGTTGTCGGTATTGACGGCGACATGGTCGACGTCGCCGAGCGAGATGCCCGCCTCCTTGAGGCAGTAGCGGATCGATTCGCTCGGAAAGCCCCCCCAGTGCTTGACCCGCCGGAAGCGTTCCTCTTCGACGGCCGCGAC
The DNA here is from genome assembly GCA_044225265.1 of Reyranella sp. Taxonomy (GTDB): domain Bacteria; phylum Pseudomonadota; class Alphaproteobacteria; order Reyranellales; family Reyranellaceae; genus Reyranella. Next base: position 4,276 of record JBGAIW010000066.1, read on the forward strand.
CAGTTCGCCGTCCTTGACCAGGCATGCGGCCGCATCGGCGTGGTAGGCGTTGAGTCCGAGGATATAGGTCATCGCGCGGTCGATCGGTCGAGAGCGCGGCGCATCAGCTGCAACAAGGGAACAGATCCGTCAGCCACCGGCCCGCTGTATAGAGAAGAGCGACGCTGGCGTCGAACGGCAATAGCTTCCTCCGCTTCCGGGCGTCTCATCGCCCTTCGATGCAAGAAGTTGCGGCGCCGTACCGACGCTCAACGGCTCCGGCAACTCGAATCCACAACGGGGCCGCCGCCCATCGCGGCCCGGCCAATCCACCTATGTGGTTGGCGCTAGGGGCTTTTTTCCGGTGTCCGCGGATTTCCCACAGGCTGAAACCGAATTCCATGCGGCACGGGGAGACTTGACGGCGAAGCGCCGGACGCGCAAACGAACCGCCGAAATCCCGGCAGTCCGGCTCTGCCTCGCAAGCCGTTGATAAATCGTCTAAAAGCCCTTGGCTTAGTGAAAGGTCGTTAATGTCCAAGAATGATCTCGTCGTCGTCACGGGCGCCGGTGGCTTCATCGGCGGTCATCTGGTCAAGGTTCTGCAGAAGCGTGGTCACACCAAGATCCGGGCGGTCGACGTCAAGCCGCTGACCGAGTGGTACCAGAAGCATCCGGGCGTCGAGAACCAGGTCGGCGATCTCGCCCTGCTCGAACCCTGCCGCGCCGCCGCCAAGGGCGCGAAAATGATCTACAACCTCGCGGCCGATATGGGCGGCATGGGCTTCATCGAGACCCACAAGGCCGAGTGCATGCTGTCGGTGCTGATCAGCACCCACATGCTGGTTGCCGCCAAGGAAGCCGGCACCGAGCGCTTCTTCTATTCGTCGTCCGCCTGCGTCTACAACGGCGACAAGCAGACCGACGCCAACGTCACCGCCCTCAAGGAAGAAGATGCCTACCCCGCCCTGCCGGAAGACGGCTACGGCTGGGAGAAGCTGTTCAGCGAGCGCATGGCCCGCCACTATCGCGAGGACTACGGCATCGCGACCCGCGTCGCGCGCTATCACAACGTCTACGGTCCGGACGGCACCTACGACGGCGGCCGCGAGAAGGCTCCGGCCGCGATCTGCCGCAAGGTCATCGCCGCCAAGCTCTCCGGCAAGCACGAGATCGAGATCTGGGGCGACGGCGAGCAGACCCGTTCCTTCATGTACATCGACGACTGCACCGAGGGCACGATCAAGCTCGCCGAGAGCGACATCATCGAGCCGCTGAACATCGGTTCGGACGAGCTGGTCTCGATCAATCGCCTGGTCGACATCGTCGAGAAGATCGCCGGCGTGAAGCTGAAGCGCTCCTACAAGCTCGACGCCCCCAAGGGCGTGCGCGGCCGCAACAGCGACAACACCCTGATCAAGAAGCTCATGAACTGGGCCCCCTCCATCCGTCTCGAGGACGGCATGGAGAAGACCTACAAGTGGATCTACGACGAGATGACTTCCGGCAAGGAGTCGGTCGTCAACGCGCTGCCCAAGCAGGCGCTCGCCGCCCAGTAGGCTGGGCGCCCATCGACCTCGGGAGTCGATCCAAACAAAAGGGGGCCGAGCGGCCCCCTTTTTATTTGCCTTCCCCGCCGCTCAGCGTCCGACGCGGCTGACTTCCTTGTTGCTCTTCAACAGAGCGTCGAAGTACTGGACGGTCTTGGCGAGCCCCTCGTCGAGCTGCACCTTGGGTTCCCATTTCAGCTCCTTGCGCGCGAGCGTGATGTCGGGGCAGCGCTGCAGCGGATCGTCGACCGGCAGCGGCCGCGCATGCACGATCTTCGACTTGCCGTTCACGATCTTGACGATCCTCTCGGCCAGCTCCTTGACCGTGATCTCGACCGGATTGCCGATATTGACCGGGCCGGTGAATTCGTCCGGCGTGTGATCCATCAGGCGCAGCCAGCCGTTGATCTGGTCGTCGACATAGCAGAACGACCGGGTCTGCAGGCCATCGCCATAGAGCGTGATGTCCTCGCCCTTGAGCGCCTGGACGGCGAAGTTGGAGACCACGCGCCCGTCGTTGGGATGCATGCGTGGGCCGTAGGTGTTGAAGATTCGCGCCACCTTGATGCGCAGCTTGTGCTGGCGGTGATAGTCGAAGAACAGGGTCTCCGCGCAGCGCTTGCCCTCGTCGTAGCAGGCGCGCGGCCCCAGCGGATTGACGTTGCCGCGATAGCTCTCGACCTGCGGATGGACGGTCGGATCGCCATAGACCTCGCTGGTCGACGACTGGAAGATCTTCGCGCGCACGCGCTTGGCCAGCCCGAGCATGTTGATCGCTCCGTGCACGCTGGTCTTGGTCGTCTGTACCGGATCGTGCTGGTAGTGGATCGGCGAGGCGGGACAGGCGAGGTTGTAGATCTCGTCGACCTCGACATAGAGCGGAAACGTCACGTCGTGACGCATCAATTCGAAGTGCTTGTTGTCGAGGCACTTCGCAATGTTGTCCTTGGTGCCAGTGAAATAGTTGTCGACGCAGAGCACGTCGTGGCCCGCGTCCAGAAGCCGTTCGCAGAGATGCGAACCCAGGAAGCCCGCACCGCCGGTGACCAGAATACGCTTGCCCATCTCGCTGCCTTTCTCCGCGGCACAGATTAGGCGATCAAGCTCTTGAAATCACTCCGAATTCATCGCACTCCCTACGACGCCGAGCGGAGGAAGACGCCCAATGACAATGAAGATTGCCGGCCTCGCGGACATCGTGCGCGGCCATGCGCGTGAACGTCCGGACGCGACCGCCATGGTCTACCAGGGACACGTCACGAGTTACGGCCTGCTCGACCGGCTGGCGAGCAGGGTCGCCAACGGCCTGATTGCAGCGGGTATTCGGCCGCAGGTCCGGGTCGCCCATCTCGACAAGAGCAGCGACTCGTTCTTCGAGTTGCTGTTCGGGGTGGCCAAGGCCGGCGCCGTGATGGTGTCGGTGAACTGGCGCCTCGCCGCGCCGGAAATCCTGCATATCGTGAACGATGCCGAAGCCGAGATTCTGTTCGTCGGCGAGGAGTATTTCCCGGTGATCGAGTCGATCCGCGAGCGGCTCACCAAGGTGCGCAGGATCGTGAGCCTCGGCGATCGTCACGTCGACTGGGAAGCCTTCACGGCATGGCGCGACCGGCACTCCGATCGCGATCCGCTGCTGCCGGTGAGGCCCGCCGACACCGCAGTACAGTTCTATACCAGCGGCACGACCGGTCTGCCCAAGGGAGCCGAGCTGACCAACGCCAATTTCGCCTGGATGCTGCCGCTATGGACGAGGAGCTGGCTGCTCGGCCCCGGCGTGCCCAATCTCGTCTGCCTGCCGATGTTCCACATCGGCGGCGCCGGCTGGGGCATCGCAGGTCTCTTCTCCGGAGCCGCGAACCACGTCGTGCGCGAATTCGTCCCGGCACAGATCCTCGAGACCATCCAGCGCGAGCGCGTACAGGTCATGCTGCTGGTGCCGGCAATGATCCTGTTCCTGCTGCAGGCCCCGCAGATCCGCGAGACCGATCTCTCCAGCCTGCGCCTGATCGTCTACGGCGCGGCGCCGATCCCCGCGGAACTGCTCAAGCAGGCGATGGGGGTATTCCCCTGCGGCTTCCAGCAGGTCTACGGTCTCACCGAAACGACCGGCGCCATCACCCTGCTGCCACCGGCCGATCACGATCCCGACGACTCGAGGAAGCTGCTGTCCTGCGGCTACGCCCAGGAAGGCGTCGAGTTGCGCATCGTCGGCGAGGACGGCAAGGACATGCCGGCCAATCAGGTCGGCGAGATCGCCGTACGCTCGCCGCAGATCATGGGCGGCTACTGGCGCCTGCCCGAGGCCACGGCGCGCGCCGTACAAGGCGACTGGTTCTTCACCGGCGACGCGGGCTATCTCGATGACAAGGGCTACCTCTACATCTACGACCGCGTGAAGGACATGATCGTGTCAGGCGGCGAGAACATCTATCCCGCCGAAGTCGAGAGCGCGCTGTTCGGACATCCCTCGGTCGCGGATGTCGCGGTGATCGGGGTGCCCGACGAACGCTGGGGCGAAGCCGTGAAGGCCGTCGTGGTCAAGAAGCCCGGCGCGGAAACGTCGCCCGCCGAGCTGATCAACTGGGCGCGCGAGCGCATCGCCGGCTACAAATTGCCCAAGTCGGTCGACTTCATCGATGCCCTGCCACGCAATCCGACCGGCAAGATCCTCAAGCGCGAACTGCGCAAGACCTACTGGGGCGACCGTCAGCGCCAGGTCAACTGACGCGCCAACTGAGCGGAGGACTGGCCGGCAGCCAGAATGGCCGCCGGCGTCCGTTCACGCGCGTCTACCGGTGACGCCCGCCGCCACTGAAGCCGCGGCTCTGTCCACCGCTGGGAGCCTGCGCGGTGAAGGTCTGGCGACCGGACCACGACGAACCACTGGCGGTCGTCGTACCGCCCGAGTTGCCGCCCCAGGAGCGATTGCCGCCGGAGCGGGTCGTGGTGCCGGACGGCGGCGTCTGCGATGTGCCGCTGGTGGCGGTCACGCCGCCGCCGGAGGCACCGCCATGATTGCCCCACTGATGCGAGCCCGGCGTGCCGGGTGTCGTGGTCGTGCCGGCGCCAGGCGAGCCGTTGTGCTGGCCGCCCCAATTGCCCTGCCAGCCACCCTGCGGATTGCCGTTCGAGGCACTGTGGTCGCGGTCCCAGCCATTGTGATCACGGCCCTGGTTCCAGCTGCCGTCGTTGTGGCCACGGCCCCAGTCGCGCCGATCGGCATCGCGATAGTTCCAGCCATTGCGGTCGCCGTGATTCCAGCCCTGCCCGCGGCCATCGCGGTCGTTCCAGCCGTTGAACGCACGGCCGTCGGTGCGGCCCCAGTTCTGGCCGCTATCCCACGACTGCTGGCGATCGTGGCTTTGCCGGTAGATCTGACGGTTTTCGCGGTCGGCCATGCGGTCCAAACGCTGCCGCTCGCCGGGCGAAACGTGGCCGTCCGCCATGGCGCGCGCTTGAGCGCGATCGATCGCGCGCTCGCCCTGCTCCAGCCGGTACTGCTCGCTGCGGGAAATCTGGCCGTCCCGAACACCCTGTTCGATACGGTTCTGCTGGTAGTCCTGTCGCCGGTCGATGTCGTACATCGACTGCGCGAAGGCGCCGCCGCCGGCGAGCATGCTGCCCGCCGTCATCACGGCAAAGGGGATCAGGCGTAGTTTGGACATCGTCACCTCTGGGCGTTGTCGACGGCACGGACGCCGTCGTGAAAATCGCTACGCCGGACTTTTCGGAGTCATCCCTCGAAAAAGCCGCGCGGAGAGGCTAGAACCGCACGTCCTGTAAACGACACATCGCTGCCACGCCAATGTCCGAATTGCCCGCAAACCTCACTCCCGTTCGCGAAGCCCACGTCTTCGACCAGGCCCGACTCGCCGACTACATGAAGGCCAATGTCGAGGGCTTCCGCGCTCCCCTGCAAATCCTCCAGTTCGAGGGCGGGCAGAGCAATCCGACCTTTCATCTGACTGACGGCGGCGGCCGCATGTACGTGCTGCGCAAGAAGCCCCCGGGCAAGCTCCTGCCGTCCGCCCACCAGGTCGACCGCGAATACCGCGTGATCAAGGCATTGGCCGATCACAGCGACGTGCCGGTGCCCCGGCCCTACGCGCTGTGCCAGGACGACGGCGTCATCGGCACCGCCTTCTACATCATGGAATTCCTGCCCGGCCGCATCTTCGCCGACCACAGGATGCAAGGCGTGTCGCCCGCGGACCGCGGCAAGATCTTCGATTCGATGAACGACGTGCTGGCCCGCCTGCACAATGTCGACTACCGAAAGATTGGGCTCGGGGACTACGGCCGCGAAGGCCAGTACATCCAGCGCCAGGTCGCGCGCTGGTCGAGCCAGTACGACCTGTCGCGCACGCACGACCTGCCGGCGATGGAAAACCTGAAGCAGTGGTTGCCGGCCAACATCCCTTCGGGCGACGAGACGCGCATCAACCACGGCGACTACAGGCTGGGCAACACGATCGTGCACCCGACGGAGCCGCGCATCATCGCGGTGCTCGACTGGGAACTCAGCACGCTCGGCCATCCGCTGGCCGACCTCGGCTACAATTGCATGATGTACCATTTCGGCGAAGGCTTCGGTGCCTCGGGTGGCTACGCCGACATGGACCTCAAGGCGTTCGGCATCCCGTCCGAGCAGGAATACCTCGCAGCCTATGCGCGACGCACCGGTCGTGCCGGGATCGAGCATTGGAACTTCTACCTCGCCTTCTCCCTGTTCCGCCTCGCGGCCATCGTGCAGGGCGTCTACAAGCGCGGCCTCGACGGCAATGCCTCGTCGGAGACGGCGAAGAACTACGGCGATCGCGCCCGCGTCCTGGCCGAACTCGGCTGGTCGATGGTCGAGAAGCGCGCCTGAGGCGCGCGGCGGCCAGAAAGCGCGCCTGAAGCGCGCCGCCCGCTACTCGTCGGTGAGCGGCACCATCGACGTATCGTTGCCCTTGGGGCAATTGGCGCTGTTGATCACCGCGTTGGCCGGATTGCGATAGCGGTTTATGTCATAGGGCGCACTGTCGCTCGGCGGCCGCGGCGGCGGCGTCTTGAGCGTCCAGTTGACGAGCTGCTTCATCACGCTGCCCAGCGCCTGGTCGAAGGCATCGACCACCTTGGGCACCTTGTCGGCGCGCGCCCGCACGCAGCGCTCGAAGCTCGCCACCCCGATGATCTGCCGGTCGGGCATGCGCACCAGCTTGACCACGAGCTTGACCTTCACGATCGGCGGCCCGCCGTAGAAGTACATGGCCTCGAAATTGCGCAGGTCGGGCTGCAGCACGTAGTTGGCGCGCAGGGCGATCGACTCGCGCGCCACAGCGACGATCTTGCGGGAATTCTCGAAGGAATCGACGATCCGTGTCTGCACCATCAGCGGCGCACGGTCGGTCCACGCCGTCTTCGAGTAGTAGTCGGACGAGGTCGGCGACATCGCGATCGCGATCCGGCCCGTGTTGAGGTTCGACGACGATACCGGCGTCTCGACGGCGAGCTGCCAGAACACGTCGGGCATGTTCGGCTCGAAGGTACTCTTGGGCGTCACCGTGTAGAGGTCGGTCGGTTCCTCGGCGGCCTTGATGAGCTCGCAGCCGGAGAGGAGCGTGGCCAGGGCCAGGCACGCCACGAAGCGCTGGATCATTTCGGCGTATATCCCTGCTTGCCGCTGAACACGAAGCCGGCGGGATCACGCTCGAGCTTGGTCGCGATGACGTTGAGGCTGTCCGTGAGCTTGCGCAGCTCGCGGATGGTCTGCGAGATTTCGGCGAGGCCGGTGTTGGAGAAATCCCGGATCCCGGCCTTGCTGTCGACCAGCAGCTGGTTGACCTGCGCGGCGGCGCCGTTGATGTTCGCCAGCGCCAGGCGCGCCTCCTCGATGGTCTTGTAGAGTTCCCCGGGTTGCTTGCCGGCCAGCGCCTTCTTGCTCCCGGCATCCTGGGGTCCGAGTTCGAGAGCCAGCAGATTGAAGCTGTCGACGGCGGAATTGAGCTTGTCGAAGGTCTTGCGGAACTCGGCCACCGCCGTCGGAAGGTCCTTGAGCGTCTCCTGGATCGGGCCATCCTGCTTGGCGAAGGCCGCCGACAAGGTCGACAGATTGCGCAACGTGTCGCCGACCGCGTTGATGTTGTCCTGGCTCAGCAGATCGTTCAGCCGGTCGACCGTCACGCCCGCCTTCGTGAGCAGCTCCTGCGCCGACAGCGACGTCGCCTGGAGGAACGACGCGCCCTCGCGAATCTCCGGATAGGGCTTCTGGCCGAGCTTCTTCTTGGGCTTGATCTCGTCGACTTCGACCCGGCCCACGATCTGGATGTAGGAAGCGCCGGCAATGAACGGCTTCTCGAACACGGCGTAGGAGCGCTCACGGATGTCGATGTTCCAGTTCACCGCGACCGTGACCTCGACCTTTTCCGACAGGCGCTCACGGCCGGTGCTGCGCTGGATGTCCTTGCGCTCGGCGAGCTGGATGGCGTGCACCCGGCCGACCCGCAGGCCGCGATAGAAGACAGGGGAGTCTACCGTCAGGCCCTGCACATCACCCGAGAACAGGGTCACGTAGTAGGCGTAGGACGTATCGTCCCCGGCGCGCAGCTTCCAGACGACGAAGCCGGTAATGGCGGCGATGAAGAGAATTACCGCGGCGCCGATCAGCACATAAGGCGATCTGTTTTCCATCTGACGCCGGCACTAACCCTTAGGAGCCGCCGCACGCCCGCGGGGCCCATGAAAATATTCGCGCACCCAGGGATGATCGTAGGCAAGCATTTCGTCCATCGTACCCACCACGACGCGCTTGTCGAGCAGCACCGCAATGCGGTCGCAACAGGCATAGAGACTGTCCAGATCGTGGGTGACCATGAGGATGGTGAGTCCGAGGCTCTTCTGGAGGCCCCGGACCAGCTCGTCGTAGTGGGCGGCGCCGATCGGGTCCAGGCCGGCGGTCGGCTCGTCGAGGAACAGCAGTTCCGGATCGAGCGCCAGGGCCCGCGCCAGGCTGGCGCGCTTGCGCATGCCGCCGGACAGCTCGGACGGCTTCTTCTCGCCGGTGTCCGCCGGCAGCCCGACCAGGGCGATCTTGAGGGCGGCGATGGCGCGCATGGTCGTCTCGTCAAGCCCGGCATGCTCGCGGATCGGAACCATGATGTTCTCCGCCACGGTGAGCGAGGAGAACAGCGCCCCGTCCTGGAACTGCACGCCGGTCCTCGCCTGCAGGTCGTGCTCGGCCTTTCCGTGCAGGCCGCGCCGGTCGACGCCGAGGATCTCGATCTTGCCGCGCCGCGCCGGGTTCAGGCCAATGATGGTCCTCAGCAGGACCGATTTGCCGGTACCCGAGCCGCCGACAAGGCCGACGATCTCGCCGCGGAATACGTCGAAATCGAGCTTGTCGTGCACCACGTGATCGCCGAACTGCGTGCGCACCCCGCGCAGCCGCAGGATCACCTCGCGTCCGTTGCTGTGGTCGACGAGTTGCCCGCCTTCGGCCATCACACGTTGGCCAGAAGGAAGATGATGGAGAAGATCGCGTCGAGCACGATCACGCAGAAGATCGATTCGACGACCGAGCGTGTGGTGAGCTGCCCGACGCTCTCGGCGCTGCCGCGGACCTGCAGCCCCTCGAAGCAGCCGATCGCGGCGATCACCAGACCGAACACCGGCGCCTTGATCATGCCGGTGTAGAAATTCCACACACCGACGGTATCCCGCATCCGCTCGAAGAACTGCACGAAGGTGAAATCGAGATAGATCGTGCAGGCGAAGGCGCCGCCCAGCGCCCCGGCCATGTCGCCCCAGAACGCCAGCAGAGGCATCGACAGCACGAGCGCGATGATGCGCGGCAACACCAGCCATTCGATCGGGTTGAGTCCGATCGTGTCCATGGCGTCGACTTCCTGGTTGACCTGCATGGTGCCGATCTGCGCGGTGAAGGCGCTGCCCGAGCGTCCGGCGACGATGATGGCAGTCAGCAGCACGCCGAGCTCGCGGAACATGCCGATGGCCACAGCCTCCACCGTGAAGGTCTCGGCGCCGAACTGCTTGAGCTGCTGCACGCCCTGGTAGGCGATCACCACGCCGATCAGGAAGCACAGCACGCCGACGATCGACAACGCCTTGATCCACACCTCGAACATCTGCCGAACGACCGCATTGAACCTGAAACGGCGCGGCTGCACGAAGGCGCCGGCAAAAACCACGACGATCTCGCCGAAGAAGGCGCAGAGGGCGACCAGCTGCTGGCCGAAGTGAACGACATCGAGGCCGACCTCCTCCAGCCAGTGCATGAACCAGTTGACGTGCCGCTCCTTGGTCGCGCCGCGCATGTTGGCCTTCACGACGGCGAACAGGTCGGCCTGCAGCTGATCGCGCGTGGTGATGTCGGCAGGGCCGTCGGCGCCGGCAATGGTGAGAATTTCCAGGACCCCCGCCGTGTCGATCTTGCTCACGCCGCTGGCATCGACCTGGCGCACACCGCGCATCTTGCCGCCTTTGCGCAGGGTCTCGATCTGCCGGGCGACGCCACGCAGGCTGAACACGGTCCAGGCGCCGCCGACGACGAGTACGGACACGCCCTTGCGGTCGGTCAGTCGAATGGTGGGCTGGGCGTCGGCCATTGAATGAGCATAGTCGATCCGGCGTTCGATGTGTCAATCGCAGTGCATTGCCGGCCGGCAGCCTGACTGGCACGATCCCGACTGGAGGAACGCATGGGCAAATGGCCGTCGCTCGACAAGATCGACCTCAAGAACGGCTCGATCGGCGACAAGGAATATGCGCGTGAGCTCCGCAAGTTGCAGCACCAGTTGCTCGACCTGCAGATCCACCATCACCAGACGGGTGGCCGGGTCGTCATCGGCATCGACGGCTGGGACGCCGCCGGCAAGGGAGGACTGATCCAGCGCATGATCTACGGGCTGGAGCCGCGCTCCACGCATGTCTGGCGGATCGGTGCGCCGACCGAGACGGAACAGGGCCGCCACTATCTCTGGCGCTTCTGGGAGCGCCTGCCGGCACGCCGCAACTGGGCGATCTTCGATCGCACCTGGTACGGGCGGGTGCTGGTCGAGCGCATAGAAGGGTTCTGCACCAAAGAGGAATGGAAGCGCGCCTATCGGGAGATCAACGAGTTCGAGCGCCAGCTCAGCGACGACGGCGTGTGCATCGTGAAACTGCTGATTCACGTGAGCCCCGAGGAGCAGAAGCGGCGCATGATCGAACGCCTCGAGGACCCGCACAAACGCCACAAGCTCGGCATCGAGGACTTCCGCAACATCGCCAAGCGCGCGCAATACCTGGAAGCCTATGACGACATGCTGGAAAAGACCGATACCGACCATGCGCCCTGGCATGTGATCGCCACCGACAACAAGAAAGCCGCCCGGCTGGAAGGCCTGAGACGCCTCGTCCAAACGATCGGCAAGGGCATCAAGATCCGCGAGAACGAACTCGACCCGAGGATCGCCGAAGCCGCCGGCAAACTCTGGGGATGGAAGCCCGATAGCAAGAACGACAAGGAAAAGTGAAGGCGCCGGGCCGGCCTTCCAGCCGGGAGCCGGCCGAAGCGGCCCGGCTCACCCGACCGATGTCGGCGCTGTGACGCTCGCCTGCCCGCCGAGCATTTCCGCCAGCCATGGCAGCGCCAGACGCATCGCCTCCTCGAATTTCCAGGGCGGATTGATCACCGCCACGCCGCAGGCGGCGAGCTTGCCGGGCGCCGTCTCCGGCACGCGCAATTCGAGGTGCAGGCTCTTCAAACCGTCCAGGGTCGCGAGAAATTGCGCGACCGCCGGCTCGTCCTTCACGGGGTACCAGATCGCGTAGCAGCCAGTGGCGAACCGGCGCAGCCCCTGACGCAGGGCGCGCTGCAGGCGATCGAACTCGTCGGTCGCCTCGAATGGCGGGTCGATCAGCACCAGACCGCGACGCTCGACCGGCGGCAAGCAGGCGCGCACGGCATGGTAGCCGTCGTCCTCACGCACCTCGATCGCGCGGTCGCCGGCAAACTCGCGCTTGAGCGCCAGCACGTCCTGCGGATGAAGCTCGCAGGCCACGAACCGGTCGCCGGGACGCAGAGCAGCCCGGATCAGGCGCGGCGAGCCCGGATAGTGCGCCGGCCGTCGGCGGCCGCCGCCGAACTTGCGGTCGTAGGCGGCAACAGCAGCCAGATAACGGACCACGACGTCCGGCATGCCCGGCCGGGGCGCGTCCCACAGGCGCAGGATGCCGCCTTCGGCCTCGCCCGTGCGCCCGGCCAGGGATCCTCCCAGATCGTAGCCGCCGGTGCCGGCATGGGTGTCGAGCACGAACAGCTTCTTGTCCTTGGCGGTCAGCAGCCGAAGCAGCTCGCACAACACCAGATGTTTCAGCACATCGGCGAAGTTGCCGGCATGAAAGCCGTGACGGTAATTCATCGAGCGGCCACGACGTCGTTGCAGCTCGTCGACGGCGTTTCCTTGATCACCCGCGCAGCAACCAGAGCCGCCCTGTCGTCGGCGCAATATTCCGAACTCTTGGCATCGAGTTCCGGAAGGCTTCTGGGAAACGCCATGACGCAGCCGTCGCTCCTCAACCCCGCCATGATCGCCACCGACTTCACCATCAGCTTGTAGACGCGCACCATCACGATATCGGCGGACTGCTTCCCGGCCTTTGCATCGACGGCCGCCGTGAACCGTGTGACCGAAATAACGCTCATGGGCGGCCGGTAGGTCTCGGCAAAGACATAGCGGAGTTCCGGCACCTTCAGGTCGTGATCGACCAGGAGATAGCGAAACGGATTTGGCAGCGCGGAGTCGGACTGCGTCAGCGGCCCAAATCTGTTGACGATCTTGCGTGGCGAGTATTGCCGACCTGCTTCGAGCAGATCATCGGTCATCGCAATGTCGATCTTCGCGGCCCGTACCGGCGCCTGCACGACCTTCTTCAGTTCGCAGACCAGCGGCTCGACGAATTCGGGGTTGCGCACGTCGCTGTTGACGTAGATCACGATCTCGCCGGGCGGGACCAGCGACTGTGCAGACGCGCCGGCGGCCACCAGGAGGAACAACGGGACGAGACACCACTTCATGGCGGCGAGTTTACCCGGGGCATGGTTCGTGCTTCAAACTCGACACTGAATAAGGAGACTTCGCCTTGGCCACGCACGAGCTTCATTCCTCGCCCGAGACCTGCCATTGGGGCTACTTCGACAGCCAGTTGAAGCCCTCCCTGCGAATCAAGTCGGGCGACATCGCCACCATCCATTGCGTGTCGGGCAGCCGGGAGATCCTGCCGAAGCCGCCGATGAACGTCCTGCCCGAGCATCTCGAAATCCTGGGCAAGCTGACGCCGCACCTGGGCCGTCATATCCTGACCGGACCCGTCTACGTCGAGGGCGCCGAGCGCGGCGATGCGCTGGCAGTCGAGGTGCTCGACATCAAGTTCCGCACCAACTGGGGCTGGAACGCCATGCGCCCCCTCGCCGGCACGCTGCCCGAGGACTTTCCCTACTACCGCCTGACGCACATTCCGATCGATTCGAACCGCGGCGTCTGCACCATGCCGTGGGGCACCGAGATCGAACTGCGGCCGTTCTTCGGCATCATGGGCGTGGCGCCGCCGCCGGAATGGGGCCAGTGCAGCTCGATCGAGCCGCGCGCGTTCGGCGGCAACATCGACAACAAGCACTTCCAGGTCGGCAGCACGGTCTATCTGCCGGTGTTCGCCGAAGGTGGCCTGTTTTCGACCGGCGACGGCCACGGCGTGCAGGGCGACGGCGAGGTCAATCTCACCGCGCTGGAAACCAGCCTGTCGGGCACCTTCCGCTTCACCGTGCGCAAGGACATGAAGCTCAACAATCCCCGCGCCGAGACCGCGACGCACTGGATCACGCACGGCTTCGACCAGGACCTCGACGACGCAGCCAAGGAAGCGCTGCGCGACATGATCCGCCTGATCAGCGCCAAGACCGGATTGAGCGCCGCCGACGCCTACATGCTGTGCAGCCTGCAGGCCGACCTGCACGTCACGCAGACGGTCGACGGCAACAAGGGCATCCACTGCATGATCGCCAAGAAAGTGATCGGCGGCTGAGGCGTGCCGACGGCGGCCCAACTCGCGGGTGGCTGGCGGCTCGTCAGCTGGTCGCTCGTCCACGACGACGGCCGGCCTGACGCATACCCCATGGGCAGCGACGCCCGGGGGTTCATCCTGTACACGCCGGGCGGCGAAGTGAGCGCCACCATCATGCGCGCCGACAGGAGCGAATGCTTTGCCTATGCCGGCCGCTACGAGGTGAAGGACGGCGCGGTATTCCACGCGATCGAAGTCTCGACCGATGCCTCGCTGGTCGGGCTGCGCTCGACCCGCTTCATCGCACTCGACGGAGATCGCCTCACCCTGTCCGGCCCCGACTTCCAGGCCGGGACGGGGCGGACGCAGAAGATCGTCTGGTCGCGCTGACCTACTTGCCGCCGGGCGGCACGATCTTCATGACGAAGCCTGTCGCCGTCTCGGTCGGGCCGAACGGACCTGGCACCTTGTTCTTCACCGGCGGCAGGCTCCTGAGATAGGCGACGATGCCCTTGGCATCCTCAGCCGTCAGGTTGGCGAAGGCATGCCACGGCATGATCGGCGCCAGCATGCGGCCGTCCGGGCGAGCACCCTTCTGAAGCGCCGTCAGGATCTGCTCGTCGGTCCAGTTGCCGAGGCCGGTCTCCTTGTCGGGCGTGAGGTTGGGACCATGGAAGACGCCGAGCCCCGGGATCTCGAAGCCGACCTCCGAGCCGCCGAGAAAGCGCGCCATGTCGGGCTTGCCGAGGAAATAGCCCGGCGTGTGGCAATCGTTGCAACCGGCGATGCTGAC
>JBGAIW010000066.1:18646-23923 GCA_044225265.1 Reyranella sp.
GTTCGGCGGCCGGGTCGGCGGCGTGCGCCGCGGTCGCCGCCAGGACCAATGCGGCGACGGTCGCAATGACCGTAGCGGGCCAAGTCTGCTTCGAATTCAAGACCGTCCTCCCTAGATTTGGAGGCAGTCTCTCGATGACGATGCCGCAGTCAACCGCTAAGCGGGCTGCGCCTTGCTCAACTGCGATGGGAATGGCGGGAAGAACAGCGCGATCGCCGCCGCGCCCAGTCCAACGGCGAACGAGCCGACATAGAGCCAGCCGTAGGCGCCGAAGTGATCGAATACCCAGCCGCCCAGCGCCGGACCCAGCGCCATGCCGAGCGCGGAGATCATCGAAGCCGCACCGAATACGGTGCCCATGATGCGCAGAGGAAAGTACTCGCGCGCGATCACGGCATAGAGCGGCATCACGCCGGCATAGGTCGCTCCGAAGACGATCGCGACACCGTAGAATTCGCCGACCTGACGCGTGAAGAAGTAGGCTCCCGCTCCCAGTGCCTGGATCATCAGGCCGATCACCAGCACCGGCTTGGCGCCGAACTTGTCGCCGGCGATGCCGAAGACCAGCCGGCCCAGCAGTCCGGCCGCGCCCTCGACGCTGTAGATCGTCACCGCGACCGCGGGCGCGAGACCGCACGCGACGGCGTAGCTGATCGTATGGAAGATCGGGCCGGAGTGCATCGCGCAGCAGGCAAAGAAGGTTCCCGCCAGCACGATGAACTGGGGCGAGCGCAGCGCCTGCCCCACCGTCATGCCGTTGTCGCCGGCCTGCGTTGCGCCTGCCGCGGCGGCGACCTGCGCCGGCGCCCGCCTGACCAGGAACGCCGTCGGAATCAGCAGTACCCAGGCCAGGATCGCAATGATCATCTGAGCGCTGCGCCAGTCGTGGGTCGCCAGCAGCGACTGCGCGAAGGGCGAAATGGTCATCGGCGCCACGCCCATGCCGGCCGACACCAGCGAGACGGCGATGGCGCGATGCTTTTCGAACCAACCGGTGACCACGACCATCATCGGCACGAAGATCGAGCTCGCCGAACCGCCGACCATGACGCCGTAGACGATCTGGAACTCGAGAAGGCTGCTGGCGCGGCTGGAGATCGCCACGCCCGCGCCGAGCAGGATCGCGCCGGCCAGGACCACCGGCAGCGGTCCAAACCGGTCGGTGAGCGCGCCCCAGACGAAGCCGCCAACTCCCATGGTCAGGAACACGACCGTCATGGCGGTCGAGATTCCGGTGCGCGACCAGCCGGTGGCGTCGGACATGGGCTGCAGGAAGACCGCGAGCGAGAATGTGGTTCCGATGGCGACACAGCCCATCAGGGCGCCCGCCGCGACGACGACCCAACCGTAATGCCGCTTCATGCCGTCCTCCCTGCAGGGCACAATAGTTAACCTATCGTTTAACTATTGGCAAGTCCGCTGCGACACGGACTTTGCATGCCCGGTCAGGGGGCCGGCTCGACTTTCAACTCGGTGCCGTTCACCGCTGCCACCCGTACCCTCGCCCCGGCAACCATGTCCGGACCGGTGATGATCCAGCTGCCGTCGCCCAGTTTGGCGCGACCGCGGCCGCCCAGGATGGGCGTATCGAGCACGAAGGTCCGGCCCACCAGAGCATCGCCGCGGGCGTTGAGCGTCGAGGCCGCGACACGGCCCTGCAGGCGCTTGAGTGTCGGACGCAGGGCCAGCGCCGAAGCCACGGCAAAGACCGCGAACACGCCGAGCTGCGCCTCGAGCGAGGTTCCCGGCGCGACTGCGAGCAGCGCGCCCGAAGCTGCAGCGCCGACCGCCAGGAACAGGAACACCACGCCCGGCAAGGTCATCTCGAGGACCAGCAGGATCGCGGCGAGCACCCACCAATACCAGAAGACGATCTGGAAGCTCATCTTGCTGCCCTCCCCGATCAGCCCGAGGTCGGGACGGAACCGCGTGGACGGCCAGCTCCATCGCCCGCCGCCCTGGCCTGCGCTTCCTTCGCCAGTTCGCCGATGCCGGCGATCGAGGCCATTACGCCCGCTGCCTCGACGGGAAGAAAGAACATCTTGGCGTTGTTCGAAGAGCCCATCTTCGCCAGCGCATCGACGTACTTCGTGCCGAGGAAGTAGTTGATCGCCTGCGCGCCGTTGCCGGCGATCGCCTGGGCGACCACGGCGGTCGCCTTGGCCTCGGCTTCGGCCTGGCGCTCACGCGCCTCGGCCTCCCGGAACGCCGCCTCGCGGCGGCCCTCGGCGATCAGGATCGCCGACTGCTTCTCGCCCTGGGCGCGCTGGATGCTCGATTCGCGAACACCCTCGGCCTCGAGGATGGTGGCGCGCTTTTCGCGCTCGGCCTTCATCTGCCGACCCATCGAGGCGACGAGATCCTCGGGCGGCGCGATGTCTTTGAGCTCGACGCGCAGCACCTTGACTCCCCAGGGATTGGTCGCCTGGTCGATCACCGCGAGCAGCGTGTCGTTGATCTCGTTGCGCTTGGACAGCACCTCGTCGAGCGCCATGTTGCCCATCACGCTGCGGATGTTGGTCAGCGCCAGATTGGTCATGGCGAGATGGAGGTTCTGCACCTCGTAGGCCGCACGAGCGGCGTCGACCACCTGGTAGAAGGCCACGGCGTCGACCTGCACCGTGGCGTTGTCCTTGGTGATGACCTTCTGTGCCGGGATATCGAGGACGTTCTCCTGCATGTTCATCTTGCGGCCGATCGTGTCGATGAACGGGATGATGAGATGCAGGCCGGGTTGCAGCGTCTTGGTGTAGCGGCCGAAGCGCTCGACGGTCCAGTTGGCGCCCTGCGACACCGTTTTCACGCCGGCGAAGATCAACACGATGGCCACGACCACCAGTGCTCCGAAGAAGATCAAAGCTCCCATGAGTGCCCTCCCGACAGTCGCGGGGAGCCTAGCCTACGGGCGGCCCAAAGTCAGTTATGGGCAAAGTCAGTGACGGATGTCGGTCGCCAGCCAGCGGTCGAGAAAGCCGTCGATCCAGCGGTCGAGCGGCGGATCGTAAAGCGGGTGCATGGAAAGGTGCACGCCACGCTGCTGCGCGCCCGGGCTCTTCAGGCGCTCCGACGCCGAGAGCGTCCAGATCTTCTTCATCTCCAGTGTCACTTCCGGGTGGAACTGGAAGCCGAAGGCGTTGGGGCCACAGCGGAAGCCCTGCACGGGATAGGTTTCATTGGTGGCGAGCAGCTCGCAACAGTCGGGAATTCGCATGCCTTCGCGGTGCCACTGATAGACCTTCATCGGTCCCTTGAACCATTCCCTGCCCGCTGCGGTCGGCTCGATGTCGACGTAGCCGACCTCGACCTTGCCGTCGTCGTGCGCCGCGACCGTGCCGCCGGCCGCCCGCGTCAGCAACTGGGCGCCGAGGCAGAGGCCGAGATACGGCACGCCCGCCTCGACCACCTTGGGGATCCATTCGAGCTCGCACTTGATGCCGGCAAGCGTGCCGCAGTCATTGGCCGACATCGGACCGCCGAAGATCACCACGCCGGCATAGTCGGAGAAATCCTCCGGCAGCTGGCAACCGAGATTGGGGCAAAGACGGTGAAGCTCGTATCCGCGCTTCTCGAGAAGAACGCCGACCCGGCCGGGCCGCGAATGCTCCTGGTGGACTACAATTGCAATCTTCCGGGGAGCTACTTTCTTGGGCTTTTCAGCCGGTACCGTCATGGAATTGCAAGATACGCGCGGGTTGTGGCATCGACAAGGCGAACAAGCGGCGGAGGGACGAAATGGCGCGCCAACTCGACTTCTACTTCGACTGTTCCAGTCCGTGGACCTACCTCGCCTTCCACGCCGTGCAGCCGCTCGCCGCCGAGTTGGGCGCGCATATTGCATGGAAGCCCATCCTGGTCGGCGGCGTGTTCAACAGCGTGAACCAGACCGTCTACGAGAGCCGTGCCAAGCCCAATCCGCGCAAGCAATCCTACATGCTGAAGGACCTCCGCGACTGGGCCGGTCTCTACGGCCTCAGGATCGTGTTTCCTCCGAAGGTCTTTCCGGTCAACAGCGTGAAGTGCATGCGCGGCGCCTTCGCCGCGCTCGACGCGGACAGGCTGGTGCCCTACGCGACGGCGGCGTTCGAAGCCTACTGGGGCGACGATCGGGATCTCTCCAGGGATGACGTGCTCTCTGACATTGCCGAACGCGCCGGCCTCGACCGCCAGCGCTTCTTCGCCGCCATCGAAACCGACGACTGCAAGCGGCGCCTGCGCGCCAACACCGACGAATTGATCGCGCGTGGCGGCTTCGGCAGTCCGACCATGTTCGTCGCCGACTCGATGTTCTTCGGCAACGATCGCCTGCCGCTGGTGCGCGCCGCACTCGAGAAAATCTGAAGTCCCCATGAGCCAAGTGGCCTGTCGCCACAGCTTCGCCGCATTTCGCAGCCTGCCGGCGTCCGCCGTCACGGCCAATGAAGCCCGATGGGCCGCGAAAACCCGGGGTTTTCACGCCGTGCGCCGCGAACTGTGACCTCTTTACGTTTGAAACCCCGCTCTAACTGTTGTACCCGCAGGCGTCTTTCCGGCCACGTGTTGGGAGTGTGTGGATGATCAGGTTCTTTGCGCAGGCGGCAGTCCTCGTTACGGCCGGGTTGGTCTTGGGTGGGTGCCCGATGGAGCAGCCCAAGACGGCCGCCCCCGTGAAAAAGCCTCCCGCGGCCGATTACCAGCAGGCTCTCGGCCCGGTCGCCAAGCCCGCCAACCTCCGGGCGATCTGCTACACCGACGCCGATCTCGCAGTCGTGCGCGCCCGCATGATGCAGCAGGAAATGTCGGTCGCGACGCTGCAGTGCCAGAATGCCGGCGGCGGTCGCGCCCTGCAGGGCGCCTATGAAGCCTTCGTAAACAAGTTCCACGCCGACCTCGCCGCCAACGCGCGCAGCCTGCAGCAGGTCGCCGCCCGGAAGCGCTTCAACGTCGACGTGCTGGTCACCGAGTTCGCCAATCGTACCGCGCAGAAAGCCCCGGTTGACCGCGAGTTCTGCAGCCGCAGCCAGCGTACCCTGGAATGGGCGCTGTCGCCGCAGGTCACGACGATGGCCCAGGTGCCGCCGCCGTACGATCTCGGCCCCGACATGAACATTCACGGCTGCACCGCGCCCTGAGGACGACAAGCAGTCGGCGGAAACAAGAAAGGCGGCCCTTGCGGGCCGCCTTTTCGCTTGCCGCTCTTACAGCGACTATTGAACGACGATTTCGACGCGGCGGTTCTGGGGCTCGCGCACGCCATCCTTGGTCGGAACCAGCAGCGCGCTCTCGCCCTTGCCGACGACG
>JBGAIW010000067.1:0-23297 GCA_044225265.1 Reyranella sp.
GGGCGCGAGTCCCGGCGGCATCGAACACCCAGACGATCACGTCGGCGCCGGTCGACGTGAACCGGGCGTTGAAATGCCGACGCCAGAAGCTGCCATCGGCAAAACTGAAGAGCGCTTCCGTGCCGAGAGAGTCCGGCCGCACCATCAGCGTGGCCGCTCGCGGTGAAGGCTTGGCGGCGGCGCCCGCCAGCGCTGCCACACCGTCGATCGGCGGGGCGAAGCGCAGGGTTTCGCCGGCCTCGGCGGTCTGCATCGGTCCGCCATCGATGCGCAGCCAGACGCTGGGCAGTCCATCGTCGGTGCGTACCGAGAAGAACAGGCCGAACGGACTGGTGTCCTCGTGGTCGACATGCGGCTTGGCCGGAGGCGGATAGATGTCTTCCAGCGGGATCGAGCGGTAGAAGCGTAGCGCACCGGAATAGGTTCCCTGCCATTCCGGCCATACGCCGGATTGCGCGTGAGCCAGCGCCGCGAAGGGAAGGCCGGCGAACAGGATCGCGCGGCGCGACGGCACGGCTAGAGCCACATGCGGCGGAAGATTCCGTCGCGGCGGATCAAATCGTGATGCAACACCGCGAGAACGTGCAGCCCCAGCAGGGCGACCAGGCTCCAGGCCAGCAGGTGGTGGAGGCGGCGCAGCGCTTCGAACAGACCCAGGTTGCGAGGCACCAGATCGGGCAATTGCAGGACACCGAACCAATAGACCGTGACGCCGCCGGCGGAACTCATCAGCCACCCGCTGACCGGCAAGGCGAGAAGCAGTAGGAGGAGCAGGCCGTGGCTGTAGGGGGCGAGACGGCGCTCCCAGTCGAGCACCGTGCCCGGCAAGGGCGGGGGCGGCGAGCGCCAGCGCCAAGCCAAACGTCCGACAGTCAGCAGCAGCACGATCAGGCCAGCCCATTTGTGCCAGGCGTAGAGTTGCAGCTTCATCAAGCTGATCGGCATTTCCGTCATCCACAAACCGATCGCGATCAGGCCGAGCACGCAGAGTGCCGTCAGCCAGTGCAGCGCCTTCGCCAGCGGGTGATAGGCGGTGCCGGGCACGCCAGCCTCAGCGCCAAGCGTCGGTGCGGATGGAGATGTCGACCGTGTCGCCCACGATGTCCATGAACTTGACCATGCCGAACTCGGAGCGCTTCAGGCTGCCTTCGGCACGGAACAGGGCGTAGCGCTTGCCGGGCAGGGCGGCCGGTTGTCGCTCGGTCACCGACACGTGCAACTGCATGGGACGCGTGATGCCGCGCAGGGTGACGCTGCCGAGTACCTTCAACGTCTGCTCGCCGGTGCGTTCGATCGCGGTCGAGCGGAACGACATGGTCGGGAATTTCTCGACATCGAAGAAGTCGATGTCCTTCAGCATCGCGGTCTGCTGCAGGTCCAGCATCGCGATGCTCGTGGTCGCCACCGTGACCTCGACCGAGCTCCGCGGCACGTCCTCGTCGTCGACCAGGACCTTGCCCTGCCAGTTCTTGAACTCTCCGGAGGTGCGAAAGATCTTGGAGTCGCCGATCGCAAAGTCGATCGTACCGCGGGGCGTGCCGATCTTGAGCTGGTCGGACTGGGCGCGGGCAGGGGATGCCAGCCAGAAGCTCGCACCGGCCGCGGCGAACGCGCGCCTGCCGAGCCTACTGGACATGGGCGCGCTCCTCGAAGGTCGAGAAGAAGCGGCGGCCGGTGCCGCGCTGGTTCTCGTAGATGGAACCTTGATGGTCGGCCGGAGGCAGAGGCAGGCGAACCGGGGCGGGGCGGATGCGCGGCTCGACGGTCGTTTCTCCCACCACCATGCGGCTGTTGAATTCGTCGAAGTCGGCAACGCCCATCAGCGGGAAGGCGTCGGCGGCCGTGTATTCGTGCAACAGCAGCCGGCGCTGGCGGTTTGAGCGATTGAGCGCCGAGCCGTGCACGAGGCGGGCGTGATGGATGGTCATCGAACCCGCCGGTCCCATCAGCGGCACGGCCTTCGAGAAATCGAGATCGCAGTCGGCAGGGTTCATGGCGCCACAGAAGCGGCCGCCGGCGTGATGGTCGTAGGTCGGGCCATGATGCGTGCCGGGCAGCACCAGCAGCGGCCCGTTGTCGTGGTCGCAATCGTCGAGATAGATGCCGGTCGCCAGCACGTCGTCGTTGGTGTGCGGATAGAAGGCCCAATCCTGGTGCCACTCGACCGGTGAGCCGTACGCGGCCGACTTCATGTTGAGCTTGCCGCCGTATTGGCGCACCGACGGGCCCAGAAGTTGCTGCAGGATCGCGACGATCCTGGGCTCGCGCACCAGCGCGTGGAAGAATGCATAGCGCTTGAAGATGGCGGGCTTCAGCCGCCGGACCCTGGGCAAAGCGGGCGAGTGGCTGGGTTCGAGATCGTAGAGGTCGTCGTTGACCTCTACACCGCGCGCCTCGGCGACGATGCGGTCGGTGAGCGCGCGCAACTCGGCGAGGAGTTCGCCTTCGATCAGGCGCGGGATCACCAGATACCCGTCGCGCCGATAGTCCTCGATCTGGCGGTCGGTGAGCATGCGAAATCATAGCACGAGAGGCCGGCTTCACCGATAATCACGCTATGGCGATCCGTGCCTTCTTTCCGACACTTATATATCACCGCCCGCTCGGCCCCGGCGGCAGCGGGCGGTTTGGCCGCGACCTGGCGGACGAATGCGCCGCTCTCGCCGTTTCCGACGAGGCCGGCCGGCGCTGGTCGGCGACCAACTATCTTGGCGGCTACACGTCCTATGGAAGCCACGACCGCCTCCATCTGGTTTCGTCCCTGTTTGCCTCCCTGCGCCGGCGCATCGATCCGCACGTGAAGGCCTACGCAAGGCGACTGGGTTACGATCTGGCCGGACGCTCGCTCGACATGAGTGATTGCTGGGTCAACGTCATGCCGGCAGGCGTCGTGCACTCGCTTCATCTGCACCCGGGCTCGGTCATCAGCGGCACCTACTACGTCGCCGTGCCGCGCGGCGCTGGGGCCCTCAAGTTCGAGGATCCGCGCCTGTCGCGCATGATGGCGACGCCGCCGCGGCGGGGCGATGCCCCCAAGTCGCTCGCGAGCCATGTCAGCGTGCCGGCCCGTGCCGGCGATCTGATATTGTTCGAGAGTTGGCTGCGCCACGAGGTGCCGCCTGCGCGCTTCGTAGGCGAGCGCGTTTCGATCAGCTTCAATTACGCTTGCGCCGCGAGGTCCCGACGCCGATGAGAGTCCTGATCCTGCTCTGTGCCTTGCTGGTGGGAAGCGCCGCGCGCGCCGACCAGGAAATGCCGATATTCGATGCCCACCTGCACTACAGCCACGACGCCTGGCAGCTGGTGCCGCCGCAGGCCTTCGTCGACATCCTGAGGAAGGCCAACATCCGCCGCGCAATGGTGTCTTCGTCGAACAACGAGGGCACGCGCATGCTGCAGGAAAAGGCGCCCGACGTGATCGTGCCTGAACTCAGGCCCTACCGTTCGCGCGGCGAGCTCTCGACCTGGGCCAGGGACCCGACGGTGATCCCGTTCCTCGAGGACCTGCTTGCCAAGCGCAAGTACGTCGCGATCGGCGAGTTCCATATTTACGGCAACGACGCCGACCTGCCGAACATGCGCCGGGTCGTGGCGCTGGCCAGGCAATACGGGCTGTTCCTGCATTCGCATTCCGACTCCGCGGCGGTCGAATGGCACTTCAGGCAGGACCCCGGTGCCAAGGTGCTGTGGGCGCATTCGGGGTTCGAAAGCCCCGATAATGTGCGCGCCATGCTGCGCAAGTATTCCAACCTGTGGTGCGATCTCGCGTTCCTGACCTCGCACGCCTCCGGCGGCAAGGTAAACCCGGCCTGGCGCGCCGCATTCCTCGAGTTTCCCGACCGCTTCATGGTCGGCACCGATTCATTCACCCCCGAGCGGCTGCACTACATCGCCGAACATGCGCGCTGGTCCCGCCAATGGCTGGCCGATCTTCCGAAGGAGGTCGCCGAGCAGATTGGCTACAGGAATGGAGAGCGGCTGTTCGGCGGTCCGCCCCAGCGATGAACAACCTGAAGAGAACGGCGGCGCTGGTAGTTGGCCTGCTGACGATCGCGCCCGCGGGAAAGACGGCCTGGGCAGGCGACTGCCCGCTCGATCTTGGTCATGGCACGGGGCTGGTGATGTTCTCGCAGCGCCATATGGTGGCGTTCCGCCCCGATCCCTTTCAGGTCGAGGTTGGCATGCCGTTCAGCCTGATCCTGAATGTATGCACCAAGCGCGGCGAGCCGGCCGAACTCGTCGCGGTGGAGGCGACCATGCCGGCGCACAAGCACGGCATGAACTACGCCGCCAAGATCGTCGGCGGCGCCGACGGCCGCTACCGGGTCGAGGGCATGCTGTTCCACATGCCCGGCGATTGGGAGGTGGTCTTCGATGTGCGTTCCGGCGGCGAGACAGAGCGGCTGACGCACGGCCTCGTCGCCAAGTGAAGGCACTTGCACTTCTGCTCGGGCTGGCTGCCGCGTTGCCGGCGAATGCACAGGAGTTGATCGACTGGACACCTAGGGAAATCGGGGCGGTCGCGCAGCATGGGCCGTGGCCGCCGCCGGCGGTGCGAGATCCCAGCAACCGGGTGTCGGGCCATCCGGCCGCCGTCGCGCTGGGGCGTTCGCTGTTTTCGGAGCCGCGGCTGTCGGGCCGGGGGGATGCCGCCTGTACCGCCTGCCACCTGCCGGCGCTCGACTGGCGCGATGGCAGGAAGCGTGGCGTCGGCACGGTCGAGCTCGACCGCCGCACGCCCAGCCTGTGGAACGTGGGCCTGCGCAAATGGTTCGGTTGGGACGGCTCGGCCGATTCTCTCTGGATGCAGAGCCTTCGACCGATCGTCGATCCGCGCGAGATGGCCGGAAGCGCGGCAGGCACGGCCAGGCTGCTGCGCGACGATGCCACTCTGTCGTGCGGCTACCGGAACGCCTTCGGCTCGTCGCCGGGCGGTTCGGACGAGAAGCTTCTGGTCGATGCCGCAAAAGCACTCGCGGCTTTCCAGGAAACCTTGATCACGCCCCGCACGCCGTTCGACGATTTCCGCGACGCGCTGGTGGCCGGCGATCGCGCAGTTGCGGCGCGCTATCCGTTGGCGGCCCAGCGCGGCCTCAGGATCTTCATCGGCTCGGGCAATTGCGCCGCCTGCCATTTCGGCCCCGCGTTCACCAACGGCGAATTCGGCGATGTCGGCGTGCCGTTCTTCCTGTCGCGGCCCGGCGAGGTCGACAGCGGCCGTTTCGGCGGCATCGAGCGGCTGCAGGCGAGCCCCTACAACCTGCTCGGCAGCTACAACGACGATCGTTCGGGGGCATCGGCGGTGCGCACGCGCCATGTCGAGCGCCAGCATCGAAACTTCGGCGAGTTCCGCGTGCCCGGCCTGCGGCAGGTTGGCCGCATCGGTCCGTACATGCATGACGGCAGCGTGGCACGCCTGGACGACGTCGTGACGCATTATTCGGAGGTCAGCCCCGACCGCCTGCACAGCGACGGCGTGCCGATCGTGAGGGCGCTCGGGCTGTCGGCGGAAGAGAAGGGCGACTTGATCGCATTCCTGCGGTCCCTCGATGCCGAGGCCGCGCCACTGCCGCCGGCGCCGCCGGTCTGTCCCTAGCGCAGGCGCTGCAGCGCGCTCTCGAGGATCCACGCCGCGGCTGCGGCATCGACCCGCTCGGCGCGTTTGGCGCGGCTCATGTCGTAGTCGTCGATCATGCCGCGCGTCACGGCGGCGGTGCTGAGGCGCTCGTCCTGGAACACGACGGGCAGCGAGGCCAGGCGCGGCGCGCCGTGATTGGCGATGTTGGTTACGAACTGTCGCACCGACTGGCAGCGTGGACCTTCGGTGCCGTCCATATTGAGCGGCAGGCCGACCACCAGCGCCTTGACCTCGTACCTGGTGACGAGCTGGTCGAGGTTCGCGAGATCGGCTGCGAGTTTGGCCCGCTTGAGTGTGGTCAGTGGCGTGGCGAGGCTGCGCAGCACGTCGGACGTGGCGATGCCGATCGTCTTGCTGCCGACATCGAGCCCCATCAGGCGCCCGTCGCGCACCAGCAGAGGCTTCAGATCGGGAAAGTCGATGACAGGCATGTGGTTCGAGGGCGGATTGCGTGCCCGCCCTTGTTTTCGGTTATAAGCACACAAAGGCTGCAATCAAGGTAAGTTCGCGCCCGTGAACGACACGCTTTTTACGTTGCTCGCCATCGCCATGCTCTTGACGCTGGTCAGCCTGCTCGTGCCGGCGGCCGAGCGCCTGCGCCTGCCGCACACCGTGCTGCTCGCCAGCGCCGGCCTGGGGTTGGGCTTTCTCGGAGTCTGGCTCTATTCGCGCCGCGACCTCGGCGTCATGGGCGACGCGTTCTCCGGCTTGAGACTGATGGAAGGGCGCACCGACCTGTTCCTGCCGCTCTTCCTGCCGCCGCTGCTGTTCACGGCCGGCCTGTCCATCGAGGTGCGCCGCCTGTTCGACGAGATTTTTGCCGTCCTGCTGCTGGCGATCATCGCGGTCGTGGTCTGCATCGCGGGCGTCGCCGTCGCGGTCAATCTGGCGACCGGCTACGACATCGTGGTCTGCCTGCTGCTCGGCGCGATCGTGTCGACCACCGATCCGGCGGCGGTCATCGGCATCTTCCGGGACGTCGGCGCGCCCAAGCGGCTTTCGATTCTGGCGGAGGGAGAATCCCTGCTGAACGACGCCGTCGCCATCTCGGCCTTCGGCTTCCTCGTCGACCTGCTGGTGCGGAACAGCCTGCCGGGCATGGTCCATACGTCTAGCGCATGGACGCCGGTGCTGACCTTCCTGCGCGAATTTGGCGGCGGGATGGTCTTCGGCTTTCTCATGGCGCGCGTCGCGATCTTCATCCTGCCGCGGCTGGGCGATTCCGAAGTGGCGATCAATTCGGTGACCGTCAGCCTTGCCTATGCAAGCTACGTCGTTGCCGACAAGTACCTGCACGTCTCCGGCGTCATCTCCGTTGTCATGGCGGCGCTCACGATCGCGGCCTACGGGCCGACACACCTTCATCCTCGTCAATGGACCAACCTGCGGCACCAGTGGCATCAGCTCGAATTCTGGAGCAACTGCCTGATCTTCATCCTCGCCGCGATGGCGGCGGCGCCGGTGCTGCTGCAAATCAAGCTGATCTACGTCTGGGGCGTGCTTGCCGTGGCCGTGGGCGCCATCCTTGCCCGCGCGGCGGTCATATTCGGTCTGCTGCCGGTGCTGGAGGCCACCCATCGCGTCCAGCCGGTGAACAAGCAGTACAAGACGATCCTGGTCTGGGGAGGCCTGCGCGGCGCCGTCACGATCGTGCTGGCGATGGTCGCGGCGGGAGATTCGCGCCTGTCCGGCAGCGTGCGCGAATTCTGCGCCGTGCTTGCGACCTTGTTCGTGCTTTTTACCCTGTTCTTCCAGGCGACGACGCTCGGCGTCGTGATGCGCCTGTTCGGACTCGACAAGCTCAGCGCCGTGGAGATCGCACTGCGGGACCGCGTGCTGGCGCTGTCGCGGATCAACGTGGCGCGCCATCTGCAGGAGATCATCCGCAGTCACAACGCCAAGGTCGAGGGACTCGACGCCGACCCCGTATCCGCCGGAGAGGCGCAGATCGAGGCAGCACCTCCCGAACTCAATCTCACGCTCGAGGAGCGGTTGAAGGTCGGCCTGCTGACGCTGTGCACCCGGGAGCGCGAGCTCTATCTCGATCTTTTCGAGCAGCAGACCTTGTCGCGCCGCATGGTCGCCATCTTGGCCGCGCGCGCCGAGCGGCTGATCGACGCCGTGCGCGATCGCGGTCCGCAGGGCTATGCCGACGAGATCCGGCGCTTTGCCGTGCCCGACCGTCCGTTTCGCGCCGCACTCTGGCTGCACCGCCGCTTCGGCATCGAGCGGGCGCTGACCGAGCGTCTCGCCGACCGCTTCGAGACGCTGATGGTGTCGCAGGAGGTGCTGACCGAGGTTGCCGCATTCAACATGCGTTCGGTCGCCGATCTGGTCGGGCCGGAAGCTGCGGCGAAGCTGGGCGACATCATCGGTGATCGCCAGCAGCTGGTGGCCGACGCGCTCCACGCGCTGGCACTGCAGTATCCCGGATATGCCGAGTCGATTCGCGATCGCCAGCTCGAGCGAGCGGCCATTCGCTTCGAATCGGCGGAGTATTCGCGCCGCCTGCGCGAAGCGGTGATCGGCCGCGAAGTCTATGACGATCTGCGACGTGAACTGAACGCCCGGCGCAAGGCGATCGCGGGACGGCCACAACTCGATCTCGGCTTCGAACTGGCGACCATGATCGGCCGCGTGTCGCTGTTCGCGGGCCTCGACCGCGAAACCCTGGCCGAGGTCGGCAAGCGCCTGCGCGCGGTGGTCGCGCTTCCCGGCGAGAAGGTGGTGGCGACAGGCGACCTGGCCGACGCGATGTACTTCATCGCCGCCGGCGAGGTGAAGGTGATGATCTCTGCGGGACCGGTCGTGCTGAAGGAGGGTGACTATTTTGGCGAGAGAGGGCTGCTCGAATCCCAGCGCCGCAACGCCGACGTCGTGGCCGACGGCTATTGCCACTTGCTCGCCCTGCATCGCAAGGACTTCAACGGCCTGCTGGCCAAGCTGCCGGAACTGCGGGCCCAGATTGCCGCCGTGTCGGCCAACCGGCTGGGCAATGCGACGCCGGCCGCGCCGTCGGTTGCCGGTTCTCGCCAAAACTAGTACCAACCGCGCAAATCTGGCGGTTTTGGAGTGATTTGATGTCGCTCGACAAGGAGGCGGTGGCGCGCATTGCGCGGCTCGCCCGTCTGAAGGTTCCGGAGGAAGAGCTCGGCGCGCTGGCCGGCGAGTTGTCGGGGATTCTTGCCTGGATCGAGCAATTGAATGAGGTCGACACCAGGGGTGTCGAGCCATTGGCCAGCGTCTCCGACGTCACCCTGCCGATGCGGCAGGACAAGGTCACCGATGGCGGCCTCGCCGAGAAGATCCTGGCGAACGCGCCGGGAGGCGCGGTCTACATCGAGCCTGCCGACAAGAACGCCGGCGGCTTCTTCACCGTACCGAAGGTGGTGGAGTAGGCCATGGCGAACCTGACCGATCTTACCATCGCCCAGCTTGCGGCTGCGATGAGCAAGAAGGAAGCGAGCGCCGTCGAGGTGGCGGACGCGCACCTGAAAAAGCTCGATGAGCATCGGGCGCTCAATGCCTTCATCACCGAGACGCCGGACAAGGCGCGCGCGATGGCCAAAGCCTCCGACGAGCGTCGTTCCAGGGGGCAGGCGGGCCTGCTCGAAGGCGTGCCGCTCGGCATCAAGGACCTGTTCTGCACCGAGGGCGTGCAGACCACGGCCGCGAGCCACATCCTCGAGGGCTTCGTGCCGCAGTACGAGAGCACCGTCACCGCCAATCTCTGGAAGCAGGGCGCGGTGATGGTCGGCAAGACCAACCTGGACGAGTTCGCGATGGGCTCGTCGAACATGACCAGCCATTTCGGCGGCGTCGAGAACCCGTGGAAGAAGCGCGGCGACAACCGCAAGCTGGTGCCCGGCGGCTCGTCGGGCGGCTCGGCGGCGGCGGTCGCGGCCTACATGGTGCCGGGCAGTACCGGTACGGACACCGGCGGCTCGATCCGCCAGCCGGCGTCGTTCTGCGGCGTCGTCGGCATGAAGCCGACTTACGGCCGCTGCTCGCGCTGGGGCGTGGTGGCGTTCGCAAGCTCGCTCGATCAGCCCGGACCGTTCGCCCGCACCGTGGAGGACGCCGCGCTGATGCTGCAGGCGATGGCGGGCCATGACCCGAAGGATTCGACGTCGGCACCGCTGCCGCTGCCGGATTTCGTCGCGGCCGCGCGCAATCCCGACATTAAGGGCATGAAAGTCGGAATCCCGAAGGAGTACCGCGTCGACGGTACCTCGCCGGAAATCGTGACACTGTGGGAGAAGGGCATCGAGATGATGAAGGCGGTCGGCGCCTCCATCGTCGAAGTCTCGCTGCCGCACACCAGGTACGCGCTGCCGGCCTACTACATCGTGGCGCCAGCCGAGTGCTCGTCGAACCTGGCGCGATACGACGGCGTCCGCTTCGGCCTGCGCGTGCCGGGCAAGGACCTGATCGACATGTACCAGAACACGCGTGGCGCTGGCTTCGGCAAGGAAGTGCGCCGGCGCATCATGATCGGCACCTATGTGCTGTCGGCCGGCTACTACGACGCCTACTACAAGAAGGCGCAGCAGATCCGTCAGCTGATCGCTCGCGATTTCAAGCAGGCGTTCGAGAAGTGCGACGTGCTGCTGACGCCGACCGCGCCGACGGCTGCCTTTGCCGCGGGCGAGAAGATGGACGATCCGGTGACCATGTATCTCAACGACATGTTCACCATCCCGGCCTCGATGGCGGGCCTGCCCGGCATTTCGGTGCCGGTGGGCGCCGACAAGGACGGCCTGCCGCTCGGCCTGCAATTGATCGGCCGCTCGTTCGACGAGGAATCGGTGCTGCGTTCGGCGGCCGCCCTGGAAAAGGCGGCGGCGTTCGCGGGACGCGCAGCCGGTTACTGACTGGCGTCAGACCTTGAAGGCCTGACGCGCCAGGAGCTTCCAGTCGGCGCCTTGCTTCTGCCAGACCTGAAGCACGCCGATTTTTGAGACGTTCCACTTGCCGTCGCCTGGGCCGCTTTCGCTCTCCCAGGCGTGACGGACGATGGCGTTGGTGCCGACCACTGCGACGGTCTGCTTGCTGAGTTCGATCGACTTGTAGACCGTCTTCTTGCCGGCAACGACGTCGACATATTCCTTCTGGGTCTCGATGCGGCCGCTCGAATGGCCGTAGCTCAACTGGCTGGCGGTGAGCGCCTCGAGCTTGGCGCGGTCGGCGGCAAGCATCGCCTTGGTGAGGCTGGACACCGCGGCTTCGACTGCGGCGACATCGGGACCCTCGGCGAGCGCCTGATTGCGGGCGAGGATCGCCGTGCCGGAAGCCAACAACGCGGCGGCGGCGAGAGTGCGACGGCTGACTGTCATGATTTCCTCCGGATCCTCTCCTCTTTTGGGAGATGATGAACGCTAGCAGCCTCCCTCGGGCGGCGAAACGTTTTCGGGCTCACTGCATATGCAGAGTGGCCGAAAGCCCGGTCCGCGTTACACTCCCGCAACCCGGGAGAGAGACATGGCTGACTACGATCTGGTCGTGCGCGGCGGCACGGTGGCCGATGGTACCGGCGCGGTAACGCGGAATGCCGATGTCGCGGTGAAGGACGGCAAGATCGCCGCGGTCGGCAAGGTTTCCGGAAAGGCCGAGGAAGAAATCGACGCCAAGGGGCTGCTGGTCACGCCGGGCTTCGTCGACATCCACACGCACTATGACGGCCAGGCAACCTGGGATTCGCGCCTGCAGCCGTCGAGCTGGCACGGCGTCACCACGGCGGTAATGGGCAATTGCGGTGTCGGCTTCGCGCCAGTGAAGATCGAGGATCGCCAGCGCCTGATCGAACTGATGGAAGGCGTGGAAGATATTCCCGGCGCCGCGCTCGACGAGGGCCTGAACTGGTCATGGGAGTCCTTCGGTCAGTATCTCGACGCGCTGGAGGCGCGGCCGCGCGACATGGATCTCGGTGCCCAGCTGCCCCACGGTGCATTGCGGGTGTTCGTGATGGGCGAGCGCGCGGCGCGCCTCGAGGAAGCCACGTCGGAGGAGGTGGCGCGGATGCGCGCACTCACCGCCGAGGCGATGAAGGCCGGCGCGCTCGGCTTCTCGACCTCGCGCACACTCAATCATCGCACCGTGAAGGGCGACCCGACGCCGTCGCTCAAGGCCTCGGAGGCCGAACTGCTCGGCATCGCCCTCGGCATGAAGGACGCCGGGAGCGGGGTGATCGAGTTCATCTCCGACTTCAACACGCCCAATCCCGAGAGCGAGTTCGAAATGATCGACCGCCTGCTGACGGCGAGCGGCCGGCCGTTCTCGGTGTCGCTGGCGCAGCGCCACTCGCGGCCCGACGGATGGCGGCGCCTGCTCGGCTTGGTCGAAGGACTGGCGAAGAAGGGCCATGCCGCCAAGGCGCAGGTCGCGCCGCGGCCGATTGGTGTGCTGCAGGGCCTGCAGGCGAGCCGCACGCCGTTCTCGATGTGCCGCACCTACAAGGCAATCCAGGCCAATAGCGTGGCGGAAAAGCTCGCGGCGATGCGTGATCCTGCCGTGCGCGCGAAGATCCTCGAAGAGGCGCGCGAGCCGCTGCGCTCTGACATGGCGGCGCGTCTCACCGACTATGACCGCATGTTCCCGCTGGGCGACCCGCCGAACTACGAGCCGGCCGAGGAAAGCTCGCTCGGCGCCCAGGCGCGGCGCGAGGGCCGCGATCCGCGCGAAGTCGTGTACGACTATCTGATCGCCAACGAGGGCAAGAACTTCATCTTCGCGCCTTTCGCCAACTTCGCCGCCTACAATCTCGATTGCTGCAGCGAGATGATGCAGAGCCCGCACACGCTGATCGGGCTGGGCGACGGCGGCGCGCATGTCGGACTGATCTCCGACGGCTCCTTCCCGACGACGCTGCTGGCCCATTGGGGACGCGACCGCGCCCGCGGCAAGCTCGACCCGGCCTGGCTGGTGAAGCGCCAGACGTCGGACAATGCCCGGGCAGTGGGCCTGATGGATCGCGGCGTGCTCGCGCCGGGCTACAAGGCCGATCTCAACGTCATCGACTTCGACAAGCTCGGCGTCGAGGCGCCGGTGATGAAGTGGGATCTCCCGGCGGGCGGCAAGCGCCTGCTGCAGAAGGCAAGGGGATATCGCGCCACGATCGTCTCGGGCGCCGTCACCTACCGCGATGGCGAGGCGACCGGCGCATTGCCGGGCAAGCTGGTGAGGGGGCCGAAGGCCGCCTGAGCGCGGGCCTCGTGCCGGAGTTCGCTCACAAGGGGTTGCGCGCTTCCTATCGCAAGTGGGGCGAGGGTCCGCGCCTCATGCTGCTCCATGCCGGCGGCAGCCATGGCGGACAATGGGCCAAGGTCGCGGAAGCACTGGCGCCGGAGCGTTCGTCGATCGCGCCGGACCTGATCGGCTGTGGCGCGACCGAGCCCTGGCCCGTTCCGGGCGCGCTGATGCAGGACGATCAGGCCGACCTCGTAGCGGCAGTCGTCGGGGTCACTGGTGGCGGGCCTGTAGACATTGTCGGCCACTCCTACGGGGGCGCAGTTGCCGTGCGGCTCGCCGTGAAGCATCCCGAGATGGTCAGGTCGCTGATCGTGATCGAGCCCATCCTCACCTGCCTGCTGGGTGAGGTCGGCGACCCGATCTTCAAGGAAGGCGAGAATGTAAATCGGCGCTTCGTGGCGGCGATCGAGAGCGGTCAGCCCGCGCGCGGCTGGCAGGAATTTCTGGATATCCGCAACGGTGCCGGAACCTGGGATCGGATGTCGGACGGGCGTCGCCGCGGCTTTCTCGCGCAGACGGCGCAGGCGAGGGACACGCTGTATTCGAACCTGAACAACCCGACGACACTCGCCGATTGCCGGGCGATCGGCGCACCGATGACTATTGCGTGCGGCGAGACGACGACGCCGGCGGATCGTCGGACGACCGAGGTCTTGCGGGACGCGATACCCGCTGCACGCTACGAGATCATCTCCGGTGCGGGTCACATGTCGCCGCTCAGCCATCCCGAGGAGGTGGCGCGACTGGTTCGCGCTCACCTGCATTGCTTCGGGAGCTAGCCCGCGCGAAGGTTGTTTTCGCGAATCACCTTGCCCCAGAGGTCCTGTTCCTTCGCGATGAAGGCAGCGAATGCTTCCGGTGAAGAGAGCGTGATCTCCATATCGAATTGATCGACGAACTTCGACGTGACGTCGGGTTCGCGAGTGGCCTTGCTGATCGCGGCATGCATGCGATCGACGATCGTCTTTGGCGTATCGGCGGGGGCGTAGACGCCCCACCAGGCATATGACGGCTCCGATTTCACGCCCTGCTGGATGAGCGTCGGCACGTTCGGCGCCAGTTTGCTGCGCTTGTCGGCGGTCGTGGCGAGCAGTTTCAGTTTCCCGCTGGCGACATGCGGCATCATGTTGGCGAGGCTCGAGACGGTGATGTCGGTCACGCCGGCCAGTGCGTCCTGGTAGAGCGGCCCACCTCCCTTGTAGGGGATGTAGTTCATCTGGAAGCCGTTCTCTTTCTGCAGGAAGGCGATGAAGATCTGCGCCAGGCTCGATCCCAGGGAGCCGATGCTGATTTTGCCGGGCTCGGCTTTCGCTGCCTTGATCGCTTCGGCGAAGGTTCCGTACGGCCGCGTCGGATGGGCGGCGATGCCCTGCGCACTGCGCCCGATCTGCATCACCGGCATCAGTTCGCTGTCTTTGTAGGGCAGGCTCTCGTTGAGCAGCGGATTGATGATGTGATTGTCGAATACGATCAGCCAGGTCTGGCCGTCGGGCGGCGACTTGGCGGCGACTGCCGCGCCGACGACGCCGCTGCCGCCAGCCTTGTTTTCGACGACAATGTTCCAGCCGGTCTGGTCTGTGAGCTTGGCCTGGATGATGCGCGTGATCGGATCGACCGATCCGCCCGGCGGGAAGGGCACGACGAATTTGATCGTTCCCTTGGGCCACTCGTTCTGGGCCCGAACGATCGCGGGTACGCTTACGGACGCAGCAACGCTTCCGGCCAGTACGGCCCGGCGACGCAATACCGACATTTCAGCCTCCCAGATGCTTTCTTGTTGTCCGGGAAGCGTATCGCCCTGCGATTGCAGATCAAGTGATTTTGCGATGCGAACCGTAAGAAAAAGGCGGCCGGCCAAGCATCAGTCGCTCTTGATGTCGTTGTCCTTGATGACCTTGAACCAGCGTTTTTGTTCGCCTTCCTGGAACGTCGCAAACTCCCGTGGCGTGCTGGCGATGATTTCCATGTCGATCAGGTCGACGAACTTCTGCCGCACGTCGGGCGAGCGCGCGGCCTTCCGGAGTTCCTCGCTGATTCGGTCGACGGCGGGCTGCGGCGTGCCGCTCGGCACGTAGGCGCCCCACCATGAATAGGTCGGGTAGGTGGTGAAGCCCTGTTCGGCGACGGTCGGCACGTTGGGCAGGGTCGGCGCGCGGCTTTCGCCGGTGGTAGCAAGCGGTCTGAGCTTTCCCGAGCGGAAATGCGGCTGCAGGGCGCCCAGCGTCGTGACCGTGAAGTCGGTGACTCCCGCCAGCACGTCCTGAACCGTCGGGCCGCCGCCCTTGTAGTAGATCTGGTTGAGTTCGAAGCCGTTGGCCTTCTGCAGGTAGGTCGTGATCAGCAGCGCACCGCTGGCCGAAAGCAGGCCGACGCTGACCTTCCCCGGGCGTGCCTTCGCGTCGGCGACCACATCGGCGAAGCTCTTGTACGGACGATCCGGATGGCAGGCGATGGCAAGCGGCGCGCGGCCGACCAGCATCACGTTCTGGAGCTCGGAGTCGCTGTAGGGCAGGGCGGGATTGAAGGCTGGACTCAGGATGTGGCTGTCGAACGTGATCATCCAGGTGTAGCCGTCGGGCGGCGACTTGGCCGCGATCGCGGCACCGATCGCACCGGCCGCGCCCGGCTTGTTGTCGATGACCGTCTGCCAGCCTGTGTTTTCGCTCACCTTGCCCGCAAGCAGGCGGGCCACCGGATCGGTTGTGCCACCGGGCGGGAAGGGAACGACGACGCGGATCGGATTTTTGGGCCAGTCGCTCGCCTGGGCCCGCGCCACCACGGGCGCTCCCAGCGCCGCGGCGAGCGAGCCGGCGACGAACCCGCGGCGGTTCAGAGACGACATGCCGACCTCCCGGAAGCTTTATTGCTTTGCGGGTAGCCTACGCCGGGCAAAGGGGCGCGGCCAGCGCGCGCCCATTTTGCTGGCGATGCCTGGCCAGTCAGTCGCCCTTGATGTCGTTGTCCTTGATGACCTTGAACCAGCGCTCCTGCTCGCTCTTCTGGTACGCGGCGAAGTCGGCGCCCGAGCTGGTCAGGATCTCCATGTTGAACTGCTCGAGGAACTTCTGCGTCACGTCGGGCGAACGCACCGCCTTGGTGATCTCGACATGCATGCGCTCGACGATCGGCTTGGGGACCCCGGCCGGCGCATAGACGCCCCACCACGAATAGGACGGGAACGCCTTGATGCCCTGCTCGATCAGGGTCGGCGTGTCGGGCAACGCCGGCGTACGCTGTTCGCCGGTGACAGCGATCGCCCGGATCTTGTTGGTGCGGATATGCGGGCTGAACGAGGTCAGGCTCGAGATTCCAATGTCGGTGACGCCGCCCAGCAGGTCCTGCACCAGAGGTCCGCCGCCCTTGTAGGGGATCAGGTTGAGGTCGACGTTGTTCTCCTTCTTGATCAACGTTGTCAGCACCAGCGCCTGGCTGCCGCCGAGCACGCCGAAGCTGACCTTGCCGGGCCGCTTCCTGGCGTCCTCGACCGCTTCCTTGAACGTCTTGTAGGGGCGATCGGGATGCGCCGCGATCGTCTGCGGCGTACGCCCGATCAGCATGATGTTCTCGAGATCGGAGTCCTTGTACGGCAGGTTCGCGGCGAACGCGTGGTTGAGGATGTGGCTGTCGAAAGTGACCATCCAGGTCTGGCCGTCGGGCGCCGATTTGGCCGCGACGTTGGCACCGACGGCGCTGGCGCCGCCCGGCTTGTTCTCGACGATGACATTCCAGCCGGTCTGCTCGGTGAGCTTGGCCTGAATGATGCGCGCCACCGGATCGGTCGAGCCGCCGGGTGGGAAGGGCACGACAATCTTGATGGGGCCTTTGGGCCAGTCGCCGACATTCTGTGCCCGCAGGATCGCCGGAACCGAAACGGTCGCGGCAGTGACGCCGGCCAAAAGGGCGCGGCGGCGCAAGTTGTTCATTGAAGTCCTCCCTAACTCGGGCGCGAGCCTATTCGTGCTTTCATTTGTAGTGCAAGGCCTACCTCGGGTTTGAGGCCGGTTCGTGGCCCGGGGATTGATTGCGGTCCAGAACTGCCCGGGCGAGTGCGAATTTGGCCCGGATTCCCTGCCGATAGGAGGGTTACGCGATCTTTTTGCCAAGCCGGTTCGGGGCGGCTATCTAACGGCCCATGTCGCTCATCAAAGGTGAAACCGGCGAGTGGGAAATCGTCCTGGGGCTGGAAGTCCATGCCCAGGTGATCTCCGAGGCCAAACTCTTCTCCGGCGCCCCGACCGCGTTCGGCGCCGATCCCAACACCCAGGTGTCGCTGGTCGATGCCGGCATGCCCGGCATGCTGCCGGTGATCAACGCTCACTGCGTCGAGCAGGCTGTGCGCACGGGGCTGGGCCTCAACGCCAGGATCAACCTGCGCTCGGTGTTCGACCGCAAGAACTACTTTTTTCCCGATCTGCCGGCCGGTTATCAGATCTCGCAGTACAAGGATCCGATCGTGGGCGAGGGCGAGGTCGAGGTCGACCTCGAGGGCGGCGTCACCAGGAAAATCGGCATCGAGCGGCTGCATCTCGAGCAGGATGCGGGCAAGAGCCTGCACGACCAGCATCCGAGCCAGACCTATGTCGACCTGAACCGCTCGGGCGTGGCCCTGATGGAGATCGTCAGCCGTCCCGACATGCGCTCGGCCGACGAGGCGGCGGCGTACCTGACCAAGCTGCGCTCGATCGTGCGCTATCTCGGCACCTGCGACGGCAACATGGACGAGGGCTCCATGCGCTGCGACGTCAACGTGTCGGTGCGCAGGCCGGGCGGCGAGCTGGGCACGCGCTGCGAGATCAAGAACGTGAACTCGATCCGCTTCGTGAAGCAGGCGATCGAGTATGAAGCGCGGCGTCAGATCGAAGTCATCGAGAGCGGTGGCAAGATCGTGCAGGAGACGCGCCGGTTCGATCACGGCAAGGGCGAGACGCACTCGATGCGTTCGAAGGAAGATGCGCACGACTATCGCTACTTCCCCGATCCCGACTTGCTGCCGCTGGTGCTCGAGCAGAAGTTCGTAGACGAGATCAAGGCGAGCCTTCCCGAGCTGCCCGACGCCCGGAAGGCGCGCTTCATCAAGGAGTATGGCCTCACGCCCTACGATGCGGGCGTGCTGGTGCTGGAGAAGGAAACGGCCTCCTTCTTCGACGTCGTGGCCAAGGGGCGGGACGCCAAGGAGGTCGTGAAGCTGGTGACCGGCGACTTCTTCGCCATGCTCAACCGCCGCGGCATCGGCATTTCGGAATCGCCGATCAAGGCCGAGCATCTCGGCAAGCTGATCGACCTGCAGAGGGACGGCACGATCTCGGGCCGCATCGCCAAGGACCTGTTCCTCGCCATGGAGGAGACGGGCAAGGATCCGGCCGTTCTGGTCGAGGAGCGCGGCCTGAAGCAGGTCACCGACACCGGCGCGATCGAGGCGGCGATCAAGGAGATCATCGCGGCGAGCCCGAAGCAGGTCGAAGCCTACAAGGCCAAGCCGACCACAATTGGCTGGTTCGTCGGCCAGGTGATGAAGTCGACCGGCGGCAAGGCCAATCCGAAGATCGTCAATGAGCTGCTGAAGAAGGCGCTCGACGGCTAGCGGGCAGCATTGTCGAGGTGGATGCAACTCCTCGACGCCGCCCGATCGGGATGACGGCTGCCTTGCCCCGAGCAAGATCTCATGTCTCGGGGGATTTGCGGGCCGATCGGGCAATCCGGCCGTGATGTGCTAGGTTTCGCTCATGACAGCAAAACTCTATGCGATGACCTGCGGCTATCTGAACGGGCCGTTCGACTCCCTGATGGAAGGCGGAGAGGGCCGGATCGACCTGCCGATCCCGTCGTTCCTGATCGAGCATCCCAAGGGCCGTGCGCTGTTCGACACCGGCATGCATCCGCAATTGCGGACCGATGCGGGCAACCGCATCAGCGAGCGGTTGGTGAAGATGTTCGATTTCACGAAGTTCGGCCCGAAGGACGATATCAAGTCGAAGCTAGAATCGATCGACCGCGATCCGGGCAAGATCGACTTCATCATCACTTCGCACCTGCATTTCGACCACGCCGGCGGCAACGAGTTCGTGCCCAACGCCACGGTGATCGTGCAGCGCCGCGAATGGGAAGTCGGCATGTCGCCCGACGGCGAGACCAAGTTCGGCTTCTATAAGGCCGACTTCGACAAGGGGCACAAGGTCAAGCAGGTCGAAGGCGAGCACGACGTGTTCGGTGACGGCAGCGTGGTCTGCATCCCGACCTATGGCCATACGCCCGGGCACCAGTCTCTCAGGGTGCGCACGGAAAAGGGCGAGATCGTGCTGACCGGTGACGCCTGCTATTTCTGCAGGACTCTGAAGGAACGCCGCCTGCCCGCGCGCGTCTTCGATCGCGCCGAGATGCTGGCGTCGCTCGACCGGTTGGAAGCCTTGGAGAAGGGCGGGGCGAGGCTGATCTTCGGCCACGATCCCGAATTCTGGAAGAGCGTGCCGCAGGGACCCGCTCCGCTGTTCTGAGCGTCGTTATCCTAATTCTGGGGCAGGAACTCGATCAAGAGGCCGCCGGCCTGTTCCGGAGCAACCAGCACGCGGTCGCCTTCGGCCAGCGCGAAGGGCACGTTGTTGGCGCGCAGAAGCGCCTGTAGCGGACGGGCGCGCTCGACGGCGATGCCGACGCCGACCACGGTGGGACGGCGGGTCGGCGCGATCACTTCGATATCCTTGTACTCGTTCTGATAGGCCGAAGGCGACCAGATCAGCAGTTCGACCGCTCCGGTCTTCACCACGGCGCAGCCGTCGAAAATCTCTTCGCCCTCGGCGCTCCACGCCTTGGCCAGCGCTTCCATGGCGGCACCTGGATCGTCGGCGATGGCATGCACGGCGATGAAGCCGAGCGCGCCGTTGGGATGGATGATCCACTCCGGGTCCGAAAAGGCGTCGGGTGTCTTGTGCTGAACCGGGAGCCAGGGAAGAGGGCCGGCGCCTTCGCCGACCACGATGGTCGCTTCGGTTTCCAGGCCGTCCTCGTTCTCCCAGCGCTGCGAGCGCTCCTCGCCCTTGGTCTCGGCGACGTTGACGGCGAGCGTGAAGCCCTCGAACTCGCCTTCCGTGAGATCGATGTAGTTGGGCACATCCTCGTCGGCCGGCTGGAAGCAGATCAGGCGCGGGTCGGACTCCTCGGGCGTGAGGTTGAAGCCGAGTTGCTCGAATTGGGTCGCGACCCGGGCCGGATCGGTGAGGGTCATCGTGAGGTGGTCGATGTCGCGCACGGAAATCTTCATGGGCGCGGTCATACATGCTAATGGCCGCGGGTCAAGAATCCCCTAGGGAGCACAGAACATGTCCAAGCCTGTATTGCACGGAATCTGGTTGTCGGGCCCCACTTACAAGGCGGGCCTTGCGATGTCGCTGATGGGACAGCCATTCGCCTACAAGCACGTCGACCTGCGGGCCGGCGCGCACAAGAAGCCGGAATATCTCGCGGTCAATCGCTTCGGCCAGGTGCCTGCACTGGAAGACGGCGGGCTGAAGCTCTGCCAGTCCGGTTCGATCCTGCTCTATCTCGCCGACAAGCTCGGCAAGATGGGCGGCAAGACGCCCGAGCAGAAGGCCCGCGTACGCGAGTGGATCTTCTGGGAATTCGACCGGCTGGCGCCGAATGTCTATCGTCCGCGCGCCATCAAGCGTGGCTTCCTGAAGGCCGACGACAGCGTCTACACGATGTACGTCAATCTCGCGAAGGACGCGCTCAAGGTGCTCGATACCGAACTCGGGGCCGGTCCCTTCCTGACCGGCGGCGAGGCCACGGTGGCTGACGTCGCCGTCTATGGCGACGTGGCCTACGCCGGCGAGGCCGAGATCGATCTGTCGCCCTATCCCAACGTGAAGGCGTGGATGGCGCGGGTCGAGGCGCTGCCGGGCTTCAAGAAGTACGAAGACGTTCTGCCGAAGGCGGACGCGGCCTGATTCAGTCCGCCTCGAGGGTCTTTTTCATGAACGGGGCGGCATGATCCATCATGCCGCCCACGATGGGCCCGAGTTCGTCGGGCAGCAGATCGATCGTCCAGATCAACCGGCACCTGTTCTCGCCGTCGGCAATCACCTGAATAGAGCCGTTGTAGTGGGTGGGCCGGCCCTCGACGACGGCATAAACGAGCCGCATCGCAGCATCGTCGATCGTCACCAGCCGTTCGCGAGCGACCAGACCGTTGAAGAAGGTGATGACGCGATCGCCCTTGTCCGGCTCGAGTTTGACGAGGAACCCCGGTGCCACGCGCGTGTGGACCTGGCCGAAATCGCGCACCGCTTCCCACACTCTGGCGGCGGGCGCGTTGAGGATGTGTTCGCGGCGATTGGTTGCCATGGGACGATTCTCCTGCAGCTTCGATAGGCACATCTAGGCGCGCCTCGTGCTATGGGTCTGGCGGTTTTCGGACAGGATCGTTTGCTAGGGACATGTCCAGATCGCCGCTGAACATTCCTGGTGTTCTGGCCCTCGTGCTCTTCCTCTGGTGGGGAACGGCGGCCGCTCACGTCACCAGCACCGGGGGCGCGGTGCTCGACGTCCAGGGCGATCGGCTGACCTATCGGCTGACGCTCGCGCCGGGAGAAGTCGATCCGCTTTACGTCCCGATCCTGGAAGCGGCCGGAAGGGGCGAGGCAGCGGCGGTCGCCCAAGTCGACCGGGCGCTGCGTGCCTATGCCCGCTTCACGGTTCGCGGCGAAGCCTGCATCCCGGAGCGCGGTGGCGTGCGTCCGGTCCAGACCAATGACGGCAAGATCGCGCTCGAGATGGCGCTGTCGTGTCCGGGGTCGATTGGTACTCTTTGGATCCGGGACGATTGGCCGGAGGTGCTTGGAGCGCATTTCCAGACCGTGATGACGGTGAATGTCGCGCGGCGCGTCGCCGGCCAGTTCGTGTTCCTCGACGATCGTCGAGAAGCAACCCTGGAATTGCATGCCGCCCCGGCCATTGGTTTCAGTTCGTTCATTCGGATGGGTGCCGAGCACATTCTGGGCGGACCCGATCATCTGCTGTTTCTGGTGACGCTGCTGGCGCTGTCGCGCGGATTTTGGTCGACCGTGAAGATCGTCACTGGCTTTACGCTGGCTCACTCGATCACGCTCAGCCTGGCCATGCTCGGTTGGGTCGACGTGCCTTCGCGTATCGTCGAGCCGTTGATTGCCGCATCGATCGTCTGGGTGGCGGTAGAAAACCTGCTGGCCCCGCAAAACGAATCCCGGCGCTGGTTGGTTGCGGCGTTCTTCGGACTGGTGCACGGCCTGGGCTTCGCGGGCGGGTTGCTCCAATTGGGCTTGCCGCGCGAAGCCCTGATGGCTGCTCTTGTCGGCTTCAATCTGGGCGTGGAGCTCGGTCAACTCGTGTTCGTCGCGGCCGCGCTCCCGGCGATCGTTTGGGCATCCCGACCAGGGCGGCTGACGTGGCTGCCACAGACGCTGTCGCTTGTCGCTGCGGCGGTCGGTGTGGTCTGGCTTCTGCAGCGGGTGTTTCTCTCGCCCTGACCTGCCGAAGGTGCTTTGATGGCGCCAATCCAGCGGGAGGAAAAGTGAACATGTTTCGTGCTGCGGCTCTCGCCGCGACATCTCTTGCTGTCGCGGTACCGGCCTTCGGCCAGGGCATTCCGCGGGCGCAATCGCCGGAAGAGGTGGGCTTCGTCGCGACCCGGCTGAAACGCTTGTCCGATCGCATCGAGGAAGGTGTGCGGAACAACGAGCTTCCGGGCGCGGTCGTTCTGATCGCGCGCAACGGCAAGATCGTGATGTTCGACGCCTTCGGCTTCCGCGACAAGGAAACCAAGGCTCCGATGAAGACCGATTCGATCTTCCGCATCGCGTCGATGACCAAGCCGATCACGTCGGTGGCGGCAATGATTCTGGCGGAGGAGGGCAAGCTCACGCTCGCTGACAAAGTGTCGAAATACATTCCCGCCTTTGCTGACACCAAGGTTTCGGTGTCGACTAAGAAGGCCGACGGCACGGTGGAGTTGTCGCTCGAACCGCAGTTCCGGCCGATGACGATTCACTACCTGCTTCGCCACACTTCGGGCCTGACCTACGGCGCCGCCGGCAGCAATCCGGTCAAGCAGTCCTATCTCGACATGAAGGTGGCGGTGCCCGACCAGACCAACGAGCAGATGGCCGACAAGCTCGCCAAGCTGGCGCTGCTCTATCAGCCGGGCACGACCTGGGAATATTCGATGTCGACCGACGTGCTGGGCCGCGTCGTCGAGGTCGCCTCGGGCATGCCGCTCGACAAGTTCATCGAGGAGCGCATCACCAAGCCTCTCAGGATGGGCGACACCGGCTTCGATGTCGGGCCCGAGAAGAAGGATCGTGGGGCCAGGCCGCAGAAGGAGGGACCGAAGGGCGAGATTCCGCCCGTGCCAGACGTCACTGTCAAGACGACCTGGAAATCC
>JBGAIW010000068.1:0-23185 GCA_044225265.1 Reyranella sp.
AGGTAAGTGGCCTGGACGGTCATGGCAAAGTCTCCTGTCGCTCTCCTCCCCATTCACATGGGGAGGTGGCAGCGCGCAGCGCTGACGGAGGGGTCAGTTCCGAGCTGCTGGCGAAATGGATGACCCCTCCGCCCCGCGTTGCGGGGCACCTCCCCATATGAATGGGGAGGCGGGCCTTGGCGTTTATCTTGCTGATCATCGTGCTACCCGCGCCGCATGACCATGGCCGAACCGGTGCCGGGATTGGCCCAGCCCATGTTGG
This sequence comes from Reyranella sp., assembly GCA_044225265.1. Classification (GTDB taxonomy): domain Bacteria; phylum Pseudomonadota; class Alphaproteobacteria; order Reyranellales; family Reyranellaceae; genus Reyranella. The sequence goes on from JBGAIW010000068.1 coordinate 263, forward strand.
CCGACAGTTCGGCGTTCCTTACCTGCCGGCAGCCGCCCTCGCGGTAGTCGTAGGTGTGTTGCCGCTTGCCGTCGGGACCGATCGGACACGAGTCGTCGGCGTCGTGGCGCAGCTGGCGCACGTTCTCGATCACCATGTTGAGGCCGTGCGTATAGCCCTCGCAGAGATGGCCGCCGCTGGTGTTGTTCGGCCGCTTGCCGCCCAGCTTGATCGTGCCGTTGCTGACGTAGTCGCCGCCCTCGCCCTTCTTGCAGAAGCCGTAATCCTCGAGCTGCAGCATCGTGGTGAAGGTGAAGGCGTCGTAGGAACCGGTGAGGTCGATGTCCTCCGGCCCGACGCCGGCGTTGGGCCACAGGATCTCCTTCGCGTAGTGGCCGGCCACGGTCGAGATCGGGCCGTGCTGGTAGTGCATGTCGGTGCGCGGCTTGCTGCAGCGGCCGACGACGCCGCGGATCAGCACCGGATGGTGCTTGCAGTCCCTGGCGCGGTCGGCGCTGGTCACCAGCAGCGCGGTGCCGTTGTCGGTCTCGACACAGCAGTCGAGCAGGTGCAACGGCTTGCAGATGATGCGGCTCGAAACCACCTCATCGACCGAGTACCGCTTCTTGTAGAACGCCTTGGGATTGTTCGAGGCGTGGCACGAATGGAAGTGCTTCACATGCGCCACCTGCTCCGGCGTCGTGCCGTAGTCGTGCATGTGGCGCATGAAGGTCGGCGCGAACATCTGGCCGGCGCTCTGCCAGCCATAGGCGCGGCCGTGCAGGGCATCGCCCATCACCGGTGCGGCGGCGCGCGCGCCGGTGCCGCCGATGCGGACCTGGCTAAAGCCGTTCATGGCGCGGAAGATCACCACCGCCTTGCACATGCCGGCTTCCATCAGGCCGATCGCCATGCCGACCAGCGCCTCGGTGGAAGAGCCGCCGCCGAACACGTCCATGTAGAAGTTGAGCCGCAGCCCGAGGTCGCCCGCGATGAAGGTCGAGAAGGTCGAATCGCCCGACTGGTAGGACAGCATGCCGTCGACGTCCGAGGCCTTCAGGCCGGCATCCTCGATCGCATTGCGCACCGCCCAGGTGCCAAGGCCGCGGGTCGTCATCCCGGAACCGCGCGTATAAGTCGTCTCGCCGACGCCGACGATGGCGTACTTGTCGCGGAGGTACTTCGGACTCGTGACGTCGGTTTCGGCCGGCATCGGCATGGCGTCCCCTCTTTCGTTCCTTGCGGGAACGATACGCTGGCCGGCCCGGTCCGTCTGCCCGGGATCGGCGCCGGTCCATCCGCACTGCGGCAGGCGCAACGGACGAGGCAAACCGGCGGCGGCACGCTAAGCTCCGGCCAGGATCAATCGACGAGGACCAAGTGACCCTGCCGCTGGAAGGAATACGCGTCATCGAAGTGGGCCAGGCGCTGGCCGGGCCGCTGGCCGGCGTGATCCTGGCCGACATGGGCGCCGACGTGATCAAGATCGAGAAGCCCGACGGCGGCGACGATGCGCGCATCTGGGGCCCTCCCTTCGGGCCCGACGGCGTGACCTCGCTCTATTTCTACGGCCAGAACCGCAACAAGCGCTCGGTCAGCCTCGACCTCAAGCTCGCTTCCGACGTCGAGAAACTGAACCGGCTCTGCGCCACCGCCGACATCCTGATCCAGAACCTGCGGCCGGGCGTGGTCGACGAGATCGGCATCGGACCCGAGGCGATGCTGAAGCGCCACCCGCGGCTGATCTACTGCTCGATCTGGGCGTTCGGCTACGAGGGTCCGCTGAAGATGAAGCCGGGCTTCGATCCGCTGCTGCAGGCCTATGGCGGCATGATGAGCGTCACCGGCCGGGCCGAGGATCCGCCGACCTTCTGCGGCGCCTCGATCAACGACAAGGCGACCGGCATGTTCTGCACCATCGGCGCCCTGGCCGCGCTTCGCATGAGGGACAAGACCGGCAAGGGCTGCCTGGTCGACACCTCGTTGTTCGATTCGGCGGTGCACTGGGTCGAGGGCCAGGTGAATTCCTATCTGGCGAGCGGCAACCTGCCCAAGCGGCACGGCACCGGCGGCGCCGTCATCGTGCCCTACCAGACCTTCGAATGCGCCGACGGGCTGCTGCTCTGCCTGGCGCCGGGCAACGACCGGCTGTGGGCGCGCTGCGCCAAGGTGCTGGGCCATCCCGACTGGGCGACCGATCCGAAATACGCCAAGAGCGCCGCCCGCGTCGCCAACAAGGACGTGCTGATCCCGCTGATCGCGGCTGCCATGCGCAAGAAGAAGCGCGCCGACTGGGTGGTCGAGATGGAGAAGACCGGCGTGCCGTGCGCGGAGGTCAACGACATCGGCGAGCTGGCGGCGACGCCGCAACTCGCCGCCGTCGACCTCGTGCACCAGCTGCCGCCGCGCGCCGGCGAGAAGGACGGGCCGAAGGTGGTCGGCCTGCCGATCTCGTTCGACCGCAAGCGCCCGCGCTCGCCGCGTTCGGCGCCCAAGCTCGGCGAGCACACTGCGGAAGTGCTGAAGGAACTCAAATAGCTTTCCTCCCCATTCAAATGGGGAGGTGTCGCGGTCTTACCGCGACCATGGCGCTTTCCCAAGCGCCTCGGGGGTCATGACCCCATCGCCCCGTATGACGGGGAACTTTCCCATGTGAATGGGGAAGAAGGCCTCAGCGGCAGGCCCTGCAGGACAGCTTCGGCGCCGTGGTGCGGCCGTCCTTGCGCGGCCGCGCGACGGCGTGGCCACAGGCCGAGCAGCCGTCGATCTCGAAGTCGATCCAGTGCGTGGCCTCGCCACAGGCCTCGCATGGCAGGCCGCGCCGGGACTGGATATGACCGAAGCCCGGCGCCTCGCATTTCGGACATACCCGTTCCAGGCGCTTGGCGAGTTTCCAGCCGAGCGCCCGCAGGACCTTCATGCGCGTCGGATTGCGGTGGGCGCGCATGTCGGAGATCAGCAGTGCCAGTCCGTCGTCGGAGCGCCTGGCCTCGCTGTCGACCGCGGCGACCAGCTGCTCGACGGTGCGGATGTCCTTGAGCGGCTCGCTGTAGTCGCAGTTGCGCATCACGAAGATGCCGAACTCGGGGAAGCCGATCGCCCGGGCAGCGGCCAGCACCGCGGGATCGCCTGGCCGGAAGCGCCACATCCGCCAGTTGGTGCGATGGGTGGCCAGCGTCTCGACCAGCCGCACGCCGCGCCTGCGGTCGACGAAGGCCATGATCTCGACGCCGCCGGGATTGAGCGGCAGCCGCTCGATCGGCCCGTAGCTGCCTTCGCTGGCGATCGCGCAATCGAGCCCGGTGGCGTCGAATGCCATCTCGGCCTTGGCGATGCAGGTCTCGACCAGCGGGCCCGGCCGCGGGATGTCGCCGGAGAAGGTGCCGAGCGTGTCGGTGTTGATGTCGCCCGCCACCACGACCTGGGCCCCGAGCACCCGACGGAACGGCGGCGCGACGGCGCGATCCTTGTCGTGGATCGTCGCCAGCGCGATGCGTTGGTTGGCGTAGGGATGCCGCGATGTCACGTTCTCAGCGGGCAGGTCGGCGGTCGGCAGCGCGTCGATGGCGGCCTACTCCGCCGCCTGACCCAGCGCCTGCCGTGCCAGCTGCTGCTCGACCAGGGTCGCCCAGTAGGACGCGCCGATCGGCAGGATGTCGTCGTTGAAGTCGTAGCCCGGGTTGTGGACCATGCAGCTGCCGGCGCCGTCGCCGTTGCCGATCCAGATGTAGCAGCCCGGCTTCTTGAGCAGCATCCAGGCGAAATCCTCGCTGCCCATGGCGGGCGTCGGATTGCGGTTGACGTTCTCCTTGCCGACCAGCGCCGACGCGGCGTGGGCGGCGAACTCGGTCTCCTGCTCGGTGTTGACCGTCGCGGGATAGCGCCGCTCGTAGCGCCACTTGGTGACCTCGGCGCCGAAGCCGGCGGCGACGTTGCGCGCCACGCGCTCGATCGACTTCTCGATCATGTCCTGCACCGGCTTCTTGAAGGTGCGGACGGTACCGCGCAGCACGCACTCCTGCGGGATGACGTTCCAGGTGTCGCCGGCATGGATCTGGGTCGTCGAGACCACGGCGGTGTCCATCGGATCGACGTTGCGCGCGACGATCGACTGCAGCGCGGTCACGATGTGGCTGCCGACCACCACCGGATCGATGCCGTGATGCGGCATGGCGCCGTGTGCGCCGACGCCCTTCACCACGACCTCGAAGATGTCGTAGGCCGCCATCATCGGGCCGGGGCGGACCGCGAACCTGCCGACCGGAATGCCCGGGATGTTGTGCATGCCGTAGACGCCCTCGACCGGGAACTTGTCGAACAGCCCCTCTTCCACCATGACGCGGCCGCCACCCTCGTTCTCCTCGGCGGGCTGGAAGATGAAATAGACGGTGCCGTCGAAGTTCCTGGTCTCGGCCAGGTACTTGGCGGCGCCCAGCAGCATCACCGTATGGCCGTCATGGCCGCAGGCATGCATCTTTCCGGGAATCGTCGACTTGTGGGAGAAGTCGTTGGTCTCGTGCACGTCGAGCGCGTCCATGTCGGCGCGCAGGCCGATCGCGCGCTTGGAGGTGCCCGACCGCAGCACGCCGACCACGCCGGTCTTGGCGAGGCCTCGATGCACCTCGATGCCGAAGCTCTTGAGCTTGTCGGCGACGATGTCGGCGGTGCGCACTTCCTCGAACGCGGTCTCGGGATGGCTGTGAATGTCGTGCCGCCACGCGGTCATGTCCTTGTGAAACGAGGCGATGCGGTTAATGACCGGCATTCAAAATCTCCAGCACACGAAATTGTGAGCGCCGGATCGTACGGGAGCCGCAACAGGGGTCAAGCAAAGTCGGTCTGCGTGGGCGCACACCACTGATCGCCGAAATCTGCAGCCGGCGCGCATGCCCCGGAAAGGTTGCAGCGGCCTACAGCCGCGACGGTTGCGCGTAGTTGCGATCTTCGACCGGCAGCCGGCCCTCCTCGATCGCGTGGCAGGCGACGCTGCCGCCCTCGATCTCCACCGCCTTCGGGCGCTCGCTCTTGCACCGTTCGTTGGCGAACGGACAGCGTGGATGGAAGGTGCAGCCGCTCGGCGGGTTGATCGGACTCGGCACCTCGCCCGCGACCGGCGTCCGCTGGCGGCCGGTCATGTCGAGGTCCGGGATCGTGTCGAGCAGCATGCGCGTATAGGGATGCTTGGGCCGCCGGAACAGCGTGTCTGTCGGCGCCTGCTCGACCAGCCGGCCGAGATACATCACGCCGACGCGCGTCGAGATGTGATAGACGACCGCGAGATTGTGGCTGATGAACAGATAGGTGAGCTGCAGGCGGCGCTGCAGGTCCATCATCAGGTTCAGGATCTGCGCCTGCACCGAGACATCGAGCGCCGACGTCGGCTCGTCGCACACCAGGAACTCGGGCTGGCTCGCCAGCGCGCGCGCGATCGAGATGCGCTGGCGCTGGCCGCCGGAGAATTCGTGCGGGTACTTCACGCCGTCGGCCGGCGTCAGGCGCACCTGGCGCAGCCGTTCGCCGACCTGGGCCTCGAGATCGGCCTTGTCCCTGGCGAGACCGAAGGCGCGGATCGGCTCGGCGACGATGTCGAACACCCGCCAGCGCGGATTGAGGCTGGCAAAGGGATCCTGGAAGATCATCTGCATGCGCCGGCGCAGAGCGGCGTTGTCGGCGCCGCTGCGCTTGCCCGACATGTCGTGCCCGTCGAACGAGATCGAGCCCGCGGTCGGCGGGTAGAGGCCGACCACCAGGCGCGCCACGGTCGACTTGCCGCAGCCGGATTCGCCCACCAGCGAGAAGGTCTCGCCCTTGGCGATCTCGATGTCGATGCCGTCGACCGCCTGTACGATCTGGCGGGGCCGGCCCTCCAGCTTGCGCACCAGCCACGGCGCCGAGACGTCGAAGTGGCGCTTCAGCCCCTCGATGTGAACGTACGGCCGGGATTGACGGGGGGACTGGCCGTCAGGCATGGGCCGGCTCCTTTGCCAACGGGGCGCCGACACCGCTTGCATCGTGCAGCCAGCAGGCGGCCCGGCCGGCGCCGGCCGGCATCAGATCGGGCCGCTCCTCGACGCAGCGTGCGCCGCGTTGCGGGCAACGCGGGTTGAAGGCGCACCCTTTGGGGATCTCGGTCAGGCGCGGCATCGAGCCGTCGATCTGGGTGAGACGCTCGGAGCGCTCGCCGAGATGCGGGATCGAGCCCATCAGCCCCTTCGTATAGGGGTGCTGGGCATGCTTGATGACGTCCCGTACCGGGCCGATCTCGGCAATGCGGCCGGCATACATGACGGCGACGCGATCCGCGGTCTCGGCGATCACGCCCATGTCGTGGGTCACCAGCATCACCGCCGTGCCGTGTTCGCGGCACAGCCGCTTCAGCAGGGCGATGATCTGCGCCTGGATCGACACGTCGAGCGCGGTCGTCGGCTCGTCGGCCACGATCAGGCGCGGGCCGGCGCACAGCGCGAGGGCGATGACCACGCGCTGGCGCATGCCGCCGGAGAACTGGTGGGGGTAATGGTCGATGCGATGCTCGGCGCCGGGGATGCCGACTTCCTTCAGGAGATCGAGCGCGCGGGCGCGGGCCTGCGACGCCGACAGCGGCAGGTGGGTCTGGATGGTCTCGATCAGCTGGCGGCCGACCGAATAGAGCGGGTTCAGGCTGGTCAGCGGATCCTGGAAGATCGCGCCGATCCTGGCACCGCGCACCTTGCGCATCTCCTCGTAGGGCAGATTGTCGATGCGCCTTCCTTCGAGGCGGATTTCGCCCGCCGCGATCCTGCCGGGCGGCTCGAGCAGCCCGATGATGGCGTTGCCGGTCAGCGACTTGCCGGCGCCCGATTCACCGACCACGCCAAGGACCTCGCCGGGCGCGATGTCGAAGGAGACGTCGTCGACCGCCAGCAGCGTGCCGCGCCGGGTCGGGAACTCGACGCGCAGATTGCGCACCTCGAGCAGCGGCGGGTTGTTGGTGCCGGTCATCGCAGCTTCGGGTTCAGGGCATCGCGCAGCCAGTCGCCCAGCAGGTTCACCGCCAGGACCAGCGAGGCGAGCGTGATGCCTGGAAACACCGTGATCCACCATTCGCCGGACTGCAGCAGTTCGTTGCCGATGCGGATCAGGGTGCCGAGCGACGGCTGGGTCGAGGGCAGGCCGACGCCCAGGAAGGAGAGCGTCGCTTCCGAGATGATGGCGAGGCCGAGATTGAGCGTGGCGATCACCAGCACCGGCCCCGTCACGTTGGGCAGCACGTGCCGCACCATGATCAGCAGCGGCGACAGGCCGATCACGCGGGCGGCCTGGACATACTCCTTGTTCTTCTCGACCAGCACCGAGCCGCGCACCGTGCGGGCGTACTGGACCCAGAAGGACAGTCCGATCGCGCCCACGATGACGAAGACCGCGATCTCGTCGTGCTGCTTGACCGACGTCAGCCCGCGCACGATGCCGTCGATCAGCAGCGCCACCAGGATGGCAGGGAACGTGAGCTGGACGTCGGCGATGCGCATGATCACCGCGTCGGTCGTGCCGCCGACATAGCCGCTGACCAGGCCGAGCGCGATGCCCAGCACCATGGCGACGACGACCGAGGCGAAGCCCACGATCAGCGACAGACGCGTGCCGTACATGATCGAGCTCAGCACGTCCCGCCCCTGGTCGTCGGTGCCGAGCGGAAACGCCCATTCGCCATCGGGCGAAAGCAGCACCGGCGGCTTGAGGCCATCGCTCAGGCTGAGCGTTGCCGGATCGAACGGCGTGTGCGGCGCCAGCACCGGCGACAGGAAGGAGACGAGGATGATCAGGAGCGTGGCGACCGCCGCCGCGACCGTGAGCCACGACGACTTGAAGCTCCACCAGATGTCGCTGTCGGTGACCCTGTTCAGCCAGGCGGTCATCGTCAGTGCCCTCCCACCTTCGCCGCACCGCCCTGCCCGCGCAGGCGCGGATCGACGGCGAAGTACAGGAGATCGACGACCAGGTTGATGACCACGAACAGCAGGCCGATCAGCATCAGGTAGGCGGCCATCACCGGGATGTCGGAGAACTGCACCGACTGGATGAAGAGTTGGCCGACGCCCGGCCAGGCGAACACCGTCTCGGTGACCAGGGCGAAGGCGATCAGGGCGCCGAGCTGCAGGCCGGCCACGGTGATCACCGGCACCAGCGTGTTCTTGAGGGCATGGCCGAAATTGATCGCGCGGTTGGAGAGCCCGCGGGCGCGGGCGAACTTGATGTAGTCAGTGCGCATCACTTCGAGCATCTCCGACCTCACCAGGCGCATGATCAGGGTGAGCTGGAACAGGCCGAGCGTGATCGACGGCAGGATCAGCGCCTTCAGCCCGCTGACGGTGGCGAAATTGGTCGTCCACCAGCCGAAGGTCACGGTCTGGCCGCGCCCGAACGCCGGCAGCCAGTGCAGGATGACCGCGAAAAGCAGGATCAGCAGGATGCCGATCAGGAAGGTCGGCAGCGAGACGCCGATCAGCGACACCGCCTGCAGCAGCCGGCTGCTCCAGTGTCGCGGGTAGAGGCCGGTGTAGACGCCCATCGGGATGCCGAACACCAGGACGAACAGGGCCGCGCAGAAGGACAGCTCGATGGTCGCGGGCAGCCGCTCGACGATCATGCGGCTGACCGGCTCGGAGGTGCGGTAGCTCAGGCCGAACTTGCCCTGGGCGGCGTTGGCCAGGAAGTGCATGAACTGCACCGGGGCGGGATCGTTGAGCCCCAGCCGCTCGCGCAGCTGCTCGCGCTCCTGCATGGAGGTGTCCTGCCCGACCATGGCGTTGATCGGGTCGCCGACATAGCGGAACAGGAAGAAGGAGACGACGCCCACGGCCAGCAACACGGCCACCGACTGCATCAGGCGTCGCAGGATGAAGACCAGCATCGAGGGTTTGTATTCTTATTGGCCTCTCCCCCGCTAGGGGGAGAGGCAATTAAGACGGCCGAAGCCTATTTCACGTTGACGAAGCGCAGCGGGAAGCTGTTGTCGGCCGGCTGGACCAGCTCGATGTTCTTGCGCGCCGCCCACACCAGGGCCTGCTGGTGCAGGGGGATGTAGGCGAAGTCGTCGACATAGAGCTTGGTGGCCTGGGCGATCATGGCGTCGCGCTTGGCCTTGTCGGTCTCCTGCTCCATCGCGTCGGCGAGCTTGTCGACCGCCGGATTGGAGTAGCCGCCGGCATTGAACTGGCCCTTCTTGGTGGCCGCGTTCGGCGTCTGGATCAGCGCCTCGAAGACGTTGTGCACGTCGTAGGTCTGCGCCGGCGACCAGCCCAGCATGTAGAAGCTGGTCTCGCCCGGCTTGAAGTCGCTCTTACGCAGGATCTTGGCGAAGTACAGGTTTCGGGTCTGGGCGCGCAGGTTCACCTTCACGCCGATCTTGGCCAGCATCGCCACGACGGCCTGGCAGATCTTGTCGTCGTTGACGTAGCGGTCGTTGGGGCAATCCATGCCGACCTCGAAGCCGTTGGGATAGCCCGCGTCGGCGAGCATCTTCTTGGCTTCTTCCGGCTTGAGCAGCGCCGGCCGCTTGTCGAGGTCCTTCATGTAGCCGTTGATGCCCGGCGCGACCATCAGGTTGGTCGGGAACGACTGGCCGCGCATCACGGTGCGCTTGATCGCCTCGACGTCGATCGAGCGATGGATCGCCTCGCGGACCCGCTTGTCCTTGAAAGGGTTCTTGCCCTTGACGTTGGACTCGAGCAGCTCGTCGCGCTCCTGATCCATGCCGAGATAGACGACGCGGGTTTCCGGGCCCTCGAGGACCGCGATATTGGCTTCCTTCTTGAGGTTCTCGGTGTCGGCCGGCGGCACCTCATAGGTCATGTCGATGTCGCCCGCCTTCAGCGCGGCGACGCGAGTCGCCGGATTGGCGACCGGCGTGAAGATGACCTCGGTGAGGTTGTGCGTCGGCTTGTCCCACCAGCCCGGGTTCGGCACCAGCACGGTCCGCTCGCCGGCCTTGCGCTCCTTCAGCATGAAAGGGCCCGTGCCCATGGCGTTGCGGGTCGCGTAGTTCTCCTCGTTCTTCGTCATGTCCGCCGAGTTGACGGCGTTGTTCTTCTCGGCCCACGCCTTGGACATCATGACGATGGCCGCCCATTTGTCGGCGAGCAGCGGGTCGGGATACTTGGTGACGATCTCGACCCGGCTGTCGGAGACCTTCTTGATCTCCTTCACCGAGGCGAAGTTGCTGGTCATGTTCGAGCCCTGGCCGTTGGCGCGGTTGAGCGAGAACACCACGTCGTCGGCGGTGAACGGCGTGCCGTCCGAGAATTTCACGCCCTGGCGCAGGTCGAAGAACCAGGTGGTCGGGTTGCTCTGGCCCCACTTCACCGCCAGCGCCGGCTCGAGCTTGAGGTTGCGGTCGCGGCGAACCAGGGGGTCGTAGATGTTCTGGGTGAAGGTCAGCAGGAAGGTCTCCTGCCGGGCATAGGGATCCATCGAGCTGACGTCGCCCGAGTTCGCCCACTTGAACGTCTTGGCATCGGCCGGCAGTGCGGCAAGGCTGGCGCAGACGAGCGCCGTCGCCGTCAAGGTTCGCTTGAAGCTGAAGATCATCCTGGAAGACTCCCTAGATTTCCGTGCCTCTGCCGATCCTGAAGATGTGCAGGGACGCATAGCTGGCGGCAAATTGCACTGCCAATGATGACCCGTCAATTCCCCGAAAAATATGCATGCACAGCCACACTCCAGTTCATTGGACCGGCCGGATTGAGGCAGCTATCGTGCTGAAACAGCGTTCCTTTTTCTTCCCCGAGGGTGTGGCCATGAACGACGTCTCCCGCAGCTTCCGCGGCAACTCAAACGCGGCGCGCGACATCGCGCACCACCTGCATCCCTACACCAACTTCAAGAAGCACGAGGAGACCGGTCCGCTGACCATCGTGCGCGGCCGCGGCATCTACGTGATGGACGACGACGGCAAGGAATACATCGAAGGCATGGCGGGCCTGTGGTCGGCGGCGCTGGGCTTCAGCAACGAGCGGCTGGCCTCGGTGGCCTACGAGCAGATGAAGCAGCTGCCGTTCTATCACGCCTTCAACCACCGCTCCCACGAGCCCGCGATCAATCTCGCGGAGAAGCTCAAGTCGATGGCGCCGTTCGAGTGCTCGAAGGTGTTCTTCGCCAACTCCGGCTCCGAGGCCAACGACACCGTCGTGAAGATGGTGTGGTACATGAACAATGCGCTCGACCGGCCGAAGAAGAAGAAGATCATCTCGCGCATCAAGGCCTATCACGGCATCACCGTGGCCTCGGGCAGCCTCACCGGCCTGCCGCACAATCACCGTTCGTTCGATCTGCCGATCGCGAACATCCTCCACACGAGCTGCCCGCACTACTATCGCTTCGGCAAGGACGGCGAGACCGAAGATCAGTTCACGACACGCTGCGCGCAGGAGCTCGAGGAGCTGATCATCAAGGAAGGCGGCGCGGAGACCTGCGCGGCCTTCATCGCCGAACCGGTGATGGGCGCTGGCGGCGTGATCGTGCCGCCCAAGGGCTACTACGAGAAGATCCAGGCCGTGCTCAAGAAGTACGACATGCTGTTCTGCGCCGACGAGGTGATCAACGGCTTCGGCCGCACCGGCAACGTCTGGGGCTGCCAGACCATGAACATCAAGCCCGACATCCTGACCTGCGCCAAGGCACTGTCGGCGTCGTTCCTGCCGATCTCGGCGGTGCTGATCAACGAGCGCGTCTACCAGGCGCTGATGAGCGAGAGCGCCAAGATCGGCACGTTCGGCCACGGCTTCACCTACTCCGGCCACCCCGTCGCCGCCGCCGTCGCCATGGAGACGCAGAAGATCTACGACGAGATCGACATGTTCGGTCACGCCAAGCGCATGAGCCCGGTCTTCGGCAAGCACATCCAGTCCTTCGCCGATCATCCGCTGGTCGGCGAAGCGATGAGCGTCGGCATGGTCGGCGCCCTGGAGATCGTGGCCGACAAGAAGACCAAGGCGCCGTTCGACATCGGCGGTGTCGCCGGAGCGGCTGGCGGCAAGGTGGCGAGCAACGCCCAGGCGCGCGGCCTGCTGGTGCGCAACATGGGCGACCGCATTGCCGTATGCCCGCCGCTGATCATCAACGAGGCCGAGCTGGCCGACCTGTTCGGCCGCCTGCGCCAGTCGCTCGACGCGGTGATGGCCGAGCTCAAGGCCGAGGGCCACTTCAAGGGCTGACGTGAAGGTCGGCCGGTGAACGGCGGCGCCCCGACTCCGGGCGGAGCGCCGCCCTTCGGCACCCAGCAGCGCATCCGGTCGCGCGCGATCTGGGCGGTGGCGTTGTTCGCCGCCGCCGTGCCGCCGGCGATCATCGGCTTCGGCATCGCCCAGGCGAGCAGCGAACAGGCCAATGTGGCGACGCCGCTCGCGTTCGGCTTCTGGGCGATCGGCGTGCTGTTCGCGCTGGCCGCGGCGATCCCTACCCTGCGCTACTGGGATCATCTTCCGACCATGATCCGCTGGCTGGGGGCGCTTCCCCTGCTCTGCGTCTCCATTTTCCTGAGCGCCGCCATCCTCGCGACGACCTTCGCCTGAGGGCTGGCGCCAATTGCGAACGACTCGCAATTGACCCGGATCAACGCACTGTGAGCCCGCGCGACGAAAATGCGCGACATGCAGACAGCCGAGCTGATTAAGATCGCCCCCGGGAGAACACCGGGCGCAATGGATTATCAGGCTTACTTCGCGGGCCACCTCGACCGGCTGCGCGACGAGGGACGCTACCGCGTCTTCGCGGAGCTGGAGCGGATCGCCGGCGCCTTCCCGCGCGCCCGCTTCCACCAGGATGGCACCGTCCGCGACGTCACCGTCTGGTGTTCCAACGACTACCTCGCGATGGGCCAGCACCCGGTGGTGATCGAGGCCATGCAGGCCGCGATCGGCGCCCAGGGTTCCGGCGCCGGCGGCACGCGCAACATTTCCGGTACCAACACCCTGCACGTGGCGCTCGAGCGCGAACTGGCCGCCCTGCACGGCAAGGAAGCGGCCCTGGTCTTCACCTCGGGCTACGTCGCCAACGAGACCACCCTGCAGACGCTGGGCGCGATGCTGCCGCGCTGCGAGATCTATTCCGACGCCTACAACCACGCCTCGATGATCGCCGGCATCCGCAACTCGGGCGCCGTGCGCAAGATCTTCCGCCACAACGATCTCGGCCACCTCGAGGAGTTGCTGAAGGCGGCCGACCCGACCTCGGCCAAGATCGTGGCCTTCGAGTCGGTCTATTCTATGGACGGCGACGTCTCGCCGATCGGCGAACTTTGCGATCTCGCCCACCGCTACGGTGCGCTGACCTATCTCGACGAGGTCCACGCCGTCGGCATGTACGGCGCGCGCGGCGCCGGCGTCGCCGAGCGCGACGGGGTGCTCGCCAAGGTCGATATCGTGCAGGGCACGCTCGCCAAGGCGTTCGGCGTGGTCGGCGGCTACATCGCCTCGACCGAAGCGACCGTCGACTTCGTGCGCTCCTGCGGCTCGGGCTTCATCTTCTCGACGTCGATGCCGCCCGCCATCGCGGCCGCGGCACTGGCCAGCATCCGCCACGTCAGCAGCCATCCCGAACTCAGGGTGCGCCACCAGGAGCGCGCCGCGACCCTGAAGCGCCGGCTCACGGCGGTCGGCCTGCCGGTGATGCCCTCGGTCACCCACATCGTGCCGGTGCTGGTGGGCGACGCGGCGCTCTGCAAGCAGGCGAGCGACCTGCTGATGGATCGCCATTCGATCTACGTGCAGCCGATCAACTATCCGACCGTGCCGCGCGGCACCGAGCGGCTGCGGCTGACGCCGACGCCGCTGCACAGCGACGACGACATGAGCCGGCTGGTCGACGCCCTCCAGGACGTCTGGCAGACGCTCGGCCTCGGCCAGCGCGCCGCCGCCGACTAGCTCACGCCGGCCGTTCGACCGTGCGCATCGTCCAGATGCGCGAGCGGACAAGCACCGCAACGATCAGCACCACCATTGCCATGGCCGGAAGTACCATGGCGAGCTTCAGCCCGAACGCCCAGGCGAGCGTGCCGGCAATCAGCGCCCCGATCGGGCCGCCGCCGCCCAGACCGAGCTGGAACAGCGACATGATGCGTGCCCGATGAGTGGCGGGGGTCACGATCTGCAGCACGGTTCGCCCCTGGGTCAACGTGATGCCCGCGCCCAGCCCCCAGACGAAGCAGAGGCCGTTCAGCACGAAGAATGGCGGCTGCAGGGCCATGCAGAACAGGATGACGGCGCCGACCGTCACCGCGAGCACGATCAGCCGCCCGCGCAGGGAGAGGTTGCGCGCCAGGCCTGCGAATGCGAAGGCCGCGACGATGGTTCCTGCCCAGAAGGCGAGGTTCACGTAGGCGATCTCGGCGGCGCCGCCGAGATAGATGTCGCGCACCACCAGCGGCAGCACGGCCATGAACGGCCCGACATAGAACACGCCGATACCGAAGTTCAGCGCCAGGACCGGCCAGATCTGCTCGGAGCGGGCCGCCTCGGCAACACCGTCGGCGATGCTGCGCCAGAAGCTCGGATGCTCGGCCGGCGGATGCGGCGGCGGATCGGGCAGACGCCACACCGCGAGCGCACCCAATGCGACCAGCGCCGACTGCAGGCCGAGCAGCGGCAGCGCCCCCCAGCGGTCGGCCTGCGAGGCCGCCGCGATACCGACGAGTTGGCCGACGAACTGCAAGGCGGTCGCGAGCGCCACGGCGCGCGGCAGGTTCCGGCCGGCGACGGTCGGCAGCAGGGCGTCGCGGGTCGGCACGGCGAAGGCACTGATCGACCCCGCGGCGAGGCCGTAGGCAATCAGCAGCGGATAACTCAGTCCGCCCGCCCACAGGACCAGCCCGAGAACGAGCGGCGGCAAGGCGTAGAGGCAGTGATAGAGCAGCAGCAGGCGCCGCGCGTTGCGGCGGTCGGCAACCAGCCCGCCCAGCGGCAGGAACAGGATGCCGGGCGCCATCAATGCCACCTGCGCGAGGCCGACATAGAAGGCGTTCATGTGCAGCACGATCGCGGCCAGCCACGAGAACAGCACCATCTGGATGCCGAGCGGCACGAACCAGCTGCCCAGGCCGATCAGGTAGGCGTTGAAGGCGGCGCGCGGCGCGGCCGCGGGGGCGCTTGCTTCGGTCAAGGGTGAACTATATCTTGTAGGTAGTTAGTGCCGCTTGCTCATCCAATAGTCAAAGACACTGTGCCCGACCTTCCGACCCCTCGGAAACCGGGCGGTGGCGGAGCGGAAGACGATGTCAGCATTCAACCGCGCCACTCTGGCGAAGGTCCTCGAAATTCTCGACAGCCCCAATGCGGGAGAAGCCCTGGCTGCGGCCAAGCTCGCCTCCGCGATGGTTCGCGAGGCCGGCCTCACCTGGGACGAGGTCCTCGCGAAGCAGATCGCCCTACACCCCGAGCCCGCCGCCGAGGAACGTCCAGTCGGCCAGGGTCCGTTCGGCTATCGCCGCGACCGCGAGCTCTCGCCCCACGAGAAGTTCTTCATGGTGCTGCTGAGCCCGCGCACGCCGAGCGACATCAAGCGCCGCCTGCGCGGCTGGGAGGCCCGCGTTCTCGACGGCGAGATCACGCCGCAGGAATCGCAGGACCTCCAGACGATGTATCAGAGCTTCGTGGCCTGACGGCCGGGTCGCAGCTCAGGCCGCAACAAGCACGTTCTGCTCGCGCTCGAGGACGCGCCGCACCGCCGGCCGCGCCAGCATGCGATCCTTCCAGGCCGTATAGTTCTTGAGCTGCTCGACGGGCAGGCCGATGCGCTTGCCCCAGCCGTAGAAGACCAGCGCGTAGCCGTCGACGACGCTGAACTGGTCGCCGAGGATCCACTGCTTGCTGCCGATGATGCCGTCGATCTCCTTGAGCGCGGCATG
The DNA here is from genome assembly GCA_044225265.1 of Reyranella sp. GTDB lineage: Bacteria > Pseudomonadota > Alphaproteobacteria > Reyranellales > Reyranellaceae > Reyranella. The sequence continues at coordinate 16,119 of JBGAIW010000068.1, forward strand.
GAAGTTGTCGCGGCCCGTGGCCTTGAGGTGATCGAACACCGCGCTGTCGGTCGCGAAGCGCTCGGGCCGGCTGATATGCGTGAAGGACGGGTGCACCCAGTTCGAGAACCAGGCCATCAGCGAGATCGCTCGGGCGCGCTGCACCGGATCCCTGGGCATCAGCTGCGGGGCATACTTGGCCGCGATGTAGTCGAGGATCGCGGTGTTCTCGATGATCGGGCCGTCGTCGGTCACCAGCGCCGGCACGCGGCCGCGCGGATTGATCTTCAGGTACTCGGGCGCCTTCTGTTCGTTCTTGGCGAAGGCCAGCGGCTGGCCGTCGTACTTGGCGCCGCTTTCCTCGAGGCCGATGTGAGACGCGGTCGAGCAGGCGCCAGGCGCGTAATAGAGCTTGAGCATTGTTTCCCCCTTCAGAGCGGCTTGGCGGCGCCGTTCGGCTTCACGCGATGCAGGAACTCGCGGCCGATCTTGACCCGCTTCACCCCGTCATACTCGACGATGTCGGCGGTGGCGTAGGTCTCGGTCCAGTTCGACGGCAGGAACGAACCCGAGCCGACCACGTCAATCGGCGTGTTGGCCTCGGCCATCACGCGGCACTTGGCCGGACCGAAGCCCGACGAGGCCACGATCCTGGTCTTGTCGAAGCCGGCGCGGTCCAGTTCGGCGCGCAGGTGGAAGATCGCCGCCGCCGACACGCCGGTGCCGACCAGGTAGCGCAACTCCTCCTCCGAACGGTAGCCGCGGATCGATTCGGGCGAGTACTTCTCGAGCACCGCATAGGACGTGGCCGGGTCGAGTCCCTCGACATAGCGGCCGCCCGTCGTGTCGAGGCGGAACGACAGCATGCCCTTGGCGGCGAGATCGGGAAACCTCCGGCAGACTTCGAGCGAATCGGAGATCTCGCGGGCGAAATAGTCGGTCAGCACCGTCATCGGCTCGCCCGGAAACGTCTCGTAGAACATCTCCGCGGCGCGCACGGTGGAGCCGGCATAGCCGATCAGGGCATGCGGCATGGTGCCGAGACCCTGCTCGCGTCCGAAGAAATGGGCCGTGGCATGGGTGGCGTTGCCGATGAAGCCCACGGCGCCGACCTTGCGCTTGGCCCGAGCCGAGCCGACCGAGGCGGCGTAGGCCATCATCTCGGCCATTTCCTGGCCGGCGCAGTGGCGCGCATCCATGGCCAGGAACGCCGTCTTGGGCATGTCGGCGCACATCGTCCAGGCGTTGTAGGCCGCGACGCAGGCCGGTCCGAGCTTCTGCAGGAAGATCGTCTCGAGATCGACGAGATGGAAGAACGAACCGGTGATGTACATCATCGGCTCGCCGGCGCCGACCCACTTGCCTTCGCCGTAGCGCTGGTCGATCTCGATCTCGGTGTTCCGCGACCGCCCGGTTTCCCTCAGCCAGTCGAGCGCGAGCCGGGGCGCGAACACTACCGGCCGGCGCATGAAGATCGCGTAGGTCACACGGGCGTCGCCGAAGCGCCCGATCACCTTCTTCGTTCGATTGAAGTAGTGATCGGTATAGCGCTCGATGTCGCCATTCGAAGGATGCGTCATGGGCCCTCTCCCGACCGGCGCGCTTCCATTGTAGTCGGCGGTCAGACCGCCGCGCGCGCTCGCTGGACCGACAGGCGCTCGGACTTCAGCTGCTCGGCGAGCAGGAAGGCCAGTTCCAGCGCCTGACTGGCATTTAGACGCGGATCGCACTGCGTCTCGTAGCGTTCGTTGAGATTGTCGACCGTGATGTCGGTCGAGCCGCCGATGCACTCGGTGACCTCCTGGCCGGTCATCTCGAAATGCACGCCGCCGGGATGGGTGCCCTCGGCGCGATGCACGGCGAAGAACTCCTTCACTTCGCGCAGGATGTTGTCGAAATGGCGGGTCTTTCTGCCGTTCGAAGCGGTCTCGGTGTTGCCGTGCATGGGATCGCACGACCAGACCACCGACTTGCCGGCCTTCTTCACCGCCCGCACCAGCGGCGGCAGCTTGGAGGCGACATTGTCGGCGCCCATACGCACGATCATGACGATGCGGCCGGGCTCGTCGGTCGGGTTGAGCACGTCGATCAGCTTCACGGTGTCGTCGACCGACAGCGAGGGGCCGCACTTGAAGCCGAGCGGGTTGCGCACGCCGCGCAGGAACTCGACATGCGCGCCGTCCGGCTGACGGGTGCGGTCGCCGATCCACAGCATGTGGGCCGAGCAGTCATACCAGTCGCCCGAGGTCGAATCGACGCGAGTCAGCGCCTCCTCGTACTGCAGCAGCAGCGCCTCGTGACTGGTGAAGAAGTCGGTTTCTGCGATCTGCGGCGTGGTCGCCGAGGTGAGACCGCAGGCCGCCATGAAGTTCAGCGTCTCGTCGAGACGCGCGGCGAGGTCGTGGTAGCGCTCCGACGCCGGCGAGTTGCGCACGAAGTCGAGGTTCCAGCGGTTGACCTCGTGCAGGTCGGCGTAGCCGCCCTGGGCGAAGGCGCGCAGCAGGTTCAGCGTCGCGGCCGACTGGTTGTAGGCCTGCACCATGCGCTCCGGATCGGGAATGCGCGCCTCGGCGGTGAACTCGAAGCCGTTGACGTTGTCGCCGCGATAGCTCGGCAGCTCGACGCCGCCCACCTTCTCGACGTTCGACGAGCGTGGCTTGGCGAACTGGCCGGCCATGCGGCCGAGCTTCACGACGGGCACGCCGGCGCCGTAGGTCAGCACGACGGCCATCTGCAGCAGCACGCGGAACGTGTCGCGGATGTTGTTGGCGCTGAAGTCGGCGAAACTCTCGGCGCAGTCGCCGCCCTGCAGCAGGAAGGCGTCGCCGTTGGCGACCTTGGCCAGCGCCTGCTTGAGCTTGCGCGCCTCGCCGGCAAAGACCAGAGGCGGGTAACGGCGGAGCCGGGCCTCGGCATTGGCCAGCACCGCGGCGTCCGGATAGACCGGCATCTGCACGGCCGGCCGGCTGCGCCAGCTCGTCGGCGTCCAATCGGCGGCGCTCGAGCTGCGGGACTGGGCCTTAGCGGCAGGCTTAGAGGCCTGAATCGCCGTCATTATTTCCTCCTGAGCCCATGCGGCCAGCAGGCCGCGGGGCCGGTAAAACGGAGGGTGAAACTATACGCGCTGTGGATAAAAGGCCAGCCGGCCCAGCAGGCCCGTTTCGCCTATTCGGCGGCGGCCTTCCGGGGGGTCGGCTCCGCCCGCGGAGTGCGCATGGTGACGAATTCCTCGCCCGCCGTGGGGTGAATGCCCACGGTGGCATCGAACTGGGCCTTGGTGGCCCCCGCCTTCACCGCCACGGCCAGGCCCTGGATCAGCTCGGCCGCATCGTCGCCCACCATGTGGCAGCCCACGACCTTGTCGGTCGCCGCCTCGACGATCAGCTTCATGAAGGTGCGCTGCTTGCGTTCGCCCAGCGTGTATTTCATCGGCGTGAAGGCCGAGGTGAAGACCCGGAGTTCACCCAGGGTGCGGCGTGCCTCTTCCTCGGTCAGGCCGACATTGGCCATCTCGGGCTGGCAGAACACCGCCGACGGCACGTTGCGGTGATCGGGCTTGCGCGGCTTGTTGCCGAACACGGTGTCGGCGAAGCAGTGCCCCTCCATCAGCGCGACCGGCGTCAGGTTGATGCGGTCGGTGACGTCGCCCACCGCCCAGATGTTCTCGGCCGTGGTCCTCGACCATTCGTCGACGGCGATGGCGCCTGCCTTGTTGACCTGTACCCCGACCTTGTCGAGACCGATGCCCGCCGTATTGGGCGCCCGGCCGGTGGCGTACATGACGAGATCGGTTTCGAACATCCCGCCGAGCGGCGTGTGAACCTGATAGGGCGCCTTGCCGCCTCCTTGTCCGTCGAGCGTCGCGGTGATCCGGGCGATCTCCGTCTCGGTGCGCATCTTGATGCCGCTCTTCACCAGAGCCTCGTGCACGAAGGTGCGGCAATCCTCGTCGAAGCCACGCAGCACCCGGTCGCGCCGGATCACCAGATCGACGTGGCATCCCAGGCCGATGAAGATGCCGGCGAACTCGACCGCGATGTAGCCGCCACCGACGATGGTGATGCGCTTGGGCAACGGATCGGGGAGATGGAATGCCTCGTTGGAGGTGATGGCGAGTTCCCGGCCCGGAATGTTCGGGACCTCCGGCCGGCCGCCGGTGCAGATCAGGATCTTGTCGGCAGTGACGGTCTGCTCGCCGTTCGGACCGGCAATGGCGACGGTGTGCCGATCCATCAGCCGGCCGCGCCCCAGATGGATCTTCACCCCCGGACCTTCCAGTAATCGGATGTAGACCGCGTTCAGACGATCGACCTCCTTCTGGACATTGTCGCGCAGGGTCGTCCAGTCGAGGGATGGGGTCAGGCCGGACCAGCCATAGGCTGCGGCGTCTTCGAACTCATGGGCGAACTTCGAACCATATACGAGGAGCTTCTTCGGCACGCACCCGCGGATCACGCAGGTGCCGCCGACACGAAAGTCCTCGCAGATGCCGACCCGCGCGCCGTAGCCCGCGGCGATGCGCGAGGCTCGTACGCCTCCCGAGCCGGCGCCGATGACAAAAAGATCGTAATCGTAACCCATGGTTGTATCCGGCCCATAAAACACAACACGGCCGCAATTCGGTCGCGCCGGTGACTATATCGACGGCCAGAGAGCCGGGTAAGGGAAATGGCAATTGCTTTTCCATATCCCGACACAACCAAAAGGATATGCCCGATGCTGAAGCTCCTCTGTGCCGTGATGCTCGTCGCTCTTGCCCTGCCGGCCGAAGCCGCTCCCGATCCGGCCGAGGCTAAGGCCGCCCCCGCGCCCGCCGCCGCGCCGCGGGGCATGATGCGCTACGACACCAACAAGGACGGCTTGGTCGATCGAGGCGAATGGACGTCCGGCCAGGAGGCCCGCTTCAAGCAGCTCGACACCGACAAGGACGGCAAGCTGAGTGAGGACGAGCTGTTCGCCCGCACCCGCCCCGCCGGCAACGACGTGCTGCCGAGCGACGCCCAGGCCCGCCGCCAGTCGGGCTACTTCCGCCTGCTCGACGCGGACAAAGACGGTTTCGTCAGCAAGGCCGAGTTCCTCGCCGGGGCCGACCGCAACTTCGCGCGTTGCGATCTCGACCGCGACGGCCGCATCAACACCGCCGAATGCCGCCAGGCACTCCGCCGGCCAGCGACCGAGCCCGTCAGCGCAAAGCGCTGAAACGAAAAGGGCCGCCGGTTTCCCGGCGGCCCTTCCCGTCTCGTGCAATGAGCAATCTCAGGACGCTTCGCTCGACATGACGTTGCCGAACAGCTCCCAGGTCTCGCCCTTGAAGCGGGCGAGCTGGACCGACTGGATCGGGTAGTAGTCGGTCGGGCTGGTGTTGATGGTGATGCCCGGAAGGGCGAGCGGCAGCTTCCACTTCTGGTAGTTGGCCGCCTGCTTCATGACGTTGTCGCGGGTCAGCTCGTCGCCGCACTTCTTCAGCGTTTCGTGCATCAGGTTGGCAACTGCGAAGCCGTAGACATGGTTGGCATCCGCCTTGTTGGCGCCCGGCATCCACTTGTCCATCCAGGCCACCCACGCCTTGAAGTCGTCAGCGTTCTCCCACTGCTTGTCGGTCGGATCCTTGAGGTACTGGGCGGTGATGATGCCCTGGCTGTTCTCGAGGCCCGCGGGCTTCATGACCGAGCCGACCGAAGCCGACACGTTGTTGAGGTACTGCACCGGCTTCCAGCCGATGTCCGCCGCCTTGCGGATCGCCTGGGCGGCCGCCTTCGGCGTGGAGATGTTGAAGAAGACGTTGGCGCCGGAATCTTTGAGCTGGATGACCTGGCTGTCGACCGTCGGATCGGTCACTTCGAAGGTGACCTGCTTGACGATCTTGTTGACGTCCTTGCCGAGGCCTTCCTTGAAGCCGCCGAAGTAGTCCTTGCCGTAGTCGTCGTTCTGCATCAGCACGCCGATCTTGGCGTCCTTGACGTTGGCGAGGATGTGCTTGGCATAGATCGCGCCCTCGGTGTGGTAGTCGGGCTGGAAGCCCATCGTCCACGGGAAGTGCTTGGGATCGCCCCACTTCGATGCGCCGGTGGCGACGTAGAGCATCGGCACCTTCTTCTGGTTCATGTACTTGTGGATCGCCGTGTTGGTCGGCGTGCCGAGCGTGTTGAAGGTGCACAGCACCTTGTCCTGCTCTACCAGCTGACGCACCAGCTCGACGATCTTCGGCGGGCTGTAGCCGTCGTCCAGGGTGATGAAGTTGATCTTGCGGCCGTTGACGCCGCCGGCGGCATTGACGCTCTTCCAGTAGGCGTCGATCGTCTTGCCGATCTGACCGTAGGACGAAGCCGGGCCGCTGTAGGGACCGGTGTGGCCGATCTTGATCTCGGTATCGCTCGCGCCGTCGGAGTACTTCTTCTGGGCGGAAGCAACGCGGACGCTGCTGAGCACTGCGGCGGCCGACACGCCACCGATAAACATACGCCTGTTCGACTTCACTTGAGGTTACCTCCCAATCTTTAAGCTGCCGGACTTTCCACTGAAATACAGGCGGAGTGAAGGCATAAAGTGAAAGGGCCGCCTTTCGGCGGCCCTTCCATCGTGTGACACCAGTTCCGATGCGCGGCTCAGGTGCTTTCGGCGTGCATGACGTCGCCGAACAGCTCCCAGGTCTCGCCCTTGAAGCGCGAGAGCTGGACCGCCTGGATCGGATAATAGTCGGTCGGGCTGGTACTGACCGTAATACCGGGCAGCAGCAGCGGCACCTTCAGCTTCTGATGGTTGGCCGCCTGCCGCATGACGTTCTCATGGGTCAGATTGTCGCCGCACTTCTCCAGCGTCTTGTGCATGAGATAGGAGACCGAATAGGCGAAGACATTCGAGGCATCCTGCAGGCTGGCGCCCGGGTTGCTCTTCTTCATCCACTCGACCCACATCTTCATGTCGGGGTTGCTGTCCCACTGCTTGTCGGTGGGATCCATCAGGTACTGCGCCGTGATCACGCCCTGCACGTTCTCGAAGCCGGCCGGCTTCATGGTCGAGGCGACGCTGGACGAGACGTTGTTGAGGTACATCACGGGCTTCCAGCCGATGTCGCCGGCCTTGCGCAT
>JBGAIW010000069.1:0-23037 GCA_044225265.1 Reyranella sp.
AATGCCTGGTGCAGAACTCGGCGAGCACCATCTGCTCCAGCGCACCCGAGCCGGCATCGAGCTTGAGCGGGATGATGCGCGACAGGAACGGCCATTTGGCGACGAGGTAGCCGACGCGCAAGGCCGGCGAGATCGACTTTGAGAACGAGCCGAGATGGATCACGCCTTCGCCATTGGCCATGGCATAGAGCGAGGGCGGCCGCTTGCCGTCCCAGATCAGGTCGGAGTAGCACTCGTCCTCGAAGATGAGGACGCCGTACTTCGCGGCGAGCGCCAGCAGTTCGGCACGGCGTTTCTCGCCCAGGATGCCGCCGGTCGGATTCTGCACCGTCGGAATGGTGTAGATGTATTTCGGCGTGATGCCCTTGGCTTTCAGCTCGGCGAGCTTCTCGGCCAGGACGTCGGTCCGCATGCCTTCGTCGTCGAGCGGGATGCCGACGATGTTGACTCCAAGTTTGGTCAGGCGATTGACGAAGCTGCCGTAGGTGTCCTGTTCGACGATCACGGTGTCGCCCTTGGCGAGCAGCAGGCCGTTGACCAGGTCGAAGGACTGGGTCGAACCCGACAGGATCAGGATCTCGTCGACCGTGCAGTCGATGCCGGCATGGCCCTTGAGCTTCTTCGACAGGAACTCGCGCAGCGGACGGTAACCCTGGGGGCCGCTGTTCAGGCTGTAGGTGGCGAGCGTCGGGCCCTCGCGGCGCAGCACATTGGTCGCGGCTTCGATCAGCGCTTCGACCGGTACGTGCTTGGCGTCGTTGTGGCCGCCGATGAAATTGTATTTCGGGAAGCCGGTCCATTTGACGGCCGGCGCGGGCTGGCCCGGCGCGATCAGCGGCGTGAAATCGAACGGTGCGGTCATCTGGCGTTCCCCTCAATCGGCTTGTTGCGCCATTGCTGGAACAAAGGCGGCGCGATGACAACCTTGATTCAGGTCATGGAGCCATGCGTCGATTGGCGCATTCTGGCGCCGTGACCGACCAGCCCGCATTCGCCGCCGATTTCCGATCCGCGCCGCCGCTGCTGCTTCACCCATCGTCCCAGCGGCGCACGGATTCCAACTCGCCGCTGCTGCGGCGTGCCGGCGAGACACTGACCTTCGTGTCCCACTATCTGCCGATCGGCCACACGATGCGCTGCAGCACCCGGGGATCGTGGCCCGACGGTTCCTTCGCGCCGATCGCCTATGTCGACGACCCTGCGCCGGCGGTCGGCAAGTGGATCCAGTCGGTATGGCGCGCGCCCGACGGCGGGCTGTTCGCCTGGTATCACGCCGAAGAAAAGGTGCCTGACGCGGCGCGGCTGTTCCTGCCCCACGTCGGCGCCCTGCGCTCCGACGACGAGGGCCGCACCTGGCGCCTGCTCGGCGATTTGTTGCGCGCGCCGCTGGGATCCGCCGACCGCTTCTACCGCAACGGCTTCGTCGCGGGCGGCTACGGCGATTTCTCCGTCATCCCCGACCGCGACGCGCGCTGGTTCTATCTGCACTACACGAGCTACGTGGCGGACGAAGCCGCGCAGGGCATCGCGGTGTTGCGCTATCCCGTGGCGTCGCGCGAGCGGCCGTCTGGGCTGGAGGTCTGGCGGGAGGGCGCCTGGCGTCCCCACGACCCCGTCCTGCCGGGCACGCCGTACTTCGCGGTCGATCGCGGATGGCGGCATGCCGACCCGGCAGCCTACTGGGGCCCGGCGGTCCATTTCAATCGCGCGATCTCGAGCTACGTGATGCTGCTCAACCGCACCGAGGGCGGACGCGGCGACATCGTGCAACGCGGCGTCTTTGTCTCGTTCAATCGCGATCCGGCCGATCCGGCGGGCTGGTCGCCGCCGCAGCGGATCGTGATGCACGGCAGCTGGTATCCGCAGGCGATCGGGCTGCAGGACGGCGACGGCGACACGCTGGCCGGAGAGGAGGCGCGCTTCTTCATGTCGGGCTACTCGGCCTGGACGATCCGCTTCCGCGCCGGGGCGCCCGCGCCGCCGCTCGAGGTGAGCCGAGAGAAGTTCGCCGAGCTTTTCGGCACCGGCCCCTGGTGAGGTCAGCGCACCTTGGCGCGGAACGAATTCGGGTCGGCCATGTCCCACGGCTGTTGCCAGCGCGGCTTGCCGGAGCCGGTGATCAGCTCGTTCTCGGTCAGCGGCGGGTAGATGTCGGCGAAGGTCACGACGTCGCTCGGCGAGATGCGGCGTGAGATGTGGATCGGCTTGAACTCGCGGGGATGGTCGAGACCGGCCGCTGCCGTCATCTCCGCCAGCTCGTGCAGGGTGGCGCGATGGAAGTTGGCGACGCGCTGCATCTTGTCGGGCACGACCAGGGCGCGCTGACGGGTCGGGTCCTGGGTCGCCACGCCGGTCGGGCAGCGGTCGGTATGGCAGGACTGCGACTGGATGCAGCCGACCGCGAACATGAAGCCGCGGGCAGCGTTGCACCAGTCGGCGCCCAGCGCCAGGGCGCGGATGATGTCGAACGCGGTGATGATCTTGCCGGCCGCGCCGAGCTTGATGCGGTGGCGTGCGCCGATGCCGATCAGGGCGTTGTGCACGAAGTAGAGGCCCTGGCGCATCGGCTTGCCGATATGGTCGACGAACTCCATCGGCGCGGCGCCGGTGCCGCCTTCCTTGCCGTCGACCACGATGAAGTCGGGATAGATGCCGGTCTCGAGCATCGCCTTGCAGATCGCCAGGAACTCCCATTCGTGGCCGATGCAGAGCTTGAAGCCGGCCGGCTTGCCGCCCGACAGACGGCGCATTTCGGCAATGAACTTCATCATCTCGATCGGCGTGGTGAAGGCGCTGTGCTGGGACGGCGAGATGCAATCCTCGCCGACCGGCACGCCGCGGGTTTGCGAGATTTCCGGGCTTACCTTGGGCGCGGGCAGCACGCCGCCGTGGCCGGGTTTGGCGCCTTGGCTGAGCTTGAGCTCGACCATCTTGATCTGCTCGTTGGAGGCGGCCTCGGCAAACTTGTCGGCATTGAAGGTTCCGTCGGGATTGCGGCAGCCGAAGTAGCCCGAGCCGATCTCCCAGATGATGTCGCCGCCCATCTCGCGGTGATAGGGGCTGTAGCCGCCCTCGCCGGTGTCGTGGGCAAAGCCGCCGAGCTTGGCGCCGCCGTTCAGGGCACGGATGGCGTTGGCCGACAGCGCGCCGAAGCTCATCGCCGAGATGTTGAAGACCGAGGCCGAATAGGGCTTCGAGCACTCCGTGTCGCCGATCATGGTCCGGAACGGCTCCTTCGACACCGGGCGTGGCGCGATGGAGTGGCTCATCCATTCGTAGCCCGTGGCATACACGTCGTATTGGGTGCCGAACGGGCGCACGTCGAGGACCATCTTGGCGCGCTGGTAGACGATGGCGCGGCGGTCGCGGCTGAACGGGGTGCCGTCCTTGTCGCCCTCGAAGAAGTACTGCCGGAGTTCCGGCCGGATCTCCTCGAAGATGAAGCGCAGGTGCGCCGCGATCGGATAATTGCGCAGGATGGCGTGGCGCGTCTGCGTGAGATCGTGGATGCCGACCAGTGTCAGCAGGGCCGCGACGGCGAAGCCGACGACCAGCCAGATCGAGTAGGGCATCGCGGCCCATGCCACGGCGAAAGCCATGGTCGCCACGACGGCGAAGGTCAGCGTGATGAAGCGGGGTTGCAGCGGCAGCGGGAGCGACGACATCGTGGCCTCGGGCGTTGGTCGCCCGAGCATAGCGCGTCAGGCGCGCCGGCCCTTGCGGGAAATCGCCTGGAGCGCCCTGAGATGGGCGGAAGTGGCCGAAAGTGCCTTGCGTTCGATGGCACGATAATGACGGATCAGCTCCTGTCCGCGTTCGGTCAGCACCGCGCCACCGCCCGACTTGCCGCCGGTCTGGGCCGAGACCAGGGGCTCGGCGAAGCTGTCGTTGATCTCCGAGACCAGCTCCCAGGCGCGCTTGTAGGACATGTTCATCGAGCGCCCGGCGGCGGAAATCGAGCCCTCCCGGGCGATCCGCTCGAGCAGCGTCACCTTGCCCGGGCCGAGCCGGCCTTCCTCGTCGAAATCGATGCGGATGCTGAGGTGCGGCATGGAGACTCCTAGCTGCGCTCGAAGGATACGCTCTTGATCACGGCATAGACACCGGTCCCCGGGGACAGCGCCAGGCGGTGCACCGACTTGGCGGTCAGGCGGGCCATGACGACTGCACCGTTGCAGTTCACCCTGACGTCGGCCTGAGCGCCGCTTGGCACGATCTGCTCGACCTTTCCCGCCAGCACGTTGAGGGCGCTGATGTCCTGGGGCGGGCCGAGCGACAGCATGACGTCGCGGGCGCGAATGTAGGCGCGCACCTTCGTGCCCCTGGGCGCCGCGAGAAGCGGCACCTGCAAGTCGCCTGCGGCCGAGGCGAGACAGGTCAGCTTGAAGGCATCGTCGTGGGTGGTCACGACCGCATCGAGCACGCTGCCACCATCGCCCGCCTCGGCGAGCGGCAGGATGTCGGCCACCGGACCTACCGCAGTTACCGCACCCTCGGTCAGGATGACGACGGTGGTGGCGAGCCGCGCCACTTCGGCGACGGAGTGGCTGACATAGAGGATCGGAACGCCCGCTTCGTCGCGCAGCCGCTCGATGTAGGGCAGGATCTCGGCACGGCGCGCCTCGTCGAGCGACGCCAGCGGCTCGTCCATCAGCAGCAGCCGTGGCCGGGCGAGCAGGGCGCGGCCGATCGCGATCCGCTGCTTTTCGCCGCCCGACAGCGAGTCCGGCCGCCGCTCGAGCAGGCGGCCGATGTCGAGCATCCTCACCACGAAGTCGTAGTCGCTGGCCGCGCCATCCGGGCCGCGCGAGAACCAGCGTCCGTAGAGCAGGTTGTGGCGCACGCTGAGATGAGGAAACAGCCGGCTGTCCTGGAAGACGTAGCCGACACGGCGTCGGTGCGCCGGCACGAACACGCCGCGCTCGCTGTCGACCAGCACCTGGCCGTCGACCGATACCTTGCCGCGCTGCGGACGGATCAGGCCGCCGACGATGTTGACCAGTGTGCTCTTGCCCGAGCCGGAGCGGCCGAACAGGGCGGTCAGCCCCGGCTGCGCGGCGAAGCGGGCGGCGAGATGGAAGCTGCCCTGCCGGTGGTCGACATCGACGTCGAGGCTCATGTCGCGGCGTGCCGTGCGCCGACGCGGCGCGCCAGAAATTCGGAGACGAGCAGCGCACCCATCGAGATCGCGACGGAGATCAGGGTGAGGCGCATCGCGCCGGCGTCGCCGCCCGGCACCTGGGTGAAGGTGTAGATCGCCGACGGCAGCGTCTGGGTTTCGCCCGGGATATTGGAGACGAAGGTGATGGTGGCGCCGAACTCGCCCATCGACTTGGCGAAGGCGAGGATCGCGCCCGCGATCACGCCGGGCAGGCAGAGCGGCAGGGTGATGGTCAGGAACACCCATATGGGACTGGCGCCGAGCGTCCCGGCCGCGCTTTCGAGCCGCCTGTCGACGGCCTCGATCGACAACCGGATGGCGCGCACCATCAGGGGAAAGCCCATGACCGCGCAGGCGAGGGCCGCGCCGGTCCAGCGAAAGGCGAAGACGATGCCGAAGGTCTGGTCGAGGAACGATCCGATCGGCCCTTTCTTGCCGAACAGGATCAGCAGCAGGTAGCCGGTCACGACGGGTGGCAGGATCAGCGGCAGGTGAACGACGGTGTCGAGCAGTCCCTTGCCCCAGAAACGGCCGCGCGCCAGCAGCCAGGCGACGGCCACGCCGAGTGGCAGGCTGGCCGCCATCGCCGTGACGGCGACCAGCAGGCTGAGCCGGACCGCCGTCCATTCCTCGGCCGACAGGCTCATGTAGAGGAGGCGGATTTCGCCAGTACCGTGAAGCCCTGCTTCTCCCACGAGGGCCGGGCCTTCGCGGTCCTGAGATAGTCGAAGAAGGCGGCCACGTCGGACGACCGGAAGCTCTTCAGGACCGCCGCCGGATAGATGATCGGCGGATGAGAATCGGCCGGGAACTCGGCGATGATCCTCACGCCGGGATCGGCCGCGGCGTCGGTCGCATAGACGATGCCGAGCGGCGCCTCGCCGCGCGATACCAGCAGCAGCGCCGCCCGCACGTTCTCGGCCTGGGCGATCCTGTCCTTCACGCCGTCCCAGGCGCCGAGCTTCCCGAGCGCGGCCCTGCCGTACTTGCCGGCGGGCACCGCCTCGACATTTGCCATCGCCAGCCGGCCGCCGGCCAGAATCCTGGCGACGTCGGCGCCCTGCTTGAGCTCGATCGTGGCCTTCGAATCGCGGGGCGCGATCAGGACGATCCGGTTGCCCAGCAGGTTGATCCGCGTGTCGGCCTTGATGAGGTCCTTCCTGGCCACGTAGTCCATCCAATCGAGGTCGGCCGAGATGAAGAGGTCGGCCGGCGCACCTCCCTCGATCTGTCTGGCGAGGGCAGAACTGGCGGCATAGGAGATCCTGGGGGCGGGCTTGCCCGTCGCCTTGGTCCAGTCGGCCGCGATCCCGTCGAGGGCGTTCTTCAGGCTGGCGGCGGCGAAGATCACCAGGCTGTCCTGCGCCTGCGCGACGCCGGGCAGCATCGCCAGCGCGACCGCCGCCCCGAGCCAGCTCCGTCTCCGCATCATGTCGGCCTCCGCTTCAAGAGGTCGATATAGTCCTTCGGATATAGCGGCTCGTAAAGAGCCGTTTGAGGACTTTCGGAAGGCGGCGCAGCGCCGCCAGGACGATCACGGCAAGCGAGGCCAGCAGCACCTTGTGGACCGGCCGCGGCGCCAGATCGAGGTTCAGGTCGGCCCGCAGAATCCGTATCGGGTCGACGTTGTTGACCAGCCCGTACCAGGCAAGCTCGAAGACCAGCGCCGAAGCGGTCGCCGCGACGGCGAGCAGGACGAGGCCCCGGTAGCTGACGGCGAGCTTCTGCGGCAGGGCCCGCCATATCATCAGCCAGGCGAACAGGCCGGCGGCCACCGTCGCCTCGCCGACATTGGCCTTGGACTGGATGAAGAAGTGCAGGATCGCCAACACGGCCGCGGGGTAGGCGAGCCTGTGCAGGCGCTTCCAGTTGAGCTTAAGCCGGCGCTGCCAGCCGTCCGTCGAGGTGACGGCGAGCGCCACCATCATCAGGAGCGCCACGAAGCCGATCGTCAGGTAGAAGCGCTTGGCGATCTCGACCGCGACGACGATCAGGTTCCACTTCTGGTCGGCGGCGTAGATCAGCAGATGCAGCACGGCATAGAGCGCGGCGGCGACGCCGATCCGGCGGCGGATCTGCATCAGCGGCATGAAGTCGAAAATTGCGCGGGCCGGCGTGAGGGCCAGCGACAGCAGCAGGAACACCACCGTCCAGTCGCCGGTGACGTGCGTGGCGAGGGTCACCGGGCGCGGTCCGAGATCGTCCGTCCACCAGCGCCAGGCGAGATAGAGCGCCGGCAGGCAAAGGCCGACCAGGGTGATCTGGCGCAGCACGAAGATTGTCTGGCGAGTCGTCACCGGACCAACTTAGGCAGCAAGACGATCAACAACAGGTCAATCTTCCGTCAGCGCTGGTTTCCGAACAGCAGGCGGTAGGTGGCGATGGCCGGTGCCTTGGTGACGCCGTACTTGGCCAGTGCCGCGAGCTTGAAGGCCTGGCGTGCCGCCGAGTCGGTCGCCTTGGGGTCGGAGCCCTCGAGCATGACGATCCATTCGGCGTCCTCGGCGCGCGGATGATCCATGCTCTTTTCCTGGATCGGCGCATTGGCGGCGTCGAGGTCGTTCTCCAGTGCCGCCGCGCCCACGAGGCCCGGCTTGGCGATGGCGCGGGGCAGCACGGTCTTGGTCAACCAGTCGGTGATCAGCCGGCGCTTGCGTGGATCGGGTACGAAGCGGACGGTCGTGATGACGCCGCCGACGCCATGTGTGAGATCGACCTGCACCCGCAGGGTCATGCGATGAAACGTCGTGAAGCGGGCCATCACGGCCTGCGTCCACGGCGTCTGGTTGGCGAGCAGGTTCAGGTAACCGGGGGTCGCCAGATCGCCGACATGATCGCATTCGTAGGTCGCGAGGTACTTCGGCGCGCCGCGCTCGGCGACGTAGCGGCGGGCGCGATGGAAGCCCGGCAGATTGACCCGCTCGTCGATGTGCTCGCGATTGTACCACTCGTTGAAGTCACGCTCGTCGCGGGGCTTCACCTCGGTATAGACGACCAGCATTCCCTTGCCGCGCAGAGGCATGGTTTTGTCCCGCTATGAGTACGCCGCATAGTCTATGCTGTCGGGCGTCCGGGAGGAAACACCATGAAGATCGTCAAGATCGAGGATATGCATTGCGACGCCGGCTGGCGGGACTTTTCCTTTCTCAAGATCACCACGGATGAAGGCATCGTCGGCTGGTCGGAATACAATGAAGGTTACGGCAGTGCCGGCATCACCGCCGTGATCCGCCGCATGGCGGCGGCCCTGATCGGCGAGAACCCGCGGGCGGTCGAGCGCATCATGTCGATGCAATATGCCGTGACCCGCCAGGCGCCTGGCGGCATCAATCAGCAGGCGATGGCGGCGATCGAGAATGCGCTGCTCGACGTCAAGGCCAAGTCGCTCGGCGTGCCGGTTTACGAATTGTTCGGCGGCAGGGTGCGCGACCGCCTGCCGCTCTACTGGTCGCACTGCGGCAGCTACCGCTTCCGCAACGCCGAGGTGATGGGCGTCGAGCCGGTGCGCTCGCTCGACGACCTGGTGAAGCTCGGGGGCCACGTCAAGCAGCGCGGCTTCAAGGCGCTGAAGACCAACATTTTCCGCTTCGATCTCGACCCGCCGAACATGTACCAGCCGGGCTTCGGCCGCACGCCCGGCGGGCCCGAGCTCAATGCCGACGGGCCGACGCTGGCGGCGATCAAGGACGGGCTGGCGGCGTTCCGGCAGGGCGCGGGCTCCGACATGGGCATCCTGCTCGACACCAACTTCAATTTCAAAACCGAGGGCTACATCAAGGTCGCGAGGGCCTGCGAGCCGTACAATCTGTTCTGGCTGGAGATCGATTCCTACGATCCCGAGGGCCTGCGCCTGATCCGTGACCGTGCCGCGATGCCGATCGCCTCCTGCGAGTCGCTGTTCGGTCGGCGCCAGTTTCGTCCGTTCTTCGAGAATCGCTCGATCGACGTTTCGATCATCGACGTGCCGTGGAACGGCCTGGCCGAGGGCCACAAGATCTCGACCATGGCGGAGGCCTACGAGATCAACTGCGCGCCGCACAATTTCTACGGTCACATGTCGACCTTGATGAGCGCCAATCTGTGCGCGGCGATGCCCAATTTCCGTATCATGGAAATCGATATCGACGACGTGCCGTGGAAGGACGATCTGGTCACCCATCCACCGGTCATCCAGAATGGCGAATTGATCGTGCCGACCCGGCCGGGCTGGGGTGCCGACATCAACGAGGAAGCGGTCAAGGCGCATCCGCCGAAGAACCCGCATCCGTAAGGGGAAATCACATGGTCTACGAGCTTCGCACCTACACGCTCTATCCAGGCAAGATGCCGGAATACCTGAAAGCTGCCGAGACGATCGGCCGGCCGGCGCGCGGGCAGAATTTCGGCGTCAACCACGGCTACTGGACGGCCGAGTTCGGCGCACTGAACCAGAT
This sequence comes from Reyranella sp., assembly GCA_044225265.1. Lineage (GTDB taxonomy): Bacteria > Pseudomonadota > Alphaproteobacteria > Reyranellales > Reyranellaceae > Reyranella. The sequence goes on from JBGAIW010000069.1 coordinate 9,595, forward strand.
CTGGCATCTGTGGAAGTACGACAGCTACGAGGAGCGCACGCGTCTGCGCACCGAGCTGATGAAGCACAAGCCGTGGACCGAAGGCTACGTGCCGGTGATCCGTCCGCTGATCCAGCGCCAGGACCTGCGCCTGATGAATCCGGTCGTCGACATCAAGCCGAGCGACGGCACCACCGGGAACGTCTACGAACTGCGCGTCTATCGCTGCAACATGGGCGGCGCCACGCAATACGGGAAGGACTTCAAGGAAGTCCAGGCCGCCCGCGAGAAGTACTCGCCGATCTGGGGTGCCTGGACCGGCGAGTTCCCGCAGCCCAACGAGTGGATTCACCTGTGGCGCTACAAGAACCTGGAAGAGCGCTTCAAGGCGCGTTCAGACGCCATGAAGGACCCGGCATGGCAGGCCTATCTCGCCAAGGGCCCGGCCAAGCTGCAGGAGATGCACTCGACATTGCTGCTGCCGACCAACTACTCGCCGCTCAAGTAGTCTCGTCTGGAGTGGCGTAATGGACGCGTTGAGTGACAACGATCTGGCGTTGATGAAGTTCGGCGTCGGCCAGCCGGTCTCGCGCAAGGAGGACCCGGTCCTCCTGCGCGGGCAGGGCCGCTACACCGACGACATGAGCCTGCCGGGCCAGGCCTATGCGGTCATGGTCCGCAGCAAGATCGCTCACGGCGTCCTGAAGGCAATCGACAGCACGGCGGCGCGCCGGATGTCCGGCGTGCTGGCGATCCTCACCAACGACGACCTCACAGCGGCGGGCTTCGGCCCGCTGAAATGCGAGGTGAACTTCCCTGACCGCCACGGCAAACCGATGAAGACGCCCCTGCGTCCGTCGCTGGCGGTGGGCAAGGTGCGCTATGTCGGCGAGGCGGTCGCCTGCGTGGTGGCCGAGACGGCGGCACAGGCCAAAGATGCGGCGGAAGCGGTCGAACTCGATATCGAGGAGCTGCCTGCCGTCACCTGGGCGCCCGATGCGCTCAAGCCCGACGCACCTCAACTCCACGACGATGCGCCGGGTAACCTCGTGCTCGACTTTCATTACGGCGACGCCGAGGCGGTGAAGAAGGCGTTTGCCGAGGCCGCGCACGTCACGCGGCTCGACATCTCCTCCAATCGCATCGTCGTCTGCCCGATGGAGCCGCGCTCGGCGATCGGCGCCTACGAGAACGACCGCTGGGTGCTGCGGCTCGGCTGCCAAGGCGTGATGGGCATCCGCGGTGGGCTGGCGCGCAACGTGCTGAACACGACGCCGGACAGGGTGCGGGTGCTGACCGGCAACGTCGGCGGCTCGTTCGGCATGAAGAGCCAAGTCTATCCCGAGTACGGCCCGCTGCTGCTGGCGGCCAAGACGCTCGGCCGGCCGGTTAAATGGACCGACGAGCGCTCCGAAAGCTTCCTGAGCGACAATCACGGTCGAGATCACCAAAGAATCGCAGAGCTGGCGCTCGACAGGAACGGCAAGTTCCTGGCCGTGCGTCTCAGCGGCACGGCCAATGCCGGCGCCTATATCTTTCCGCCGATGCCGGCGACGGGCAACGCGGTGAAGAACATTATCGACGTCTACGCAACGCCTGCGATGGAAGTGAACTCCAAAGTCGTGTTCACCAACACCACGCCGATCGCGGCCTATCGCGGCGCCGGCCGTCCCGAAGGCAACTACTTCATGGAGCGGCTGATCGACACGGCCGCGCGCGAGATGGGCATCGACGGAGCGGAACTGCGGCGGCGCAATCACATCGCACCCCAGCAGATGCCCTACAAGGCGCCGTCGGGCATGAACTACGATTCGGGCGAGTTCACCGCCATCCTCGACAAGGCGCTGCTGGTTTCCGACTGGACAGGCTTCGAGAGGCGCAAGGCGGAGAGTGCGGCGCGCGGCAGGCTGCGCGGCCGCGGCATCGGGCAGTATCTCGAAGTCACCGGACCGCCGGCCAAGGAATATGGCGGCATTCGCTTCGAAGACGACGGCTCGGTGACGATGCTCTCGGGCACGCTCGACTACGGCCAGGGTCACGCGACGCCGTTCGCGCAGGTGCTCTCGGAGCAGACCGGCATTCCCTTCGAACGGCTGCGCTTGCTGCAGGGCGATTCGGACCAGCTCAAGGTCGGCGGCGGCACCGGCGGCTCCAAGTCGGCGCTGGTCGGAAGCCAGGCGTTCCTGGAGGCAGGCGACAAGCTGATCGAGCAGGGCAAGCAGATCGCTGCACATGTGATGGAAGCCTCGGCCGCGGACATCGAGTTCGCGCGCGGCCGCTTTACCATTGCCGGCACAGACCGCAGCGTCGGCATCATGGAGCTAGCCGACAAGCTCCGAGGCGGGCTGAAACTTCCGGCCGACCTGCCGCAGTCGCTCGACGTCAGCCACGTTTCCGACAATCCGCCGTTCTCGTTCCCCAACGGCTGCCATGTTGCCGAGATCGAAATCGATCGCGAGACGGGGGTGATCGAGGTCGTGCGCTACTCGATGGTCAACGACTTCGGTACGGTCATCAATCCGATGCTGGTCGCAGGGCAGGCCCATGGCGGCGTGATGCAGGGCATCGGCCAGGCGCTCATGGAGCGCGTGATCTTCGACGAACAGGGCCAGCCCGTCGCCGGCACCTTCATGGACTATGCCCTGCCGCGCGCCGCCGACGCGCCCGACTTCTCGATCGAGAACCACTCCGTGCCGTGCAAGACCAATCGCCTCGGCGTGAAGGGGTGTGGAGAGGCGGGCTGCGCGGGCGCGCTGCCCTCGGTGATGAACGCCATCGTCGACGCGCTGTCGCCATTCGGCGTCACCCATATCGACATGCCGGTGACACCGGAGAAGGTCTGGCGGATACTGAACGATGCCTAAGACCCTTTTCGTCGATTCCACGCCCGACATCGACAAGGTCTGGAAGCGCGTCCACGGGCCCAAGGACATCCCGGTCGTCGTTAACATGGGTCCGGTCGACGAAAAGGACGTTCCGGCCAGGGTCGCGGGCTATGACACCGTGATCAACGATGCGACCTACTTCAGCGCGCCGACCCTCGAGAAGTGCAGGGATCTGAAACACATCGTCTTCCTCGGCACCGGCGCGGCGAGCTTCGTCGACGTGGCGGCGGCCCGGAAGCTCGGCATCAAGGTCTCCACGATCAGCGGCTATGGCGACACGACCGTGGCCGAGCACGCGATGGGTCTGGTCTTCGCCGCCGCCCGCCACATCGCCGCCATGCACGGCATCGTCCGCTCGGGCGGCTGGCGGCCGATGCAGGGCATGGAATTGCGCGGCAAGACGCTGGGCATCGTGGGCCTGGGCGGCATCGGCTCCGAGATGGCGCGCATCGCCGGAGGCATCGGACTCGAGGTGCTCGCCTGGAATCGTACGCCCAAGCCGGACACGGTATCGATCGAAACGCTGCTGGCGCAGTCGGACATCGTCAGCCTTCATCTCGCGCTCAACGACCAGACGCGCGGCTTCCTCGATCGCGCGCGGCTCGGCAAGACCAGGAAGGGCGTCATCGTCGTCAATACGGCCCGCGCTGGCGTCGTCGACGAGCCGGCGCTGATCGATCTGCTGAAATCAGGGCATATCGGCCACTACGCCACCGATGTGTTCGGCAAGGAGCCGCCCGAGCCTTCCGAACCGCTGCTCAAGCTCGACAACGTCACCCTGACGTCGCATGCGGGCTACAACACGCCCGAAGCGGCGATGACGATGTATCGCCGCGCCATCGATCTGGTAGCTGGTGGTTGAGTTGGGCGGCTGAGCTGGACGGCTGATCAGGCCGGCAGCGACGACGGGACCTTCGCTTCGATCTCGATGGTCTTCTTGACCGCCGGCCGGTCCATCATGCGCTCATACAGCGAATGCACCGACGGGTGCTCGGCCGCCTTCAGGCCGAACCTGTCCTTGAAACGCCAGTAGAGGCGGAAGAGGTGGATGTCGGCGATGGAATACTTGTCGCCGACACACCATTGCCTGCCGCCGAGTTTCTGCTCGGCGATTCGCCAGGTTTCCGCGACGCGCTCGGGCCCCTGGCCGACCGCGGGATGGAGGGTCGAGGCGTTGAACGACATCCACGAAATGGCCTCGGCCTCGCCGAGCACGCCGGCGGGCATCAACCCGGCCTGCGGGAAGGCACGGGCGAGATAGAACAGCGTCGCTGCCACCTCGGTCAGGACGGTGCCGTCGACCACCAGCGTCGGCACCTTGCCGTTGGGATTGACCTTGAGGAAGTCGGGCGTGCGCGTGCCCTTCTGCAACGCCAACGGGCGCGCCTCGAAAGACGCGCCCGTTTCGTGCAATGCAATGTGCGTCGCCATCGAGCTCGAACCGGGGGAGAAGTAGAAGGTGATCATGCCCCGGTGATGGCGTGCCGGACGGCTACTTGTCCAGCCAGAACGTGTCGAAGCGCACGCAATCGTAGATGCCGAAGTAGTCCTTCGGATTGTGGCCCTTCACGTAGTTGAACCAGACGTCGTTGATCTTCTCCCAGGAAACCGGCAGCACCGGCGGATCGGCCTCGAAGATCGCCTCGGCCTGACGGATCAGGTCGAGACGCTTCTTGACGTCGACTTCCCTGTCGATCTGCGGCAGCAGCTCGGCGAACTTGGCATTGTCCCACCAGCCGTAATTCTGCGGCCCGTCCTTCTTGTACCAGGCGTTGAAGTAGTCGCTGGGATCGAGCAAGGTCGAGACGACCGCGCCGATGGCGAGGTCGAACTTGCCGGTCTTGATGTCGTCGAACCACACCGATTCGACGACCGTGCGCAGGGTGCACTCGACACCGATCTGCTGCAGCATCGCCTGGACGGCCTGCGCCCACAGCTTGAAGGTCGCGACGTCGCGCACCAGGAAGTCGATGCCCTTGGCGCCGCTGCCGTAGCCGGCCGCGGTCATCAGGGCCTTGGCCTCCTTCACCGCCGCCGTGGTGTCGTCCTGGTAGCCGAGCCGCTTCTTCAGCTCGGGGATCGGCGTCGCCCACTCCGAGAACGGATAGATCATGCCGCCCATCATCATGGGCGCCACGTCCTTGACGACGTCGACCAGCACCGGCCGGTCGAGCGCGAGGTGGAAGGCGCGGCGGACCCGCGGATCGTCGAGCGGCTTCTTCTTGTTGTTCATCCAGGTGCCCTGGATAACCGACTGATAGAAGGCCGTGGTCGACATGCCGGGCGTCTGGGCCGCCTTGCGCGCCGTCACCGGATCGACGATGCGGCCGTAGTCGACGCGGTTCGACAGCAGCGCCGAACCGAGCTCGGGCGAGAACGGCAGGGCATGGTAGAACTCGATGCCGTCGAGATACGGCAGGCCCTTGTTCCAATACTTGTCGTTCTTCTCCATCACCCAGATTTCGTTCTCGACGCGGCGCTTGCTCTTGAACGGTCCGGTGCCGGGAATGTCGACCACCTTGCGCAGGTTGTACTGGTTGTCCTCCAGGGTCTTCTTGCGGACGATGCCGTTCCAGCCCGACGCGAAGGCCGCCATCATGAAGCTGGCCGGACGCGGCTCGGAGAGCTTGAACACCACGGTCTTCTTGTCGGGCGTGGTGATCTCCTCGACCGTCGTGAACAGGGTCGAGCGCGGGATGCTGACGCCCTGCGGCGGCTTGCGAATGCGATCGTAGGTCGCCTTGATGTCGTCCGACGTGAAGTCGGCGCCGTCGTGGAACTGCACGCCTTCGCGCAGATGGAAGGTATAGGTCTTGCCGTCCTTGGAGATTTCCCAGCTATGCGCCAGGTCGGGGATGATCGTCTTGCCCGAATCGCGCGGATCGCGGCGCACCAGGTTGTCGAACATGCAGCCCTGGCTGCCGAGGCTGTTGATGGTGCCCGACTGATGGAAGTCGAAGTGCGGCGGCCGCGACGTGATGCAGTACTTCATGACGCCGCCGCGCTTCGGATTGGGTTCCGGTGCGGCGAGCTGGAACTTCGATCCGTCGAATTCGTTGGGCACGCCCTGCGCGAGCGCCTGCCACGGCATGCCGAACACGGTGGCGGTCGCGGCCGCACCCTTGACGAAACCGCGCCTGTTGACTCCCGGAGTCCTAGATTTGTCTGACATCTTTCGCTTTCCTCCCGATTTGGTCTTTTGTTGACCGAGCACAATGTGCTGAGATGGCTACGTCCATCTCCTTTGGACCAAAACTAACACGAGTATTTTCAGGGAGTCTTGCGTGAAACCTCGCCAATCGGCCCTTCGGGTCGTCGGCGATCCCGCCGTCGCGCCGGCTCAGACGGTGCTACAGGTCGAGGATCTCCAGACCCACTTCTTCACGCCGGTCGGCACGGTGCGCGCCGTCGATGGCGTGAGCTATTCCCTGAAAAGCGGAGAAACGCTGGGAGTCGTGGGCGAATCGGGCTGCGGCAAGAGCGTTTCGGCGCTGTCCATCCTGCGCCTGGTCGCCAATCCGCCGGGCCGGATCGTGGGCGGAACCATCCGCTTCGACGGCCGGAACCTGCTCGAACTCCCCGAGCCGGAGATGGAGAAGATCCGCGGCAACGATATCTCGATGATCTTCCAGGAGCCGATGACCTCGCTCAATCCGCTCTACACGGTGGGCGGACAGATCGCCGAGGCTGTTGCACTGCACCAAGGACTGGGAAAGAAGGAGGCTTGGGATCGGGCGGTCGAGATGCTGCGGCGCGTCTACATTCCCGAGCCCGAGAAGCGCGCCCACGCCTATCCGCACCAGCTCTCCGGCGGCATGCGCCAGAGGGTGATGATCGCGATGGCGCTGTCCTGCAATCCCAAGGTGCTGATCGCCGACGAACCGACGACGGCGCTCGACGTCACGATCCAGGCGCAGATTCTCGACCTGATGCGCGAACTGCAGGAAACCACCGGTACCGCGATCGTGCTGATCACCCACGACATGGGCGTCGTCGCCGAGAACGCCGACCGTGTCGTCGTCATGTACGCCGGGCGCAAGGTCGAGGAGGCGCCGGCCGACGAGCTGTTCGACCGGCCGGGCCATCCCTACACCGAGGGCCTGCTGGGCTCGATCCCACATCTCGGTGCCGCCGGCGCCGCCCGCGCGCGACTCAACGAGATCAAGGGCCTGGTGCCGTCATTGTTCAATCTTCCGCCGGGCTGCTCCTTCGCGCCGCGCTGCGGCAAGGCAACGGACCGTTGCCGCCAGGAGGCGCCGCCGCTCGGCGAGCATCGCACCGGCCACTTTGTCGCCTGCTGGTATCCGTTATGAGCGCGCTTCTCGAAGTCTCGGGGCTGAAGAAGCATTTCCCGATCCACAAGGGCCTGTTCGGCAGCGTCCAGGGTCATGTCTATGCGGTCGACGGCGTGTCGTTCTCGATCGGCAAGGGCGAGACCCTTGGGCTGGTCGGCGAGTCGGGCTGCGGCAAGTCCACGGTCGGCCGGACGCTGCTCAAACTTCTCGAACCGACCGGCGGCACCATCAAGGTGGGCGGCGAAGACATCACCCGGCTGTCGGCGGACCAGATGCTGCCCTACCGGCGGCGGCTGCAGATGATCTATCAGGATCCCTACGCCTCGCTCAATCCACGCATGACGGCAGGCGAGATCGTCGGCGAACCTCTGGTGGTGCACGGCATAGGTACGCCCAACGAACGCCGCGAACGCGTCGCGGCCCTGTTCGAACGCTGCGGCCTGCGCCCCGAGGCGACCAGCCGCTACGCGCACGAATTCTCCGGCGGCCAGCGCCAGAGGATCGGCATCGCCCGTGCGCTGTCGCTCGGGCCCGAGCTGATCGTCGGCGACGAGCCGGTGTCGGCACTCGACGTGTCGATCCAGGCGCAGATCATCAATCTGCTGATGGACCTGCAGGACGAGTTCAGGCTTTCCTACCTGTTCGTGGCCCATGACCTGGCGGTGGTGGAGCACATCAGCCACCGGGTCGCCGTGATGTATCTCGGCCGCATCGTCGAGATGACCGACCGCAAGAGCCTGTTCGAGATGCCGCTGCATCCCTACACCGAGGCGTTGCTGTCGGCGGTGCCGATTCCCAGGTCGAGCGCCCGCAAACGCAAGCGCGTGATCCTGACGGGCGACGTGCCGAGCCCGATCAATCCGCCGGCCGGCTGCCACTTCCATACCCGTTGTCCCTACGCCATGCCGCGTTGTCGCCAAGAGGCGCCGGCACTGCGTGAGGTGACGCCCGGTCACCTGGCGTCATGCCACTTGCACGAAAGTGGCGTGAAGTTTCCCCTCGGAGCGGGAGCCTAGACCGACCCGGTCCTAGACCGAGCCACGCAGCCTCGGGTCGAGCAGATCGCGGATGCCGTCGCCCAGCAGGTTGAACGACAATACGGTGAGCGTGATCGCGGCACCCGGGAAGAACACCAGCCACCAGGGTGGCACCAGTCCGGAGTTCAGCGCGTCGCTCAGCATGTTGCCCCAGGTAGGCGTCGGCGGCGGGATGCCGACTCCCAGGAAGCCGAGCGAGGCTTCGATGACGATGGCGACGCCGAGATGCGTCGTCGCGAGGATCAGATAGGGCGCGACGCACTGCGGCAGGATGTGGCGGAACATCATGCGGGCATGCGAGGCGCCGATTCCGCGCGCCGCCTCGACGTACTGCATCTCCTTGAGCGATAACACGACCGATCTGATCACCCGGCCGCCGAACGGGATGCGCGTGATGGCGATCGCGACGATCACGGTGGTGATCCCGCCGCCCAGCGCCATGGCGATCGCCATGGCCAATATCAGGTCGGGAAACGATTGCAGGAATTCGATGATTCTCTGGCTTGCCATGTCGAAGCGGCCGCCGAAATAGCCGCAAGCCAGGCCCCACAGTGCGCCGACCGTGGTGCCGAACAGGACCGCACCCATCGCCACGGTGAGCGATGTCTGGCTGCCGTAGATCACGCGGGAGAGCGTGTCGCGGCCGATCTGGTCGGTGCCGAACCAGTGCTTCTCCGACGGCGGCTTCTGCATGGCGCGGAAGTCCGACTTGAGCGGCGGGTAGGGCGCGATCGCCGGCGCCGAGACCGCCATCACCAGGATCAGCGCCGCGATCAGGCCCCAAAAGGCCGAGAGCGGCGCGCGACGGATCAGGGTGCGCGCGCCACGGAAAAAGCCACGCAGGCGGGACGCCGGTGCAAGGCGCGGATCGGAGGGGGTGATGACGGTCATCGCAGGCGGATCCTGGGATCGAGGAAGGCGATGCTGAGGTCGATCAGAATGTTCAGCAGCACGAACACCACCGAATAGAGGAACACCAGGTTCTGCATGACGAAGACATCACGCTCGCTGACCGCGATGAACATGGCGAAGCCCAGGCCCGGCGTCGCGAAGGCCCGCTCGACCGGGATCGAGCCTGCCAGTACCAGCCCCATCAGCACGCCCGACAGGGTGATGACCGGCAGCAGCGCGTTGGGCAGCGCATGCCAGGCGATGACGAGGCGGCCATTCAGGCCCTTGGCGCGGGCGGTGCGCACGTAATCCTCGCGAACCACTTCGAGCAGGCTCGAGCGGCCCATGCGCGCGATATAGGCGGCCTGGCCCAGGCCCAGCACGACGGCCGGGCCGATCACCAACTCGAAGTTCGCCTTGGGATCGACGAACAGCGACGCGCCGGTCATCGGCGCGCGATAGCCGAACCAGAACAGCAGGCCGAGCACGATCAGCATGCCGATCCAAAACCCCGGAACGGCGAGAAACAGGATCGACAGGAAGCGCACGGTGCTGTCGGCCACGCTGTTGGGGCGCAGCGCGCTCACGATCGCCACAGGGATTCCGACCAGCCAGGAAATCAGCACCGACAGCAGCGCGATCTCCGCCGTGAGCGGGCCGCGGCGCAGGATCATGTCGGCGACGTTCTCCGAGCGGAAGAACGACTTGCCGAAATTGCCGGCAGCGACGTCGCGCACCCAGTTCAGGTACTGCTGCCAGATCGGATCGGAGAGGCCGAGCTCGGCCATCAGGCTGGCGCGCTGCGCCTCGGTCAGCTTGGTGAAGCCTTCCGGGCCGAACACTGCGACCAGGGGATCGCCGGGCAGGATCCGCATGATCACGAACACCGTGATCGACACGCCGATGACAGTCAGCGCGCCGAACACCAGCCTGCGGGCAATGTAACTATACATTACGCCTCAAACGCACCCTCCCACGGGTCAATCGCGCGGGCATTCGCCCGTCATCGTTGCCGGCCATCATAGGGCCGTCTCGGCTGGCGGCCAGCGTTTTCGCCACCGGTGATTGTCGTGCCGGCCCGCAAATCGCTACAGTCGGTTTCATGGTCGGCAGGAAACAGCGGCGCGTATCACGTCTCGGCGCATCGGCGCGCGAGGCCGGCCAGGCTGTCGCCGACGACGGTCTCCGCGACGCGGCGGAATAACTTTCAGGAGGAATAGAAATGACCCAATCCGCACCGGCGCGGCTGCGCGCCCTGCTGGCCAAGCCCGGCTTCATCGCGATGCCGGCGGTGTGGGACGGCATCTCGGCCAAGCTGGCCGGCGAGGCGGGCTTCGAGACGGCGTTCCTCTCGGGCTCCTGCGTCGCGGCCGGCCGTCTCGGCGGCCCCGATCTCGATCTCGTCTCGTTCGGCGAGATGTTCGATTCGTTCAACATGGTCCATGCCGCCGCGCCCGGCATGCTGGTCCTGGCCGACGGCGATCACGGCCACGGCAATGCGATGAACGTGCAGCGCACCGTGCGCGCCTATGGCCGCGCCGGCGCCGCCGCCGTGCTGATCGAGGACAAGATCACGCCGCGCGCGCTCACCTCCGCCGGCAAGCCCTGCCTGCCGCGCGAGGAAGCGCGCATGAAGATCCGCGCCGCCGTCCAGGCCGCCAAAGACTCGGGCATCCTGATCATGGCGCGCACCGATTGCCGCCCGACCCAGGGAATCGACGAGGCCGTGGCGCGCATCGAGATGTATGTCGAGGAGGGCGCCGACATCCTGTTCCTCGATTCGCCCGCCGACGATGCGGAGATCAAGCGCGGCATCGTCGCTAGCAAGGGCAGCCCGCACTTCGTCGTGCTGTCGCCCGGCGGCGCGCGCGCCACGCCGACCCAGAAGGAGGCGGCGGCGCTCGGCTTCAAGATCGGCACCTTCCCGACCGGCATGCTGTCGCCCGCCATCGCCGGCATGAAGGCAGGTCTCGCCGCCATCAAGGCCGGCGAATCGGAAGCCAAGAGCGCACTGCCGTCGGCCGAGTTGCGCACGATCCTCGGCTATCCGGCCTACGACACCGACGCCAAGCCGTTCATCACCAAGGGCTGAACGGCCTCAGGGATCGATCCGGCGCGAGCGATCGCGCAGGCCGACGGCCAACGCGATCGTCGCGGCGAGGCCCGCGCCGGCCATGATCAGCACCGCGCCGCGCGGGCCGATGGCGTCCGACAGCACGCCGGCCGCCAGCACACCGAGCGGCCCGGTGCCGATGCCGACCGTGACCAGGCCCATCAGCCGCGAGCGCATCTCGGCCGGCGCCTCGGTCAGCATCAGCGTGGTCTGCATGTTGCCGAAGCCCGCGGTGCCGAAGCCGCCGATCACCAGCACGGTAAACGCCAGCCAATAGGACGGCGACAACGCCATCACGATCAACGCCACCATGAACAGGCCGGCGCCGCCGGCAAAGGTGAGCCGGCGGTCCATGCGCACCAGGCCGGCGGCGATCAGGGCGCCGCCCAGCAGCGCGCCCAGCGGCTCGGCGGCCGCCAGCAGGCCGACCAGGGCGGGCGAGACGTGGAATACGCCGCTGCCGATCGGCGCCACCAGGCCCGAGTAGGCGAAGGCGAACGCGTTGGTCACCACGGTCACGCCGTAGACCAGCAGGATGGTGTTGCGGGTGCGCGCGAAGGCCAGGCCCTCGGCGATGTCGGCCGGAATGCGCGCGAGATCGAGCCGGCGGATCACCTGTTCGTAAGCAAGGCCCGCCAGCGCGAAGGCGCCGAGGAACTGCACCAGGGCGGTCAGCGTGTAGGCGCCCTTCATGCCGAGCCAGCCGAAGATCACGCCGCCCAGCAGCGGCCCGATCATGCGGGTGGCGGCGTTGGTCGCCGAATCGAGGGCGATCGCCGGCACGATGCGGTGCGCGCCCGCGACCTCGCCGACCATGCGCCGGCGGGTCGACATCTCGGTCGACCACATCGTGCCCGAGATCAGGTTGCCGAGCGCCACACACCACAGTTCGAGATGGCCGGTGGTGGCGAGCGTGGCGAGCACGGTCGAGACCAGCGCCGGCACGAGCAGCGCCAGCATCACGATGGTCTTGCGGTTGACCGCCTCCGAGACCGCGCCGGCGAAGGCGCCGAAGGCCAGTTGCGGCAGCTGGCGCACCGCGACCACGACCGTCACGGCGAGCGCCGACTGCGTTGCCTCCCAGGCGAACAGGCCCGACGCCAGCAGCTCGAGCCAGCGCATCGCGTTCGCCGATGCGCCGACCAGCCACAGCCTCAGGAAATCCGGCAGCCGGAGCAGTTCCCCCACGGGTCCATTCATTGACGCCAAACTAGCCCAGGCTGGGTTAGGCTAGCTTCAACGAAACCGAGGAAATGCCATGCAAAGACGAGCGTTGTTGAAAGCCGCCCTTGCCGGACCCCTGGCCGCGCCCGCCCTCGCGCCGGGCCTGCGGGCGCAGGCCGCCTGGCCGAACAAGACCGTGCGCTTCATCGTGCCGTTCGCGCCGGGCGGCGGCACCGACACGGTGAGCCGGCTGATCTGCGACCAGCTCTCGCGGACCTTCGGCCAGCAGTTCGTGGTCGACAACAAGGGCGGCGCCGGCGGCAACATCGGCACGGTCGAGCTCGCACGCGCTACGCCCGACGGCTACACGCTCGGCCTGATCTCGGTTGCCAGTCACACGCTCAATCCGATGCTCTATAGCAAGCTGCCCTACGACCCGGACAAGGACATCGTGGCGATCTCGCGGGTGGCAATCCTCGCCAACCTGCTCGGCCTGACGCAATCGGTGCCGGCCAACAACGTCGCCGAGCTGATCGCGCTCTGCAAGGAATCGCCCGGCAAGTATTCCTTCGCCTCGTCGGGGCCCGGCACGTCGCTGCATCTCAGCGGCGAGCTCTTCAAGTCGTTGGCCGGGGTCGACATCGTGCACGTGCCTTACAAAGGCGCGGGCCCGGCCTACAACGACGTCATCTCCGGCACCGTGCACATGATGTTCGCCAACATGCCCTCGATGCTGCCGCAGGTGCGCGGCGGCAAGCTGAAGGGGCTGGGCGTCACCTCGGCCGAGCGCTCGAAGGCCGCGCACGACATTCCGGCGATCGGCGAGACGGTGAAGGGCTATGTCGCCACGTCGTGGTACGGCGTCGGCGCCCCCGCGGCGACACCCGAGCCGATCGTCGCCAAACTGGAGGCCGCGATCGGCGAGGCGCTGAAGCAGCCCGAGATCCAGAAGCGCTGGGCCGACGACCTCGGCCTCGACGTGCCGCCGGCCGGCCGCGCCGGTCTCAAGGAATTCGTCGAGGACGACCGCAAGCTCTGGGCGCCGGCGGTGAAGGCCTCGGGCGTGAAGCTGGATTAAG
>JBGAIW010000181.1:0-3430 GCA_044225265.1 Reyranella sp.
GGCCGCCTTCGATGCGCTGGTGACCTATCGCGGCCCCGACCTCTTGCGCATGAAGGGCATCCTGAACGTCAAGGACACCGACAAGCCCGTCGTGATCCACGGCGTACAGCACGTCTTCCATCCGCCGGCGACGCTAGAAGCCTGGCCCGAGGGCGACGACCGCAAGAGCCGCGTCGTGTTCATCACCCGCGACATTGCCGAGAGCACCATCCGCAAGGTCTTCGCGTCGTTCTTCGATGCCGAGAAGAAGGGCTGGAGCCAGGACGAACAGCAACAGCAGTAATCAGCCGCCCGGCACCGTCTCGAAGCAGGTCAGATTGCGCGAGACGTCGTCCCAGGGCGGGCGTTCGCGCACGAAGATCGCCATGGTCGGCTTGAAGCGCGCGCTGTCGTCGAGCGATCCGGCGTAGATATTGATCAGCCCGGGCATGACCTCGCCGGTGCCGTAGACCACGGACTGACAGACCGGGCAGGCGAACCGCGATGCCGGCCGGCCGCTGCCGCCCGGCCGCGTGTAGGCCCGGCGCTCGCCCTCGATCGCGATGGTGCTTTCGGGAAAGCACAGGAAACCGACATGGCCGCTGCCACTGGTACGCTGGCAGCTCTTGCAATGGCAGAAGCCCTGCAGAGTCGGATCGGCTGTGGCGCGCCATTTGAGCGCGCCGCAGGCGCATTTTCCTGTCCACTCCGCCGTATTCATCCCGCCGACCATGTCATCACACCGCAGCGGGTGCAGCGATCGCCCGGCGCCATTTGGTCGTACGGTAGATCAGAAAGCCGATGATGCACAGATTGAGGAGATTGAAGGCGACGCCCGAGCCGAAGGCCGGCGCGTAGTAGCCGTAGTGGTCGTAGAGCTTGCCCGCGAACCAGCTGCCGAACGCCATGCCGCTCATCGCCGTGAACAGGGTGAGCGGAATGCGCCACGACGCCTCGGCCGACCGGAAGAGATCCCGGATCACCACCGAGTAGGACGGGATGATGCCGGCAAACCCCAGCCCGAACGCCGTCGCGACGAAGAACAGGCCGACCTCGTCCTGGGTCAACAGGAAGCAGGCGATGGCGACCGCCTGGCAGGCCGAGCCGGTCATCACGGTGCGCAGGCCGCCGATCCGGTCGGCCATTGCGCCCCAGGCCTGCCGCGCCACGAAGGCCGCGGCCAGCATGACCGACAGCATCGCCGCGCCGTGCGTCGGCTTGATTCCGAGATCGCCGCAGAACGCCACGATGTGGCCCGACGGGATCGACATCGGGATGCAGCAGCAGAAGGCCGCGAGGCAGATCAGTGCCTGGACTAGGTTGGGATGCAGGCCCGCGACCCGGCCTTCGCTGGCCGTGACCCGCGGCAGCGCGGCCGCGGCGGTCGCGATCGGCGGCGGCTTCAGGAAGAACGTGGCCGGCACCACGACGGCGGCGACGACCAGGCCGTAGACGACCATCACGGTCTCCCAGCCGACGGTGGAGATGCCGCGCTCGAACATCCATGGCCACAGCACGCCTGCGACGTACTGGCCGGAGGAGATGAAGGCCACGGCCGACCCGCGGCGCTTGTCGAACCAGCGCGTCACGTAGACCAGCAGCGGCGGATAAATCGCGCCGTTACCCAGCAGCCCGACCATCAGGCCGTGGCCGACGTAGAGCGCCCAGACCGTACCGAGCGACGACAAAGCCAGGCCGCCCGCGATCATGCAGGCGCCGAACACCACGACCTTGCGCAGGCCGATCCGGTCGGCCAGCCAGCCCATCAGAATGCCGCCGGCTCCGGTGCCGACCCAGACCAGCGAACCCGCGAGCGCGATCACGGAACGGTCGAGTCCGAGCTGTTCCTGCATCGTCTTCATGGCGACGACGATCGGCAGCGGCGAGCCGTAGGAGAACGAGAGCACGGCCAGGACGAGCCAGGCCGTTCGCCACGAGCGGCGCCCGTCGATTCTCGCTTCCTCCACCCGACCCACTCCGGCATTTGTTACCGCCGAGACTAGCACGCCGGTTGGCGCGAGCCGTGCAGCCATGGCATGACAGACGCAAGGAATTGGGAGGAACAATGCGCTGGATGACCGGACTCGCAGCGTCAGTTTTCGTGGCCCTCGCCGCTTTCGTTGCGCCCGCACTGGCGCAGAGCTGGCCGGACAAGCCTGTCCGCATTGTCGTGCCCTTCGGGCCGGGCGGTCCCGCCGACGTCTATGCGCGCACGCTCGGACAGGCGCTGGGCGAAGTCTTCAAGCAGCAGTTCGTCGTCGAGAACAAGCCGGGTGCCGGCGCCATCATCGGCACGGACATCGTCGCCAAGGCGGCGCCCGATGGTTACACCCTGCTGATGATGTCCAATACCCACACCGTCAACGAGACGCTGCAGCCCAACAAGCCCTACGCACTGCTGCGCGACCTCATTCCGGTGGCACCGGTCAATTCCTCCGACCTGGTGATGGTGGTTCATCCCTCGGTGCCGGCGAAAACCCTGGCCGAGTACATCGCGCTGGCAAAGTCGCAGCCCGGCAAGCTGACCTATGCCTCGTCGGGACCGGGCACGCCCTATCACATGGCCGGCGAGCTGTTCAAAGCCATGAGCGGCACCGACATCCTGCACATCCCGCACAAGAACAGCGGCGACGCCCGTAACGCGGTGATCGGCGGTCACGTGCAGATGATGTTCGATGCCGTCACCGCCATGAAGAGCCATGTCGAGGCGGGCCAGGTGCGTGCGCTCGGCACCACCGGCGACAAGCGCTCGAGCGTGATGCCCGAACTGCCGACCGTGAGCGAGGCCGGCGTGCCGGGCTACGACGCCACGATCTGGCTGGGCGTCATGGCGCCCAAGGGCACGCCCAAGGCGATCGTCGACCGCCTCAATGCCGAGATCGTCAAGGCGATCGCCGCGCCGGCCATGAAGGAGGCCTGGGCCAAGCAGGGCGCGGTGCCGATAACCATGACGCCGGCGGAATTCGGCGTCTATCTCGAGAAGGACATCGCCAAATGGGCGGACGTGATCAAGAAGGCCGACATCAAGCTGCAATGAGCGCGCTGCGTGTGCTGAGCGGCGGCGCCACGCACGGGCTGGTCGAGGCGGTTCGCGCCCGCTTCGAGGCGACCGGCCCGCGCATCGACGGCACCTTCGGCGCGGTCGGCGCCATGAAGGCCAGACTGCTGGCCGGCGAGCCGGCCGACCTGATGATCCTCAGCCGGGCCTTGATCGACGAGCTGGCGCACGACGGCAAGGTGGTGGCCAACACCGTCACCGACGTCGCCACCGTGGCGACCGCGGTCGCGGTACGCAGCGGCGATCCCTCGCCTGCGGTCGGCGACAAGGACCAGTTGCGCGACGCTCTGCTCGCCGCCGACGAGATCCACTTCCCCGACCCGCAACAGGCCACCGCCGGCATCCACTTCGCCCGGGTGATGGAGGGGCTGGGCATCGCCGACCGGGTCAAGG
>JBGAIW010000070.1:0-23098 GCA_044225265.1 Reyranella sp.
GAGGGCAAGGATCCGGCCAAGCCGCCGGTCATGACCGGCAGCCATCTCGACACCCAGCCGACCGGCGGCAAGTTCGACGGTGCCTACGGCGTGATGGCGGGATTGGAGGTGCTGCGCGTTCTGCACGATTCCAACTACGTCACCGAGGCGCCGATCGAGGTCGCGGTCTGGACCAACGAGGAAGGCTGCCGCTTCGCGCCGGCGATGGTGGCGTCCGGCGTGTTCGGCGGCGCCTTCACCCTGGAGCATGCGCTCTCGATCAAGGACCGCGACGGTGTGAGCTTCGCCGAGGCGCTGAAGAAGATCGGCTATGACGGACCGGAGAAGGTCGGCGGCCGCAAGGTCGGCGCGTTCTTCGAGGCGCACATCGAGCAGGGCCCGATCCTGGAGCGCGAAAAGAAGAAGATCGGCGTGGTCACCGGCGCCCAGGGGCAGCGCTGGTACGAGATCTCGTGGACCGGCATGGAAAGCCATGCCGGCACGACGCCGATGGAAGGCCGGCGCGACGCG
This sequence comes from Reyranella sp., assembly GCA_044225265.1. GTDB lineage: Bacteria > Pseudomonadota > Alphaproteobacteria > Reyranellales > Reyranellaceae > Reyranella. The sequence continues at coordinate 511 of JBGAIW010000070.1, forward strand.
CTGGTCGGCGCCGCCGAGCTGATCGTGAAGTGCCGCGAGATCGGCAACCGCCCGAACGGCCGCTCGACCAACGGCGTGATCGAAAGCCAGCCGCAATCGCGCAACACGATCCCGGGCCGCGTATTCATGACGATCGACTTCCGTCATCCCGACGATGGCGAACTGACGAAGATGGATGCCGAAATGCGCGCGGCGGCCGCCGACATCGCCCGGCGCCATCGCCTCGACGTGAAGATCGAGCAGATCTGGTATTTCCCACCATCGCCTTTCGCGAAGGAGCTGGTCGAGTCGGTGCGACGCGGGGCGGAGCAGGCGGGCTATCCGCACATGGATATCGTGAGCGGGGCGGGCCACGACGCCTGCTATGTCAGCCGGGTCGCCCCGACGGCGATGATCTTCGTGCCCTGCAAGGACGGCATCAGCCACAACGAGATCGAGGACGCGACGCGCGACGATGTCGGGGCGGGCTGCCAGATCCTGTTGCAGGCAATGGTCGAGCGCGCGAACGCCTAGACGTCCGACGATGAAAGGTCTCGTTTCCGTCGCCACGGCGGCACTGGTCGCGACGGTGGCGGGAGTCGGCGGCACCTTGCCGATCGTGCTGGCGGCCGCGCAGGCGGTGGGCGCCACGCCGGAGCAGGCCAGCTCATGGGTGTCGGGCCTCGGCATCGCCACGGCACTCAGCGCCCTGGTCCTGTCGGTGCGCTACCGCATGCCGATCATCACCGCGTGGTCGACGCCCGGCGCGGCGCTTATCGCCTCGACGGTCGGGATCAACTTCAGCGCCGCGGTCGGCGCCTTCGTGCTGTCGGCGGTGCTGATCCTGCTGACGGCGACCGTACGGCCGCTCGGCCGGCTGATCGAACGTATCCCCGCCAGCATCGCCTCGGCCATGCTGGCCGGCATCCTGCTGCGGCTGGTCGTGGCGATGGTCGAGCAGGTGCCGAATTCGCCGTTGCTGGTTCTGCCGCTGGTCGCCCTGTTCCTCGTCGTGCGCACGGTGTGGCCCGCGCTCGCCTCGCTGGTCGTGCTGGTCGCCGGTGCGCTGCTCGCCTGGACGCTGGGACTGGTGAAGCCGATCCCGCCGCTCGGCCTGTCGCATCTCGAGTTGGTGACCCCGGCCTGGGACGCCGCCAGCCTGATCGGGCTCGGCGTGCCGCTCTATCTCGTGACCATGGCGTCGCAGAACCTGCCGGGCTTCGCGGTACTGCGCGGTTCGGGATACCAGCCGCCCACCCAACCGGTGCTGGCGGTGACCGGCGGCGTCTCGCTCGCCACTGCCTTCCTCGGTGCGCATACGTCGAACCTCGCGGCCATCTCGGCGGCACTGTGCACCGGAGCCGACGCCCATCCCGATCCGGCGCAGCGCTGGAAGACCGGGCCGTTCTACGCGCTGTGGTGGGGATTGATCGCGCTGTTCGGCGCCTCGCTGGTCGGGCTGTTCGGCGCGCTGCCGCCGGCGCTGCTGATCACCGTTGCGGGCACGGCGCTGCTGGGCTCGACCGCCGGCGCATTGGGCAGCGCCCTGGCCGACGACAAGGAGCGCCTCGCGGCGGCCGGAACGCTCGCCGTCACCGTCTCCGGCGTCACCCTGATGGGGGTCGGGTCGGCGTTCTGGGGCCTTGTGTTCGGACTGCTGATGATGGCCGCGGAGCGGCTCTTCAGGCGTTGACCGGAAAGCGCGCGCCGTACGGTTCGAGCGGCAGGTCGAGGCCGCGGCAGAGGAAACTGATTGTGTGGTAGTAGCCGACCAGGGCGATGACCTCGAGCAGCGCCGGCTCGTCGAAATGGCGGCGCGCCCGGGTCCAGGTCGCCGGTGCGACCGTGTGCCGGGCGACCAGATCGTCGACCATGGCGATCAGGGCCTGCTCCTCCGCCGACCAGCAGGCCGCGGCGGCGTCGCCATGGACGATGGCGTCGATCTCGGCGGTGCCGAAGCCCACCTTGTCGGCGAAGAAGGCGATGTGGACGCCCCATTCGTACTCGCAGCCCAGCCGCGCCGTGGTGCGGTCGATCACGATCTCGCGCTGGCGCAGGCTGAGCGGGCCTTTGTCGAGGAGTCCGCCGGCGAACATCTTCGTGAACACGCGAGGGCTCCTGGCCATGGTTCGGAACAGCACCAGCGGTTCGACGCCGGGCGGCATGATGCGCTGCAGGGCAGTGGCGATCTCGGGTACGTAAGGCGCCTGGGCGGGCTCGATGCGGGGCATGGCGGATCTCCGTTGTTGCTACAGAATATGCAGTGACGGCGAACTGTCATTGCTACAAAAAGTGTAGTAACATTCTGACATAGTCGGAGAGCAGAAATGGCAAAGCGTGTCAGGGGATCGAGTACCGGCCGGCCGATCATGGTCCTGCTCGACCTGCTGGGCCGGCGCTGGACGCTGCGCATCGTCTGGGAGCTGCGCGAGCAGCCCCGGCGCTTCCGCGAACTGCAGGACCTCATCGGCGCCAGCCCGACCATCGTCAATACCCGGCTGGCCGAGCTGCGCGAGGCCCGGCTGGTCGAGCTCGAGGAAGCCCAGGGCTACCGCCTCACGGCGCCGGGGCGCGAACTGCTGGCCCTCATGCTGCCGCTACACCGCTGGTCGGAGAAGTGGGCGAAGGCGGTATGAGGCCGACTATTTGAGAAACGGGTTGTCGCCGCCGCGGCGCCGGCGGGGCGGGAACTGCTCGGCGAGATAGTCGAGGATCAGCGCGCGGTCCTCGGCCTTGATCGGCGGCATGCGGTGCTTCTCGAGCATCAGGTCGATGGTCGAGTCCCACAGTTCGCGGGTCAGGCCCTGGGCCTTGATCAGCGCCACGCCATGGCACGCCGTGCACGTATAGAAGGCGAGTTCGCGGTTCTTGCCGTCGGGCAGATCCTCGACCTTGTCGTTGTGCGGCGGCGGCTTGCCCTTGTCGGGATCGCTCTGCGCCGCGACGGGCGCCGCCCCCTTGGACGTCGAGGGCGGCGACGTCGAGGGCGGCGGTGGCACCCAGACAGGCTGGTTCTTGCGGAAGTCGCCGGCGCGGTCGAACGCGAGCAGCAGGAACGTCGTCGTCAGGGTGATGACGACGACGTGCGTGATGGTGAGCTTCAAGATTCGACGAGGACGCGGATGCGGCTGACCGGATTGCCGCCGTAGCCCTGGGGATTCCAGTTGGCGGCCTGGAAGGGCTGGGTCGCGCCCTTGGCGTCGGTGGCCTTCGACCAGATCTCGTAGTAGCCCGAGGTCGGCAGGTCGATCGAGGCGGTGAAGCGCTGCCAGGCGAACTTGTTCTTGGGTGCGTCGACCTTCGCGGTCTTCCAGGTGGCGCCGTAGTCGGTCGAGATGTCGACCGACTTGACCTCGTTGTCGCCCGCCCAGGTATGGCCACGCAGGTCGAGCTTCCTGGTGCCGGCGGCGAGCTTGGTGCCGTCGGCCGGGAAGGTGATGACCGAGCGCACCGGCATCGATTCCAGGATCGCCATGTCCTTGTCGTCGCCCTTGCTGCCCGGGACGATCGGCTTCTTCGGCGTACGATAGGAGAAGCCGCCCATGCCCGGGCCGTCATGCTCCTTGTCGCGGATCCAGATGCGGGACAGCCACTTGGTCGACAGCGACCCCGCCCAGCCCGGCACGAGCAGGCGCACCGGCGCGCCGTGGATCAGCGGCAGGTCCTGGCCGTTCAGCTTGAAGGCGATCAGCGTGTGCTCCTCCATCGCCTTGGCGATCGGCATGCCGCGCGAGATCGTCGGCTTGTCGGTCTCGCCGGCCAGCGTCGGATCCTTGCCGTAGTGACCGGTATAGACCGCCGAGGACTTCAGGCCGGCGGCCTTCAGCACGTCGGCCAGCCGCACGCCCGTCCACATCGGGCAGCCGGCGCCGCCGTTGGTCCACTGGTTGCCGCGCGCCTCGGGCGTGAAGAAGGAACGGCCGTTGCCGCCGCATTCCAGCATCAGCTGGTAGGTGACGTTGGGGAAGCGGGCGATCATCTCGGCGACGGTGAACTCCAGCGGCGTGTTGACCTCGCCGTCGACCTTGATCTTCCAGCTCTTGGCGTCGCCGGCATTGTCGGGCACCTGGCCATTGTTGCGCACGAAAAGCTTGTCGGTCGGCGTCACCGCATCGTCGAGCAACTCGGCCTGCGTCTCGGCGACCAGCGGCTTGTCGCCCAGCACCGCGAGCTTCGCCTTGCCGTCCATCTCGAGAAGCTTGGGTCCCTTGGCGGCCGGCGCGCCCTGCGCCAGTGCGCCGCCCATCGACGGCAACGAGGTGGCGACCGTGGCCATCCCGACTCCCTTCAACAGAGTGCGTCGCGATGCGTTCCAGTTCTTCTTGTTCGGCGTGCTCATTGTTTCCTCCACCCGTGGAGGAAACTTAACGCACCGCCGGCGTTTGACGAAAGCGGGAAAACGCCCGGCGACAGATGCCACCGATGAGGCGATGGGAAGAAAGACCGGGAGCGGCCGAGATGGGGTCTTGCCTGACTGCTGCGACCCGCTGGGGCCGCTCCCGACGTCTCATTCGTGAAGTACCGCTATGCCGAAACCCGGATGAATGTCGCGGCAATCGTCGCGGCACGTTGGTTCGGTGGAAGCATCTAAACCTCCGCCTTTGTTGTAGTCTCGAATTTCAGTCACCAAGACGACGGCTTGTCAATGCACGAGTCGCGGAAGCGGGAGGAACGATGGAGAGGGTCGCGACAGGCTACGGATTGATCGAGGGGCCGGTGTGGGACGCAACGGATGGTCTCTATTTCAGCGACGTGCTGAACGGCGGGGTCTTCCTGCTCGACCGCGCCGGCAAGGTCACGACGGCAATCGAGAAGCGGCGCGGGATCGGCGGCATGGCGCTGCATGCCTCGGGCGGCCTGGTGGTGGGCGGCCGCGACATCGCCTGGATGTCGCTGAAGGATTCGAGCAGCAAGTCGCTGCTGGCCCAGAGCGCCATTCCCGGCGCGGTCGGCTTCAACGACCTGACCACCGATGCCGCGGGCCGCGTCTATGTCGGCTCGCTCGCCTACAAGGTGTTCGGCGGCGAACCGATCAAGCCCGGCCATCTGCACGTCATCGATCTCGACGGCACGATGCGCACGCTGTCGGACGGCGTGATGCTGACCAACGGGCTGGGCTTCTCGCCCGACGGCAAGCTGCTTTATCACTCCGACGCCCGCGCGCCGCTGGTGCGCGTCTATGACGTGAAAGCCGATGGTTCGGTCGGGCCGTGGCGCAAGTTCGCCTCGCTCGGCGAGGATCGCGTGCCCGACGGGCTGAAGGTGGCGGCCGACGGCTCGGTCTGGGTGGCCGACGCCCATGGCGGCCGGGTCGCGGTGTTCAATGCCGACGGCAGCCACAGGAAGGACATCGCCGTGCCGCTGCCGATGGTTACCAGCCTGTGCTTCGCCGGCGACGACCTGAAGGACCTCTACATCGTCACCGGCTCGCGCGGCGGCCCCAGCGAGAATTGCGGCAGCATCTTCAGGCTGCGGTCCGACGTCGCCGGCGTGCCGCTGCCGCCGGCCAGGGTGAAGCTGTGAGCGTGAAACGCTAGATCTTCTCGATCACGGCCTTGCGGAAGCGCGCCATCTCGGCCAGCACCGCATCGGCGGTGGGCCGGCCGAAATCGATGTCAATGGCGCCGACGCCGAGCTGCTTCAGCGCGCGGAAGTCGGCGATGAGGTCGGCCTCGCTGCCGGAGAACAGCCGGCGCTCGCCGTCGTTGGCATTGGGCGGCACGGCCGCGCCGTAGCGCTTCACCCGGAAGGCGACACCGACCGAGCCGGGCGTACGGCCGGCCTTCTTCTCCGCCTCGCGCAGGCGCGCGATGCCGGCCTGCAGGCGCGGCAGCGTGTCGAGCAGGTGCTGGTTGTTGCTGCCGATCGGGTACCAGGCGTCGCCGATCCGTACCGCACGGCGCAGGGCGGCCGGGCCCTCGCCGCCGACCCAGATCGGCGGATGCGGCTTCTGAACCGGCTTGGGCTCGAGCACGATGCCATCGAACTTCGAATACTTGCCGGCGAATTTCGGCGAGCTCTCGGTCCACAGCACCTTGAAGGCGTCGAGATATTCGTCGGTCACCGCGCCGCGCTCGGGAAAGGGCGTGGTGACGACGGCGTCGAACTCGGTCTTCAGCCAGCCCGCGCCAATGCCGACCGTCAGGCGGCCGCCCGACAGCACGTCGAGCGTCGCCAGCATCTTGGCCGACAGCACCGCCGGCCGGTGCGGCACGACCAGTACGGCGGCGACCAGTCGGATGCGGCTCGTCTTGGCGGCGATGTACGCCATGCCGATCAGCTGCTCGTGGCGCTCCAGCGGCGCGTCCTCGTAGAACTCGCCGCTTTCCGAGTAGGGATAGCCCGGCACCCTGGTGTCGGGCAGTACCACGTGGTCGGTCATGGTGAGGTAGTCGAAGCCCATCGCCTCGCCCTCGACGGCGATGCGCGTCATGCGATCGACCGCCGACAGCGGACCCGAGTTGGGCAGGTTGAAGCCGATCTGCATGACGATCAGCCTCCCGCTCGCGCGAGCCAGTTCACCGTGACGTCGCTGCGCGGCCGCGCGCGGCAGGGCAGGGTCAGGCCGGAGGCGATCTGCGCCTTGTTGAGGCAGGCATCGCCGTAGGGCAGCAGCGAAACCTTGCCGTCCTCGAGCTTCGAGATGCAGGTCGCGCAGTTGCCCGTCGCGCAGGCGTAGGGATAGTCGACGCCCGCGGCGACGGCGGCTTGCAGGATGGTCTGGTTCGCCGCGCAAGCGATCGTCTGGCCGCTGTTGCGGATGGTCACCCGGTAGGTCTTGGCCATTGCTGCCTCACGCTCCGACGCTGACGGGTGTCCGGCGTGACGGGACCGTACGTACGGACTGGAATTGCGGATGGTACCAGGCGACCGACGGGAAGCGCGCGAGGGCATAGCCATAGAGCGACAGGCCGACCATGGGCTTGTCGCCCACCACCGTCGTGGCGTGGATGTCGTGATCGGACATGACCATGCCGTGGCCCGGTGCGACCATCACTTCGCCGACCTTGATGACCGACGCGCGGCCGGCCGTCCTGCCGTCGTCAACCCGGCGGTAGAATTCGTGTTTCTCGCGGCCCGAGACGGCGGCGGTCGCGCACCAGATACCGTGATCGTGCGGTGCGGCTTCCTTTCCGGGCAGCGCGACATTGAGATAGAGGCCGAGCCCGTCGCCGTCCTCGACCAGCAGCGGATAGTTGCGGCCGTAGGATGTCGGCAGCGGGAAATCGGCTGCGGGGAAGAGTTCCTTGCGCCGGGCAAGCGCCACGAGTTTCTGGCTGATGGCATGAAGCGACGTGGGGTGGATGCCTTCGCGTGCGGTGATGGCATGGACCTGCGCCATCAGCGCCTTGCAGGCCTTCAGGCGCCGGGCCGCCATGTCGGGCGACCTTGCCGGTGATTTCGCCATGGCTCAGATCACCTTGCGCACGATGTGCCGGCGGTTCGAGGTGAAGGGCCGGACCTCCTTGGGCCAGCGGCCTTTTTCGCCGGCTTCCGCCCATTCCTTGCTGAGCAGCACGGCGGGGCTGTCGATCTCGTAGATCGCCACGTAGGAGGCCTGGCCCGCGCCGTCGAGCACCTTGCGCTCGCCGCCGATGTTGAAGGCGGCCGGCTCGGTCTTCATGCGCGTGACGGCGCCCACACCCGGCACCTTCTGCAGCAGCGGCACATGCTCGGTGTCGTAGACCTCGTTGAACAGAGCTTCCTTGTCCTTCGTCACGTCCATACTGACGACGAACAGGTATTTGGTGGCGATCGGCATGTCGGCTCTCCCTGCTTGGCCCACTTCAAGGGGCGAGGATGATGCGCGTCAGTTCGTCCGGCGTACTCAGCATCGGATAGTGGCCGGTGTCGATCTCGTGCCAGCGCGCGCCCAAGTCGGTGGCGGCGCGGCGCTGATGGGCCTGCGGCGGGTTGGTGCTGCGCCGGCACCAGATCACGTCGGTGTTCCACTTCTGTTGCCAGAAGCTCTTCAGCTTCATCGGCTCTTCCATCGCGGCCTTCGGATGCAGCGTCGTGCGCTCGGCCGCCCAGTCGCGCAGCCTGGGGTCGAGGTCCTTGAACAGCCGGTTGACCGCATCGTCGCGCGCGACGCCGGTGGCGAGCTCGGTGTTGACCGCGGTCGGCCGCTTGACGATGTCGGACAGGCGTTCGCCATCCTTCAGGACGAGCGCGTCGGCGAACACCAGCCGCGCGATCCTGGGCCGCGCCAGTTCGGCCGCCTCGCTCATCACCATGCCGCCGCAGCTCGTGCCGACCAGCACGACGTCGTGCAGGTCTTCGTAGAACAGCAGCTGCGCGATCTCGTTGGCGTGCAACGTGTTGGTGATGCCGGGCCTGAGCGAGCCGGCGCGCTCGGCGCAGCCGTCGAGCGTCGGCGTGAAGGCGTCGTGGCCCGCCTTGCGCAGCCGTTCCGCCACGAGACGCCAGATCCAGCCGCCCTGATAGGCGCCATGCACCAGTACGAACGCGGTCATCGCTTTTCCTCCCGCGAACACTGTAGGATCAACCGGGACGATAAAGAAGTCGGAGGAGCGCAATGGACGAGGTGCGTATTTTGGCCAGCGGCTTGGGCTTCCCCGAGGGCCCCGTGGCGATGCCCGACGGTTCGGTGATCCTGACCGATATCCGCAACGGCCGCTGCCCGCGCGTGACGCCGGACGGCAAGGTCTCGGTGTTCTCGACGACCGGCGGCGGCCCGAACGGCCTGGCGGTCGGGCCCGACGGTGCGCTTTATCTCTGCAACAACGGAGGCAGCCGCTACGTCGAGGGCAAGTCGATGGGGCAGGGGCCGCATCCCGACTACAAGCACGGCTCGATCCAGCGCCTCGACAGCAAGACCGGCGAGGCGAAGACGCTCTACATCGAATGCGACGGTCACAAGCTGTCGGCGCCCAACGATCTCGTCTTCGACAAGCAGGGCGGCTTCTATTTCACCGATCTCGGCAAGCGCTATGCGCGCCACCGCGACCATGGCGGCATCTACTACGCGCTGCCCGACGGCTCGAAGATCGTCTGCCTGTCCTATCCGTTCCTCAGTCCCAACGGCTGCGGCCTGTCGCCCGACGGCAAGATCCTCTACGTCGCCGACACGGTGAGCGCTCGGCTCTATGCCTTCGACATCGAGGCACCCGGCGTGCTCGCCAAGACCACGGGCGGGTGGGCGCATTCCGGCCGCGTCGTCGGCGGCGCCCCGCCCAGCCACGCGGGCTTCGACAGCCTGGCGGTGCTGGCCAACGGCAATATCGCCGTTGCCACGCTCACGACCGGCAAGATCACCGAATTCTCGCCGCAGGGGGCGATCGTGCGCGAAGTTGCGGTGCCGGACGTGTTTCCCACCAACATCTGCTTCGGTGGCGCCGACATGAAGACTGCCTATATAACCCTCTCCGACACGGGCCGGCTCGGGGTCGTGCAATGGCCGACGCCGGGCCTCAGGCTCAACTACAGCTAGCTCAATTACAACTGACGGAGAGCGCGATGATCGACGCCAAGATGCCCGAGAACCTGCCACAATGGATGAAGGATCACGTCGATCGCTACCTGAAGAGCGGCGGCACCGACGGGCACATGTACACCGCCAACTTTCCCGGCATGAAGCCGCTCACCGTGCCGTCGCTGCTGCTGGTGACCAAGGGGCGCAAGACCGGCGCGAAGCATCTCTTCCCGCTGTTCTACGGAAATGCCGGCAACGGCTGGTTCATCGTCGCCTCCAAGGGCGGCGCGCCGGATCACCCCGGCTGGTACAAGAACCTGCTGGTCAATCCCGAGGTCGAGCTGCAGATCGGCACGAAGACGGTGAAGGCCCGGGCACGCACCGTTTCCGGCGCCGAGCGCCAGAAGCTGTGGGACGACGCCGTGAAGTGGTGGCCGTCCTACACCGACTACCAGAAGAAGACGCCGCGCGAGATCCCGGTGGTGGTGCTGGATCCGGTGTGATCGAGCTTTCCATTCTTACTCCTCTCCCCCTAATGGTGGAGAGGAATATGAGTTTCGAATTCACCCCATGATCGTCTTCTGCGCCTGCGCCGTTCCCTGGCCCTGGATTTCCCGGGCGAGCGCGCGCAGGCGCTCCTTGTCGGCCTCGGTCCTGACCGCGATCGAGAACTCGACGTCGGTGACGCAGTTGCCGAAACGCTCGGTGAGTTTCTTCGCGATCGTGTCGTAGGTGCCGATGGTGACGAAGGTATTCAGCACCTCATCGTCGATGTGCTGCGGCATCTCCTCCCATTTCTGCGCCCGCGACAGCAGCTTCAGCCTGTCGGCGAGATCGCCCAGGCCGAGATGGTCGAACGCGGCGCGGTACTGCGGCGTCGAGGCGTAAAACGAGATGCGGGCCCGCGTGTCGCGGATCTTCGGCACCAGCTCCGCCTCGGTCGCCGCCGTGGCCACCAGCGGCTTCATGCAGGTCTGGAAATTGTCCAGCGACCGGCCCGCCCTGGCCGCACCTTCGCGCACGGCCGGCAGCATGATCTTCTCGATGTAGGACGGCGTGCACACCGGATGGAGCCGGATGCCCTCCGCCACTTCGCCCGCGATCCGGCACATCACCGAATTCACCGCCGCGAGATGGACCGGGATGTCGGGATGCTCGATCGGGCCGGGATTGAACAGCGGCACCATCAGGTTGATCGTGTAGTGCGGTCCCTGGATGTCGAGCTTCGCCCCGGTTTGCCAGTGCCGCCACACCGCCCGCACCGCGTTCACGTATTCGCGCATCCACGGACCCGCCGGCGACCAGGCGAGCCCGTAGCGGCGCTCGATGTGCGCCTTGACCTGCGGTCCGAGCCCCAGGATGAAACGTCCCCTGCTGAGCTTGGCGAGCGTCCAGGCGCTCATCGCCGTGACGGTCGGGCTGCGCGGGAAGGCCATCGCCACCGACGTGCCGAGCCTGAGCTTGCTCGTCGCCTGGGCGGCGAGCGCCATCAGCACGTAGGGATCGTCCTTGGTCTCCTCGACCACCAGGCCGGTGTAGCCGATCTCCTCGAGCAGGCGGGCGTCGTGCGCCACCGTATGCAGGTCGAGCGGCACTTCGGGCGCACGCAGGCCGGGGTCGACCTTGCCCAGCGGCAGCAGCGTCTCGAGGCGCACGCTCAGGCGGCCTTCTTCACCAGCGAGCCGATCTCGGGCAGTCGGACCGCGACCTGTTCGGGCTTCTGGCCGCCGAGATTGACGACCAGCCGGTGCACGCCGAGCGCGGCATAGTCCTGCATGGCGTCCATCTTCATGGTCATCGGCGGCGTGATGACGATCTGGTAGTCCGGCCCGCGCTTCCGGCCGGCCTTGGCGAACGCGGCATCGAGCTTGGCCAGCATGCCCTTGGTGCGCTCGGGATCGAGGTTGAAGCCGTACCAGCCGGCGCCGAACTCGACGGCGCGCCGGAAGGCGGCATCGGCGTAGCCGCCGACGATGATCGGCACGTGCGGCTTCTGGATCGGCTTGGGGTCCATCTTCATGGTCTCGAACCGGACCCACTTGCCCTTGAAGTCGACCACCGGCTCGGTCCACAGCTTGCGCATCACGGTCAGGAACTCATCGCAGCGCGCGCCGCGGTCCTCCCACTTGTAGCCGCAGCCCTCGACCTCCTCCTTGTTCCAGCCGACGCCGATGCCGAAATCGAAGCGCCCGTCGCTCAGCCAATCGAGCGTGCAGACCTCCTTGGCGGTGTAGATCGGGTTGCGCTGCGGCACCAGCGCGACGCCGGTGCCGAACCGCAGGGTCCTGGTCGCGGCGGCCAGGAAGCCGAAGGTCGCGGTCACGTCGAGCATGCCGCCACCCGGCGGCACCGGGATGCGGCCGTCCTTCGAGCCCGGATAGCCGAAGGTGTTCTTCTCGAACAGCGCCACGTGCTCGCCCATCCAGATCGAGTCGAGGCCGAGATCCTCCGACTTGCGTCCGAAATCGCGGATCATGCCGGGCGTGGCGTTGGGCGACATGAACGTCGCAAACACACCGATCTTCATGGAGCGCTCCTCATCTTGATGTTTTCTGGCCTGCTGTTCCCGGAATGGTAGGGCGCAGGATCGGGCGGAGTCTATCGCTGACGGGTGAGGCGGCCTGAAATGACGAGCGCCGTCGCCGCGACGGCGACGATCACGGTGGCCAGCACGTTGATCTGCGGGTCGACGCCCAGCCGCACGCTGGAATAGACCAGCATCGGGAGCGTCTGCGACTGACCGCCGGCGACGAACTGGGTCATGATCAGGTCGTCGAGCGACAGCGTGAACGCGAGCAGCCAGCCCGCGCCCACCGCCGGTGCGATCAGCGGCAGGGTGACGGTGAGGAACGTCATCCACGGCGTGGCGCCGAGGTCCATCGCGGCTTCTTCCAGCGAGCGGTCGAAATCGGCCAGCCGCGCCTGCACCACGATGGCGACGAAGGACAGCGCGAAGGTCGTGTGCGCGATGGCGATGGTGAGGAAGCCGCGCTCGGGTCCGCCGAACAGCCGGTCGGCGCCGACGAACAGCAGCAGCATGGAGATGCCCATCACCACTTCGGGCATCACCATCGGCGCGATCACCAGGCTGCCGAAGAGCGTGCGGCCGAGGAACGGCGGCGCGCGGCTCAGCACGTAGCCGGCCGCCAGGCCGAGCACCGAGGCCGCCGTGGCCGACACCAGGGCGATGCGCAACGAGAACCAGGCGGCCGACAGCATCGCCTCGTTGCCGGCCAGCGCCTGCCACCATTTCAGCGAGAAGCCCGCCCACACCGTGACCAGGCGCGACTCGTTGAACGAATAGACGATCACCAGGGCGAGCGGGAGGTAGAGAAAGGCGTAGCCGAAGGCCAGCGCGCCGAAGGCGAAGCGGGCGCGGCCGGTCATCGCTCGCTTCTCACGACTTGCGCTCCAGGCTCCGGGCCTGCTGGCGCTGAAAGACCGCGATCGGCGCCACCAGCAGGACCACCAGGCAGATCGCCACTGCCGAGGCGAGCGGCCAGTCGCCGTTGGTGAAGAACTCGTCCCACAGCACCTTGCCGATCATCAGGGTGCGGGTGCCGCCCAGCAGGTCGGGAATGACGAACTCGCCGACCGCCGGAATGAACATCATCAGACAGCCCGCGAGGATGCCCGGCAGGGAGAGCGGCAGGGTGACGGTGAGGAACGCCTTGAACGGCGTGGCGCCGAGATCGGCGGCGGCCTCGAGCAGGCCGGCGTCGAGCTTTTCGAGGCTGGCGTAGATCGGCAGCACCATGAAGGGCAGGTAGGCATAGACGATGCCGAGATGGACCGCCCATTCGGTGCCGAGGATGGTGCCTGGATCGTCGGCAACGCCGACCCAGCGCAGGAACTGGTTGAGCGTGCCGTTCTCGGCGAGCAGTCCCATCCAGGCATAGACGCGGATCAGGAACGAGGTCCAGAACGGCAGCACGATCAGCATCAGCAGGGTCGGCCGAAGCCGCGGCGCGGCGCGCGCCACCGCGTAGGCCATCGGATAGCCGAGCAGCAGCGCCACCAAGGTCGAGACCGCGGCGATCCGGAGCGACGACAGCCAGGCGGCGAGGTAGAGCTTGTCGCTCAGCAGCAGCCGGAAATTGTCGAGACTGAAGCCGAGCTCGACCGGCGGCACCGAGTCGGGGGCGTTGGTGCCGAGCGCGATGCCGAGCACCAGCGCGAAGGGCAGCAGGAAGAACACCGCCAGCCAGGCATAGGGAAGGGCGATGACGGCGCGCACCGGATCAGGCCTCCAGCATCTGGCCGGAGGAGTCGTTCCAGCCTAGCCAGACCTCCATGCCGCGCTGGAACGTGCCGTCCTGGGTGCGCGTGACGTTGGTGGCCGACACTAGCACGGTGCCATGGCGCTCGGTCGCGACGCGATAGAGCGAGCGGCCGCCCTCGTAGGCGATGTCGACGATGCGGCCGCTGACGGTCTGGCTGGCGGTCCGGTCGAGGGCAGGGCGTTCGGCGGCGATCGCGATCTTCTCCGGCCGCAGCGCCAGCCAGCGCCCGGGGCCGGTCTCGAAGATGTTGGCGACGCCGATGAAGCCCGCGACGAAGCGGCTGGCCGGTCGCTCGTAGAGTTCGAACGGACTGCCGGTCTGCACGATCCGCCCCTGGTTCATCACCGCGAGCCGCGTCGCCATCGACATCGCCTCGTCCTGGTCGTGCGTGACCACGATGAAGGTGAGGCCGAGACGTTCCTGCAGCCGCACCAGCTCGAAGCGCGTGCCCTCGCGCAGCTTGCGGTCGAGCGCGGCCAGCGGCTCGTCGAGCAGCAGCAGCTTGGGCCGCTTGATCAGGGCGCGGGCGAGCGCCACGCGCTGGCGCTGGCCGCCGGAGAGCTGCGCGGGTCGGCGCGTCTCCAGCCCCTCGAGTTGCACCAGAGCCAGCGCCTCGCGAACCCGCCCGGCGATTTCGGCCCGGGCCACGCCCTCGCGGCGCAAGCCGTAGCCGATATTCGCCGCGACATCCATGTGCGGGAACAGGGCGTAGGACTGGAACATCATGTTGACCGGCCGCAGATGAGCCGGCGTCGAGGTCATGTCCTGGCCGTCGATCAGGATGCGCCCGGCATCGGGAGTCTCGAGCCCGGCCAGCATGCGCAGCAGCGTGGTCTTGCCGCAGCCCGAGCCGCCCAGCAGGGCGAACAGCTCGCCGCGCGCCACGTCGAGATCGATTCCGTCCACCGCCGCGACCGCGCCGAAGCGCCTGGTCAGGCCCTCGATCCTGACGATGGGTTCACTCACTGGCGGCTCACTCACCGCCGGTCATCCGAAGACGCCGTCACTGGCCGGTCTTGACCGACGTCCACAGCCGCGTGCGCTCGCGCGTCTGCTCGGGCGTGCCGGCGGTGATGGTGTAGAACTTCGCGCGGTCGTCGGTCTTCGGGTAGATCGACGGATTGCCGGCGATCGCCTTGTCGAGCAGCGCCGTGCCCGGAACGTTGGCGTTGGCATAGCCGGTGAGTTCGCTCGAGGCGGCGGCGACCTTGGGTTCCAGCATGAAATCGAGGAAGCGCAGCGCGTTGTCGGGATTGGGGGAGTCCCGGGGGATCGCCGCCACGTCGATCCACAGCATCGCGCCCTGGGTGGGCACGGCGTAGGCGATGTCGCGCTTGGTCGTAGCCTTCGCGGCGCGGTCGCGGGCCTGCAGGATGTCGCCCGAATAGCCGAAGGCGAGGCAGATGTTCCCGCCGGCCAGCGCGTTGATGTACTCCGACGAGTGGAACTTGCGGATGTAGGGCCGCACGCCCTTGATCAGCTCCGCGGCCTTGGCGAGGTCCTCGGGCTTCTTCGAATCGGGGTCGAGCAGCAGGTACTTCAGCGCCGCCGGGATGACGTCGGTCGGGCTGTCGAGGACCATGACGCCGCAATCGGCGAAGCGCGAGACGATCGACGGCTCGAAGATCATGGCGAGCGAATCGACCGGCGGCTTGACCATGCGCTTGTTGATCTCGGCGACGTTGTAGCCGATGCCGATCGTGCCCCACATCCACGGGATGCCGTGGGTGTTGCCCGGATCGTACTTGGCGAGCTGCGCCATGATCTTGGGATCGAGGTTGCCGTAGTTCCTGAGCTTGGCCTTGTCGAGCGGCCGGTAGATGTTGGCCGCGAGCTGGCGCACGAAGAACGGCGAGGCGGTCGGCACCACGACGTCGTAGCCCGAGCGGCCGGCCCGCAACTTGGCGTCGAGGATCTCGTTGCTGTCGTAGGTCGTGTAGTTGACCTTGATGCCGGTGGTCTTGCCGAACTCCTTGAGCTGGTCCTCGGCGATGTAGTCCGACCAGTTGTAGACGTTGACCTGGCCCTGGGCGAACGCGGGCGCGGCAACGAAAGCAAGCAGAAGGGCCGGTACAGCCAGACGCATCGACGACTCCAAACGGGCTCAGACCCCAAGATACCTGTGCTGAAGGTCGCTGTCGCTGGCGAGCGCTGTGGACGTGCCGGACCAGACGACCCGGCCCTTTTCCACGATATGATGACGGTCGGCCAGTCCGATCACCGCACCGACATTCTTGTCGATCACCAGGATCGACTGGCCCTCGCGCTTGAGGCGGGCGAGGCACGTCCAGATTTCCTGCCGGATCAGCGGCGCCAGCCCCTCGGTCGCCTCGTCGAGGATCAGCAGCCGCGGATTGGTCATCAGGGCGCGGCCGATCGCCAACATCTGCTGCTCGCCGCCCGACAGCTGGTTGCCGCGGTTGGCCTGCCGCTCGCCGAGCCTGGGGAAGAACTCGATGACGCGCTCGAGCGTCCACGGTTGGGCGCGGCCGGAGCGGTTGGACGCGGCGGCCAGCAGGTTCTCGCGCACCGAGAGGTTGGGGAAGATCTGGCGCCCCTCCGGCACCAGGCCGAGGCCCAACCTCGCGATCCGGAAGGACGGCAGCTGGTCGATCCGCCTGCCGTCGAACTCGATCGTGCCGCTGCGCTCGGCCAGCACGCCCATGATGGCGTGCACGGTCGTGGTCTTGCCCATGCCGTTGCGGCCCATCAGGGTCACGACTTCGCCGGCGCCGACGCTCAGCTCCATGCCGAACAGCGCCTGGCTGCGGCCGTAGAAGGCCTTCAGGTCGCGGACCTTCAGCACGTCTCGCCCCTCCTGGCGTGTCGCCCCCTCATGGCGTATCGCCTTCCCCGAGATAGGCCTGACGGACCTCCGCGTTGGCGCGGATCTCCTGCGGCGTGCCGGTTGCGATCGCGCGGCCATAGACCAGCACGGTGATGCGGTCGGCCAGCGCGAACACCGCATCCATGTCGTGCTCGATCAGCAGCATGGCGTGGTGGCCCTTGAGGTGGCGCAGGCGCGCGACCATGTCGTGCGATTCCTCGGCGCCCATGCCGGCCATCGGCTCGTCGAGCAGCAGCAGCTTGGGATCGCCCGCCAGCGCCATGGCGATCTCGAGCTGGCGCTGCTCGCCGTGGCTCAGCTCCTGCGCCAGCACCGCCCCGCGTTGGTCCAGCCCGACCTGGCTGAGCGCGTGCCACGCGCGGTCGCGCAGGCGGCGCTCGTTGCGCGCGTCGCCCAGGAAGCGGAAGGAGTGGCCGTCATGCGCCTGTACCGCCAGCGCCACGTTCTCGATCGCGGTGAACTCGCGCAGCACGGCAGTGATCTGGAACGAGCGCGCCAGCCCGCGCTGTACGCGCGCGTGCGTGGGCAGCCGCGTCACGTCCTCTCCGGCGAAGCGGATGGTGCCGGCATCGGGCCGCAGGTTGCCGGTGAGCTGGCCGACCAGCGTCGTCTTGCCCGCGCCATTGGGGCCGATCAGGGCGTGGATCTCGCCGGGACGCACGTCGATCGAGACATGGTCGGTGGCGACCAGGCCACCGAAGCGCTTCATCAGGCCTTCGGTCGAGAGCAGGGCGTCGCTCATCGGCGGTCTCCGGGGTGGGCTCCGGGGCGGTCTCCCAGCCGTTCGCCGGGGTGGCGGCCGAGCAGGGAGTCGATGCCGCCTCTGGCATAGAGCGCCACCAGCACCAGCAGCGGCCCGAACACGATCTGCCAGTACTCGCCCCATCCCTTGTGCACGAGGTTGAGCACCGGCTGCAGCAGCTCCTCCAGGGCGAAGAAGGCGATGGCGCCCCACAGCGGCCCGAGCAGCGTGCCGATGCCGCCCAGCACCACGATCACGATCAGGTCGCCAGACTTCACCCACGACATCATGGCGGGCGAGACGTAGGCGCCTTCGTTGGCCAGCAGGATGCCGGAGAGGCCGCCGAAGGCGCCGGAGATCACGAACGCAGCCAGGCGATAGCGGAACACCGGAAAGCCCAGCGCCATCATGCGCAGGTCGTTGGACTTGGCGCCGCGCAATACGTAGCCGAAGCGCGAGACCGCGAGCCGGCCGGAGAACCACAAGGTTGCGGCGAGCAGCACGAGGCACAGCCAGTAGAACGAGGCCTTGTCGCGCAGGTCGATCACGCCGGCGAAGCGGCTGCGGCTGATGTTGAGGCCGTCGTCGCCACCATAGGCCTCCAGGCCCGAGCTCAGGTAGTAGACCAGCTGGGCGAAGGCGAGCGTGATCATGATGAAGTAGACGCCGCGGGTCCTGAGCGACAGCGCGCCGACCAGCGCCGCCCAGGCCGCCGAGGCGAGCAGCGCCACCGGCCACTGGATCCAGCCGTCCTGGATGCCGCTCGCCGACAGGATACCGACGGCATAGCCGCCGATGCCGAAGAAGGCGGCGTGGCCGAAGCTCACCATGCCGCCGTAGCCCAGGATCATGTTGAGGCTGGTCGCGGCGATCGACCAGATGACGATGCGCGTGCCGATCGACAGCAGGTAGCGCTGGTCGAACGCCTGGGTCAGCAACGGCAGGGCGGCGAGCAGGACGAACACCACGAGCGTCACCAGCGTGCGCGGCGAATGCAGCGGCAGCCTCACGACGGGTAACTCACGGGTGGCGACTCACGGGTGGCGACTCACGGGTGGCGACTCACGGGCGGCGGCTCATGTGCGCTGGCCGAACAGGCCGGTCGGCCGCCACACCAGCACCGCCGCCATCAGGACGTAGATCAGCACCTGGCTGATCGCCGGTGCGGCCGTCGAGGCGGCGGACGGCGCCATGAAACTCTTGAGCAGGTTGGGCAGGAAGGCGCGGCCGACGATGTCGATCTGGCCGACGATCATGGCGGCGACGAACGCGCCCTTGATCGAGCCGATGCCGCCGATGACGATGATGACCAGGGCGAGGATCAGGATGTCGTCGCCCATGCCGATCTTCACCGAGGAGATCGGCGCGGCCATCAGGCCGGCGAGGCCCGCGAACACCGCGCCGAGGCCGAATACCAGCGTGAACAGCAGCTCGATGTTGACGCCGAGCGCCGCGATCATGCGCCGATTGGAGGCGCCGGCTCGGATCAGCATCCCCATGCGCGTGCGCGCCACCAGCCACGCGAGCAGCGCCGCCACGGCCAGGCCGGCCACGATCAGCGCGAAGCGGTAGGCGGGATAGGGCACGCCGGGCAGGATCTCGACGGTGTGGTTGAGGAACGCCGGCACCGCGATGCTCTTGCCGGCCGGGCCCCAGATCGCGCGCACCAGATCGTTGAAGAACAGGATCAGGCCGAAGGTCGCCAGCACCTGGTCGAGATGGTCGCGGGCATAGAGCCGCCGCACCACCAGGCGCTCGACCACGACGCCGACCAGGAAGGTGGCGGGTAGCGCCAGCAGCGCGCCGGCCACGAACGAATCGGTCCAGGCGATGAACGTCCAGGCGAGATAGGCGCCGATCATGTAGAGCGATCCGTGCGCCAGGTTCACCAGATCCATGATGCCGAAGGTCAGCGTCAGGCCGGCGGCGAGCAGGAACATCAGCAGCCCGAGCTGCACGCCGTTCAGGATCTGGATGAGAAGGTAGTCCATGGTTCTCCGCAAACGAAACGGGAGCGCGTTGCCGCGCTCCCCATTCGCTTCCTCCCCATTCCGATGGGGAGGTGTCGCCGTCCTACGGCGACGAACCGTGGGGGCTCATGACCTCCGTCAGCGCCAGGATCGCTGCCACCTCCCTGACGACCAGGGAAAGCCCTGTGTCACTTCATCGGGCACTTTTCGTAGTACGAGTCCTTGGCCGCGGTGACGGCGGTGGCGATGGTCTTCACCGTCATCATGCCGGCCGGGTCCTTCACCGTCTCCTGGATGTAGAAGTTCTGGATCGGGAACTGGTTGGTGTTGTACTTGAAGTCGCCGCGCAGCGACTTGAAGTTGGCCTTCTTCAGCTCGGCGCGCACCTTGTCCTTGTTCGACAGGTCGCCCTTCAGCGCCTCGGCCGCCGAGGCGATCAGCATGATCGCGTCGTAGCTCTGCGCGCCGTAGTAGGACGGATAGGTGTTGTACTTCTTCTTGAAGTCCGCGACGTGGCGTTTGTTCTGCTCGTTGGGCAGGTCGTTGACCCATTCCTGCGCGCCCAGCGTGCCGAGCGCCAGGTCGCCCTGCTGCGGCAGGGTGATCGCGTCGATCGAGAACATAGCAGAGCGGCATCGGTCTTGTCGAGGCCGCCTTGCGCCCACTGCTTGACGAACTGCACGCCGTGCGCGCTGATGAAGATGAAGATGCTGTCCGGCTTGGCTGCGGCGACCTGGTATTTCTACAGAAGTCGAGCTGGTCGGGCCGCTTGGTATAGTCCTCGCCCTTGATCTCGCCCTTGTAGGTGCGCTTGACACCCGCGATCATGTCCTTGCCGGCGGCGTAGTTCGGGCCGACGACGTAAAGGCTCTTCACGCCCTTCTTGTTCAGGTACTCGCCCATCGCCATCGGCGTCTGGTCGTTCTGCCACGAGGTCGAGAAGAAGTTCTTGTTGCACAGCTCGCCCGCGATCTGCGAGGGGCCGGCATTGGCCGAGATCAGGATCGTGTCGCCTTCGTCCGTCACCGTCTTCAGCGACGCGAGCAGCACGTTCGACCAGATGTAGCCGGTGATGAAGTTCACCTTGTCCTGGACGAGCTTTTCCGAACGCGCCTTGCCGACGTCCGGCTTGAACTGGTCGTCCTCGTAGACGATCTCGATCGCCGATCTTGCCGCCGAGATGCTCTCGGCGTAGCCGACTGGCGAGCATGTCCTCGCTGATCACGTCTGCGGAGGCTGCGCGACGAAGCCGATCTTGACGCTCTGCTGTGCGAACGCGGCCCCAGCGCCAGCGTTGCGATGCGGTCCCAAACAATTTGCTCTTCGGCCTGCGGAGCGCCGCCATGCCCATCCAGAGCGTCCGCCCTTGCGCATCCGGAAGGGTCAATTCGCGAAATCTTGACGCGTGGCGCCCTTGTTGGCGCGATTGACTCTGCGAACGCGGCTCCCGCGTTCAGGCCACAGGCCGAGCAGCGCCAGCGTTGCGATTGTTGCGAAAGTCCCAAACAATTTGCTCTTCATGAAAGCCCGACGCTGGTCGGGGGCGGTCGTCGGCCGGCACGCGGGCTCCCATATTGCATTCACCATTCTGCTCGAGCCGTACTTGACCGTCGCCCCGACAGCGAATTCCGCAACGCCGTCGCGATCCTCGACGACGAACGCAAGGTCGAACTCAGGTGCACATAGGGGGCGACGTAGATGTCCCATCATCTTCGCGATAGAGATGCGAGGCGTCGCGGTCTTGGGAAGCCCGTTGCCACGTACTTCCAGATCCAGCGCGGATACAGTCACGTGAGGAAGCGCTGGATCTTGCCGGTCTCGGCAGCTCGGCCACGTACTCGATCCAGCGCGGCCATCAGTTCCTCGGTCAGCGCGTCGCCGCCCGATCCCGCCTGCTTCAGGACGACGTGCGCCTTGGGCTTGATCAGGTCCTCGGCATCGGCCTGGCCGACCACCGCCGCCTCGAGCACGGCGGGATGGCCGATCAGGCAGCCCTCGATCTCGACCGGCGAGCACCAGATGCCGCCGACCTTCAGCATGTCGTCGCTGCGGCCCTCGTAGATGAAATAGCCGTCCTCGTCCTGGCGGTAGGTGTCGCCGGTGTTGAGCCAGCCGTCGACCATGGTCTCGGCGGTCTTCTCGGGCTTGTTCCAGTAGTACTTCGCCGCCGACTCCGAGCGGATCCACAGCGCGCCGCTCTCGCCCTTCTTCACGGGCTGCAGCCGGTCGTCGACCACCTTCACCTCGTAGCCGGGAACCGGCTTGCCGGAGGTGCCGGGCCGGTAATCGTCGAGCCGGTTGCCGATGAAGATGTGCAGGCATTCGGTCGAGCCGATGCCGTCGAGGATCACCGTGCCGGTCTTCTCCTTCCAGCGCCGGAACAGGTCCGCCGGCAGGGCCTCGCCGGCCGACACGCAGGCCCGGAGCGACGGGAACTTCCGCGGCGCCCCCTTGTCACTGAGGGCATCGAGCGACGCGAGCTGTGCGGGCATAGCGTCGGCACGCCGAAATAGAGCGTCGGCTTGAACTTCTCGATGTTCTCGAAGGTCAGGTCGGGCGTCGGCCGGCGGTCGTCGAGGATCGCCGTGCTGCCGGTCAGCGGGAACGTCATGGCGTTGCCGAGGCCGTAGGCGAAGAACAGCTTGGCCGCCGAATAGGAAATGTCGTTCTCGCCGACATTCAGGACGCGCACGCCATAGAGCTCGCTGGTCACCACCATGTCGCGCTGCAGGTGCACGGCTCCCTTGGGACGGCCGGTCGAGCCCGACGAATAGAGCCAGAAGCAGTCGCTGGCGTGGCTGGGACGCGGCCTGCGCCGCAGCAGGCCTTGTCCATCTCGGCGAGAAACCGGTCGACGGTGAGTGCCTTCACCGGCGTCGGTCGTAGCAGCGCGGCGTCGATCTCCAGGAGAACTCGGCTGAATAGGACGAGGACCAGCCGCAGCCCGAACTTCGAACATGTAGGGCGGGGCCGGAGCCGCGCAGCAGCGTGTTGGGCGGCACCGGCACGATGCCCGCCTTGATCGCGCCCCAGAAGAGATAGAAGAACGCCGGGCAATCCTTGACCACCATCATCAGCCGGTCGCCGGGCTTGAGGCCCAGCGCCAGCAGTGCGTTGCCGGCGCGGTTCACCCGCTCCGCCAGCTGGGCATAGGTGACGTCCTCGCCGTGGACGGTGCGGATGGCCAGCCTGGCGCCGCGGCCCTCGCCGACATGCCGGTCGATGAACGGCACGGCGACATTGAACCGTGCGGGAAGTTGCACCTTGTGATCGGCGCCGAAGGAAATGCCGGGAGGGAGGGACATGAGGCTGCCTATGGTAACCGTGCTC
>JBGAIW010000071.1:0-22448 GCA_044225265.1 Reyranella sp.
CGAGATCATCTCGAACGACCCGCAGGGCCCGGTGACGCGCTGGGGCGACGAACGCTGGCAGCTGATCGTGCGCTGGGTGCTGAACGCGCAGATCGCCGCCGAGGCGCTCGGCGTGACGCAGGCGAACGTCGACGAGATGAAGGCGAAGTCGCAGAACTCCGAAGTCCGCCGCCTGCTCGGCGTCGAGGGCAAGTTCGGCGAGATGATGGGGCTCTCCAACGACTGGGCCTACAATATCGTCAAGCAGGTCGGGAACTACGGCGAGAGCTACGAGCGCACCGTCGGCATGGGTTCGCCGCTCAAGCTGAAGCGCGGCGCCAACGAGCTGTGGACCAAGGGCGGCCTGCTGTTCACGCCGCCGTTCCAGTGAGCTCTTCGTCGGGAGCGCGCTTGCTGGGAGCGCGGCACTCCGTGCCGCTCTTTTCGTGACTCATGATGGCGCCATCGGAGTGGCGCGCTCCCGGCGATGAGGTTCCTCCGCGACCGCAAGGTCCGCGACGTCCTGTGGCAGGCCGCGGGGACGATCGTGCTGGTCGCGCTCGTCTGGTTCTTCGTGCGCAACGCCTCGGCCAACATGGTCAAGGCGGGCATCGCCTCGGGCTTCCAGTTCCTGTGGCGCGACAGCGGCATCGAGGTGCCGTTCAACCTGACGGGCTACAAGCCGTCCGACACCATCCTCGCGCTGCTGTGGACCGGCATCGTCAACACCCTGCTGGTCTCGGCGGTGTCGATCGTGGTGGCGACGGCGATCGGCTTCTCGGTCGGGCTGCTGCGGCTGTCGCGCAACTGGCTGCTCTCGACCTTGGCGGGCTTCTACGTCGAGTTCGTGCGCAACATCCCGCTGCTGTTCTTCGTGCTGTTCTGGTACTTCGGCGTGCTCGCCGCGCTCCCGACGCCGCGCGACAGCCTGAGCTTCCTCGACGTCGCTTTCCTCAATCGCCGCGGCCTGTCGATCCCGACGCCCCATGACGTCGGCGGCCTGCGTCTGGCGCTGCTGGCGACGCTGGTGCTGATCGGCGTGCAATGGGGCCTGGCGCGCTGGGCAAGGGCGCGGCAGGCGCGCACCGGCCGCGACTTCCCGACCTGGGCCGTGGGCGCGGTGGTCTGCGGCGTGCTGCCCGTGCTGGCCTTCGTGGCGGCCGGCGCGGCCACCAAATGGGACGTGCCGACGCTGCGCGGCTTCAACTATCGCGGCGGCTTCGTGCTGGTGCCGGAGTTCGTGGCGTTGTTCGCCGCCCTTTCGACCTACACCGCGGGCTTCATCGCCGAGGCGGTGAGGGGCGGCATCCTGTCGGTGCGGCAGGGCCAAATCGACGCCGCCCGCGCGCTCGGCCTGACGCCGGGACGGGTCGTGCGGCTGGTGGTGATCCCACAGGCGATGCCGGTGATCATCCCGCCGCTCACCAGCCAGTATCTCAACCTGATCAAGAACTCCTCGTTCGGCGCCGCGATCGCCTACCCCGAGATCGTCGCGGTGTTCATGGGCTCGGCACTGGTCGCGACCGGCCAGTCGATCGAGATCATCGCCATCACGCTCTCGATCTACCTCGTGCTCAGTCTCGCGGTGTCGCTGTTCATGAACTGGTATAACGCGCGCCATCGGCTGGTGACGCGATGAACGGCCAAGCGATGAGATGGGGCTGGTTCCAGTCGCTGCGCCAGCGCCTGTTCGCGACGCCGCTCGAGGCGGCGATCACGCTGGTCTGCCTCTACATCGTCTGGCGCATCTCGGTGCCGCTGGTGCACTGGCTGCTGATCGACGCCAGCTGGAGCGGCACGACCCGCGAGGACTGCAAGGGCTCCGGCGCCTGCTGGGTGTTCGTGAAGATGCGCTTCGGCCAGTTCATGTACGGCCAGTATCCGCTCGACGAGCGCTGGCGGGTCGACATCGTGGGCGCGCTCTGGCTCGCCGTCACGGCCGCGCTCGCCTGGCCCGGCCTGCCCTATCGCCGGGGCGCCGCGATCGCGGCGGCGGTTCTGCTGCCGCCGGTCGGCGTCGTGCTGCTGCACGGCGGCTGGGGCACCGGCCTCGCCACGGTCGAGACGCGGCAGTGGGGCGGGCTGATGCTGACGCTCTTCCTCACGATCTATGCCGGGCTGATCGCGGTGCCGCTCGGCGTCCTGCTGGCGCTCGGCCGCCGCTCGCGCCTGCCGCTGGTGCGCTTCGGCTCGGTGGTGTTCATCGAGTTCTGGCGCGGCGTGCCGATCATCACCGTGATCTTCCTCGCCTCGATCCTGCTGCCGCTGATCATGCCGACCGGCTTCGACGTCGACCGGCTGGCGCGCGCGGTGATCGGGCTCGCCTTCGTGATCGCGGCCTACATGGCCGAGGCGGTGCGCGGCGGCCTGCAGGCGCTGCCCGACGGCCAGACCGAGGCCGCCGAGGCGCTGGGGCTCGGCTACTGGCGGATCCAGCGCACCATCGTGCTGCCGCAGGCGCTGCGCATCGCGCTGCCGGCGATGACCAACGAGTTCATCGCGCTGTTCAAGAACACCACGCTGGTGCTGATCGTCTCGATCTTCGACCTGCTCGGCATCGCGCAGGCGGCACTCGCCGATCCCGCCTGGGTCGGCATGAACATGGAGGCCTACGTGTTCGCGGGCGCCATCTACTGGTTCGGCTGCTTCGGCCTCTCGCAGTGGAGCCGTGCGCGGGAGAAACGCCTGCAGAAGGCGCATGGCCGTTAAGGATGGCATCAGGGCACTGCTGCTCGGCCTGGCACTGTTGCCGGCCACGCTCGTGTTTCATGCCCAGGCGCAGACCGTCGGCGACGTCGAACAGGCCTGGCGGGACTGGATGACGCGGCACGGCCGGAGTGCGGGCGGGCTCGCGGTGCTGCACAAGGGCCGGCCGGTTCACGAGGCGACGATGGGCCGCGTGCAGGCCGGCGAGCCGCTACCGCTGGCCAGCCTCTCCAAGGCGGTTACCGCAGTTTGCGCAGCCCACCTCGTCGAGCAGGGACGGCTCTCATTCGACCGCCGGCTGGCGCAGATGCTGCCGAAGACCCTGGCGCGGGTCGGACCGCCGGCCGATGCGCGCCTGCTGCAGGCGACGCTCGGGCAGCTGCTGACCCACCGCGCGGGCTGGGGCCGAGGCCAGAGTGGCGCACAGGGCGATCCGACGACGTCGAGCGCGCTCGTGAACTACCTGCGCGGTGCCACGGCGCGCGCGACGGCGTTCGACGCGCAGCTGCGATGGACCCTGAAGGTGCCGCTCTCCTCGGCGCCGGGCGAGCGCTTCGACTACACCAATTCGGTCTATCTGCTGGCGGGCGCGATCATCGAGGAGACGACCGGCCGCGACTACGAGAGTTACTGCAAGGAGACCGTGCTGGCGCCGCTCGGCGCGCGGACCGCGGCGCTCGATCCGGACTGGCGCATCATCGCGAGCTATGGCGGCTGGCGCATGCCGCTCGCGGAGTATGGCCGCTTCTACCAGGCCTTCGCGGCCGGCAATCCCGCGATCGGTCCCGCGGCGCGCGCCTGGATGATGTCGCCGGAGGGCAAATCGGTGGGCGGCGGCGCGCATTACGGGCTCGGCACCGACGTGCGCACCGTGGCGGGCGGCGCTGCCAATTTCTGGCACTGGGGCTCGTGGAGCTACACTCTGGCCGACGCCTTCGACGGGCCGTTGAAAGTATCCTACGCGACCTTCGCCGCGCGCTGGGGCGGCAGCGACGCCGCCGTCGTGGTCTACATGGAACCCAGGGCGGAGGAGGGGGCGGGACGCACCGAACTCGACCGTGCGCTTGGCAAGGCAGTCGGCGCGGTGACGCGCTGGCCCTGATGCCGAGGCAGGCGCGGCCTAGTAGGGCGTGCCGTCCTTGCGCGAGAACCTGTTGCCCTGCGGCGTGACGCTGAGATGCAGGTCGAGATCGGGGTAGGTCACGTCCTCGGGCGAGGTGCGGTCGCCGATCACCAGGATGACGACGTCCCTGGCCGTCCTGTTGACGAAGCGGTGCGCATTGCCGGTGCCGGCCGCGAAGCCCGCACACATGCCGGGCGTCAGGATCTGGCTGCCTTCGTTCGTCTCGAGCACGACTTCGCCCTCGATCACCCAGATGAACTCGTCCTGTTTGCTGTGGGCGTGTCGCGCCGAGGACTGCGCGCCGGGTTCGATGCGCACCAGGTTCACGCCGAAATTCTTCAATCCGACATGGTCGCCCAATCGCCGCGCCCAGCGATGGCTGTTGGCTTCGCGGAACGGCGCGGGATACGAAGTGAAGTTGGTCTCGGCGACGTCGGCCGGATCGAAGGCGGGCAGGCGGGGTTTGCTCGGCATGGGCCGAGGCTAGGCGGCGCCGCCGGCGGCCACCACCAAATCTCCCTCATGCGCACGCGAGTTTGTCGGCGGGCGTGTGCCCGGTACGTGCCCCTCAGGCGGCAAACGAGCGCAGCACCGTGCCCGGCCGGCTCCTCGGATCGGCACAGAATCCCTTCTCGTCGGCGACGCGCTGGCCGTTGATCCAGGTGCCGTGCAGGCCGACCGCACCCGCGGTCAGGCGGGCGGCGCCGGCCGGCAGGTCGTGCGCGCGGCGCTTGGGCCCGCGCGCCACGGTGGCGGGATCGAACAGCATAAGGTCCGCCGCCAGGCCGGGCTTCAGCAGGCCGCGATCCGTGATGCCGAACAGGGCTGCGGGCTGGCCGCTCAGGCGATGCACCGCCTGCGCCATGTCGAGCACGCCGAGCTCGCGGCTCCAGTGGCCGAGCAGGTGCAGGCCGAAGCCGGCGTCGCAGAAGAAGGTGAGATGGGCGCCCGCGTCCGACAGCGAGATGTGCGTGTTGGGATCGGCCAGGATCTTGCCCACTTCCTTGTCGTCGTTGTGCAGGAGCTGGGCCACGAACATCGTGTCGAGGCCCTCCGACAGCGCGAGGTCGAGGATGCAGTCGAGCGGGTCCTTGTTCTGGCCTTTGGCGAGATCGGCCAGGGTGGCGCCCTCGAGCTTGCGGTTGGCCTCCTTCGCCGCCTCGACGACGAACAGCTTCTGCCATTCGCCGTTGAACAGCAGCCGACCGTGCCGTTCCTTCAATTCATTGCGCACCTGGTCGCGCCAGGCCGGATCGGCGTAGATCTTCGCGAGCTCGGCCGGGTCGTGCGCCGCCATCGCGGGCTTCCAGGCCTGCATGCTCTCGAACAGGTACGGGCTCTTGAAGGTGAAATCCATGCTGAGCGGGCAGCACGAGGTCTGCGCCACCAGCCGGTGGCCGCGGGCGCGCGCCTCGTTGACCTGGGAGAGCCAGGTGAAGGCCGCCGTCGGATTGGTGTTGGAGTGGAACAGGGCCGCGATCACCACCGGACGCTTCACTTCGGCGGCGATGCTCTCGAGATAGGGAATGGTGGTCTTGCTGCCCTTGGTCAGCATGTAGACGCCGTTGCCGCCCTGGCCCATCGCCTGGACCAGCGCGCGCAGCTCCTTGTCGTCGGCAAGCCGCGAGGGCATCGGCGTGCCGCCCTCGCCATTATGGGCCTCGGCGGTCGACGACGCGAAGCCCACCGCGCCGGCGGCCATCGCCTCGCGCACGATCGCGGCCATGCGGGCGATCTCGTCGTCGGTCGCGGCGCGTTCGGTGGCGTCCTCGCCCATCACGAAGGTGCGGATCGCGGAGTGGCCGGCGAAGCAGGCGACGTTGGGCCCGACGCCCTGGGTCTGCAGCATGTCGAGATACTGCGGGAAGCTTTCGAAGCCCCAGCGGATGCCGGCGCGCAGCGCGTCGAGCGACATGCCCTCGACATGCGTCAGGTGGCGCATGGTGAGGTCGCGGTCGGCCGGCTTGCACGGCGCGATGGTGAAGCCGCAATTGCCGAGGATCGCGGTGGTGACGCCGAGCGCTGGCGAGGGATCGACGAAGGGATCCCAGGTGATCTGCGCGTCGTAATGCGTGTGGCCGTCGATGATGCCGGGCGCGAGGGCGAGGCCGTCGGCCTTCACGGTGCTCCTTGCCGCACCCAGCGCCTTGCCGATCTCCGCGATCCTGCCGTCGCGCACGCCGAGGTCGCCCTGCACGGGCTTGGCGCCGCTGCCGTCGAAGATCTCCGCGTCCTTGATGACCAGGTCGAACATCTGCATTTCCTCCGCGAACCACGATGCTAGTCTCAGCCCAAGGAAATGGAACGGGAGAAACGCATGACTGGCTTGAAGCGTCGCGGTTTGCTGGCCGGAACGGCCGCACTGGGAGCGGGACTGGGCTTCGGCCCCGGCATCGTCCGCGCCCAGGATTATCCGAGCAAGCAGGTCCGCGTGGTGGTGCCTTATCCGGCGGGCGGCGGCACCGACCTGGTGGCGCGCCTGATCGTGCCGCGGCTGGCCGAGCGCTGGAAGCAGACCGTCATCATCGACAATAAGGGCGGCGCCAGCGGCATCCTGGGCAGCGAGATCGTCGCCAAGGCCGCGCCCGACGGCTACACGCTGCTGATCACCACCAGCGCCCACTCGATCAATCCCTCGACCTCCAAGTCGCTGCCCTACGACACCGAGCGCGACTTCACGCCGATCACGGTGCTGGTCTCGGGCGCGATCGCGCTGGTCGGTTCGCCCAAGGCCGGCATGGATTCGATGGAAAAGTTCATCGCCGCCGCCAAGGCCAACCCGGGCAAGTACAATTTCGGCAGCACCGAGAACACCACGCGCCTGATCGGCGAGCTGTTCCGGCTGAAGAGCGGGCTCAAGATCGAGAACGTCGCGTACAAGGGCGCGGCGCCGATGCTGCAGGAGCTGGCCGGCGGTCACATCCCGGTCGGCTTCACCTCGCCGCTCACCGTGATGTCGCACCATCGCGCCGGCACCTTGCGCATGCTGGGCGTCAGCAGCGAGAAGCGGCTGTCGGCGCTGCCCGAGATCCCGACCTTCACCGAGGCCGGCATCCCCGAGGTCGAGCGGCCGGCGTGGTTCTCGATCTTCGGGCCGGGCAACCTGCCGCCGGCGCTGGCGAACCGCATTCGCGACGACGTCGTGGCCGTCCTCGCCGAGCCCGAGACCGCGGCGAAGATCAAGGATCTCGCGGCCGATCCCGGCGGCGAGTCGCCGGAGAAGTTCGCGGCCCGGGTGAAAGCCGAGATCGCGAGCTGGCGCGAGGTCGCCAAGCTCGCCGGCATCGAGCCCGAGTGATCAGCCGACGATCGTCTTCTCCTCGACCACCCAGCTCTTGATGCGGCCGATGAACTTCGCGCCGTCGGCGTGCAGGGCCTTCATTTCCGGGGTTTGCGCGGCACGCTCCAGTGCGGCCTGATCGTCGAACCACAGTTCGGCGACGCCGTCGATCTCGACATTCGTCGCCTCGATGTCGGCGCGCGTGCGCTCGCCGCGAATGTGGTTCTGCACGTAGCGGCGCAGGCCGGGCACGGCGTGGGCGAGCGGCGCATGCACCTCGACCCAGTGCTTCATGAATTGCTCGTGCGTCCAGCCCGGCTTGCGGGTGAGCAGGCCGATCGTCTTGATCATTGGGGAACTCCTCCGGCTGCGCCTACTATGCGCCATGCTCCGCTGGCTTTCGATCCTCGTGCTGGGCTGCGCCGCCTCCGGAGCCGCCGCGCAACCCGTCTCGTTCCGCAGCGTCGCGGTCGGCAGCATCGCCGCCGGACTGGAGGTCGGCGGACAGCTCTACAGGCCGGCGGGCAACGGGCCGTTCCCGGCGATCGTGCTGGCGCATACCTGCGCCGGCGTGACTGCGCACACCGCGACCTGGGGCAGGCTGCTCTCGGACTGGGGCTATGCGGTGGTCGCGCCGGACAGTTTCGGCCCGCGCGGCCATTCCGGCGGCGTCTGCGCGCGCGGCACCTTGGTGAGCGGCAGCGAACGGGTGGCCGACGTCGCGGGCGCGCTCGACTGGCTCAACGCCCAGCCCTTCGTCGCGAGGAACAGGATCGGCCTGATCGGCCACAGCCACGGCGGCTGGACGGCGGTGCGTGCCGTGCAGAAGAGCTACGACCTCGCGGCGCGCGGGCTCAGGGCGGCGGTGGCGTACTATCCGTCCTGTTCGGCCGGCAACGATCGCGACGTCGCCGTGCCGCTGCTGATCCTGATCGGCGACAGGGACGACTGGACGCCGGCGGACAATTGCCGGCGGCTGGAGAAGGGCGGCTTCACCCGGCCCGGACTGGTCGAGACGGTGTACTACCCGAACGCGCTGCACAGCTTCGACAGCAGGGGGCCGGACCGCACGGCCTTCGGCCACAGGCTCGGCTACGACGTGGTCGCAGGCCCCGACGCCGAGGCGCGCACCAAGGCATTCTTCGCCACGTACCTGCGATAGGTCGCGATGACCTCGTCCTGAGGAGACCGCCCCTCGAGTACCCTCGGGGTAAACTCTGCGGCCGTCTCGAAGGACGGGCAACAGACAAGGTGCTCGTTCGCACCCTTCGAGACGCGGTCCTGCGGACCGCTCCTCAGGGTGAGGGCTGTTGCATCAGTCGACGGCGATCTTCGTCGTGCGGGCAAGCTCGCGCCACTGCAGGATTTCGCGCGCGATCAGTGCGTTGAACTGGGCGGCGTCGCTGCCGACCGGCTCGATGCCTTCCTTGTCGAAGCGCGCCTGGGTTTCGGCCCGGGCGACGAAGCGCTGCGCGGCAGCCGCGAGCTTCTCCACCACCGCGTCGGGCGTCGCGGCCGGGGCGACCAGGCCCATCCAGAGATAGCCTTCGAAGCCCGGGATGCGCTCGTTCATCGCCGGCACGTCGGGAAACGCCTTCAACCGCCTGGCGCTGGTGACGGCGAGCAGGTTGAGCTTGCGGTCGGCGATGAACTGCGCCGACTGCGCCTGGTTGTCGAGCTTGGCCTGGACCTGGCCCGCCACCAGGTCGGCCAGCGCCGGCGCGGCGCCGCGATAGGGCACGTTGGTGACCTGGAACTTCTCCTTGAGCATCAGCAGTTCCATGGTGATGTGCGGCAGGGTGCCGTTGCCCGCCGAGGAGACGTTGATCTTGCCCGGGTTCTGGCGCGCGTAGTCGATGAAGCCCTGGAAGCTCGTCACCGGCAGCGAGGGGTGCGTCACCAGCAGCATCGGGATCTGCCCCACGTTGGACACCGCGCGCAGATCCTTCTCGGTGTCGTACGGCATGTTGGCGCGGAGCGCCGCGTTGATCGTGTGGTTGGGCGTGGTGAACAGCAGCGTGTAGCCGTCGGCCGGAGCCTTGGCGACGAGGTCGCCCGCGATCACGCCGCCGGCGCCGGTCTTGTTGTCGACGATCACCTGCTGTTTCAGCTCCGTCGTCAGGTGCTCGGCCAGCAGCCGGGCCACGATGTCGGTGACGCCGCCGGGCGGGAACGGCACGACCAGCCGGATCGGCTTCTCGGGAAACTGGCCCTGCGCCCGGGTTGGCGCAGTTGGCGCACCCAGAGTGGCGAGCAGCGCGGCCAGGAGGACGAAGAAGCGCTTCATGACAATCTCCCCAGGAATTCGAGAAGCAGCCGGTTCACCTCGTCCGGCTTTTCCTGCTGCACCCAATGCCCGGCGCCCGGGATCAGGTGAAGCTCCTTCATGTTCGTGCAGGCGACCTTCTGCATGCGCTCCATCGCGCCGGGTCCCTGGTGGATGCCCCAGTCGCTGGCGCCCGAGATGAAGGTCGAGGGCACGTCGATGGTGCGGCCCGAGAAGAGCTCCATCTCGGCGTTGAAGCGGCCCGAGGTGCGCACGCGGTACCAGTTCAGCCCGCCCTGGAAGCCGGTGCGCCCGTACTCGCCGCTGTAGACCTTCATCTCGGCCTCGGGCAGCCACGTGTTGGCGGCGATCTCGGCAGGCGAGGGCATTTCCTTCGCCACCGTCTCGGCCATGCCTTCGGCGAGGTCCATGATGTAGTAGGTCGGCATCTTGGCGAGTTCGTCGGCGGTCCAGCTCTTCAGCGGGAACGGCTTGTTGGCTTTCCAGTCGGCGCTCTTGTGGTGGTAGTAGGCGCGCAGGAAATCGTGCACGCCCTGCCTGGCATGCCACATGTTCTCGTTGGCCGGCCGGGTCGAGTAATACCATTGGTAATGCTTGCGCGGCCGCGGCAGGGCGGCCATCGCAGCGTGAACATCGACCGCGGGTTTCACCGTCTTGAGGGGAGGCGCGCCGGTCTGCGGCGAGCTCATCAGCACCATCGCCTTGAAGATGTCGGGCCGCATCAGCGCGGCATAGGCGGTGACCGAGGCGCCGAAATCGTGGCCGACGATCGCCTTCACCGAGCGATGGCCCAGCGCGTCGACGACGCCCAGCGCGTCGCGCGCGAGGTTGGTGAAGCGGAAGGGCGCGAGGTCGCCGTCGTACGAGGCGTCCCACCCCGTCGTACGGCCGTAGCCGCGCTGGTCGGGCGCGAAGGCGTGATAGCCCGCGGCCGCGAGCGCCGGCAGCACCTTGCGCCAGCTGTAGGCCAGTTCGGGAAAGCCGTGCAGCAGCAGGACCGCCGGCCGGTTCGGCGTCTCGAAACCCGCCTCCAGCACATGCACGTCGAGACCGTTGATGCCGGGCAGGATGCGCGAGCGCACGCCGGTGGGCAGGAGCGAAGAAGGCAGCGGATCCATGCCGCGACCTTCCTCCAAGCGTCACGGCACGGCAAGCCGTCCGCGAAATTCCGTCCTAGTAGCTCTTGGGCAGGCCGAGCACGCGCTCGGCGACGTAGCACAGCACGAGCTGCTCGCTGACCGGCGCGATGCGCGCGATCATCACTTCGCGCAGGAAGCGCTCGACGTGGAACTCCTTGGCGTAGCCGTAGCCGCCATGGGTCAGGATCGCCCGTTCGCAGGCATCGTAGGCCGCGCGCGCGCCGAGATACTTGGCCGAGTTGGCCTCCGCGCCGCACTCCTTGCCCTGGTCGTAGAGCCATGCCGCCTTGAACGTCAGCAGGTTGGCCGCCTCGAGCTGCATCCAGCTCTCGGCCAGCGGATGCTGGATCGCCTGGTTCTTGCCGATCGGCCGGCCGAACACCACGCGTTCCTTGGCGTACTGCGTCGCCCGGGCGAGGGCTGCCTTGCCGATGCCGATCGCCTCGGCGGCGATCAGGATGCGCTCGGGGTTCAGCCCGTGCAGCAGGTAGTGGAAGCCCTTGCCTTCCTCGCCGATGCGGTCCTCGAGCGGCACCTTCAGGCCGTCGATGAACACCTGGTTGGTGTCGATCGCCTTGCGGCCCATCTTGTCGATCTCGCGCACCTCGATCTTGGAGCGGTCGAAGTCGGTGTAGAACAGCGACAGGCCGTCGGTCGGCTTCTTGCACTTCTCCTTCGGGGTGGTGCGCGCGATCAGCAGCATCTTGTCGGCGACCTGCGCCGTGGTGGTCCAGGTCTTCTTGCCGTGCACCACGTAGCCGTTGCCGTCTCGCTCGGCCCGCGTGTCGAGCATCGTGGTGTTGAGGCCGGCATCCGGCTCGGTGACGGCGAAGCAGCCTTTCACCTTGCCCTTGATGATGTCGGGCAGGATGCGCTTCTTCTGCTCCTCGGTGCCGAACACCACGATCGGGTTGGGCCCGAAGATGTTGAGATGGACCGCCGACGCGCCCTGCAGCGCCGCGCCCGACTCGGCCACGGTCTGCATCAGCAGCGCCGCCTCGGTGACGCCGAGGCCCGCGCCGCCATACTCCTCGGGCATCGCGATGCCGAGCCAGCCGGCGTCGGCCATCGCCCGGTAGAAATCCTCCGGGAAGCCGCCTTCCTTGTCTTTCTTCAGCCAGTACTTGCCGTCGAACTGCGCGCACAGCTTGGCGACGCTGTCCTTGATCGCGAGTTGGTCCTCGGAGAAGGCGAATTCCATGATTTTTACCTGTTCAATCCCAGCCAGCTCATCATGACGCGGTTGAATTGGTCCGGCCGCTCGACGTTGGGCAGGTGCCGCGCCTTGGCGATTTCCTCGTACTTGCCGCCAGGAATCTTCGAGGCGATCAGCTTGTTGCGCTCGGGCGGCGTGCCCTCGTCCTGGTCGCCGCAGATCACCAGGGTCGGCGCCTTGATGGTCGAAAGCCGGTCGAGATAGTCGAAGTTCTGGATCGCGGCCATGCAGCCGGCCGAGCCGTCCGGCGTGGTGCCGCTGATCGTGTCGCGGATCTCGGTCCAGCGCTGCGGGTTGACCTGCTTGAACTCTGAGGTGAACCATCGCTCCATCGTGCTGTCGGCGAGCGCGGCGAGGCCCTTGCTGCGCACCGTGGCCTTGCGCTCTTCCCAGGTGCCGGCCGAGCCCGGCGGCGTGGAAGGCTGGGTGTCGCAGAGGCAGAGCGAGGCGAGGTAGCCCGGGTTCGCGAGCGCGAAACCCTGGCCGATCATGCCGCCGATCGAGAGGCCGATGTAGTGGATCTTCCTGATGTTCAGCACGTCGAGCGCGCCCTTAACGTCGCCCGCGAGCTGGTCCATCGTGTAGTCGCCGGCGACCGGCGCGCTGCCGCCATGGCCGCGCATGTCGAGCCGCAGCACGCGATAGCCCGCGCCCAGCAGCGGCACCATCTGCTCGACCCACATGCCGCTGTCGGAGTTCAGCGAATGGGTGAAGCACACGACCGGCGCGTTCTGCGGCCCGGCCAGATCGAAATAGACCCTTCGTCCGTTCAACGAGAGAAGCATGTCTTCCTCCCACTCACATTGCCGAAATGCCGCCGTCGATAACCACTTCCGAGCCGGTCATGAAGCTCGACTCGTCGGAGGCGAGGAAGACCAGCGCCCAGCCCACTTCTTCCGGCTTGCCGAGGCGGCCGATCGGCACCTGGCGGCCGAGCTTCTGCTGCATCTGCTCCTGGCCGAAGCGGTCGCGGTACTTGTCGAGGATCGGCGTGTCGATGAAGGTCGGGTGCACCGAATTGCAGCGGATGTTGTAGCCCGACTTGGCGCAATGCAGCGCCACCGACTTGCTGAGCAGGCGCACGCCCGCCTTCGCCGAGTTGTAGGCCGCCATGTTGGCGCCGGCGATGATGCCCGAGATCGACGAGATGTTGATGATCGAGCCGCCGAGCGACTTGGTGTGCTTCTTGATCTCGGCGACGCCGTGCTTGCAGCCCATGAACACGCCGTCGAGGTCGATCGCGTGGACCTTGCGCCACTCCTCGAGCGTGATGTCCTCGACCGTCTTGCTGAGGCCGATGCCGGCCGAGTTGAGCAGCACGTGCAGGGCGCCGAACTTCGCCACCGTCTCGGCGATCACGGCCTTCCAGTTGTCCTCGCTGGTGACGTCGAGCCTGGCGAAGTGCCCGGACGCGCCGAGCTTGCCCGCGACCGCCTGGCCGCGGTCGGCGGCGATGTCGGCGACGACCACCCTGGCACCCTCGCGCACCATCAGTTCCGCCGCATTGGCGCCCAGTCCCGAGGCGCCGCCGGTGATCAGCGCGACCTTGCCCTTGAGGCGATCCGTCATCTCTCTTTTCCTCCTGCCAGCTTCGCCTCTCGGTGGGCGATGTAGCTC
Organism: Reyranella sp.; assembly: GCA_044225265.1. GTDB lineage: Bacteria > Pseudomonadota > Alphaproteobacteria > Reyranellales > Reyranellaceae > Reyranella. The sequence continues at coordinate 13,348 of JBGAIW010000071.1, forward strand.
GTCGCCGCCACGATGATGGCAGCCCCGACGAACGTCCAGACGTCGGAGGTCTTGCCCCAGACCGCGACGTCCATCAAGGCGGCCCACACGATGCCGAGGAAGGTGATGGGTTGCAGGGCGGAAATGTCGAGCAGACGGAACGCCCAGGTAATAAAGAAGTAGCCCAGGCTGCCGAACACGCCGGCGGCAAGGAACAGCAGGAGTTGCGGGCCGGTCGGCGTCTGCCAGAACCACAGGCCGAACGGCGTGAAGCAGATCGTGGCGATGGCGCTCTGCCAGAAGACGACGAGGGCAGGGCGGTCGCGGCTCGAAACCGCCTTGGCCACCAGGTTGGAGCCCGCGATCAGCGGGATGGCAGCGAGCATCATCCAGGTGCCGGGATTGGCCTCGCCGAGGCCCGGCCGCACGATCACCAGCATGCCGAGGAAGCCGACGCCGACGGCGATCCATCGCCGCGCACGCACCTTCTCGCCGAGGAAGAGGACGGCGCCCAGGGTGACGAAGATCGGGCCGGTGACACCCAGCGCCGCCATGGTGGCGAGCGGCAGCCAGGCGACGGCTTCGTACCACAGCGCGTAACCGCCGGTGTGGAACAGGCCGCGGAAGCAGTGGAGCTTGAGGTCGCGAGTGGCGAGGCCGGCGATGCCGCCCTGCCAGATCATGATCGGCGCCATCAGCGCGATGCCGGCGACCCAGCGGCCCCACGACACGAAGAGCGGCGGCAGCTCGTGCGCGAGTTCCTTCACCGAGGCGTTCAGTCCGGTGAAGAAGAGGCCCGAGACGATCGCGACCGCGAAGCCACGCGCCACGCGCGAGGGCAGGTAGCGACTCAGCAGGTCGGGAGAGTGGGCGGCGGGAGCCGTCATCGGGCGTGCATCTGGACGAGGTCGTTCGAGGTCCTCGCGATGCGGACACTACCCGTCGTGCGAGCGGCGGCACAAGGTTGCGCGACGCCCTGCGGAATCGGCCGGACGCCGATCCAGGCTTCCGGCGCCAGTCCGATCGGTCAGGCGATCAATTCTTTTTCGCAGGACCTTGGAGCGGGGATGGGCGCAAGCTTTGCAGGGTGGAAGTGCGACAGAAGCTGCAGGGCCTTGCGGTCGCGCAGCACGAAATGTCGCTCGCTCAGCGATATCAGTCCTTCGTTGCGCAGCTTGGCCAGCATCCGGTTGAGGTGAGGAACGCTCAGCCCGAGCGCATCGCTCATGACTTCCTGGGAAATCGGCAGATCGAACTCGGTCTCACCGGCATGACCAACGAGCTGGAGCCGGGCGTGAATCTCGAGAAGGAAGTGGGCGAGGCGCTCGACCGGCGTGCGCCGGCCAATGTCGACGATGTGCTCGGCGTTGGTCGTCACTTCGCGCACCGCGAGCCAGCTCAGGGCCAGGCCGAACTTCGGGTTGCGGTAACAGGCGGCGACGAACGAATCGAGAGCGCAGACCTCCAGGGTCATGTCGGTCAGCGCGATCACCGAGAATGTCGCCTGGTCGAGAAAGCTTCCGGGAAGGCCGATGATGTCGCCGGGGACGATGACGTTGATGATCTGGCGCTTGCCGTTGCGCAGAACCTTGTAGCGCGCCGCGAACCCGTCCTTCACGAAGCTGAGCTTGCTGTACTCGTAGCCGTCGACCACGAGATCGCGGCGCCGGGCCACCGACATTTCGCCCTCGAGCAGCGAGTGCCACTGCTTGAGTTCGGCGGGGCTGAGATCGACGAAGCGCTGGAGGCGCGCGACGACAGGACTGGTCCATCGCGCCGCCGCGATCTTGCGGATGACGGCGCCCGGTTCGTTCGCGGCTCGGATCGCTCGAAACGGCATTTGTTAATTTGAATCAAAAACTCGGGTTAAGGCGACCCCTACCAAAGGAGGGCACATTTCCCCTTAGCCAGTAGGCATTTAAGGGAGGAAAAAGTGAATAATCCCAAGAATTCTCAGTCCGTTAGCCTGACTTCGCGTCGCGATTTCCTGCGCCGTACGGCGGCCACGGGAGCCGGCGTCGGCGCCCTGTCCACCATGGGCCTGTCGTCGAGCGGCCTGTTCATGCCCGCGCTTGCGGACAATCCTCCGATCGGCACCTGGCCTGCGGGATCGCAGGGCAGCTCGGTCTTCATCGGCATCACGGTGCCGCGCACCGGCACCTATGCCGTCCAGGGCGAGGACGAACTCAAGGGCTACGAACTCGCCATCGAGCACATCAATTCCGGCCATCCGCTGATCAAGGCGATCTCGCCCAAGACGACCAAAGGCGTGCTCGGCAAGGAGCTGAAGTACGGCGTGGCCGACGACGGGGCCAAGCCGAACCAGGCCGTGCAGAACATCTCGCGCTTCATCAGCGAGAACAAGGCGGTCCTGATGACGGGCGGCACCTCGAGCGCGGTCGCCGTGGCGCTGAACAAGCTCGCCCAGCGCGAGAAGGTGCTCTATGTCGTCGGCATCTCGGGCTCCAACGACACGACCGGCAAGGACTGCGCCCGCTACAGCTTCCGCGAGTGCTTCTACGGCGAGACGGCGGCCAACGGGCTCGGCCCGGTTCTGCTCAAGGCCTTCGGCAAGGGCAAGAAGGCGGCATACCTGACTCCCGACTACACCTATGGACACACCGTGCAGAAGTCGATGTCGGCCTTCCTCAACAAGGAAGGCGGCTGGACGACCGTAACCAACCAGGTGTCGCCGCTGGGTGCGCCCGATTTCTCGAGCTTCCTGCTCAACATCGCCAACTCCGGCGCCGATGTGTTCCTCAACATCAACTGGGGCCACGACGCGGTGCTGTCGATCCAGCAGGCCAAGCAGTTCGGCGTGCTCGCCAAGCAGAAGCTGGTCGTGCCTTACCAGGTGCCGTTCCTCGCGCGCGAGGTCGGCGGCAATCTGCTGGAAGGCGTCTATGCGGCGACCGACTTCTGGTGGACGCTGGAGGACAAGTACCCGCTCGCCAAGCAGTTCGTCGCGGAGTTCGAGAAGAAGTACAAGTACAAGCCCGAGTGGGGCGCCAACGCCTGCTACATGCAGTTCGCGATGTGGGCCAACATGGTCGAGACCGCGGGCACCTTCTATCCGCCCGCCGTCATCAAGGCCTATGAGGCGAAGGCCAAGCTCCAGTCGACGGTCGGCGAAGTGTGGTTCCGGCCGGAGGATCACCAGCTCGTCCGTCCGGTCGTGATCGTACGCGGCAAGAAGGCCGCCGACATGAAGGGCAAGGAAGACTGGTGGGAAGTCGTCGAGGTGCTGCCTGGCGAGCCGCTGATGCAGAAGCCCGACGCGTTCGGCTGCAAGCTCGGCGACTACACCTGACACGACTCGGTGTTCACGTGGAGTAACCTCGTCTCGCAGATGTTCAACGGCCTGGTGCTGGGGGCGCTGCTGGCGCTCATCAGCTCCGGGTTGACGATCATCTACGGCACGCTGGGCGTGCTGAACCTGGCGCATGGCGCCATGTTCATGATGGGAGGATATGCCGGGTACATGGCATTCACCGCGACCGGGTCGTTCCTGGTCGCGATCGCGGCAGGTGCACTGTTCGTGATGGTGCTCGGCATCGTCACGGAACGCGTCGTCATCCGCCACTTCTATGGCCGGCCGCCGGAGGACCAGATCCTGGTGACCTTCGGCCTGGCGATCGTGTTCATCGAGACGGTGCGGCTGTTCTTCGGCAGCCTGTCCTACTCGGTGCCGCCACCGCCATGGGCCGCGGGAGTGACGTCGCTCGGCTTCATGCTCTACCCGACCTATCGCCTGGTCCTGGTCGGCATCGTCGCGGTCGCGCTGCTCCTTTTGTATCTCGTGTTGTATCGGACGCGCCTCGGCATGATCGTGCGCGCCGGCATCGAGGATTCGCTGATGGTCGACTCACTCGGCATCAACGTGTTCCGGGTCTTCATGGTCGTCTTCGGCATCGGTGCCATGGCGGCGGGATTCGCCGGCATCGCCAACGCTCCGGTGGTGTCGCTCACGCCCGACATGGGCGAAATGATCCTGGTTCAGACCTTCGTCGTGGTGGTGATCGGGGGCGTCGGTTCGTTCCCCGGCGCCATCCTCGGCGGATTGATCGCCGGGCAGATTCTCAGCATCACCTCGATGATCAATCCCGGCTACGCCTACGTCATGCTGTTTGCCGCGATGACACTTGTCCTGCTGGTCCGCCCGCGCGGCCTGATGGGGCTGCGGAGCCGCGAGTGAGTTCTCCTTCGACGCCGGGCCACCGGCATCCGCGGCGCTTCCTGTTCGAGGGCTTGACTGCGGTCGGCCTGGTGGTTGCGCCATTCGTGCTGCCGCACCTGGGATTCGCTCCCAACACCGTGAACCAGATCCTGGTGTGGGGCCTGTTCGGCCTCGGGTTCGACATCCTGTTCGGCTACACGGGGATGCTGTCGTTCGGCCAATCGGCTTTCTTCGGCACCGGTGGGTTCATCGCCGCCTATCTGCTGACGCAGAACATGATCACCAGCGTCCCGCTCGCCCTGCTGATCGGCACGGTGGGCGCGATGGCCGTCGGCGTGGTGGTCGGCATCATCGCGCTTCGGCGGACCGGCATCTACTTTGCGATGATCACCGTTGCGATCGCCGAGATGTTCTACTTCCTGGAAAACTCGCCGCTGTCGGAGTGGACTGGTGGCGAGAACGGCATTCCGGGCGTGCCGACTCCCAAGATCGACGTATTTGGCCTGAGCTGGCATCCGGGCACCGGCTGGTCGATGTACTGGTTCCTGGCGCTCTGCTATTTCGCCGGGATCGTCGTGGCGCTGCGGATCGTGCGCTCGCCGGTCGGCGCGATCCTGAGTGCGATCCGCGACAACCCGCTGCGCGTCGCGGCGCTCGGCCATTCGGTCGCCCTCTACAAGCTCACCGCCTTCGTGATCGCGGCGGGCTATGCGGGCTTTGCCGGAGTCCTGCTGGGCGTGCTGCAGGGCTTCATGCCGCCCGATGCCTTCTCCTTCGAAACGTCGGGCCAGCTGGTGATGCAGACGGCGATCGGCGGCGTCGGGACGCTCTACGGGCCGCTGCTCGGCGCCACGGTCTGGCTGTTCCTGAGCGATTTCCTGCAGACGGCCCTGCATCTCGGCAGCGCCTGGAAGCTCGTCCTCGGTGTGGTCTTCGTCCTGCTGGTCTGCTTCCTGCGACACGGGCTGATCGGCGGCCTGCAGGATCTGTGGCGTTACGCCTTCCATCGGGCTCCTGCCGGGGAGGAGGCCCCCGAAGAGACGGCACCGATCAGCGTCGACCCGCAATCGATGCCGGCGCGCCATCGCGAGGGCGATCTCGAGAGCGGAATCATCCTCCAGACCAGGGGCCTGACCAAGCGCTATGGCGGCCTCGTCGCCAACAGCGACATCGACTTCACGGTCAAGGTCGGCGAGCTGCGCGGCATCATCGGGCCCAACGGCGCGGGCAAGAGCACCTTCTTCAAGATGCTGACCTGCGAGGTGCCGCCCAGCGCGGGAACCATCACGTTCGAAGGCCACGACATCACCGAGAAGGGCGTGACCGAGGTCTGTCAGCTCGGCCTGACCAAGAGCTACCAGGTGAACCAGCTCTTCACGCGTCTCACGGTGCGGCAGAACCTGACGATCGCCGCGCTCGCCGACCTGCGTGGCCGCTTCCGGCTCGACCTGTTCAAGAACCCGGCCCGGATCGCGGGGCTCGACGAGCGCGTTCAGCACACGCTCGGACTGGTCGGGCTGACGGCGCGGGCCGACACGCCGGTTTCGGCGCTGGCCTACGGCGAAAAGCGGCGGCTCGAGATCGGCCTGGCGCTGGCGACTGCGCCCAGTCTGCTGCTGCTCGACGAGCCGCTCGCCGGCATGAGTCCGCGCGAACGCGTCGAGACGGTTCAGCTCCTGAAGTCGATCGCCAAGGGCCGCACGATGGTGGTCATCGACCACGACATGGACTCGCTGTTCGAACTGGTCGAGTGGATAACCGTGCTCCAGGAGGGCCGGGTGCTGACCGAGGGGACACCCGACCAGATCAAGAGCGACCCGGCGGTGCGTGAGGCCTATCTCGGCGGGGTGCACTCATGAGCCTGCTCGAGGTGGACGGACTGAACGCCTACTATGGCGACTCGCATATCCTGTTCGACGTCTCGCTGCGCGTGGAGCGCAACGAGGTGGTGGCGCTTCTCGGCCGCAACGGCGCGGGCAAGAGCACGACGCTGAAGAGCCTGATGGGCGTGGTGACCCCACGCGGCGGCAGCGTGACGTTCGATGGAAAGGTCGTCTCGGGACAGAAGAGCCATGCCATCGCCCGGGCTGGCATGCAGCTCGTTCACGAGGACCGGCGCATTTTCGGCAGCCTGAATGTCGAGGAGAACCTGATCCTCGCCGGACTGACCGCGCCTGATCGCTGGCCGATCGAACGCGTGTACGAGATGTTCCCGCGCCTGCGCGAACGCCGCCTCAGCCGCGGCACCGACCTGTCGGGCGGCGAGCAACAGATGCTGGCGATCGGGCGCGCGCTGATTCGCGATCCCAAGCTGATCCTGCTCGACGAGCCGTTCGAGGGCCTCGCGCCGGTCATCGTGCAGGACCTGCTCGCGACCTGTCGCGCCCTTGCCGATGCCGGACAGACCATCGTCCTGGTCGAGCAGAACATCTCGGCGGCGCTCGCATTGGCCGACCGCGCCTACATCATCAACAACGGTCACATCGTCGAATCGATGGACAAGCAGACGCTTCAGGGCCGGCCCGAAATCCTCCACCGTCATCTTGGTGTCTGACCGGGCTCAGTCGAGCGTGACCTTGTAGCGACTTATAGCGAGCGCCGAGACGACGAGCAGGATGGCGACGATGGCAAGCAGTTCGGCGGCGACGTCGCCGAATGCGGCGCCCTTCAGCATGACGCCGCGCACGATGCGCATGAAATGCGTCGCCGGCAGCGCCTCGCCGAGATACTGCGCCCATACCGGCATGCCGCGGAACGGGAACATGAAGCCCGACAGCAGGATCGACGGCAGCAGCACGAACACGGAGGCCTGCATCGCCTGGAGCTGGTTCTGGGTCAGGGTCGAAATGGTGAAGCCGATGGCGAGATTGACGGTGATGAACAGCGCCGTACCGAAGCCGAGCAGGGCGAGGCTGCCGGCCACGCCGACGTCGAACAGCAGCTTCGACGCGATCAGGATCACCACGACCTGCACCGAGCCGAGCCCGATATAGGGCAGGATCTTGCCGATCATCACCTCGACGGGCCTCACCGGCATGGCGAGCAGGTTTTCCATGGTGCCGCGCTCGCGCTCACGGGTGACGGCGAGCGCCGTCATCATCACCAGGGTCATGGTCAGGATCACGGCGAGCAGGCCCGGCACGATGTTGAGACGGGCCTTGCCCTCGGGATTGTAGCGGCGCTGCAGGACGACCTCGATCGAGTCGCTGGCCGGGCGCAGCGAGGCGAGGGGGCCGACGAAGTCGCGCGCCAGCGCCTGCTCGATCGCGGGCTGGGCGGCGACCAGCGGGTTGGTCGCCGCCATCGGGTCGGTCGCGTCGGCGTCGATGTTGATCTGCGCCCGCTCGCCACGCACCAGCCGCCGCGTGAAGTCCGACGGGATGGTCACGACGAACTGCACTTCGCCCCGCTGCAGCAGCTCGTTGGCTTCGGCCTCGGATCTCGGGCGGTGCGTGAAGTTCATGTAGCCGGTGGTGCGCAGCGCCGAGAGCACGGTGCGGGTGATCGTGCTGTCGTCGGCCGAGATCACCGCCGTCGGCAGATTGTGCGGATCGGTGTCGATGGCGTAGCCGAACAGCAGGAGCTGCATGATCGGAACGCCGAACATCATGGCGAAGGTCAGCCGGTCCCGCTTGAGCTGCAGGGTCTCCTTGACCACGATCGCCCACAGTCGCGCCCACATGGCCCGCGCGCCTCAGGCGGCGCCGGGCGCGTTGTCGTGCGCCCGGCCCATCAGGTGGATGAACACGTCCTCCAGTGTCGGCTCGGCCTTCTCCCAGCGCAGGCCGTCCTCGCGGCGATAGGGCGCGATGGCGCGCTCGAGCGCCGCCGGGTCGGTGCCGCAGACATGCAGGGTGGTGCCGAAGGCGGCCGCGGCGGTGACGCCGGGCGCGTCGCGCAACCGCGGCGCCAGCCGGTCGGCGCCGGGCCCGGTGGCGATGAAGGCCGACAGGCCCGACTGCCGGATGATCTCGCCGGCGGTGCCGCGCGCCATCAGCTCGCCATAGGCGATGTAGGCGATCTCGTGACAGCGCTCGGCCTCGTCCATGTAGTGGGTCGAGACCAGCACCGTGATGCCCTGCGCGGCATAGGCATGGATCTCGTCCCAGAAGGAGCGGCGCGCCTTGGGGTCGACGCCGGCGGTCGGCTCGTCGAGCAGCAGCAGCTTGGGCTCGTGCAGCACGCAGGCGGCGAGCGCCAGCCGCTGCTTCCAGCCGCCCGACAGCGAGCCCGCGAGCTGGTCTGCCCGGGTGGCAAGCCCCAGACGTTCGAGGGAATCGTCGACCCGCTGCTTCAGCCGGTCGAGCCCGTAGACCCGGCCGACGAATTCGAGGTTCTCGCGGATCGTGAGGTCCTCGTAGAGGCCGAAGCGCTGGGTCATGTAGCCGGCCTGGCGCTTGATCGCGTCGCGGTCGTGCACCAGGTCGTGCCCGAGGCAGGTGCCGCCGCCGCCGTCCGGTGTCAGCAGGCCGCAGATCATGCGCAAAGTCGTGGTCTTGCCCGAGCCGTTGGGACCGAGGAAGCCGCAGATGCGGCCCTGTTCGATCTGCAGGTTGACCTTGTCGACCACGGTGCGCGAGCCGTAGCGCTTGACCAGGTCGCGGACGTCGATCGCCATCGTCATGGTCGCCTCACATCGCGGCTTGCGGAGCGAATGGCGCGACGGTGACCGGCAGGCCGGGCGACAGCAGGGTCTGCGTCGGACGGGGGCGGGCTTCGATCAGGAAAACCAGCTTCGACCGCGCCGATTGCGAGTAGATCACCGGCGGGGTGAATTCCGAGCGCGGCGAGATGTAGATGATGTCGGCCTTGAGGTCGGGCGGGCACGAGTCGCAGGTGAAGCTCACCGTGCCGCCCATCTTCGCGCGCGCCACGTCCTCCTCGGGCACGTAGAAGCGCAGCTTGACCCGGAACGGCGGCAGCAGGGACACGACGGGCGTGCCGG
>JBGAIW010000072.1:0-22081 GCA_044225265.1 Reyranella sp.
GGAACGTCTCGCGGCGTTCTTTCATGCCCTGCCGCGGGAACTCGGCGGTCGCGCGCCGATCTATGCGCTCGAGGTACGCAATGCCGAGATGCTCACGCCGCGGATGATGAAGACGCTCGCTGGTGTCGCTGTCCGCTACTGCATCGGGCTGCACGACCGCATGCCCGAGGTAGAGCGTCAGGAAGCGGCCCTCGAGGTTCTCGACGGCGACACGCCGGGCGATCTGGTCGTCCGCTGGAACCTGCATCGCGGCTTCCTCTACCAGGCAGCCAAACAGCGCTACGAGCCGTTCGACAGGCTTGTCGACGAGGACCCGGAGACCCGTCGTACCCTGGCCCATATGGCTGCCCGTGCCTTCAGGGCGGGGCGGCGGGTCTGGATCACAGTCAACAACAAGGCCGAAGGCTCCGCCCCGCTGTCGGTCGCCAAATTGGCGGAGGAAATCGCCGCAGCCCTCGGGACGGCCGAGCCCGGGGAGGAGTGAGAAAGCGAGATTCTGGTGAATCTGTCCATTAAATCATGAACTTAGCGGTCTCGTTCGGGCGAGACTCCAACGAGATTCGGTCGAGACTCGCAGCTTGCATTCCGGTCGCTAAGCCCTTAGAAACGCGCCCACTTCGCACGCGGGTTTGCGGTCGACGGGGAGACATCCCGCCGCTCGCTCCGGTGTCCCCCATCCGGGGGACGACGCCCGCGGAGGCTCAACCGGAAAAGGAGATGCGGCATGGCAATGCCGACTTTTACGATGCGTCAGTTGCTGGAAGCGGGTGTCCATTTCGGCCACCACACCCGGCGTTGGAACCCCAAGATGAAGCCGTACCTGTTCGGGGTACGCAACGGGGTCCATATCATCGACCTTACCAAGACCGTGCCGCTGCTCGAGCAGGCTCTGCAGCAGGTGCGCCAGGTCGTGTCCAACGGCGGCCGCGTGCTGTTCGTCGGCACCAAGGCTGCCGCTGCCGAGCGCGTCGCTGACGCCGCCAAGCGCTGCGGTCAGTACTACGTCAATCACCGCTGGCTGGGCGGCATGATCACCAACTGGCAGACCATTTCTGCCTCGATCAAGCGTCTGCGCGAGCTCGACGATCGTCTGGCAGGCGACGTGGTCGGCCTGACCAAGAAGGAACAGCTCGACCTGACGCGCGAGCGCGACAAGCTCGAGCGTTCGTTGGGCGGCATCAAGGAAATGGGCGGCACCCCCGACCTGCTGTTCATCATCGACACCAACAAGGAAGCGATCGCGGTGCAGGAAGCCCGCAAGCGCGGCATTCCGATCGTGGCGGTGCTCGACAGCAATTCCGATCCGGACGGCGTCGATTTCCCGGTGCCTGGCAACGACGACGCGATCCGCGCGGTGTCGCTCTACTGCGAGCTGGTGTCGGGCGCAGTGCTCGACGGCATTCGTGCCGAGATCGCGGCCTCCGGCGGTGACGTCGGCAACCTGTCCGAGCCGCCGGCCGAAGAAATGCCTGCTGCCGCCGGCGAAGGCGCCGAGGCATCGCCGGCCGAGTAGGCCGGCCCCTCTGGCGAATGAACAACGGGGCCGGTCGCGAGACCGGCCCTTCTTGTACTGAATGGAGTTTGAGATGGCTGAGATCACTGCATCATTGGTCAAGGAACTGCGCGAGAAGACCGGCGCAGGCATGATGGACTGCAAGAAGGCCCTGAACGAGGTCGCAGGCGACCTCGAGAAGGCCGTTGACTGGCTGCGCACCAAGGGACTGAGCGCCGCGTCGAAGAAGGCCGGCCGCGTCGCGGCCGAGGGCCTCGTCGCCGTGTCCGCTGCGGGCACCAAGGGCGCCGTCGTCGAGGTGAACGCGGAGACCGACTTCGTCGGCCGCAACGAGCAGTTCCAGAAGTTCGTCGGCACCGTCGGGAAGATCGCGCTCGACAATGGCGGAGACCTCGCCAAGACCGCCGCCGCTCCCTATCCGGGCACCGGCCGTGACGTCCAGGGCGAACTCACCAACCTGATCGCCACGATCGGCGAGAATATGTCGCTGCGCCGTGCCGCGTCGCTGTCGGTCTCCGATGGCGTGGTCGTGGGCTACACGCACAACGCGGTGGCGCCGGATCTCGGCAAGATCGGCGTGCTGGTCGCGCTCGAGTCGACCGGCGACAAGGCCAAGCTCGCCGCCTTCGGCAAGCAGCTCGCGATGCATGTGGCTGCCGCCAATCCGCAGTCGCTGACCGTCGACGCCCTGGACAAGGGCCTGATCGAGCGCGAGCGCGCGGTTCTGGCCGAGAAGGCAGGGCAGTCCGGCAAGGCAGCCGACATCGTCGCGAAGATGGTCGAGGGTGGGCTGCGCAAGTTCCATCAGGAAGTCGTGCTGCTCGAGCAGGCCTTCGTCATGGACGGCAAGACCAAGGTCTCGAAGGTCGTCGACGACCACGCCAAGCAGGTCGGCGGGCCTGTCCGCATTGCAGGCTTCCTGCGCTTTGCCCTGGGCGAGGGCATCGAGAAGAAGTCGGAAGACTTCGCGGCCGAGGTGGCTGCCCAGCTCAAGAAGTAGTAGAAATCGGGGTCGGCACGGGCAGGGATAGCCCGTGCCGCCCAAGGAAACGCAACCAGAGGCCTTGATGCCGTCCGCCCCCCGTTACCGCCGTGTCCTGCTCAAGCTGTCCGGCGAAGGACTAATGGGGGAGCGGGAGTATGGTCTCGATCCGGCGATGGTCACCATGGTCGCCCAGGAGGTGAAGGCCGTGCACGAGATGGGCGTGCAGGTCTGCCTGGTGATTGGCGGCGGCAATATCTTCCGCGGCGTCTCGGGGGCGGCGGCCGGCATGGACCGGGCCAGCGGCGATTACATGGGCATGCTGGCGACTGTCATCAATTCACTGGCCATGCAGAGCTCCCTGGAGCGCCATGGGCTGCAGACGCGTGTACAGTCGGCCATTCCGATGACCACCGTCTGCGAACCTTATATTCGCCGCCGCGCCGCCCGCCACATGGAGAAGGGCCGGGTGGTGATCTTCGCCGCCGGAACAGGCAATCCGTTCTTCACCACGGATACGGCAGCTGCCCTGCGCGCGGCCGAGATGAGCGTGGACGCCATGCTCAAGGGCACCCAGGTCGACGGCGTCTATTCGGCTGACCCGCGCAAGGACAAGTCGGCCAAGCGGTACGATACGCTGACCTACATGGACGTCCTGTCCCGCGATCTGCAGGTGATGGATGCGTCGGCGATTTCGCTCGCCCGGGAGAACAAGATACCGATCATCGTTTTCGACATTCACAAGCCGGGCGCTTTCGCCGAGACGATGCGCGGCGAGGGCACCTTCACGATCATCAAGGACGAGGCCAGGACATGAGCACCGACATCAAGGAGCTCGAGAAGCGCATGCACGGCGCGATGGACGCGCTCAAGAAGGAATTCGCGGGCCTGCGGACCGGCCGCGCATCGGTCAACCTGCTGGATCCGGTCATGGTCGAGGCTTATGGCCAGCGCATGCCACTCAACCAGGTCGGTACGGTGAGCGCGCCCGAGCCGCGGCTGCTCGCCGTGAACGTCTGGGACAAGGGTCTGGTCACGCCCACCGCGAAGGCCATCCGCGACGCGGGCCTCGGCCTCAATCCCCAGCCGGACGGACAGATGATCCGCATCCCGCTCCCCGAGCTGACTGCCGAGCGTCGCGCCGAGCTTGCCAAGCTTGGCCACAAGTACGCCGAGCAGGCGCGCGTGGCCGTTCGCAACATCCGCCGCGACGGCATGGAAGCCCTGAAGAAGGCGGAGAAGGATCACAAGATCTCGCAAGACGAGCACCGCCAGAAGTCCGACGAGGTGCAGAAACTCACCGACCGCTACGTCAAGCAGGTCGACGAGGCGCTGGTGAACAAAGAAAAAGAGATCAAAACCGTCTGATGTCCACCGCCCCGCTTCCTGCGACAGGGGACTCCTCGCCGGGTCCTCGCCACGTCGCCATCATCATGGATGGCAATGGACGGTGGGCGAAGGCGCGCGGGTTGCCACGTGTTGCCGGCCATCGGCGTGGCGCGGACGCGGTGCGCCGGGTGATTCGCGGCGCGGGCGAACTCGGCATTCCAATGCTGACGCTGTTCGCTTTTTCGACCGAGAACTGGACGCGGCCGGCCGACGAGGTCAGCGATCTCATGGGCCTGCTGCGCCACTATCTCCGCAATGAGCTCGAGGAACTGAGCCGCAACGGCGCGCGGCTCAGGGTGATCGGGGATCGCGACCGGCTGGCGCGCGACATCGTCTCGGACATCTCCGACGCGGAGAGCCGGACGCACGCCAATTCCCGCATCGACGTGAACATCTGCATCAACTACGGCGCGCGCGACGAGATTCTGCGGGCGGCGCGTAACCTGGCGCGGCAGGCCGTCGCGGGAGAAATCAAGCCCGAGCAGATCGACGAGCGTCGCTTCGAATCGCAACTGCTGACCGCTGGACTGCCCGATCCGGATCTGCTGATTCGCACCAGTGGCGAGCAGCGCATCAGCAATTTCCTGCTCTGGCAGTGCGCCTACGCGGAACTGGTGTTCGTGGACACGCTGTGGCCGGACTTCGGCAAGGAGCATCTGGAGCGAGCGATTGCAGAATTTCGCCGCCGCGAACGCCGGTACGGCGGTGTCAGCGGTTAGCGCACCAGGCGCACAGACCGGGCGGTTTCGGGGACTGCTGACGCGCACGCTGTCGGCTGCCGTTCTGGGGCCGCTGCTGTTCGCGGCGATCTGGTTCGGCTTTCCCTGGATCGATCTGGTGGCGGCGATCGCTGCCCCCATCATGGTTCTCGAATGGATCCGGCTGACCCGCGGCCGGCCGATTGCCCGCGTGATGGCGATCGTCTACGCGCTGGCGGCAGTGGCGGCGTTGCTATGGCTGCGGCACCAACCCGGTACCGGCCGTGAGACGGTGATCTGGATCGTGGCCTGCGTGATTGCAGCGGATACAGGTGCCTATTTTCTCGGCACGCTCGCGGGCGGCGTGAAGCTTGCGCCTTCGATCAGTCCGAGCAAGACCTGGTCGGGGCTGATTGGGGGCATGTGCTGGGCGGCCGTCGTGAGCGCGCTGCTGGGGCTCGTGTTCCACCTCGGCGAAACCCTTTCTTTGGCGTTGATTGGAGCGGGGCTCGCCGTCGTAGAACAGTTGGGAGACCTGCTCGAATCGGCCGCCAAACGGCGGGCCGGAGTGAAGGACAGCGGCCGCTTGATCCCCGGGCATGGCGGTCTGCTCGACAGGGTCGACGGGCTGATCGCCATCCTGGTCGTGGTTGGACTGGTGCGACTGCTGACGGGTGGAGACTGGCCATGGGGATGATGCGCTGGACTGCACCCTCGCACGATGTCCCACGGGGTGTGACCATCCTGGGCTCTACCGGCTCGGTGGGGCAGAGCACGGTCGACCTGATCGCCCGTGACCCAGCAAGCTACCGGGTCGAGGCGCTGGTCGCGGGGAATTCGGTCGAGGCGCTGGCCGAGCAGGCGCGACGGCTCAATGCGCGGGTTGCCGTGGTCGCAAATCCGCAACGCTATCGCGCGCTGAAGGATGCCTTGGCAGGCACATCGGTCGAAGCCGCTGCCGGCCCGGAAGCGGTGATCGAGGCCGCGAGCCGGCCAGCGGCCGAGTGGGTGATGGCCGCGATCGTGGGCTTTGCCGGGCTGGCTCCGGTGCTCGCGGCGGCACGGCGCGGCGCATTGGTGGCGCTCGCCAACAAGGAGTCACTGGTCTGTGCCGGCAACCTCCTCATCGAGGCCGTCCGTGAGTCGGGTGGCGTGCTGTTGCCGGTCGATTCCGAGCACAACGCGATCTTTCAGGTGTTCGACGCTGAACAAAAGCGCGCTGTCGAACGGTTGATCCTGACCGCATCAGGCGGACCATTCCGCAACTGGTCGCTGGCCGACATGGCCGATGCGACGCGGGAGCAGGCGCTCGCGCATCCCAACTGGGACATGGGCGCCAAGATCACGATCGACTCGGCGACCATGATGAACAAAGGCCTGGAGCTGATCGAGGCGCATCTGCTGTTCGGGTTGCCGGGGGAGCAGATCGACATCGTCGTGCATCCGCAGTCGGTCATTCATTCCATGGTCGCCTACCGTGACGGCTCAGTGCTGGCCCAGATGGGCACGCCCGATATGAGGGTGCCGATCAGCCACGCTCTGGGGTGGCCCGCCCGTATCGACGGGCCGGCGGCACGGCTGGACTTTGCCGAACTGGCGCCACTCACCTTCGAGCGGCCCGATTCTGGCCGCTTTCCCTCCCTACGCTTGGCCCGTCAGGCGCTCTTGACGGGCGGCATTGCACCCATCGTGCTGAATGCCGCCAATGAAGTGGCGGTTGCAGCGTTCCTGGCGGGACGGATCGGCTTCCTCGATATCGCCCGGGTGGTGGAGGACGTGATGGTGGCGACTGAGGGACTGGGCGCTTTAGTCGAAGGCCTGCAGCATGTGCAGGCGGCCGAACTCGCGGCTCGCCGCAGGGCCGAAGCGGCCGTGCAAAACCACTCGCTAACCAATTGAATTGACGCATTTTTAATGTTCTAGTGACCATAATGCAGAGCATCGTCAGCCTCTTCACGACCTATCTCCCCTATTTCATTCTCGTCCTGACGCTGCTCGTGTTCGTCCACGAGTTCGGTCACTACTGGGTCGGCCGTCGTTTTGGCATTCATGCCGAAGTATTTTCGATCGGCTTTGGCCCCGAGTTGTTCGGCTGGACCGATCGCAACGGGACGCGCTGGAAGATTTCGGCAATCCCGCTCGGCGGCTATGTGAAGTTCCTGGGCGACAGCGACGCCAGCAGCGCAACACCGTCCGACCAGCCGTTGTCGAATGAGCAGCGCAAGCGCGCCTTCTTCACCCAGCCGCTTCACGCGCGGGCGGCCGTGGTGCTGGGCGGACCGCTGGCCAACCTCTTGTTCGCGTTCCTGCTTCTGACGGCGGTCTTCTACGTGGCAGGCGAGCCTTACTCGCCGTCGCTCGTGGCGGTTCAGGCCGATGGTCCCGCGGCACGCGCGGGCCTGCGCACCGGCGATGAACTGCTGCGCCTCTCTGGCGAGCGCATCAACCGCTACGAGGACATCCAGGACGTCCAGTTCCTGTACTGGGCCAAGCCGATGCCGGTCGAATTCAAGCGCGGCGACCAGATCCGCAACGCCGAGATCGTGCCGCAATTCTGCGAGCGCACCGACCGGAACGGCAATGTCATCCGATTCGGCGAGCTGGGCCTCGATCAGTTGATCCGTCCCGTGGTCGGCGGATTCACGCCCAAGAGCCCTGCCCAAGCGGCGGGACTCAAGGTGGGTGACCTGTTGCTAGAGATCGATGGCAAGCCGGTCGATCATTTCTCCCGCATTCCCGAGTTGATCGGAGATCGCGCGGGCAAGCCGGTGGTTATCAAGTACGACCGCAACGGTCAGCGCGGCGAGGTCACGGTGGTTCCGGAGGCGGACAAGGCCACCGACTGCAGCGGCAAGGAACATACGATCGGGCGCCTGCGGATCCGCCCGGCCAACGTGACCGAGTTCCGCAGCCACGACGTGTTCGGCGCGATGGGCGCGGGCCTGCGCCACGTCTGGGGAATGACCACGATGTTCTATACGTCGATGGCGCAGATCCTGACGGCGACGCGTCCTGTGGACGAACTGGGCGGCCCGATCCGCATTGCCAAGGCGGCCGGCGAGGCCTCCTACATGGGCTGGACCGGCATCCTGAACTTGGTCATTGCACTGTCGGTAGTGCTGGGCGTGTTCAATCTGTTGCCGGTACCGATGTTGGATGGCGGACATCTGGCGATGTACCTGTACGAGGCGATCCGCGGACGGCCGCTCGGGCTGAAGGCTCAAGAACTGGGGCTGAAGGTGGGTTTCGCCCTGGTCGTCGGCATGGCTCTCGTGGCGACCTTCAACGATATCAAGATGCTTTTGCGCTGAGCTTTGAGAGGGATGGCGGTGCCTTCAAAGCAGGGGACAAAAGGGTTGGCTAAGCCCCTTATGCCGGTTTATGAAACAGCGGTTCTGGGTGTGACCATCGGCGGGTCTGGCAGGGGCCGGGGGTGAGTTTGAAATTTCGTTGGGCAGTTCTGGCCGTTGCGGCGCTATTGGCGTTCTGTGCCCCGGCGCTGGCCCAGCGGGCGGGTGCGCCCGTTGCCGCCGGAACGATCACAGCGGTCCAGATTCAGGGCAACGTCCGCGCCGAACCCGAGACCATCCGGTCCTACCTACAGCTCAAGGAGGGCCAGCCGTACGATCCGGCTGCCGCCGACCGCTCGCTGAAGGCGCTGTTCTCGACCGGCCTGTTCTCGGACGTCGTGATCGACATGCAGGGATCGACCCTGATCGTGAAGGTGACGGAAAACCCGATCATCAATCGCGTCGCTTTCGAGGGAAACAAGAAGATCGAGGACGACAAGCTGCGCGATGAAGTGCAGTCGAAGGCGCGCCAGGTCTTCACGAGGGCCCGTGTCCAGGCCGACGTCGAGCGCATCCTGTCGATCTACCGGCGCAGCGGCCGATACAACGCCGTCGTCGACCCGAAAGTCATCCGGCTGGAGCAGGGGCGCGTCGACCTGGTGTTCGAGATCGACGAGGGCGACGTCACCTCGATCAAGCGGATCAGCTTCGTCGGCAACGAGCATTTCGGCGACGGCACCTTGCGGGGCAAGATCCGCACGACCGAGGCGGCGTGGTGGCGCTTCCTGTCGTCCGACGATCGCTACGACCCGGACCGGTTGAACCTCGACCGCGAACTGCTGCGCAAATTCTATCTGTCCGAAGGTTATGCCGATTTCCGCGTGGTGTCGGCGGTCGCCGAACTGGCACCCAATCGGGAGGCCTTTTTCCTGACCTTCACGATCAGCGAAGGCGAGCGCTACAAGTTCGGCAATGTCGAGGTATCGACCCGATTCCAGGGCCTCGATCCCGACACCCTGAAGGGTTACCTGACGATGAGTCAGGGCGACTGGTACGATGCCGACGAGGTCGACAAGACCGTCACGGCTATGGCGGATGCCGTCGGCACGCTGGGATACGCCTTCGTTGACGTTCGGCCGAACATTCGGCGCAACAAGGACAATCTGACGGTCGACGTTACGTTCGACATCCAGGAAGGCCCGCGTGTCTACGTCGAGCGCATCAACATCTCCGGCAATTCGCGCACTCTCGACAGGGTGATCCGGCGCGAGTTCCGGCTTGCCGAGGGCGACGCGTTCTCGACGGCCAAAGTGCGCCGCAGCCAGCAGCGTCTCAAGAATCTCGGCTTCTTCGAAAAGGTCGACATTTCGGCAACGCCCGGCACGGCGCCCGACAAGACCAATCTCGAGGTGCAGGTTGTGGAGCAGAGCACCGGCGAAATCTCGTTCGGTGCCGGTTACTCGACGGCGGCGGGCATTGTCGGCGACGTTTCGGTCCGAGAACGCAACCTGCTTGGCAAAGGACAGGACATCAAGCTGGGCGTGTCGCTCGGCTCGTTGAGTTCGTTGGTCAACCTGAGCTTTACCGAGCCATACTTCCTGGAGCGGCCCTTGGCGGCTGGCTTCGATGTCTTCCTGACGCAGAACGATCGCCAAAGCATCGCATCTTACAGCGACAAGAGCGTCGGGTTCGCGCTCCGCGCGGCCTGGGCCCTTACCGAGCACACCACGCAATCTGCGCGCTATACCCTGCGATCGACCAATATCTATAACGTGCAGCCTTGGGCATCACAGATCGTCCAGTCGCAGCAAGGCAGCGCGATTACCTCGGAAGTCGCCGAGACAGTGGCCTGGGATACGCGCGATCAGCGCCTGAATCCCACCAAGGGCCATTTGCTGCGCAATTCCGTGGCGTTGGGTGGGCTTGGCGGCACCGAATACTATTTCCGCATGAACATGGACGGCGTGTACTACCAGCAGATCATCGAAGACTTCGTCGCTTCGGTTGGTGGTTCGTTCGGCTTCGTGCTGCCCTACAACAATTCGAACCTTCGCCTGAACAATCTGTTCTTCATCGGTGGCGACACGTTGCGGGGATTCAGGGTCGGCGGCATCGGACCGCGCGATGCCAACACAGCCGATTCGCTGGGCGGTCAATATTATTATACGGGGACAGCCGAGTTGAGCTTCCCGCTCCTCGGAATTCCCAAGGAATTGGGGCTGTTGGGCAAGGCCTTCATCGATATCGGGTCGTTGTGGGGCAATCCGAATGAAGGAAATCCGAACTACAACATTCTGGACAGCCAGCTGATGCGTGTCGGTGCCGGCTTGGGTATCCAATGGATCTCGCCGTTCGGCCCGATCCGGGTGGACTACGCTTGGCCGGTCGTTCAAGAAAACTGGGACAAGACCGAAAACATCCGCTTCAGCTTCGGCACGCGTTTCTGATCGGGAATGGCGCCAACATGAACATGCAAACCGACAAGACCAGCATGGCGGCGAACTCGGCGACTTCGGTCGATATCCGGCGCATCCTGCAGATGATCCCGCACCGCTATCCCATGCTGATGGTCGACAAGGTGGTCGACATGCGGCTCGACCAGAGTGCGGTCGGCATCAAGAACGTCACCATCAACGAGCCGTTCTTCCAGGGGCACTTCCCGTCCGAACCGGTTATGCCCGGCGTCCTGATCGTCGAGGCGATGGCCCAGACGGCGGCCGTGCTTGTGGTATCGACCTACGGACAGGAATCCGAAGGCAAGCTGGTTTACTTCATGTCGATCGACGATGTGCGCTTCCGCCGGCCGGTGTTTCCGGGCGATCGCCTGGAACTGCACGTCGAGAAGGTCCAGAGCCGGGCCAGCGTCTGGAAGTTTTCGGGCAAGGCGATCGTCGAGGGCAAGGTGGCAGCGGAAGCGACCTTCGCGGCGATGATCCGAGACAAGCCCGCAGAAAGATAGGGGAGGGAACGATGGCCGACGGCGCCGCCAACTACCGCATGTTGCACACGATGATCCGTGTGTACGACCTCGACAAGTCGCTCGCCTTCTACACCGGCGCGATGGGCATGAAGGTGCTGCGCAAGCGCGAAGTGCCCGAGGGCAAGTACACGTTGGCCTTCGTCGGCTATGACGAGGAGCACGCGCAGGCGGCGGTCGAGCTCACCTACAACTGGGACCAGGCCAAGCCCTACGAGATCGGCTCGGGCTTCGGCCATCTCGCGGTCGGCGTACCGGACGTGAAGGCGGTTTGTGACCACGTCGTCCAGAAGGGCGGCAAGGTCACGCGGCCGCCGGGACCGGTGAAGTTCGGCACCACTGTGATCGCCTTCGTGGAAGATCCGGACGGCTACAAGATCGAGCTGATCGAGCGCAAGTAGCGCTCACACGGTGCCCGCGCGTGTGGCGGGCGGCTAGAAATCGAGCCAGCGATAGAGGGCGTAGGCCGCCACAGCCGTGGCTACGGTCGTCACCAGCATGCGCAGGAACGATGGCATGCGGCCGTTGTCGTTGGCCGGCCGTCCGAGACGCACGACGCGCGCACGCGGCCTCGGGGCCTGGGCGACTGCCCAGGTCGAATCCCGGCGCGATCCGTACGATCTCGGCATGCCGTGACTGTCCCTAACCGCGCATGTGCAGCGGCTTGTACGGCCGCTCGGTCTGGCCGCTGTAGAGCTGGCGCGGGCGGCCGATCTTCTGGTCCGGGTCCTCGATCATCTCGTTCCACTGCGAGATCCAGCCGACCGTGCGGGCGACCGCGAACAGGACCGTGAACATCGAGGTGGGGATGCCGATCGCGCGGAAGATGATGCCCGAGTAGAAGTCGACGTTCGGATAGAGCTTCTTGCTGATGAAATAGTCGTCCTTGAGCGCGATTTGCTCCATCTCCATGGCCAGCTCGAGCAGCGGGTCGTGGTCGATGCCCAGCGAGGTCAGCACCTCGTGGCAGGTCTGGCGCATCACCTTGGCGCGCGGATCGTAGTTCTTGTAGACGCGATGGCCGAAGCCCATCAGGCGGGTGTGGTCGCCCTTGTCCTTCACGCGGCTCAGGAATCCCGGAATGTTCTGCTTGCCGCCGATCTCGTTCAGCATGTTGATGACGGCTTCGTTGGCGCCGCCGTGGCTGGGCCCCCACAGCGAGGCGATGCCGGCGGCGATGCAGGCGAATGGGTTGGCGCCCGAGGAGCCTGCGAGGCGGACCGTCGAGGTCGAGGCGTTCTGCTCGTGGTCGGCGTGCAGCATCAGGATGCGGTCCATCGCCTTCTCGACGATCGGGTTGACCACATATTCCTCGGCCGGAACCGAGAACAGCATGCGCAGGAAATTGCCGGGATAGGAGAGGGTGTTGCTCGGGTAAACGAAGGGCTGGCCGATCGAATACTTGTAGGCCATCGCGGCGATCGTCGGCATCTTGGCGATCAGGCGGTACGACGCGATCATGCGCTGGCGCGGATCGTGGATGTCGAGCGAGTCGTGATAGAAGGCGGCCATCGCGCCGACCACGCCGCAGCACACTGCCATCGGATGGGCGTCGCGGCGGAAGCCACGATAGAAGGTGCTGAGTTGCTCATGCACCATCGTGTGGTTGGTGATGTCCTTGACGAACTTTTCCTTCTGCGACTTGTTCGGCAGCTCCCCCTTCATCAGGAGGTAGCAGGTCTCCATGAAGTCACTCTGCTCGGCGAGCTCGGCGATGTTGTAGCCGCGATAGAGGAGTACGCCCTCGTCACCGTCGATGTAGGTGATCTTGGAGCCGCACGAGCCGGTCGAGGTGAAGCCCGGATCGTAGGTGAACATGCCAGACTCGCCGTACATCTTGCGGATGTCGACCAGACGCGGCCCGACCGTGCCGTGAATGATGGGAAACTCGAAGGATTTGCCGGTCTCGTTGTCGGTCAGGGTCGCGGTCTTTTTGGCCATGGGAATTACTCTTTCGCGCTCGATTTCACGGGTGATTTCAAGGGTTCGGGGGCACCCTAACAAGCCGCCCCGAAGGGCGCAATTGCACAGCCGGGCTGCTATTTCGCGGTCCCCGGCGTCGCTCTGAACGGACCCCGAATCCGGCCATCGATCAGCGCCAGACCGAGGCCGATCAGAGCCATGCCGGCGAAGTGCCGGGGCTCCAGCCGCTCGCCGAGGAAGGCCGAGCCCAACAGGATGGCGGAGACCGGTATCAGGAAGGTGACCAGCAGCAGGTTGGTCGCACCGGCCGCTGCGAGGATCCTGAAATAGAGCACGTAAGCGAGTGCCGTCGAGAGCAGAGCAAGGCTGATCAGGGCGAGGCACACCCCGAACGAAGGGAATGCGGCAAGCGTCCAGGGGCGGTCGACCAACAACATGATCGGAAGAATCAACAGAGTGCTGGCGGTGACCTGACCCGCGGCGGCTTCGATGGGCGCAACACCCATGGCCTGGAAACGACGTCCCCAAATTCCCGCAAAGGCGTAGGACAAAGCGGCCGCGAGGCACGCGAGTTGGCCGTTCACGCCGGATGCGGCATTGAACACGAACGATGGTCCGATGAGGACGGTCACGCCGGCGAGGCCGGCCAGCAGCGCCCCGAGCTTCAGGCGGGTGATCTTCTCGTCGCGGGTCAGCGCATGGGCGACCAGGACAGTGAAGAGCGGTGTCGTGGCGTTCAGGATGGCGGCGAGACCTGACGCGATCTCGCGCTGGCCCCAGAAGATAAGGCTGAAGGGCAGGGCGTTGTTGAGTAGCCCCATGACCAGGAACGCTCGCCAGGGCGTCTCGCGGCGGAACGGGGACCGGTCCGTGCCGGCCAGCACGAGATTGAGCGCAAGGGCCGCCAGGCCGACACGGACGAAGACCACCGTGAAAGGGCCGAGTTCGGCGATAGCGACCTTCGCGAAGAAGAAGGAGCCGCCCCACAGGACGGAGAGCGAGAGGAGCCAGAACCAGACCCTTGCTTGCATCTCCCAGCCTTGCGCCGGGATGGCCGGCGCAATCTATCCGCTTGCCGCCTGCAATCGCGTTTTCGCAACGGCTGGGCGAGCAGGTTGAGCGCCAGCGCAGCGACCGCGTATCGGGGCGCAATTACTCTTAGCTCTGCACCCGCTGTTTTGCCCAGGTATCCCGCAGCCCGATCGTGAGGTTGAACACCAGCGCGTCCGGCCGGCTTGCCAGGTCCGGGCAAAAATAGCCCTGCCGCTCGAATTGCATGGCTTCCCCGGCAGCCGCCTCCGCCAAGGAGGGCTCCACCAGCGCGCCCGACAAGACTTCGAGCGAGCCTGGATTGAGGTCGGCGTCCAGATCGCCACCGACGCCGGGGTCAGGGCGGTTGAAAAGCGTATTGTACATTCGGACTTCGGCAGGACGGGAATCCTGGGCGGACACCCAGTGCAGGGTGGCCTTCACCTTTCGACCGTCCGGCGCGTTGCCGCCGCGGCTCGCCGGATCGTAGGTGCAGCGCAGTTCGACCACATTGCCGGCGGCGTCCTTTACCACCTCGCGGCAGGTGACGAGGTAGGCGTAGCGCAACCTGACCTCTCGTCCCACGGCCAGCCGGAAGAACTTGTTCGACGGGTTCTCCATGAAGTCGTCGCGCTCGACGAAGATTTCCCGGCCGAAGCGAATGGTGCGCGTGCCGGCGGCCGGATTCGACGGGTGGTTGACGGCTTCCAGCTCTTCGAAATGCCCTTCGGGAAAATTCTCGATCACGAGCTTGAGCGGCCTCAGGACCGCCATCCGCCGCTCAGCCGCCTGATTGAGATGGTCGCGGATCGCGTGGTCGAACATGGCGAGATCGACGACGCTGTTGGCTTTGGACATCCCGATGCGACGAACGAAGTCGCGAATCGCTGCCGGCGGCACGCCGCGGCGGCGCAGGCCGGCAAGCGTCGGCATGCGCGGATCGTCCCAGCCGCTCACGATGCCTCGCCGCACCAGGTCCGTCAGGTGGCGCTTGGAAAGCACCGTGTAACCGAGGTTGAGCCTCGCGAATTCGGTCTGGCGTGGGCGCGCTGGCACCGGCAGGTGGTCGAGGAACCAGTCGTAAAGCGGACGATGGTCCGAGAACTCCAGCGTGCAGAGCGAGTGGGTGACATGTTCCAACGCATCGGACTGACCGTGCGCGAAATCGTAGGTCGGATAGATGCACCACTGCGTCCCGGTGCGCGGGTGAGACGCGTGCAGGATGCGATACAGCACAGGGTCGCGCAGGTTCATGTTGCCGGACGCGAGGTCGATCTTCGCCCGCAGCACGCAGGCGCCGTTGGCAAACTTGCCGGCGCGCATATCGCGAAACAGGCCGAGATTCGTTTCCACCGAGCGGTCGCGATGCGGCGACGCGCGGCCCGGTTCGGTCAAGGTGCCGCGCATCGTCCGCATCTCGTCGGGCGGCGTGTCGTCGACATAGGCGAGGCCGGCACGAATGAGGTGCTCGGCCCAGTCGTACAAGGTCTGGAAATAGTCCGACGCATGGTACAGGTGCTCGCCCCAGTCGAAGCCAAGCCAGCGGACGTCCCGCTTGATGGCGTCGATGTATTCCTGCTCCTCCTTCACCGGGTTGGTGTCGTCGAAGCGAAGGTGGCAGCGGCCGCCATATTCGGTCGCCAGTCCGAAATTCAGGCAGATCGACTTTGCGTGGCCGAGATGCAGATAGCCGTTCGGCTCCGGTGGAAAGCGCGTGACGATGCTCTGCACTTTTCCGCTGGCGAGATCCGACTGAACCAGGTCGCGAATGAAATCCCGCGCCTCTTCGTTTGCAGCGGCCTCCGGCATCGGCTTTTTTTCATCCATTACCTGTCAACCTCCACGCGGCCACGTGCATGAGCAGCCAATTGTAGCATTGCCGGCTATCCGGCGGCCGCCAGCAATCGCACCTTGCTCTCGGCGGGCCCCAGCACGGCCAGTACTTCGAAGATGCCGGGCGATGCGGTCGAGCCGGTCAGCGCGACGCGGAGCGGCTGGGCGACCTGGCCGAGTTTCAGTCCGTTAACCTCGGCGAACTTGCGCACGGCTTCTTCGAGCGCCTTTTCGCTCCAGTTGCTCGCCAGCGGCTCCAGGGCCGGCGCGAGCTTGGCCATGACGGCACGGGCGTCGGGTGTCAGCAGCGCGCGCGCCTTGTCGTCGGAGATCGGCGGCGCGCCGGCGCGTGCGTAGAAAGCAAGACTGTCCGCGAGTTCGACCAGGGTGCGCGCGCGTTGCTTCACGCCGTTCAGTCCGCGCACGATGCGCTCGCGGCCGGCGTCGTCGACCGGCGCGCCGAGGTTCTCCTCGATGCGCGGCAGTACCAGTGCCGCCAATTCCGCGTCGGGCGTCTCGCGCATGTAGTGTGCGTTGAGGTTGGTGAGCTTCGCCATGTCGAAGCGCGAGGCGGCGCGGCCGACCGCCGGCAGGTCGAACCACTCGATCGCCTGCTCGGTGGAGATGATCTCGTCGTCGCCATGGCCCCAGCCGAGCCGCAGCAGGTAGTTGCGTAGCGCCGCCGGGAGGAAACCCATGTCACGATAGACGTCGACGCCCAGCGCGCCGTGGCGCTTGCTGAGCTTGGCGCCGTCGGGGCCGTGGATCAGCGGAATATGGGCATAGACCGGCTCGGGCCAGCCCATCGCCTTGATGATCTGCAGCTGACGGAAGGCGTTATTCAGGTGATCGTCGCCGCGGATCACGTGCGTGACACCCATGTCGTGGTCGTCGACCACCACGGCCAGCATGTAGGTCGGCGTGCCGTCGGCGCGCAGCAGGATCATGTCGTCGAGCTGGGCATTCTCGACGGTGACCTCGCCTTGGACGGCGTCCTGGATGACGGTCTGGCCGGTCTGTGGCGCTTTCAGGCGGATCACCGGCTTCACGCCAGGTGGCGCGTCGTTGGGATCGCGGTCGCGCCAGCGGCCGTCGTAGCGCATCGGCTTGCCGGCGGCCTTCTGGGCCGCGCGCATCTCGTCGAGCTCCTGCGGCGAAGCATAGCAGTGATAGGCGTTGCCCTTGGCGAGCATCTCACGGGCCACCTCGGCGTGCCGCGCCGCGCGCGAGAACTGGTAGGTAACGTCGCCATCCCAATCGAGGCCGAGCCAGCTGAGGCCATCGAGGATCGCGGCGATCGCGGGCTCGGTCGAGCGGGCGCGGTCGGTATCCTCGATTCGCAACAGGTACTTGCCGCCATGGTGCCTGGCGAACAGCCAGTTGAAGAGCGCGGTTCGCGCCCCGCCAATATGGAGGTAGCCGGTCGGCGAGGGGGCGAAGCGTGTGACGACGGTCATGTTTTGCCGCATTTGGGCCCAAAAAGCGCGCCGTAGGTAGGGGAGCGTCGCAGACCTGTCAAACGAGGGGAGATGGCGGGCCTACGTACCTGGATCCTGGAGCAGATCGAAGCCGAACGCGGCCGCTGGATGCTGTGGCTGCCGGTCGCGCTCGGCCTCGGCATCGCGGTCTATTTCGAATTGCCGAGCGAGCCCGCGCTGTGGCTGGGACCAGCCGCAGCCGCGATGGCGTTGCTTGCCGCTGTCCTGGCGCCCGCCGGCAGCTTTCTGCGCGCCCTGTGCGTCGGTGCGGTTGCCGCAAGCGCAGGCTTCGGGCTGGCGACCTGGCGGACCGCCGAGGTCGCCGCGCCGACACTCAGCCGGCCGCTGTTCAGCATCAACGTCGAGGGACGGGTTGCCGACATCCAGCGGTTGCCGGACAGCGTGCGTGTCGTGCTCGAGGCAGTGCGGCTGAAGGGACAGAATGCGCCGCCGCCGGAACTGACGCCGGTGAAGGTGCGGGTCTCGCTGGGAAAGGGTGCGCCGCCGATGAGTGTCGGCGACCGGCTACTGGTGCTCGCGAACCTCTCGCCGCCGTCGGGACCGGCCGCGCCGGGAGCGTTCGACTTCCAACGGGTCGCCTGGTTCCAGCAGCTGGGTGCGGTCGGCTATGCGCTGGCGCCGGCGACCGTGGTCGACAAGGGGAGGCCGAACGACCTGGTGCGAACCATCGACAATCTGCGCGCCGAGGTGACCCGGCGCATTTTGGCGGCGTTGCCGGGGCCGGAGGGCGGTGTGGCGGCGGCGCTGCTGACCGGTGAGCAGACGGCGGTCGACAAGGACATTACCCAGGCGATGCGCGACTCGGGGCTGGCGCACATCCTGTCGATCTCGGGGCTGCATATCGTGTTCGTCGTCGGCTTGGTGATGGGCATCCTGCGCTATGGCATCGCGCTGTTCCCCCGGCTGGCGCTCAGGATCGACGCGAAGAAGATTGCTGCCGTGATCGCGCTCGCGGTGGCGCTGTTCTACACCGCGCTCGCAGGTGCTCCCGTGCCGGCGCAACGCGCCTGCGCGATGGCGGCCTTCGCGCTGCTCGCGATCTTGCTCGACCGGACGGCGCTGTCGCTCCGTCTCGTTGCCTGGTCGGCGGTGATCGTCCTGCTGGCCGCGCCCGAGGTTCTGACCGGCGCGTCGTTCCAGATGTCGTTCGCCGCCGTGATCGCGCTGATTGCCGCATGGGAGGCCGGGGCCAACTGGCGGCGGCGCCTGGCCGACCGGGCGGAAGCATCGCGCCGGCGGTGGTTCTGGAAGATCATGGCCTCGATCGGTGCCAGCCTCGCCACGACCCTGATCGCCTCGCTCGCGACAGGCGCCTTCGCGGCCTACCATTTCAATCGCGTTTCCCTGCTCGGCATCGTCGCCAACATGGTCGGGGTGCCGCTCACCGGCATCTGGATCATGCCGTTCGGCCTGCTTGCCATGCTGTTGATGCCGTTCGGGTTGGAGAAGGTCGCGCTGGTTCCGATGGGGTGGGGCATCGACTGGCTCGACTGGGTGGCGTTTCAGGTAGCGTCGTGGCCACAGACCGCGACCCTGGTGCCGTCGATGCCCGGACTCAGCCTGTGGCTGCTCACTGTCGGCGGCCTCTGGCTCTGCCTGTGGCGCAGGCGCTGGCGCCTCGCGGGCCTGCCTGTGGCGCTGGGCGGGCTGCTGCTCGGAGCAGGGCCCGCGCCCGACCTGTTGATGAGCGACGATGGGCGGGTGCTCGGCCTGCGCGACCAGAAGGGCATGGTCCATGTCGCTTCGGCTCGGGTCGACAAGTTCGTCAGCGAGACATGGGCGCGACGCAGCGGGCAGGAAGGGGCGCGAAAGTGGACGGCGAGTGCGAATGAAGAGGCTGCGGGCCTTGGTTGTGCTACTGGCCTCTGCCGCTGGCGCAAGGGACCCTGGCGCGTGGCGATGGTGAGCGACGAGCGGCGGTTGGCAGAGGCCTGTGGTGGCGCCGACATCGTATTGGCGACGATCGATGCGCACGGCCGTTGCCGCGGCCCGCGTCTGGTGATCGACCGACGCGATGCCTGGCGCGAGGGTGCTCAGGCACTGTGGCTCGACGAGACGGGCGTGCGCCGCGGAAGCGCGAATGCAGTCCGTGGCGATCGGCCGTGGGTACCCAACAGCTCGTCACGCCAAAAAGCCGCGATCAAGGCGCCCGGCGCCTAGCCGGGAGAGTGGTCAGTTGTAGCGACGATAGAGGCCGGCCAGGCGGCCCTGGATCTTGACCCGGTCGGGTCCGAAAATCCGGGTCTCGTAAGCGGCGTTCGCAGGCTCGAGCGCGATCGAGGCACCCTTCTTGCGCAGGCGCTTGAGGGTCGCCTCAGCGTCGTCGATCAGTGCGACGACAATTTCGCCGGTCTCGGCGGTGTCGGAGCTCTTGATGATGGCGATGTCGCCGTTCTGGATGCCGGCTTCGATCATCGAGTCGCCCTGCACCTCGAGGCAGTAGTGAGCGCCGGAGCCGAGCAGGGAAACCGGCACATCGACGGTGGTGGAGTTGTCGCGCAACGCCTCGATCGGCGTGCCGGCTGCAATGCGACCGTAAAGCGGGAGGCTGAGCGCCTGCGCCTCGTTGGCGGCCTGGATGGCGCCCGCGAGCGGTACCTTTTCGCCGCGGATGATCTGGGGCACGAAGCCTTCGCGCGCTTCGCCGAAGCCCGCGCGGCGGGAGTCGAGCAGAGGCGTGACATTGGGCGCCGGCATGGCGGCCGCCTCGGGCAGCTTGAGGACCTGGAGGGCGCGGGCGCGGTGGGGAAGCCGGCGCAGGAAGCCACGCTCCTCCAGCCCGGTGATCAGGCGGTGGATGCCGGACTTCGATTTCAGGCGCAGCGCCTCCTTCATCTCGTCGAACGACGGGGAAACGCCGCCATCGTTAAGGCGCTTGTTGATGAACATCAGCAGTTCGTTTTGTTTGCGGGTTAGCACCGTCTTCTCCCCAGAACGCCTACCAGATTTCGGAACAAATCCTGAAACCCGGCACATGTTCTAGTTTAGTTCTTTAGTTCTGTCAACTTATCCCAAGGATTCTGGGGATCGGGCGCCTCAAGAGGACAAGGGAAGAACGGATCAATAGCCGGGCAGCCCCGCGAGATCGATCACCTGGACCACGTCGCCAGCCTTCCGGGCAGGGTCGTGCGCCGGCCGGACCATGAATGCGTCGGACCAGGCAAGCACCGACAGCATGGAGCTGTCTTGAACGGCATTCGGCTCGACCAGGAGGCCGCCGTCGGCACCGCGCGAAAGCTTGGAGCGGACGTAATCCTCGCGTGTGTCGTTCACCTTCAGGTCGACGCTCAGTCGTGCGGATACCGTCTCCGGCAGACCGCCCACCTGGCCCAGCATGCGCTCCATGGCGGGTTTCAGGAACAGCAGAGCACAGACCATGGTCGAGACCGGATTGCCCGGCAGGCCAAGGACGCGTGCGCGATCCTTGGCAGCGAACATCAGGGGCTTTCCGGGGCGCATGGCGATGCGCCAGAAATCCATGTTGAAGCCTTGCGCCTTGAGGGCGTCCTGCACCAGGTCGTGGTCGCCGACCGAGGCGCCGCCCAGAGTGATCAGCAGATCGTGCTGCGCGCCGGCAGCGATGCGATCCTGTATGAGCGCGGCATCGTCGCGCGCGATATCGAACAGTGTCGGTTCTCCACCCCAGGCGCGCACCAGCGCGGCGACCGCGAGGCCCGACGAGGAGACGATCTGGTTGCGGCCGACCGGCTCGCCGGGCATCACCAACTCATCGCCAGTCGAGAGGATTGCGACGCGTGGTTTGCGGTGAGCCGACAGCCAGGGAACGTTCATCGCTGCGGCCAGGGCAAGATCGCGCGTGGTCAGGCGGCGGCCGGCCTTCAGCGGCGAATCGCCGGCCGTGAAGTCCAGCCCGGCCTTGCGGATGTGCCGGCCGAGCCTCGGCGCCTCGAGGATCGTGATCTTGTCGCCATCGGCCCTGGTGTCTTCCTGGATGACGATCGAGTCCGCACCCATCGGAAGCGGTGCCCCGGTGAAGATGCGAACGGTCTCGCCGGGCTTCAGCGCGTGATCGTACGAGCCGCCCGCCGGCGAGCGGCCGACCATTGTCAGTATCGTCGGGGCGGCAGGCACGTCTTCGGCACGCATGGCGTAGCCGTCCATCGCGGAAAGGTCGGCTGGTGGCTGGGTGAGCCGCGCTCTGGGTGGCGAGGCGAGCACGCGGCCCGCTGCGTCGGCGACCGACACGGTCTCACTCGGCAATGCCGAAAACGCCGCGATCACCCGCGCATGCGCCTCGCGCACGGTGAGCATGTTAGGCGGCATTGCCCACCTTGGCGTTGAACGTCCCCGACTTGCCGCCGGATTTGTGCAGCAGGCGCACGTCCGTGATCGTCATGCCGCGATCGACCGCCTTGCACATGTCGTAGACCGTGAGCGCGGCCACCGAGGCAGCGGTCAGCGCCTCCATCTCGACGCCGGTTCTGCCCTTCAGTTTGCAGGTAGCTTCGATGTCGACGGCGCTGCGCCTGGCATCGAGCGTAAGCTTCACGTCGACCGAGTTCAGCGCCAGCGGATGGCAGAGAGGGATCAGGTCGGGTGTCTTCTTGGCCGCCATGATGCCCGCAAGCTGCGCCACCGCGAGCACGTCGCCCTTGGCCGCCTTCTTGTCCTTGATCAGCTTCAGGGTTGCGGGCTGCATGATGACGCTGGCGCGCGCCACGGCGACGCGCTCGGTCACGTCCTTGGCGCCGACATCGACCATGTGCGCGTTGCCGCGCGCATCGAAGTGGGTGAGGGCTTTCTTCCTGCTCATGCCGCCTTCTTGACGAGGATCTCGCGCACCGCGGCCTCGACGTCCGGTTTGCGCATGAAGCTCTCGCCTATCAGGAATGCCGACGCGCCGACCTTGGCCATGCGCGCGAGGTCAGCCGACGAGCCCAGCCCGCTTTCAGCCACAAGCACTCGGTCGAGGGGCACCTTGGGTGCG
>JBGAIW010000003.1:0-157863 GCA_044225265.1 Reyranella sp.
CAATTGATCGCCCTCGAGCTTCCCTGAAGAGACACAATAGCAAAAAAGCGGGCCCGGCAACCGGCGGTCCGAAAGCCGCAGGTGCCGGGCCCGCCCGGGTAACGCCAGTGGGGATGGCGTATTACTTGAAGCTGTCGGCGATGCCCTTGAAGCCGGTCTGGGTCTGCTTGCCGAAGTCGGCGATCTGGGAGGTCCGTTCGACGAACTGGTGGGCCTGCTCCGGCACCTTGAAACCCAGCACGGTGTCGGGAAGCTTGACCTGCATGCCCGAGGTCACGCCGAGATAGAGGACACCGACGAAAGCGGCCTTGAATACCCAGCCGAGCAGAGTGCGCATCGAAAATTCCTCAAAATAATGTCGCGGAGGATAGTTTCGGAAGCAGTGCGGATACAGTGCGCAATCGTATCAATTGTTGGACGGGTCCGCGGAATCCATCAGGCTCGCGCCGAAAAGCCCTGCCGTACGTGGTCGGCGAGATCGCGTACCGCCGGGCTGGCGCCGGACGGCGCATAAAGATTGATCCGGAATTCCGGCAGCGCCGGCAGGCGCGCCTCGCGGCCCAGGATGGCGAAGCGTTCCGGCACCGAGGAGCGCAGCAGAGGGGCCACCGCAAGCCCCGCCTCGAGCACGGCGTAGACGGGTTCCATGCGGCTGACCTCGCAGACCGCGCGCCAGTCCCGCCGGGCCTTGCCCAGGGCCTCGACGGCCACGGGGCGAAACACGCAGGTCGGCGCCCCGAGCGAAACCGGCAGAGGATCCTTCAGGTGGGCCTCGCCGCCCGGCACGCCGACCCAGACAAGCCGGTCGGTGCGCAGGGTCTCGCCGTGCCGACCGCACTCGGTCTCGGTGGTCAGCGCAAGATCGACGTCGCCCGAGGCGAGTTGTCGGCGCACGACCCTGGAATCCTCGCAGACCAGGCTGACCCTCACCCGCGGCTGGGCGCGTGC
Source organism: Reyranella sp. (assembly GCA_044225265.1). GTDB lineage: Bacteria > Pseudomonadota > Alphaproteobacteria > Reyranellales > Reyranellaceae > Reyranella. Next base: position 949 of record JBGAIW010000003.1, read on the forward strand.
GAAGCGGCGCAGGATCGCCGGCACGAAACTCGCGATGATGTCGTAGGGCACGCCGAAGCGGACCTCGCCCTCGAACTGGCGGGCACGCATGGAGGCGAGCAGGTCGTCGTTCTGCGCCACCAGACGGCGCGCCTGCGCCTCCAGCCGCTCGCCTGCCGGCGCCAGCACCAGCCTGCGGCCGGCGCGCTCGAACAGCCGGCAGTCGAGCAGGTCCTCCAGCCGCTTGATCTGCTGGCTGGCGGCCGCCTGGCTGAGATTCAGCGCGGACGCGGCGGCAGTGACGCCGCCCGAATCGACCACCGCCAAGAAGGCGCGCAACAGCGCCACATCGAGATCCTTGCGCATGACCATTCATAACCGAAGGCGAACGATCTTATCCAATCAATTTGATTTTCTTATTTTCCTCGGAAACCCATCCTGCGATCCTCGGGAGGACGAACCCATGACGATCCGTGGCCTGTGGCTGCCCCTCATCACGCCGTTCAGGAACGGCGCCGTCGATTTCGAAAGCTACGACAGGCTGATCGATCACTATCTGGCGTTCGGCGTCGACGGGCTGTTTCCGCTCGGCACGACCGGCGAGGCGCCAACCCTCGACGACGAGGAGTTCGACGCGGTGGTCGAACGCACGGTCGCGCGGGCCGGCAAGGTGCCGGTGTTCGTGGGCGTCGGCGGCAACGACACGCGCAAGGTGATCAAGGCCCTGAAGCGCCTCGAACGTCATCGCTTCGAGGGCATCGTGTCGGTCTGCCCCTACTACAACAGGCCGAGCCAGGATGGTCTGATTGCCCATTTCAAGGCGATCGCCGGCGCGACCGATCGCCAGGTGCTGATCTACAATATCCCCTACCGCACGGCGGTGAACCTCTCGAACGACGCGATGCTCGAGCTCGCCCGGGTGCCGAACATCGTGGGCTGCAAGGACAGTTCGGGCTCGATTGCCCAGTCGCTCGAGCTGCTGCAGCGAAAGCCCGACGGCTTCTCCGTTCTGACCGGCGAAGATGCGCTCTATTTCACCATGCTGGCCAACGGTGCCGAGGGCGGCATCCTGGCGGCGAGCCATGTCATGACCGAGCGCTTCGTCGAGGTACGCGACGCCTTTGCGGCGAACGACATACTGGGCGCCCGGCGCGCCTGGTCGCGGGTTGCGCCGCTGGTGCCCCTGCTCTTCGCCGAGGCCAACCCGATGCCGATCAAGCACATCCTATGGCGGCAGGGTCTGATCGCCTCACCGGAATGCCGCCTGCCGTTGACGAGGATTTCGGAATCGCTGGCGCGGCGACTGGATGGTCTGACGGGTGATAGACTGGCGGCATGACGCTCGACCTTGGTCGTGTCCTTGCGCTCAACAATGCTCACGCCGTCGAACTGTCCTGGCTCGAACCGGCCCGCCTGTCGGCGTTGATCGACCGCGCCTTCTTCGTGCGCAGCATCGGCGACACCGAGGCATTCCTCCTCGCCTTCGACCAGGACGCGCACTACGACAGTCCGAACTTCCTGTGGTTCCGCGATCGCTACGACCGCTTCGTCTACGTCGACCGCGTTGTCGTGGCGCCACCGGCACGCGGGCGCGGCCTGGCAGGCCGCCTTTACCGCGAGCTTTTCGCCGAGGCGCATCGCATAGAACACGTCCGGGTCGTCTGCGAGGTCAATTCAGATCCACCGAACCCGGCATCGGACGCCTTTCATGCGGCCCTGGGATTCGGCGAAGTCGGCGCCGCCGTCCTGCCGGGCGGCGCAAAGACGGTGCGCTATCTCGAGCGCACCCTGTCCTCCCAGGCGCAAGCCACTCGGCTTGGCCCATGCTGAGTGGATGGCGTCTGCCGACATTGCGGTGGAAGCCGCTCTAGGCGCGGGACTTCAGAAGATCGCGGATCTCGGTGAGGAGTTCGACTTCCTTCGAAGGCGGCGTAGGCGCCGGCGGAGCGTCCTGCTCCTTGACCATCATCCGGTTCATGCCGCGCACGACCAGGAACAGCACCCAGGCGATGATGACGAAGTTCACTGTCACGGTGATGAAGGTGCCGTAGCCCAGCGTCGCGCCGGCCTTCTTGGCGGCATCGTAGGTCGCTGCCTGCTGCGAGGCAGTGGTGAGGCCGATAAAGTAGTTGGTGAAGTCGAGACCGCCGAAGATGCGGCCGATGATCGGCATGATGATGTCGTTGACCATCGACTCGACGATCTTGCCGAACGCGGCGCCGATGATCACGCCGATGGCGAGATCGACGACATTGCCCCGCATCGCGAATTTCTTGAATTCCTGCAGCATGCCGGTCTCCCTCGTTGTCAGGTAACGCGCAGCCACACCAGCAAAGCAGAAACCGTGAGCACCGAAAAGGCGGTGCTGAACAGTATCGAGGCGGTGTTCTGTTCGACTGAGATATCGAACTGCTTGGCAAGCACGAAGGCATTGGAGGCCGTCGGCAGCGCCGCCATCACCAGCGCCACCTTTCCTGCGACGCTGTCGATCGGGACGAAGGCCGGCACGATGGCGAGCGCCAGAAGAGGCTGCAGCAGGAGCTTGATGAAGGTCGCGAAGCCCGCCTCGAGGATGCCGCTCTTGATCGATTTGTCGGACAGAAACAGGCCGATTGCGAACAACGCGCAGGGCGCGGCTGCCGCCCCCAGCAGATCGATCCATTTCTCGACTGGCACCGGCACCGGCAGACCGAGCGCCGAATATACGATGCCGGCCGCAATCGACAGCGGCAGCGGATTCTTCGCCACGTTCCAGGCGGCGCGGAAGAAGGTGCGCACCGGCCCGTGCCCGGCCGCAACCTCGAGCTCGATCAGCATGACGCCGAACACCATCGAGATTACGGCGGTCACGATCACCGTCAGCATGGCTGGCGGCAGGCCCTGCTCGCCGAAGGCGGCGATGCAGAGCGGCACGCCCATGTAGCCGACGTTGCCCCACGAGGCCGCGATCGCCTGCAGGCTCATCGAGGCAAGGCCGCTGCGCGCCACCATCCAGGTGACCAGCATGGAGAGCATGAAGGTCGCCATCACCGCGAGTCCGAAGCCCGCGATCAGGGCGGGATCGAGCACCCGGGCGACCGGCGTGCGGGCGAGCGTGCCGAAGAACAGCACCGGCAAGGCGAACCAGCTCACGAAGGCGTTCAGCGCGGCGGTCGCCTCGGCCCCCAACAGGCGCCAGCGCCCCGCCAGGTAGCCGGTCAGAATCACCCCAAAAATGGGGAAAGCGACGTTGAGGATGGCCTGCACTGCGACTGATTCCAGTAAAACATTAACAATTTGACATAAATACAGAAGATACAATAATATTTTGCATCTTAAAGAGGCCGTACCGCCCCCTCCCGCCAGCGGCCCAGGAGATGCCGATGTTCATGCGTACACTCTTCACCGGCCTCGCGGCCGTTGTCGCCCTCGCCGTTGCCATGCCGGTCTTCGCCCAGTCCGAACAGGCTCCGCCGGCCCCGGTGCCGGCCGCCAAGCCCAAGCCCGGCACGACCGCCTACTGCCAGACGCTGAAGTCGGCCAGCTCGCGCAACGCCTGCCTGAAGCGGGTGCAGGCGCAGGCTGCACCGAAGAAGGCGCCGACCAAGGCGACCGCCCACAAGACCAAGAAGCCGCCTTCGGCCACCAACCCGCCGCCGGCTGCGATGGCGCCGGCAACCACCAGCCACACGCAGGCCCAGGCCGCTGCGCCTGCGCCGACCGCGCCGTCGCCGCCGCAGACCATCGTCGTTCCGCCGTTGCCGCAGAAGACCATTTAGCGCACAGCGCCAAATGGTTGGTGGACGGCCGGCGTTCTAATCGACGCCGGCGGCCCGCACAGCAGTAACGAGCCGGCACCTGCGACACTCCGCACTTTAGCGGCGCGCACCCAGCGCCTACTCTCGCCTTCCAAAGAAACGGAGGAAGGCGACATGGCGCAATCCGCCAACCTGATCACGACCGAAGAGCTGGCACGCCGCCTTGGTGCGCCGGCCGTTCGCGTGTTCGACTGCACGACCTATCTGCGCCCGCGTACCGACGGGCAGCCGGGCTACGTCTCCGAGAGCGGCCGGGCCAACTACGACAAGGGCCATCTCCCCGGCGCGGCCTTTCTCGATCTCGCGGGCGAACTTTCCGACACCTCGTCGAACCTGCGCTACACGCTGCCACCGCTCGAGACCCTGACCAAGGCGTTCGCCGCCAAGGGCATCGGCCATGGCACCTTCGTCGTGCTGTACAGCCATGCGACGCCGACCTGGGCGACGCGCATCTGGTGGATGCTGCGCGCGGTCGGCTTCGACGATGCCGCGATCCTCGATGGCGGGCTCGACAAATGGAAGGCCGAGGGCCGTCTACTCGAAACCATGGAGACCATCCATCCGCCGGCGACACTCACGTTGCGTGCCCGCCCGGAAATCTTCGTCGACAAGAACGACATCAAGGCCGCGATCGGCAAGCCCGGCACACTCACTCTCAACGCGTTGAGTCACGACCAGCACAAAGGCAACGGCGGCGTGATCTATGGACGCGCCGGCCGCATCGCAGGTTCATCCTGCGTGCCGGCGGCGAGCCTGTTCGGACCGGACAAGACGCTGAAGCCGATCAACGAACTGCGCGCGGCCTTCGAAGGCGTGGGAGCCGCTCCGGACAAGCGCGTGCTGGTCTATTGCGGCGGCGGTATCGCCGCCACGCTCGACGCATTCGTGTTGACGGCACTGCTCGGCCACAAGAATGTCTCGGTCTACGACAATTCGATGCAGGAATGGTCGAATGACCCCGGCCTGCCCATGGAAGTCGGGTGAGGGAAAACCGGTTGAAGGAGGAAGACCGTGGCCGCTTACATCATCGTCGAGGTCGAAACGACCGACGAGGCCCTGATGGCCGAGTACCGCAAGCACACGCCGGATGCGGTCGCCAAGTTCGGCGGCAAGTTCATCGTGCGTGGCGGCAAGACCCGGACACTCGAAGGTGGCTGGGCGCCATCGCGGATCGTCGTGCTGGAGTTCCCGACCTACGAGAAGGCCGAGGCGTTCTACGATGGCGAGCACTACAAGCCGATCCTGGCGATGCGACTAAAAGCCGGCAAGTCCAAGGCGATCCTGGTCGACGGCTATAGCGGCTGATGTCGGCCAATCTCGCCGCCTACAAGGCGGTCGGAACCATCTACAATGCGCTGATGACGGCACTGGTGCTGGGCCTCGTCACGCGGCGCGGCGAGGATACCACGCGAGAGTACGTATTCCGCCACTTCCGCCGCCAGCACCTGGAAAAATTCCTGCCCGGCCTGCAGAAGCTCGGCCTGACAGGCGAGAAGGACGCGCCGGCCTGCGCGCTCTACCACTATCACTCCAACGCGCTGGGTGGCGTGAAGACCGGCTATCTTCGCGAAAGCGACAGCAAGGCCTGGGTGCGCTATCCGCCGCCGCGCTGGATCTGGAAGGGCACTGCGATCGCCGCCGTGCCGCACGCGGTGTCGGCGGCGATGCTGCATGGCTGGCACGGCCACAACGGTGTGTCGCTGGGCAACGACCGGCTGGGCTTCGTCTGCACCGGCATGACGGTCGACGGTCTACCCGGCCTCGAAGGCTATTACATCGACTACGGAAGGCCGATCGCCGAGAGCGAGCGCGTGCGCTTCGCCTACGGCAAGGAAGAAATGCCGCGGGTCGACTGGAAGGCGCAGCCCAGGCTCGACACCGACAGCTGGCCGGAAGAACGCAAGCTCAGGACCTTCCGCGCCTATGCGCTGGAATATCTGCGCACCATGTTGCCGACCCTGCAGGACCTGCTGGGTGCCGACGGCACGCGCGACGAACTCGGCCGCGTCGGCCGCCTGGTCGGACTGCAGTTCCACGAGGAGACGGCGCGCGAGATGGACCTGCCGACCGACGTCGAACGCGGCGATCTGCAAAGCGCGCGCGACTTCGGCAAGTGGCTGGCTACGGTGCAGGCCGCCAGCGGCGAACAGGTCGAGACTGTCGAGCGCGATGGCGCAGTGATCGTGTCGATGTCCGGCTGGCGCGCAGTGCGCGACCTGAAACTCGCAGATCCCCTCGCCGCCTTCGACGCGTGGAATCCGCTGTGGCTCGGCGCCGCCGCGGCGCACGACCGGTTCCTCAAGGTCGAAGCGACGCGCAGCTACGGCGAGCGTGGCCCGGGTGGCGATTGGTCGATCGCCTGGCGTATCGCGCCGAGATAGCCCTTCGGCAAAGGATGGCCTGAGATCGTCTCGCCGAGTTCGGCAAACGGCAGCCAGCGCACCTGCAGGTGTTCGTGGCTCAGGGCGACGTCGCCGGCACCGACAATCGTGCAGGCGAACGGCACGATGCGCACAAAGTGTCCGGGCAGCCTGTCCGGCAGGACTTCGAACAGGTGCTCGTGGAGCGATGCACCGACCTCGACCTCGAGCCCGGTCTCCTCCCGCACTTCTCGCTTCAGCGCCGTGCGATGATCCTCGCCCGGATCCGGTCGGCCGCCTGGAAGGTCCCACTCGCCGCGCTCGTTCAGCAGCAGCAGCACGCGCTCGTCACGGATCAGGACACCTTTGACGGAAACGGGCCACGCACGCATGACGCGGAGCCTAAATGAAAAGGCCGGGGATCGCTCCCCGGCCTTTCCGTACTTCTGGAAGAAGCTTGGACTTAGAAGTCCATGCCACCCATGCCGCCGTCGGCACCCGGGGGCATGCCCATCGGGGCCTTCTTCTCGGGCTTCTCGGCGACCATGGCTTCGGTCGTCACGAGCAGGCCGGCCACCGAAGCGGCGTCCTGCAGCGCGGTGCGCACGACCTTGACCGGATCGATGATGCCGGACTTCACCATGTCGACGTAGTCGCCCTTCTGGGCGTCGAAGCCGAAGCTGGTGTCCTTCTGGTCGAGCATCTTGCCCGCTACCACCGCGCCGTCGAAGCCGGCGTTCTCGGCGATCTGGCGGACCGGCGCCTGCAGGGCACGGCGCACGATCTCGATGCCGACCTTCTGGTCGTCGTTGCCGGCGCGGAGCTTGTCCAGCGCGCGGATCGCGTAGAGCAGGGCCGAGCCGCCGCCGGCGACCACACCCTCTTCGACCGCCGCCTTGGTGGCGTGCATGGCGTCGTCAACGCGGTCCTTCTTCTCCTTGACCTCGACCTCGGTCGCGCCGCCCACCTTGATGATGGCGACACCGCCCGCGAGCTTGGCCAGGCGCTCCTGGAGCTTCTCACGGTCGTAGTCCGAGGTGGTCTCCTCGATCTGGGCGCGGATCTGGGCGATGCGGCCCTCGAGGTCGCCCTTCTTGCCCGAACCGTCGACGATCGTGGTGTTTTCCTTCTCGACGATGACCTTCTTGGCCTTGCCGAGCATGTCGAGCGTGACGTTCTCGAGCTTGATGCCGAGGTCCTCGGAGATCAGCTGACCGCCGGTCAGGATCGCCATGTCCTCGAGCATCGCCTTGCGGCGATCGCCGAAGCCCGGCGCCTTGACGGCGGCGATCTTCAGGCCGCCACGCAGCTTGTTCACGACCAGGGTCGCGAGCGCCTCGCCCTCGACGTCCTCGGCGATGATCAGCAGCGGCTTGCCCGACTGCACGACCGCCTCGAGAACCGGCAGCATCGCCTGCAGGCCCGAGAGCTTCTTCTCGAACAGCAGGATGTACGGGCTGTCGAGCTCGGCGATCATCTTGTCGGCGTTGGTGATGAAGTACGGCGACAGGTAGCCGCGGTCGAACTGCATGCCCTCGACGACGTCCAGCTCGGTCTCGAGGCTCTTGGCCTCTTCCACCGTGATCACGCCCTCGTTGCCGACCTTCTTCATCGCCTCGGCGATCATCTTGCCGATCGACTTGTCGCCGTTGGCCGAGATGGTGCCGACCTGGGCGACTTCATCGGTGCCGGTGACCTTCTTGGCGCGACCCTTGATGTCCTCGACCGCCGCCTCGACCGCCAGGTCGATGCCGCGCTTGAGATCCATCGGGTTCATGCCGGCCGCGACCGACTTCACGCCTTCGCGCACGATCGCCTGGGCGAGCACGGTCGCCGTCGTCGTGCCGTCGCCGGCGATGTCGTTGGTCTTCGAGGCCACTTCGCGCACCATCTGGGCGCCCATGTTCTCGAACTTGTCGGCGAGCTCGATCTCCTTGGCGACGGTCACGCCGTCCTTGGTGATGCGCGGCGCGCCGAACGACTTGTCGAGAACGACGTTGCGGCCCTTCGGACCCAGCGTCACCTTGACCGCGTCGGCCAGGATATCGACGCCGCGCAACATGCGCTGGCGGGCGTCGCCGCTAAAGCGGACTTCTTTGGCTGCCATTTTCTATTCCTCTTGGATGATTGCTGAATGGGTTTGTCGGGAAAGACGATTTAGGCGGCCTTCTTCATGGCGCCGGAACCCTCGAGGATTCCCATGATGTCGCTTTCCTTCATGATCAGGTACTCGACGCCGTCGAGCTTGATCTCGGTGCCGGACCACTTGCCGAACAGGATGCGGTCACCGGCCTTGACGTCGAGCGGAACGAGCTTGCCGCTTTCATCCCGGGCGCCCGGGCCGACGGAGACGATCTCGCCTTCCATCGGCTTTTCCTTGGCCGTATCCGGAATAATGATGCCGCCCTTGGTCTTCTCTTCCTCCGCGACGCGCTTGACCACGACGCGATCGTGAAGCGGACGGAACTTCATCGCCATGCTGTTGCCTCCATATCCCCAGGTTGTGCCCGGACGACCGGAAGTGGCCGCCCATGAAACAGGGCCTATCAGCACTCACCCGTGGTGAGTGCCAAAGGCGCACGGGATTTAGGGTTGTGGGTTGTTCGAGTCAAGGTGGCCAATGACTTAGGCAGTCAAGTCATCTCGCAGGAGCAGCATGAACTGGCAGCAATCGGCCATGTCTGCTGCTAACTCATTGATGTGGAACGAATTTTGCTGAATCCGAGAAGGCGACGCGTAACTATTCCCCGACTGGCGTCGCGTCAAGGAGTGACAATGGACCGGAGTTTCGTTGCTCAGCTCGATGATTATCGCATCACCACGGCCGAGATCCTCTACTGGATGCCCGACCACAAGCACCTGCTGCAGTCCTACATCTGGCAAAACCTGGATCTCGCCCCCCGCTTCCCGAACCTGAGCAAATTCCTGGATTTCTGGGACCGCAATCTCGAGGGCAAGCTGCACAAGGTGACCGTCGCCAATATGCAGCTGATCAAGCCGGCCGAGTTCAGTTTCGCATCGGGCGTCTACCACCTGAACTGACGTTGACGCGTTTCGGCCGCCCGTGTCCGCTGGCGGCATGAAGCGGAGAAACGCCCTCGCCCTCCTCGGCTCCTTGCCGGCGGGCGTGCTGCCGTTCGCATCGATTGCCGACGCGCAGGAGAATTGGCCGACCAAGCCGGTGCGCCTCGTCGTTCCGTTCGGCCCCGGCGGCTCGGGCGACATCGTATCGCGCATCGTGGCGCACGAGCTCGAGAAGATGGCAGGCCAGCCGTTCGTGGTCGACAACAAGCCCGGCGCCACCGCGATGGTCGGCACCGCGATCGTCCGTCAGGCACCGCCCGACGGCTACACGCTACTCCACGGGTCGACCTCGAGCCTCGCGGCCAATCCCAGCCTCTACAAGCAGATGACATACGACCCCGACGACTTCACCACGGTCGCGGTCGACGGCACGATCCCGGGCTTCGTGCTGGTGGCGAAGGACGCGCCCTACAACACGATCAAGGAATTCATCGCTTGGGCGAAAGCGCGCAAGGAGCCGGTCTTCTCGGGCTACGGCAATACCTCATCGCGTGTACCTTCGGCGCTGTTCGCCGAACGCAGCGGCGTGACGTTGGAGGAGGTCGCGTACAAGGACGCGGTGCCGGCGATCCAGGACCTGATCGGCGGCCGCATCCACGTCACCTTCCCCGACATCGTGATCGGCGAGAGCTACGTGCGCTCCGGCCAGGTCAAGGCGCTGGCCGTGACTTCTGCGCAGCGCGCGCCGCAATGGCCCGACCTCGAGACAGTCGCCGAGACCTTCCCGGACTTCGAGGTCATCGCGTTCCTGTCCTTCTCGGTGCGCAAGGAAGTGCCAGTCGCCATCCAGCAGAAGTTGAACCGCTGGGTGATGGAGGCGCTCTACAGGCCGGAAGTGCTGGAACGCCTGCTGAAGATCGGCATTACGCCGCCACCGCGCGACTGGGACATCGCCAGGTCCGACGCCTTCGTGAAGCGCGAACGCGAACTTTGGACGAAATACATCAAGCTCGCGAAGATCGAGCCGCAGTAGAGCGCGCGGCCTCGTACTCGGCCGCCGTGCGCTCGATCAATTCGGCGACCGACGGGATGTCGCTTACACCCGACACCGAGTGGCCGGCGCTCCAGATATCCTTCCAGCGCTTGGCGTTAGGACCCTGGGCGGGCTTGTCGCGCTCGGCGGCGTTGATGTCCTTGGAGATGTCGATGTCGCCGCGATCCGGCAGATTGTCCGGATCGAGCCCCGCCGCGGCGATCGACGGCCGCAGCATATTGGTCTCCAGCCCGGTGAAAGCACGCGTCAGCTTCACATCGTCGAGCCGGCTTCGCACCAGCATGTCCTTGTAGGCGGGCTTGGCGAGACTCTCGCGCGTGGCGATGAACTTGGTGCCCATGTAGGCGAGATCGCAGCCCAGGGTCTCGGCCGCGGCGATGGCGTGGCCGTCCGACATGCCGCCCGCCATCACCACGATGCCATCCCAGAAGCGGCGCACCGCGCGGACGAAGGCGAAGGGATTGACCCAGCCGGTCTGGCCGCCCGCGCCCGCGGTCAGCAGCACCAAGCCGTCGACGCCGGCCGCCGCGGCCTTCTCAGCATGTCGCACCGAGGCCACGTCGGCCAGCACGAGGCAACCCGCGTCCTTCAAGGGCTTCATCACCGGCTCGGGCGAACCGACCGACGTGATCACGATCTCCGCCCGGGCGCGCAGCACGGCGGCGAGGTCGTCCTGCACCCGCGGATTGGAGCGATGCACGATCAGGTTGGGGCAGAACGGCGCGCCGCCCTCGGTCGCCTGCCTGATCTCCGCAAGCCAGGCGTCGAGTTCCTCGACCGTGCGGCAATTGGCGGTCGGGAACGAGCCGATCACGCCGGCGCGGCAAGCCGCCGTCACCAGCGCCGGCCCCGACACCAGGAACATCGGGGCCGCGATCAGCGGCAGGCGGAGGCGGGCTTTCAGAACGGCGGGCAACGGCATGGGGCGAGCTTACCTCAGCGTGCCAGCGCCAGCAGCGCGATCCCGAACGCGACCGTCGCCGATGCGGCAAGGTGTCGGCCGCCGAACGCCTCGCGCAGCACCACGGTGCCGAGGATCGCGCCGAAGACAACGCTGGTCTCGCGCAGTGCGACGACAGGGCCGAGCGGCAGGGCGCGAGCCGCCGCGAGAAAGGCGAGGAAGCCCGCGACGGACAGGAGACCGGCCATCAATCCCGTCCGGCCGTGATGCCGTGCATAGGAGACGGCGGTCTCGCGGCGGGTGAGCAGTGCCCAACCGACCATGCCCACGCCATTGACCACCTCGAGCCAGGCCTGGAAGCCCAGCACGGTGCCGCCCTCGCGCACGCCCATGCCGGCGAGGAAGCTGTAGGCCGCGACGCTGGTCCCGGTCGCAAGCGCGAAGCCCACCGCCGCAGAGCCCGCGCCGGCCCCCAGCGACAGCGCCATGATGCCGAGCGAGATCAGGCCGACCGCGAGCATCTGGCCCGTCGTCAAAGCCTCGCCGATCGTGGCAAACGCCACGACGGTCGTCAGCACCGGTGCCAGGCCGCGCGACAGCGGATAGACCACGCTCATGTCGCCCACCGCATAGGAGCGGACCAGGAGCGCGTAGTAGGCGAACTGCACCAGCGTGGTGAGCGCGAGCCACTTCCAGCCGGCGGCCGCTGGCCAATCGACGAAGGGAAGCGCGATCAGACCGACAACGAGGCCGACGCAGCGGATCGCGACCATGGTCATGACGCGATCGCCGGCCGACTTCATCATGGCGTTCCAGACGGCGTGGGCGATCGCCGACAGAATCACGAGGCCATAAAGAAGTGCCGCAGACATCGACCCCGATTGGCGGGCCGACGGCTGCGGCGGTCAATGTCGTTTCAAGTGGGCGTTCGCCTCGCAGACAGAAGCCGCGAGGCGAGCCGCCCAGAGAAACCCGGGCTCAGACGGCCTGCGCCAGGCCTTCCTGCTCGAGGGTCCGCTTGACGGCGGGACGTGCCTTCATGCGCTCGTAGAACGCCGCGACGTTCTTGGGCAGCGGCATCTTCATGCGCGCGGCCGCCCAGAACACGACGTAGAAGAGCGCCGCATCGGCGATCGAGAGCTGCTTGCCGCCGATGTAGTCCTTGCCCTCCAGCGCTTTGTCCATGAGGGCGAGACCGCCTTCCATGATCTCCTTGCCGCGCGCCTTGACCTTGTCGTGGTCGGCTTCGGTCGGCGCATAGTTGGCAGGGCGGAACATGCGGGAGAAGCCCTGCATGTGCATGGTCGAAACGACGTAGTCCATTGCCTCGAACACGCGCGCCTCGGCGTCAGGATCGCTCGGCAGCAGGCCCTTCTCGGGGTTCTTGCGCGCGAGCCAGGTCGCGATCGCGGGGAACTCGGTCAGGACCGAGCTGTCGTCCTTCTGGAGCGTCGGCACCTTGGACTTCGGATTGATCTTCACGAAAGCCGGGCCGTACTGCTCGCGGTTGGCACCGTCGATCTTCTGCAGGTCGTACGGCTTGCCGATTTCCTCGAGCAGAACGTGGATGCCAATCGAGCACGCGCCGGGCATGTAATAGAGCTTCATTTCAGACTCCCTTTTGAGTGGTAGGGTGGACGGCGGACGCTAGCACTGGCCTGCCGAAGGGGGAACGATTCAATGCCATCACCGAGTTTGCGGTCTCTCATTGGCACTGCAGGTCCGAAGATCGGAACGTTCCTGTTCGAGTTCGCCACGCCCGGCATCGGCCAGATCCTGAAGGCCGCGGGCGCCGATTATCTCGTGCTCGACATGGAGCATACGGGCTTCGGCTTCGACCGCGTGCGAGAAGTCGTGCGTTACTGTCAGGCTGCCGAGCTGCCGCTGATCGTGCGCGTGCCATCACAACATCGTCATCACATCTCGCGCGCGCTCGATGCCGGCGCCGATGGCATCATGGTGCCGATCGTGTCGTCGGTGGCGCAGGCCAGGGCCGTGCTCGATGCTGCCAAATACTGGCCGGACGGCACGCGCGGCGTGGCGCTGGGGCTCGCGCACGAGCGCTACGCCATGCGCAGCGACCCGCTGCTCGATCGCTTCGCCGAGCAGAACAAGCGCACGGTCATCATTCTTCAAGTCGAGGACCCGCACGGCGCCGAGGCCGCCGACGAGATCGCAGCCCTGCCCGGCGTCGACGCGCTGTGGCTCGGCCACAACGATCTCTCGGTGGCGATGAACAAGCCCGGCGCCTTCGCCGATCCGGTGTTCCTGGCGCACGAGAAGGCCACGATCGCGGCGGCGAAGAAGCACGGCAAGTCTGCCGGTCGCCTCGGCGTCGATGCGCGGCAATGCGCGGAGTTCGTGAAGCTCGGCTACGACTTCGTGGCCATCGCGGGCGACGTCTGGCTGCTTCAGCAGGCGTTCGCGGCGGGCGTTCAGACCATCAAGCGCGGATGAGTGCCGGCAGCGAACGGATTCCTCGGATGAAGTTCGAGTAGAGCCGCACCGGCGGGCCGGCGACCTCGATCCTGAGATCGCGTGCCAGGATCTCTTCCCAGAGAATGCGCAGCTGCATCTCGGCCAGCCGGTCGCCGACGCAGCGATGGATGCCGGCGCCGAACGAGAGATGGTGCCGCACCTTGGGCCGCTCGATATCGAAGCGCTCGGCATCGGCGATGGCTTCGTCGTCGCGATTGCCCGAGACGTACCACATCACGACCTTCGACCCCCTGGGAATCGCCTTGCCCCCGAGTTCGGCGTCGCGAGTCGTGGTGCGGCGCATGTGAATGACCGGCGTATGGTAACGGATGATTTCCGACACAAGGTTCGGGATCAGGCCGCGGTTCGCACGCACCTTGTCGTACTGGTCGGGATTGTCGAGCAGCGCCATCAGCCCGCCCGACATCGAATTGCGCGTGGTGTCGTTGCCGCCCACGATCAGCAGGGCGAAGTTGCCGATGAACTCGTTGAGAGGCATCGCCCGCGTCGCCTCGGCGTGAGCCATCATCGAGATTAGGTCGAACTTCGGCGGCTGCGCGGCGCGTTCCTTCCACAGCTCGGCCATGGTGGCAGCCATCGTCTTGAGTTCCACCATGCGCTCGGCGTTGCTCTTCACCACAGCGTCCTCGGCCTCGACGTTGCAGATCGCGACATCCGACCAGTGGCTGAGCTTGCGCCGGTCGGCTTGCGGGAAGTCGAACAGTGTCGCCAGCATCATGGCCGTGAGTTCGGTCGATACCCGGTCGGCCCAATCGAAGACTTCTCCGCGCGGCAGGCCGTCGAGGACCGCAACCGTGCGTTCCCGGATCAGGCCTTCCATGTTGACCAGATTGGTAGGAGCCACGATCGGCGCCACGGTCTTGCGCTGGGCGGTATGGCGCGGAGGGTCCATGCGAATGAAGTTGGGCAGTTCCTCGCCCTGTGGCTGATCCGTGATCTGGATGCCGCCCAGCCCCGAGGCCGAGGAATAGGTGCCGTGGTCGAGTTCCACCCGCATGATGTCGGCATAGCGCGTCACCGACCAATAGGGCCCATAGGGACTGTCGGGATGGTAGTGGACGGGATCCTCGCGCCGCAGCCGGGCGAAATGCGGTCGCCATTAATCCTCGCGATAGAGGCGGGGATCACCGAGATCGACGTCGAGAATGGGCAAATCCGGCATGATTCAAGGCCGCCTGCAGGGACCGCGCAAGTCAAGCCCTTTCATTGTGAGGCTTTTGACATCATGGCTTCTGCCGACTCCCCCCCCACCCCGCATTCACCCGGTCACACGGCTCCCTCGACCGCAACCGGCACCGAAGGCCCGACGCCCGCCAAGGCGGCAGCGGCGGCACTGGTGCTGGGTGCGCTCGGCGTCGTGTTCGGCGACATCGGCACCAGCCCGCTCTACACGTTGCGCGAGACGTTTACCCACGGCTCGGGAATCACCCCGACGCCGCGCCACGTGCTCGGCGTGCTGTCGGTCCTGTTCTGGGCGGTCACCAGCACGGTGACCATCAAGTACGTGACCCTGATCAT
This sequence comes from Reyranella sp., assembly GCA_044225265.1. Lineage (GTDB taxonomy): Bacteria > Pseudomonadota > Alphaproteobacteria > Reyranellales > Reyranellaceae > Reyranella. Next base: position 16,081 of record JBGAIW010000003.1, read on the forward strand.
GCGCGCCGACAACAAGGGCGAAGGCGGCGTGCTGGCGCTGGCGACGCTCGCCACACAGGGGCTGAACGGCGGCAGCCAGCGGGTTCGGAACGCCATCGTGTTGTTCGCGGTGATCGGGCTGGCGCTGTTCTATGGCGACGCCGTGATCACGCCGGCGATGACGGTGATGAGCGCCATCGAAGGCCTCGATGCCGTGGCGCCGGAACTGACGCCCTATGTCGTGCCGATGTCCCTGACCGTTCTGGTCGGGCTGTTCCTTCTGCAGGCTCGCGGCACCGAGAGGGTCGGCAAGCTGTTCGGCCCGGTGATGCTGGTGTGGTTTTTCGTGCTGGGCGTGCTCGGTGCCTGGCAGATCGCCAAGCATCCCTCGGTGCTGATGGCGCTCAATCCGATCTATGGCATCCACCTGATCGCCGATCGCGGCTGGCCGATCTTCTTCGCCTTCGGCTCGATCGTACTGGCGGTGACCGGCGCGGAGGCGCTCTACGCCGACATGGGTCACTTTGGGCGCAAGCCGATCCGCATCGCCTGGCTCGGCATCGTGTTGCCGGGCCTGATGCTGAACTATTTCGGCCAGGGCGCGCTGATCATCGAGGACCCGACCGTCGTCAAGCAGGTCTTCTTCGAGATGGTGCCGCAGGAGCTGACTTTGGCGCTGGTCGCACTGTCGACCCTCGCTGCCGTCATCGCGTCGCAGGCCGTGATCTCGGGCGTGTTCTCGCTCACCCGTCAGGCCATCCAACTCGGCTATCTGCCGCGCATGGAAATCAAGCACACGTCGGAAACGGAGATCGGTCAGATCTACATCCCTCGGGTTAACTGGATCCTGATGATCGCCATCGTGGCCCTGGTCGTGGGCTTCGGCTCGTCCGACCGTCTGGCCGGCGCCTATGGCCTGGCGGTAACGGGCGCCATGTTGGTGGACGCCGCCCTCGCCACGGCGGTCGCCATCCTGGTATGGCGCTGGCCGTGGCCGCTCGCCGTCGCCGTGTTCGGCGCACTGGCTGTGCCTGACCTGTCGTTCTTCATTGCCAACGCGCTCAAGATCCCCGAGGGCGGCTGGCTGCCGCTGATCGTGGCGGCCTTCGTGTTCTTCACCATCACCACCTGGCGGCGCGGTCGCGCGATCGTCAGCAAGGAGATGTCCGAGGGTGCCCTGCCGCTGGTCGATTTCCTGGCCCGCATGGAGCGCGCACCCAACCGCGTGGCCGGGACTGCGGTATTCCTGACCGCCGATGCCTCGTCGACGCCGGCGGCTTTCCTGCACAATCTCAAGCACAACAAGATCCTGCACGAGCGCATCATCGTCCTGCAGGTCGATACGCGTGACGTTCCGAGGGTACCGGAATCGCAGCGCGTCGACGTCGAGCGCCTCGGCAAGGGCTTCTATTCGGTCGTGGCGCACTACGGCTTCATGGAGCAGCCCGATGTGCCGGCCGCGTTGCGCGCCTGCCGGCCGCACGGCATCGCCTACGACGAGATGGAGACCAGCTTCTTCCTGGGCCGCGAGACCCTGGTCCCGGCGCAACGCTCGCGGCTGACCGCAGGCTGGCGGCGCGACTTCTTCATCTCGCTTTCGCACACGGCATCGGCAACCAAGACATTCTTCCGCATTCCGCCGAACCGGGCGATCGAGCTCGGCAACCAGATCCAGATCTGACGGCATGTCCCGGCCGACCCTGGTGCTGCTGCCCGGCCTGCTCAACACACGCCGCCTGTTCGAGCACCAGATCGCGGCCCTGTCCGACAGTTTCGACATCGTCGTTCCCGAGCTGCATCATTACGATTCGCTCGGCGCCATGGCCGAGGCTGCTCTCGCGGCGGCGCCGCCCCGCTTCGCCCTCGCCGGCTTCTCGATGGGCGGATACGTCACCTTCGAAATCCTGCGGCGTGCCCCCGAACGCGTCGAACGGCTCGCCCTGATCGACACTCAGGCGACTCCCGACCGCCCCGAGGCGATGGCGCGCCGGCGTGGCTTCATCGAACAGACCAAGCTCGGCCGTTTCCACGGAGTGCAGCCCGCCTTGCTGCCCCAGATCGTGCATCGCGCGCGCCTGAACGATCCTGCCGTCGTGCAGCCCATCCTCGACATGGCGCTGGAGGTCGGCGCCGAAGGCTTTGTGCGCGAGCAGACCGCAATTCTCGGCCGTCCGGACAGCCGCCATCTTCTGGTCGACATCGAGGTGCCGACGGTCGTGATGGTCGGACGCCAGGACCAGACCACGCCTCTGCCGCGCTCACAGGAAATGGCAGCGGACATCGCCAATGCCCGGTTGGTCGTATTCGAGGAATGCGGGCACATGGCGCCCCTGGAGAAGCCGGCTGAGGTTTCGGCCGAGTTGAGGAGATGGCTCACCCAATGAACACGATCTATGCCCGCGAGGACTTTCTCGGTGCCGACGAATACATCGACGTGGTTGCCAAGTCGGGCCTCAACCGCCCGATCGGCGATCGCGGCCGGATCGAGCGCATGCTGGCGCATGCGAACTTGATCCTGACGGCCCGCCAGGACGGCCGGCTGGTCGGCTTCGCGCGCTCGCTCACCGATTTCTGTTTCTGCTGCTACCTGTCCGACCTCGCCGTCGACAAGGCCTGCCAGGGCGAGGGCATCGGCAAGCGACTGATCGAGGAAACCCGCAAACAGGCGGGCGGCGAACTCACCACCACCCTCTTGCTGTCGGCGCCGACTGCAATGACCTTCTATCAGGGCATCAAGATGCCGGCGGCAGACAACTGCTTCCTCTATCGCCGCAGCCGCTGAATTCTTGATCTGGATCAATGTCGGGGCTGTCCCGGCTGACATCCTTCTCTCCTGTTCGAGAGGGAAATGCGTCATGCCGCAGAGCCACGGTGTCGTCTGGATGGATTCGAAGGAAGCCCACATCTTCCGCTTCGGCGCGGAGGACGTGAAGATGGAGCGGGTGAAGGCGCACAGCCCCTTCCGCAAGGTTCACCACAAGGCAGGCGCAATCGGGGCCGGGCGGGTCGCCGCCGACCTGTCCTACTTCGATCATATCGCCGACGCCCTGCGCGGCACGCGCGAGTGGCTGCTGACCGGCCCGGCGCAGGCCAAGACCGACTTCGTCCGGCATATCGAAGCCCACATGCCGCAGCTCAAGGCGAAGCTTGTCGGCGTCGAGGCGATGGATCATCCGACCGACGCCCAGTTGGTCGCGCACGCACGCAGCTACTTCAAGGCGGCCGACAAGATGCAATCCAATTCGCCGACACCACCGGGCCAGGTCGCTTCGGCCTGAAGAAGAACGGCCGCTCCCCGGGGAGAGCGGCCGTCTGCTTTTCAGGATTCCTGGCTTGGCTCAGACGACAGCGTCGCTCCTCTGGAGCGCCCCTTGTCATTTCTTCATCATCACCTGGCCGCGAATCTCGCCGCCCTTGTTGGCCGCGGTGTGGATGTTGAAATACCACTTGCCGGCCTGCAGGTCGGCAGCCTGCGCATCGGTCAGGGTCGCCTCGCCCTTGAGCTGGTTGGGCGTGATGTCCTTCACCGGCACAACGACACCTGCATTGCTCTTGGCGTCGGCAGGGCCATGGAAATGGGCTGCCACAGCCACGCCCGAGAGGTCCTTGTAAACCACCGTATAAGTGAGCTTCTTGGTCGCCGTGTCGTAGGTGGCGGTCAGCATGCCGCTGCCTTTGCCGTCGACCGGAGGCACCTCGGCAGCAGCGTTGAGAACGGCAGTATAGGTCTCGCTCGCAGCGAACGACGCGGGCGAGAAGGCCAGAAACGCGACAAAGCTCACGCCGGCGACAACGGGACGTAGTGCGATGGTCGTCATGATCGAGCACCTCCAGAGTGGACCGGACGCCGGCGCACAGCGGTACGCGGGCGGGCGATCTTAGCAACCGCCTGCCGGGCGCAGGGCATATCGCGATCAACTTGTCTGGATGGTCCCTCGTTGGTCACAACACCATATCTAGCTTCCGGCGACGTCTCCCACCACCCGCACCCGTACGCGGACCGAATTGCCGGGCAGATAGGCCAGAGGCATGTCCTCGCTCTCGATGGTGCTGAGCGTCTTGCGCTCGGCGCCGGCCGCGACGGCACGATCGTTGGCAATACCCTGGGCTGCGGCAAGTGCCTCATTGCGGGTCATGTCCTTGAAGATCTGATCGCATTCCCCCGAGACCTGGGCGATCGCGGCCCCTACGGCATTGGCGCAATCGCCATGCTGGACATGGATAACCTTGGAAACGCCGGGCAGCTTCTCGGGAATCAGGAAGGCGCCGCCGCCGACGGCGATCAGCGGCACATCGCCCGCTTCGGTCTTCATGCGGTCGATCGCCTCTTCGGAAAGGCGCGCCGCTTCGGCGAACACCTTCCTGCAGGTTGCAGCGTCGAGATGCGCGACCTTGGCCTTGTCGCCGAGCGTGAGCACGCCGGCAGCGATCGCTACGTCCGTGGTGGTGAGCTGCTTGCCGCCGAAGGCGATTCCTTCCCGCAGAAGGCGATAGCCGACCGAGATCGGGCCGACCTTCAACGGATCGAGCTGAACGTGGCTGCCGCCTCCCAACCCGATCGACAGCAAGTCGGGCATGCGGAACAGCGTACGCACTCCGCCGACCTTCACCACCGAGTTGGCCTCCCGCGGAAAGCCGTTCTTGAGCTGACCGACATCTGTGGTCGTGCCGCCGACATCGATCACCATGGCGTCCGACAGGCCCGACAGATAGGCCGCGCCGCGCATCGAATTGGTGGCACCCGACGCGAACGAATAGACCGGCAGGCGCCGCGCCTGGCTCGCTTCGGCGACGGTGCCGTCGTTCTGGGTGATGAACAACGGTGCGGCGATTCCCGAATCGCGGATCGCCTTCTCGAACGCCGCGATCGTGTCGCGCGACAGGTCGGCGAGCGCCGCGTTCAGCAGGCCGGCATTCTCACGCTCGAGCAGGCCGATGCGGCCGAGATCCGACGAGCAGGTGATGATCGCGTCGGGAATCACCTTGGTCACCAGCTCGGCCGCGCGCTTCTCGTGCGTTGGATCGAGCGGCGAGAAGATCGCCGAGATCGCCACCGACTTCAGGCCCTTGGCCTTCATCTCCTCGGCGGCTTGGGTGACCGCTGCCTCGTCGAGCGGCATGAACAGGCGGCCGTCATATTCGTGGCCGCCCTCGACCATCCAAACACCGCCGCGTACCAGGTGGGCCAGATCCTCCGGCCAGTCGCAGAACGGCGGCAGCGAGGCGGAGGCCGGCATGCCGAGCCGCAGGGCGCCGACCCTGGTGAGATGACGGCGCTGCACCACGGCATTGATAAAATGCGTGGTACCGATCATCACGCCGTCGATCTTCTTGCCCCTCAGCACGCCGGTGGCGTCCAGAGCCTTCAGCGAATCGAGAATGCCGGTGGTGACGTCCTCGCTGGTCGGCGCCTTGACCGCGCCCGCGACCTTGCCGTCTTCGATCAGGACGGCGTCCGTATTTGTGCCGCCGACGTCGATGCCGATGCGCCTCATGATGAAAATACGCTCCTGAAGTCGAGTTCGTAACCGAACGCCCGCGGCCCGACATGGTCCAGGCCCTTAGGCGTGAGAAAGACGGCGGGCGGCGGCAGGGCGACGATCGTCACCCGCTGGCCGTAGCGTACGGTCTCGCTGCCGACCGCCTCGCCCGACACCGTGTCGAGCACGCTGATCAGATCTGGTGTCATGGCGAGCGGCTGTCCGTCGCGATAGGCCACGATCCATTCGTTCTGGAAATCGATGTGCGCCGCGCTGCCGCGATACTCGTCGAGCCCGTCGAATCGCACGACGCCGCGCAAGTAGCCTTCGGTGACCTTTCGCGCCACGTCGAGCACCTTGCCTTTGAACAGGAGCTTGCCAGGCTCGACCGAGAGAATGGCCGCCACCGGATCGTCGTGCCGGCGCTGCGCCTCGCGTACCGCCGTACCGATATTGATCGCCTTGGTCGTGGTGCCGTGGATGCCCCACTTCTTCACTTCGGCGCCGGTACGCGGCGGCTGGCAGGTCGCGGCGACGGAGCCGTACTCGACGCAGATCTTGCGGGCCACTCGCTCCGTCCATTTCCAGGTCGGCACCTTGTGCACGATGCTCTCGAATCCGCGCACGTCGACCGCGGTCAGCGGATAGGGCGTGAGCCCGCCCACCGCCACCGAGGTCATCTGGGCTTCGGGATAGGCCCGGCCCATCGTGTCGCTGTCGACCACGGGCCGCTTCAGGTGCGCCGCAGCCATGAAGGGCCGCACGCCATTGGCGCCGCCGATCTCCATGCTCATGAGTGCCCGGAAATGTTTGCCGAGATGCGTCTCCATGCGAATGACGGCCTTCGCCAGGGTGAGGCTGTCGGTCAGCCGCTCCTGGCCGACCAGCGGCGCGCCCATGTTCGCGACGGTGCCAACCCAGTCGTCGTCCGCAAGGTCGGCCGAATCCATCAGCTGGACGCGGTGGCCGTCCTTGTAGAGCGCCCGCATGTTGAGCAGCGGCAAGTACGGATTGCCGCCACCGCCAGTGCCCAGCACCCAGGCGCCAACCGCCAGCGACTCGATGTCGTCGATCGAGAGCTCGCGCAGCTTCACGCGAACACGCTCTTGAAATCGAGGTCGTAGCCGAAGGCACGCGGCCCGACATGGTCGAGGCCCTTGGGCGTCAGGTAGACCGACGGCGCCGGCAGCGCGATCACGGTGACCCGCTGGCCGTAGCGGATCGTCTCGCTGCCCACCGCCTCGCCGGAAACGGAATCCAGGACGCAGATCAGGTCGGGCGACATCGCGACCGGCTGTTCGTCGTGCAATGCCAGGATCCATTCGTTCTGAAAGTTGATGGTGAACGACGAGCCGCGGAAATCGTCTACGCCATCGAAGCGGATGACGCCGCGCAGATAGCCGTCGGTCGTGCGTCGCGCGACGTCGACCACATTGCCCTGATAGAGGAGCTTGCCCGGCTCGGCGGCAAGAAGGGCCGCGACCGGATCCTCATGCCGGGCCTGGGCCGCCCGTACGGCCGCGCCGATGTTGATCGCCTTGGTCGTGGTGCCGTGGATGCCCCACCTCTTCACCTGCGCGCCGGTGCGGCCCTTGCAGATGGTCGCGGTCGAGCCGTACTCGATGCAGATCTTGCGCGCGACCCGCTCGGCCCACTTCCAGTTCGGCACCTTGTGTACGATCGATTCGAGGCCCCGCACGTCGACCGCTGCCAGGGAACCCGGCTCGACGCCGCCGATCGAGAACGAGCTCATCTGCGCTTCGGGATAGGCCCGGCCCATCGGGTCGGCGTCGACGACCGGACGCTTGAGCAACGCCGCCGCCATCAAGGGGCGCACGCCGTTGCCGCCGCCGATCTCGACGCTCATCAGCGCGGCAAAAGGCCTGCCGAGGTGCTGCTCCATCACGGCCACGGCCCGGGACAGAGCGCGACCGTCGGTCAACCGCTCCTGCCCCACGAGGGGCGCCCCCATGCCGCCTACCATGCCGACCCAGTCATCGTCGGCGAGATCGGCCGGGTCCATGAGTTCCACACGATGACCCTCCTTGTAGAGGGCGCGCATGTTCAGCAGCGGCTGGTAGGGATTGCCGCCGCCACCGGTACCGAGAATCCACGCGCCGACCGCGAGCGATTCGATGTCGTCGATCGTGAGCTCTCGCCTGCTCATGCGAACACACTCTTGAACTCTATGTCGTAGCCGAAGGCACGCGGTCCGACATGCTGGATGCCCTTCGGCGTCAGGAACACCGGCGGCGGCGGCAGGGCAATGACCGTCACGCGCTGCCCGTAGCGGATGGTTTCGGTGCCGACCGCCTCACCTGACACCGAGTCCAGCACGCAGATCAGGTCGGGCGACATGGCGATCGGCTTGCCGTCCAGCCAGGCCACGATCCACTCATTCTGGAAGCTGATCTCGAGGGCGGCGCCCTTCCAGTCGTCCATGCCGTCGAACCTGGTGCGGCCGCGCAGGAAGCCTTCGGTGGCGCGCCGCTCGACGTCCTGCACCTTGCCCTGGAACAGGATCTTGCCCGGCTCGACCGAGAGAATCGCTGCAATAGGATCCTCGTGCTTGCGTTGCGCCTCGCGCACCGCCGTACCGATGGCGATTGCTTTGGTCGTGGTGCCATGGATACCCCACTTTTTCACTTCTGCGCCGGTCCGCGGCGCCTTGCAGGTCGAGGCGATCGAGCCGTATTCGACACAGATCTTGCGGCTGACCCGCTCCATCCATTTCCAGGTCGGCACGCTCTCCACGATCGATTCCATGCCGCGCACGTCGACGGTGCTGAGCGGACAGGGCTTCAGGTCGCCAACCGCGACCGAGGTCATCTGCGCCTCGGGGTAGGCGCGGCCCATCATGTCGCTGTCGATGACCGGTCGTTTGAGGTGAGCAGCGGCCATCAGGGGCTGAATCGAATTTCCACCCCCGATCTCGAGCGACATGATCCCGCGGAAGCGATGGCCGATATGCTCCTCCATCAGGGCGACGGCACGGGCGATGGTGCGACTGTCGGTCAGCCGCTCCTGCCCGACCAGAGGTGCGCCCATGTTGGATACCGCCCCCACCCAGTCGTCATCGGCGAGTTCCGATGCCGGCATCAGTTGGACGCGATAGCCTTCCCTGTAGAGGGCACGCATGTTGAGCAGGCCGAGATAGGGACTGCCGCCGCCGCCGGTGCCCAGCACCCAGGCGCCGACAGCCAGCGATTCGATGTCATTCAGTGTGATGTCGCGTAGCGGCATTGCGTTGCCAAGTCTCCCCGCGGCTTCTATGTAGCCGCCTGCTTCAGTCGTGACAAAGAACCAGTAACCGGGGAGTAACTGAGCAATGTCCGAGCCAATCAAACTCGTCGCCTTTTGCGGCAGCCTTCGCAAGGGGTCGCTCAACAAAATGGCGCTCAACGCCTTCATCGAGCGCCTGCCGGCCGGCACCAAGGTCGAGACGATCGAGATCGGCGACTGGCCGCTCTACAACGCCGACATCCAGGCGCAAGGCTTTCCCGACAAGGTCCAGGCGGCGCAGAAGGCCATGCTGGCTGCCGACGGCGTCGTGATGGCGACGCCTGAGTACAACTACGGCATCTCCGGCGTACTCAAGAACGCCATCGACTGGCTGTCGCGCATGACGCCGCAGCCCTTCGCAGCCAAGCCGACGGCGATCTTCGGTGCCTCGGGCGGCGTGCTTGGTACGGCTCGCGCGCAGTACCAACTCCGCCAGACGCTGGTGTTCCTCGACGGACGGCCAGTCAACAAGCCGGAAGTCATGATCGGCCAGGCACCGGGCAAGTTCTCGCCCGAGGGCAAACTGACGGACGAGGCGGTGGGCAAGTTCCTCGCCGACCTGGGCGCTGCGCTCGGTCTTGCGATTCGACAGGCGAAGGCCGCCGCTTCGGTCAAGTAGGACCGTTGGCTATTTCGACTTGAGACTGAGGATGTAGGCGGCCAGGTCATTCTGGTCGCGCGCCCCGAGCTCGAAGTCAGGCATCCGGCTGTGAAGGGCGGTCATCGCGCCCTTCAGAGTGACGTCGGTCATGCCTGCACGATTGGCCAAGGCCGGGAAAGTCGGCAATCCGTCGGAGCGCGCCGTCGCAGGTGCGCGATCGACGACATGGCAATTCGAGCACCAGCGCTCGGCAAGCGCCTTGCCACGCACGACGTCCTGGGCATGTGCCGGCACAACTGTCGCCGTCAAAATGCAAGCAAGGGAAAGCCACGATGCCTTCATCAGCCCTCCGCGAACAACATGTTGAAACATGGGCCGCTGCCGGCCCGCGGGCGTTGATCTAGCGCAATCTCCGACCGGGCCCAAGGGGAGACGCTCTACTCCAGCATCTCGCGCAGCACACGACCGGTCGCGGTAATCGCCAGCAGCGCCGGTACCCCGAGCGCAGGCTTCACCCATTCCTTGGTCGTGGGCGTGTAGCTCATGCAGTCCATGGCGACGAGATCTGGCTGTTGCGCCGCCAACCGGCGCGCCGCCGCAACGGCCTCATCGGCGCCGGCGCTGGGCGCCAGCGCCTCGGCGAACACCTCCAGCCCCGGCCGCGCCCATTTCGCAGACAATTTGGCCGACTGCTCGGCCAGCGGGATCAACAGGCCGAGGCGGCCGCGCGGCAGCAGGCCGGTCGCCAAGCCGTTGAGCACCCTCGACGGAAACAGCACGTTCTCGTCGCCTGGCATCGCGGGAAACTCACCGGTGCAGGCGTAGACCAGCACGTCGCAGCCGTCGTCGCGTAGCTTCCGCAGCGCCTGCGGCGAGCGCTCGATCACCGCCTGCTTCGATATCTTCACGTCGCGGCCGCCGCGCAGCTTCGTATAGAGCGTGTCAGCGCCGTCCGTCGGTTTTGCCCGGTCGATCTCGACATCGGACAAGCCGTCGAGCGCGCCGCGCAGGATCACCTTGGTGCCGGCGAGCGCGTGCCGGGCGAACAGCTCGGCGATATCGTCGCGCGGCGCCTGGCCGATGGTCACGATTCCCAGGGTACGGGGCATCTTCAAGCCTCCAGCATGACGGCGTCGCCGTCGTTCCAGTGCAACCCCACCGCATCGCCGGGCTGCAAGGGAGAACGCGCCTCGACGTGGGTCTCGCGGGCCAGCAGGATGCGACCATCGTCGCCGCGCACCTTGTAGAGGGTCGATCCGCCCAGGAAGTTCGCGGTCTCGACCTTTCCTGCCAGTCGCGCCCTGGCGACCGGCACCAGACGAATCTTCTCCGGCCGCAGGGCGCGGACCTGGCCGCCATCCTCGAGCACGTTGATCTCGCCGATGAAGTCGGCGACGAAGCGCGTGCGCGGATGCTCGTAGATCTCGGTGGGCGTGCCGACCTGCTCGACCCGTCCCTTGTTCATGACGGCGATGCGGTCGCTCATCGCCAGCGCCTCTTCCTGGTCGTGGGTCACGAACACCAGGGTGACACCCAGGCGCTTCTGCAGGTCCTTCAGCTCGAATTGCATCTGCTGGCGCAGCTTGCGGTCGAGCGCACCCAGGGGTTCGTCGCATAAGAGCACGCGCGGCTCGACCACCAGGGCGCGCGCGAGCGCCACCCTTTGCTGCTGGCCGCCGGAGAGTTGCCCCGGCTTGCGCGCCTCCAGTCCGGTCAACGCGACCTGAGCGAGCGCCGCCGCGACCCGCCGGTCGATCTCGGCCCTCGGAACATCGCGCATGCGCAGGCCGAAAGCCACGTTCTCGGCCACCGTACGATGCGGAAACAACGCGTAAGACTGGAAAACCATACCCATGTCGCGCCGGTGGACGGGAACATCGGTGATGTCCTCGCCGCCGACCTGGACGCGGCCGGAATCGGGCATCTCGAAACCTGCGATCATGCGCAGGCTCGTCGTCTTGCCGCAGCCCGACGGGCCGAGCAGTGCGAAGAACTCGCCTGCCGCAATGTCGAGCGTGACATCGTCGACGGCCACAACGCGGCCGTCGAACGTCTTGCTTACCCGGTCGAGTTTGATGGCTGCGGAAGTCAGCGCATCACCCCTTCAGCATCTTGGTAACCCGCGCGTCGATATCTTCCTTGCGCGCGTTGTACCATTTCCAATCGGGCTGGATCAGGGTCGCCACCTTGGCCGGCGTGGTGAGCAACTTGGCGTCGTATTGTGCGTCAAGCTTCACTTTCTTGTTGGCCGGCGAATACCACACTGCCTCGGCCAGCACTTTCTGGACGTCGGGCCGCAACATGTAATCGATGTAGGCGAACGCCAGTTCCTTGACCTTCGAGCCCGGCGTCACGTTCAGCACCTGCTCGAGCGCCATGACACCCTCGGCCGGGCTGACGAAGTCGAGCGGCGGCTTCTGGTCGTTGTAGCGGTAGATGCCGGAATCGTGGATTACGCCCATCGAGACCTCGCCCGACAGCAGCATCTTTTCCATCTGGCCGGTGAAATCTACCAGCTTGATCGGCTTGAGCTGCTCGAGCGCCTTGTAGGCGGCATCGAGGTCCTGCAGGCCTTTGCCGTAGATCTTGCCCAGCATCATCAGGTGGCACTGGCCGAGGCTGTTGACCGGAATGATGTAGCTGCCGCGCGCGCCGGCGAGCTTGGGATCAGCGAGGTCCTTCCACGACTTCGGCGCGGTCAGCCCCTTGTCGGTACGGTAGCCCAGGCCGATTGCGCTGGTGAAAATCGACACGCCGACGATCTTGTCGCTCACGGCGTAGTCATAGACGTCGGCGACGTTGGGTACTTCCTTGGCGGTGATCTTGGACATCACCAGGCCTTCGCCGACGGCATTCCACTGCTCATTGGAGTTGGTGTGGAAGACATCGTAGAGCGGATCGGTCTTCGGGCTCGCCTGCAGCTTGGGCAGAAACGGGAAGGACTGGTCGGCCGAGACGGTGCACTTGAACTCCTTCTCGAAGGCCGGCAGCACCGTTGCCTTCATGATGTCGCCCCACTTGCCGCCCCAGGTCGTGATCTTGAGCGTCTTGGTCTGGGCGTGAAGAATCGCCGGTGCACCGAACGCGGTCGCCGCGGCGAGGCCGGCACCGGCCTGCAATGCTTTACGACGTGAAATCATGGTCAACCCCCTCCTATTGTCCTGCTAGAGCTTAACGTACGCTTTCAGTCCAATCAGCTTTTCCAGCACCAGCACGACTGCCAGAGCCAGCAAAATCGAGACCATCGAGGCCGCCGCGATGGCGCCGTCGAGGTCGAATTTCATGTAGTTGAACAACACCACCGGCAGGGTCTCGTTCTTGGGCTGGACCAGGAACAGCGACACCGGAAACTGGTCGAACGATACGATGAAGGCGAAGACGCCTCCGGCGAACACGCCGGGCCGGATCAGAGGCAAGGTAACCTCGAAGAAGACCCGCGCGGGGCTGGCACCGAGCACCGCGGCGGCCTCCTCGATGCGCCGGTCGAAATTGTGCAGCACAGCCAGGGTCGTGCGCAGCACGTAGGGCACGGCAACCAGGGTGTGGGCCATGATCAGGCCCCACACCGGCCGGCCGACGCCGGCCAGCAGATAGGACTGAAACAGCGCCAGGCCGGTCAGGATGGCCGGCAGCATCAATGGCGACATGAAGAATGCGGTCAGGAAGGCCCGTCCCGGCAGGTTGCCGCGCGCCAGGGCGAGCGCGCAGGCGCCGCCGATCGTGATCGACAGGGCGAGCACGCAGGTCGCCGTCCATAGCGACAGCCAGAGCGCGTTCATGAAGTCGCTACCGGCGAAGAATTTCTGGAACCAGCGCAACGTGATGCCGACGGGCGGGAAGGAGATGTACGGAGTCGGATTGAGCGCGAACACCACGACAATGGCGATCGGCGCCAGCAGGAAGGCGAGCAGCAGCCCGTTCAAGGTGAGGTAGGCGGCGCGGCTATGATCGAACGGCGCGCGGTTCGGCGCGGGAGCCTCGCTCATGCCAATCCCTCCTCGCCCGTCACCCTCACCAGGATGCGATTGTAGGCGACCACGATCACGAGGCAGACCGACAGCAGGATCACGCCCAGCGCGCCCGCGAAATTCGGATTGAAGGAAGTGCTGACCTGCTGGGCGATGAGCATCGGCAGGGTCAGCACGTTGGTGCCGCCCATCAGCGACGGCGTGACGTAGGCGGAGATCGAGAGCGCGAAGACCAGCAACGAACCGGCCAGGATGCCGGGCAGGCTGAGCGGCAGGGTGACCTCGACGAAGGCGCGCACGCGGCCAGCACCGAGGCTGCGCGCAGCCTGCTCCAGCCGCTCGTCGATCCGGCCGATCACGCCGGTCAAGGTCAGCACCATGAACGGCACGTATATGTGCACCAGAGCCACGACCGTGCCGAACTCGTTGTACATCAGCGGTAGCGGCTTCTCGATCAGACCGAGCGAGGCCAGGGTCGTGTTGATGACACCCTTGTCCTGCAGGATGGTCATCCAGGCGAACGTGCGCACGACGATGCCGGTGAGGAGCGGCGCGATCACGGCCATCAGGGCGAGCGCGTGGCCGAGCCGCGATTGCATGCGCGCCATCCAATGCGCCAGCGGATAGCCGATCAGCAGCGAGACGATGGTGGTGATCAAGCCGATGCGCAGGGTCGCCCACAGCGCGTCGTGGAAGATGCCGGCTGAGTCGTCGAGGAAGCGCTCATAGTGGCGGGTCGTCAGAAACGCATTGGGATTGTTGACCGGGTTGCCCGAGTAGAAAGACATCGTCGCCATCACGGCGAAAGGCAGCACGAAGAACAGCACGAACAGCAGCAACGCGGGCGCAATCAACCAGGCGATGGGCGACGGCATCGACGAAGGACGGGCGGCAGCAACAGCCATGCGTGGCGCATCGTGGCGCAGGACGATGGTTCGGTCCACGCCGAAGGACAGCGGCTATTGGCCGTGCTAGGTGAACCGCCCCATGGCATCGAAATTGCCGCTCCTTGCGTTGCTCATAGCGGTGACGTGCCTCAGCCAGTTCTATCGCGCATCCAACAGCGTCATCGCGCCGGAGTTGATACGCGACCTCAACCTGTCGGCCAGCGAACTGGGCTGGGCCGGCAGCGCATTCTTCTTCGCCCTTTTCGCCGTGCAGTTGCCGGTCGGTCTGTGGTTCGACCGCTACGGCGCGCGGCGCACCGTGGCGGTGGTGTCGTTGCTGGCGGTCGCGGGCGCCGTCTGGATCGCCCGGGCCACCGACGCCACCGGCCTGATCGCCGGCCGCATCGTGGTCGGCGTCGGATGTGCCGCCTCGTTCATGTCCGTGGTCTTCCTGTGCGCACGATGGTTTCCGCCCAATCGCCTCTCGACCGTCCTGTCCTGGGTGTTCGCCGGCTCCAATATCGGCACCCTCGTCGCGGCGACACCGCTGGCCTGGGTCGCCAACGCGATCGGATGGCGCAACGGCTTTCTCGGACTGGCCGTGCTCACCCTGCTCGTCGCCGTGTTGTTTTACGCCGTCGTGCGCGACCGCCCGCCGGGCGACAAGCTGCCGGCCACGCACAACGAAGCCCTGGTCGACGTGTTCCGGGGTCTGCTCGAGGTCTGGCGCACGCCAGGCTTGTTGCCACTGCTATCCATGCATTTCTTCGCCTACGCCACCATGATGACCATCCTGGGCGTTTGGGCAGGGCCCTATCTGTTCGACGTGCACGGGCTGGACGCGGTGCAGCGCGGCAATGTCCTGCTGGCGATGGGCGTGGCCCAGACGATCGGCATCCTGGCCTACGGACCGATGGATCGCGTCCTGCGCTCGCGCAAGAAGGCCGTGCTGGGCGGCACCTTCATCTCGGCCACCCTTCTGGCGGCAATGGCAATCGTCGCGCATCCACCGTTGTGGCTCGCGGTCACGCTGCTGGTCGTGCTCTGCTTCTTCTGCGCCTTCGGAACCGTGATCGTCGCCCAGGGCCGCACGCTGTTTCCCGACCGTCTCGGCGGCCGGGCCGTTACGACAGTCAACATGGCGCAGTGCCTCGGGCTGACTGTCCTGCCTGCCGTGACCGGCTACATTGTCCAGGTGCTGCACGCGACCGACGTGGCCTACCGTACGGTATTCGGCGTACTGGCCGCCGGCCTCGTCCTGGGATCCATTGCCTATCGTCGCTCGCGCGACAATGCCTCGGCCTGACGACCGTATCAGGGCCTGACGATGGTCCAGCCCTTTTCGTTGAGCTCGATCAGCGAGACCACGCCGGCCTGAACGATCTTGGCGCCCGGAAACAGCAGGATTTGCTCCGGCTTGCGGTTCTCGTTGCGCGCCATGGTGTCCCTCGTATTGCCACACGCCTCGAATGACACATTGGGCAGGCTTTCGGAGATGGACTTCAGTCGTGCCAACACCGGCGAGCGGTCGGTGCGTAGCATGTTGAGCCCGGCGTTGAAGGCGACGATGCGGATCTCGACTTCCTCGCCGACGCTCGAATAGTGGCGCGCCACATTGGCGGCAACGTTCAGCACCGCCGTCATCTTGTCCGGCGCATCGTCGCTGATCTGCAGTGCCAGACGATGCACCTTGTCGGCCGCCGTAACCGGCATCGCGAGAAGGGCGAGCGCAGCAAACGCCAGAAGTGCCCGCAGGATCATGGTTGCTTGCTCCTTCATCATTCGACGATCATGCCCATTGGGTCGTCGACGACCACCTTCACATGGCGATTGGGCTCGAACCGGACGTTCTGCTGGCGCTGGATGTAGCTCGCGACGACGTCATAGACGGCCGGGCCCTGGGCGCCTTCGTTGACCGACGCCCAGCCGCTGACGCGATAGCTCTTGCCGGGATCGATCTTCTCGCCGGTGCGCAGCAGAACCATGTCAGAAATCCGCCGGCCCGCAGGCCGGTCGACCTCGAGCGTGTAGGCGAGACCGCCGGCGCGCACCATGTCGCCACCCTGCTGGTAATAGGGATCGGGATTGAAGAGGTTGTCGGCGACGTCCTCCAGGATCTCCTTCAGTGCGACACCGGTCATTTCGGTGCGGTAGGCCGCGGGATAGGTGATGGCGGTCTGGTCGTATACGTCCTCCAGCCTGATCTCCTGTCCGGGCAGGAGGCTGGAACCCCAGCGGAATCCCGGCGACAGCGCGATTTCGACGTCACGTTCTGCGATCAATGCCTGGCAGATCAGGTCGTCGAAAGTGCCGGCAAGGTTGCCGCGGCGGTAAAGAAGCGAGTCGGTCCGGCCCAGCACCTTGGCGAGCGTATCCTGATGCGGCGCACGGATCTCGCGCACCAGGGCGGCGACGTCGGGATCGGGTTCAATCGCGTCGGCCAGCACCGGAATCAGGCGGAAGGAATAATTGACGATGCGCTTGCCCGAGACGTCGAGGTCCAGGCGGGCCAGGAATTTGCCGTGGCTTCCGGCCGCCACCAGCAGGGTATTGCCGACGACCACCGGCTCGGGCAGCGCATCGTGCGTGTGGCCGGTCAGGACGACGTCGATACCCTTCACACGCCCGGCGAGCTTGCGATCGACATCGAAGCCATTGTGGCTCAGCAGCACGACCAGATCGACGCCTTCGGCGCGCAGGGCGGCAACGTTGGCGGCGAGTTTTTCCTCCTCAATCCCGAACGACCAGTCCGGGATCATGTAGCGGGGGTTGGCGATCGGCGTGTAGGGAAAGGCCTGACCGATCACGCCGATGCGCAGTCCACCGCGCTCGAATACGGCGCGCGGCTGAAACACCGCATCGCCCCAGGTCGCCTCCTTGACGTTGCCCGCAAGGAAAGGAAACTTGAGTTGCCGGGCCAGCTCCTCGACCCGCTTGGCGCCGTACGTAAACTCCCAGTGCGCGGTCATGGCATCGACACCGAGCGCGTTCATGACACGCACCATGTCGGCGCCGCGGCTCTGCAGCGAGGTATAGCTGCCCTGCCAGGTGTCGCCACCATCGAGCAGCAGCACCTTGCCCGGGCGTTCGGTGCGAATCGCCCCAATCAGGGTGGCGAGCCGATCGAGTCCGCCCATCCGACCGTAGGTCCGGGCAAGGCCGTCGAAGTCGGTACAGGCAAGGGCATAGGCCTCGTAGGTGCCGCGCCCGATCCGGTAATCCGCCAGCAGTCGTTCGCCCACCAGGTGCGGTGGCAGACCTTTGGTCTCGCCGACGCCGATATTGACCGACGGCTCGCGGAAATAGATCGGTACGAGCTGGGCGTGCAGGTCGGTGAAATTGAGCAGAGTGATCTGCCCCACCGGCGGGAAGCGCAGCAAATCCCCTTGCGAGGGGCCGCGTCCCTGCGCGGCGGCGCGACCAGCCGTGCCGGCCGCCGCCATCGCGGCCGCGGCTTGCAGAAGCTCGCGGCGTCCCAGCCTCACATGTCACCCGTACAAAAAGCCGGCGCTGCGTCGCTACGCAACGTCGATCTTGCTCTCGGCTGTCCAGCTGTTCTTGAGGTCGTCGGTCCAGGTGAATTTCAGGGTGCCGCTCTCCTGCACCCGCACGAAGAACGACATGTAGGGATTGGCGGCGACGGCAGGCTCCAGGGTCACGTTCACGACCGGCTTGTCGTTGAAGGTGACCTTTAGCGCGTTGACGATCATGCGCGGCACGATCTTCCCGTCGCCGTCCTTGCGCTGCCCCGATTCCATCGGATGAGTGATCAGCGTCTTGATCTCGACCACTTCACCCTTCTTGGCCGTGGCGGGAATGCGAAGACGCGGCTTGATGTCGTCTGCCATGTAATCCTCCTGCCTCAGCCGCCGCAGCCGCCGATGGTGACCTTGACCTCGCGACTCGCCTTGTAGAGCGTGCCGTCGCTCATCTCGGCCACGGCAATCAGACTCTGCGTCTGCGAAAGCTTCACCCGCAGCGCCACCTCCGCCTTGCCGGCAAGCGGCGTGAACTCGTAGATCGCGACGGGCGGGTTGGGGTTGCCGTCGGCGGCGATGTAGAGTGCCTTCACGTAGGACTTGTCGCTCATCTCGCTGTCGACCGACACGGTGAGCGGCACCGCCATGCCATTCTCCGCGATCTCGGGAGCCTTCAATGTAACCTTGGCGTCCTGCGGCGTGCCCTTGGCGAGGCCCGCGAGCCATTCGCGGGCTGCCTCCGGCGTCGCCTCAGCTTGGCGCGCGGCGATCACCGCGACGATGGCGGCCAGCGCGCCTCTCCGCGTGAGTGCCGATGGAAAAATCGTCATCTTGATGGCCTCGTCAGTGCCGGATGTTGGGAGCCGTGAGCCTCAACCCTTCGTTCGCCTTGCGCAGATATAGCTCAATCTCACCATATTCAACCGCATCGGGCGGCAATTCGTTGGCGCGCACCTGGACATTGCACCACTGCAGGCGCTTGCGGATATCCCAGATCTCGTTGCGGCTGGTCCGCCACAGCGGGAAATGGTCGAACTGGCCCTTGGACTCGCCCAGCCACTGGCCGCGCGCCCATTTGCCCGCCGACTTCTGGTGGCAGTCGACGCACGAGAAATTGAACTGCCCGATCTTGAGTTGCGACAACGCCACGCCGCGTTCGTAGGCCGCCTTGGCAGCCAGCGTCGACAGGTCGACCTTGATCTCCTGGCCGTTGGCCAGGCTGTGCAGGTAGATAGACATGTCCGTGTTGTCGGAACTCTGCATCAGCCAGTCGGCGCCCGTCGTCGCCTTGGCGTGGCGGGCGATGAACTCCTCCGCGCCCAACACCTTGTTGAGCCGGGACTCCCACTTGGGCATGCGCACCGCCCATTGCTTGAACGTCACCTTGGGTTCAGCGTGGCAATCGATGCAGGCCTTACCGTTCGGTCCGGGCTGCTTGAACAGGTTTGCGCCGACCTCGATGCGCTCTGCTGCAGGATTCACGAAAGCATCGAGCGCGTCGCGATCCTCGACCGGTGGTGGCCGCTTTTCCGGATCGTCGAGTGGATCCTTGAATCTGGCCGGCGCCGTGAGCGTCTTGAGAAACGCCACCATGTCGCGGATCTCGGCCTCATTGTAGAAGCCGTGCTTGCCCCACGGCGGCATCACCGACTCGGGATTCTGGACCCGTGAGTCGAACACGTAGTTGAACAGCCACTGGTCGGTGCGGCCCGCCTTTCCGATCTCCGAAAGGTCCGGCCCGACATTGCCCGGCAGCGCCTGCGTTCGCGGCCCCATGACATGGCAGGCCAGGCATCCGCCGCCGCGACTGCGGTCGAAAGCGAGCTTCTGGCCGTTGGCGGCGTCGCCGGTCACCTCCTTGACGGCAATCTCGCCGACATGCGGCGGCGTCAGCTTCGGCAGGGCGAGCGTGTTGTAATTGTCCCAACGCGTCTTGTTCCAATCGCCATAGCGCTTCCATGGCGTCGCGGTCGCCGCCCCCTCAAGCTGCAGGGGAGCGGGCGGCATCGGCGCGGGCTGCGCAGAGACCGCCGTTGCGGACGCGCCCAGTGCCACGGCGAAGGCGAAAAGCAGACGATGCATCTACTGAGTGGCTTTCTTCAGATAGGCGATCATGTCGGCGAGCTGATCGGGGCGCTTCAGGCCGGCATAGACCATCCTGGTATCGGGCACCTTGCCCTTGGGATCCTTCAGATAGTCGGCGAGCGCGGCATCGTCCCAGACGATGCCCGACTTCTTCATCGCATCGGACGAAGCGAAACCCTCGGCGGCACCCGCCTTGCGACCGAACACGCCGAACAAGTTGGGACCGATGCCGTTCGCGCCGCCCTTGTCGACGGTGTGGCAGGTCTTGCATTGCTGATTGAACAAGCGTTCACCCTTGGCAGGCTCTCCGGATTGGGCGGCCACGGTACCGGCCGCGCATATCAGGGCAATCGAAAATGCTGCTACCGACATCGACTTCATTGGATTTTCCTGTCCTTCAAGGGGGAGGCTGTGAAACGTCTTGCCGCATCCCAATGCGATGGATTGCGGACGGTCCGCAAGAGGTTGAAACGATGTTGAGCGCCATCAAACGAGGCACGCTGAAGATCGTCTCTCTCGCCGTCGTCATCGTCTCCGTTTCGGCGATCGTAGCGGCGACGCCTGCGCGCGCCGAGCCGATCCAGATCAAGCCCGGCCTACCGCGTCTCAACGGCAATCTCGAGACGCCCAAGGGCAAGACGATCAGCGACAGCGAGGTACTGCTGATCGTGCATGGCATGCTTTCACACTATGGCCAGGAGACGATCGCGGCTCTGCAGAAGAACCTCGTCGCACGCGGCCGCAGCTCACTCGCGATCAACCTCTCGCTGGGCATCGACGATCGCAAAGGGCCACGCGCCTGCGATGTGATACACGATTACGCGATTGCCGGCGCCCAGCGCGAGGTCGCGAGCTGGGTCGAATGGCTCTACGGCCAACGCGTCCGTGCGGTCGACATCCTGGGATTCTCCCGCGGTGGCGCGCAGGTGGCGGCCATGGGGCCGGAACTGCCGACGGTGCGCCGTGTCGTGCTGGTCGCGCCCACTTTCGCGAACTCGAACGATATCGCCCAAGCTTACGAGAAAGCCTACGGCCATCCGCTGGAACCCGAGCTCGACGAGGCACGCAAGAATCCGCTGCGCAAGCTCACGGCCGATTTCCTGAACTGCAAGCAAGCGCCGGTCCTGGGCGCCACGTTCCTCGACGGCTACACCGAGCTGCCGCCACGGCTGGCCGCCCGCACCGGCCATCCCACCCTGGTGGTGATCGCCGGCAAGGACGAGGTCGTCACCAATCTCGAATCGAAGCTGCCCTCGGACGTGCGCAATGTCACGATCGAGGGCTCGAATCACTACTTCCCCGACCTGTTCGGAGAGGATGCCGCCGACGCCATCGCCAAGTTCCTGACCCGCGAGCCGCCGGTCGCCAAATAGGCGGCGGCGCCGGAACGGGCGCCGTCAGTCCGGCTTGATGCCCTGCTCCTTGATCAGGGTCGTCCAGACCTTCTCCTCCTTGAGATAGAAGGCCTTCAGTTCCTCGGGCGTCGAACTCCTGATCTCGACCCCCTGGACCTTGAACTTCTCGATCACCTCCGGATCGGCGGCGACCTTGGCGAGCGCCTTCTGCAGCTTGTCGATGATCGGCTTGGGTGTACCGGCGGGAACCACCATCGCCTGCCAGAAGATCGCCTGGAAGTCCGGCAGGTTCGCCGCTTCCGCGACCGTCGGAATGTCGGGAAATGCCGGCGAGCGCGTCAGGCTGGAGATCGCGATCGCTCGCGTCTTCTTGGAATCCAGGAACGGCTTGGCCTCGAGAGACGCCGAGAACATCATTTGCGCATTGCCGGCGGCGACATCCTGGCCCGCCTGCGCGCCGCCCTTGTAAGGCACGTGCGTGAGATTCAGCCCGGCGCGCGCCCTGAACAGTTCGGCGGCCATGTGATTGGTGGCGCCGACGCCGGAGCTGGCGATGTTGAATTTGCCGGGGTTGGCTTTCACGTGGGCGATCAACTCGGCCATGTTCCTGGCCGGAAAGTCGGCATTCACGTGCAGGATGAAGGGCGTGAAGCTCATCAGCGACACGAACTCGAAGCTCTTGTGCGGGTCGTACTGCACCTGGCCAGTGAGCGTCGGATTGATGATCAACGACGTGCCGCCTGCGTAGATGATGTAGCCGTCGGGGGCCGCCTTGGCGACGTAGTTCGAGGCCACCGTCGTGGCCGCGCCGGCGCGATTGTCGACCAGCACCGTCTTGCCGAGATCGCCCGTGAGCTTGTCGGCGTATACGCGCGCTACGGCGTCATTCACGCCGCCCGGCGGATAGGGCACGACCATGCTGACCGGTTTGGTTGGCCAGTCGGTCTGGGCGACGCTGCCGAGTGGCAGCAGCGCAGCCGCCAGCGCGGCAGCGACGAACGTCGAACGATTCACGCGATCCTCCCTTTACGCTTTCCCCTGCCGGTTCTTATTCGGCGACAAAGAATGGCAACGTCACCTCTTTGTTCACCGGCTCGAACCCCAGCCGAACCTTCTGGCCGATCCTGACATCGCCTTCGGCGACGCCACGCAACGGCGCATTCACCCGGACACCTGCATCCATGTCGACCAGCGCCACGATGTAGGGCGCCTGCTGCTTGAAGAAGAAATTGAACGGATGGTGGCACACCGTCCAAGTGTGAATCTTGCCGGTGGTGGGTGCTTCCTTGAATTCACTTTCGAGCGAGAAGCAGTGCGGGCAGACCGGACGCGGATAGTGCCTGACCTTGCCGCAGGAGGCGCAATGCTGCAGCAGGAAGCGGCCTTCGCGCATGCCGTCCCAAAACGGCTGACTCTCGCGGGTCGGAGTGGGCAGCGGCCGCTCGGGAGCCGCGGATGTGGAAGTGCCGTTCATGCCGCCCTCCTCAGGATGGCGACCGATCCGTCGCCCATGTCGCCATAGCCGGTAACCAAGCCCATCTCGGCCTTGGCGACCTGCGCCTTGCCGCCTTCGCCTCGCAATTGCCGGGTCAACTCGATCACATGGTTGAGACCGACGACATGGCCCTGGCTCAGCAGGCCGCCGTGCGTGTTGATCGGCAGCGCGCCGCCCAGCTTGATGCGTCCGTCCATGACGAACGGCCCGCCCTCGCCGGTCTTGCAGAAGCCCAGGATCTCGAGCTGGCGGATCACCGTGAAGGTGAAACAGTCGTAGATCTCGGCCAAGTTCATGTCCTTCGGCCCGACGCCTGCCATCTCGTAACCACGCTTCGCCGCCTTGACGAGACCGAATTCGAGCAGATCGGGACGCTGGGCGATCGAGGCCGGCGATTCGGGATGGCCCTCGGCCACGCCCATCACGGTGACCAGCGGCTTGCGCAACGACTTCGCCCGGTCGGCCGCGCTCACGACGATGGCGGCGCCGCCGTCGCTTTCGAGACTGCAGTCGAACAGCCGGAACGGATCGGAGATCATGCGCGAGGCGTGGTGGTCCTCGACGGTGAGCGGCTTGTTCATCACCACGTTGCCGTTGAGGATCGCGTGCTCGCGCATGGTCACGGCGACCTCGGCAAAGTGCCTCGGCGTTGTGCCGTAGAGCTCCATGTGCCGGCGCGCGCCCTGGGCATAGAGCTGGGCCGGAGCGAACATGCCGATCGGCAGCTCGAACTCCGCCGCCAGTGCAAATTGCGGAAACTGCTGCAAGCGCGTGCTGACCCTGGCACCGGAGTATCCGGTGCGGCCGACCGAGATCAGGACGTTCTTGCAAACGCCGGTCGCCACCGCCATCGCCGCACTCTGGATCGCGGCGACGCAGGTGGCGCCGCCCATCGGCACGAACAACGACAAGGTGACGTCGGGCAGGCCGAGATTGGCGATGAAGTCTTCCGCGATACCGCCGCCGGGGAAGTAGGGTACGATTCCATCGATGTCGCGTGGCGAGAGGCCAGCGTCCTCGATCGCCTTCAGGCTGGCTTCCAGCTGAAGCGCGAGGCCCGACTTGGACGTGCCGCGCGTGTATGCGGTTTCGCCGATCCCGCTGATCGCCGCCTTGTCGCGGAGCGCATGCGCCATGGTTCTGTTTCCTCCGGCCGACATCTTGCCTGAAGCCGGAGAGGAGGCAATCAGTCTGCGCGGATGTTGCCCGCCGCAATGACCTCTTTCCAACGCACCAGCTCGCCACGGATCAAGTCGGTGTAGCCGCTCGATCCCAGCGTCCCGGGCCGCACACCGATCCTGGCGAACGCTTCTTTCACTTGCGCGCTCTGCAGAGCGGTCCCGGTTTCGCTCTCCCAGCGCAGAACGAGATCGCGCGGAATGTCCGCCGTCGCCGAGAAGCCGAACCAGTTGGTCGTCACGACACCGGCGAATCCCGCCTCGCGGAAAGTCGGCACGTCCGGCAGGCTGGGCGAGCGCTGATCCTCGCTCACCGCGAGCGGCCGCATGCGGCCCGAGGTGAAATAACCGATCGCCGTCGGCAGGCTTTCCATCAGGGCGACGATCTGGCCGCCCATCAGGTCGTTCATCGCCGGCGCCGAGCCGCGATAGGGAATGTGCGTGAGCTGCACGCCGGCCGCGCGCGCCAGCACCTGGCCGGTAAGATGGTTCATCGTGCCGTTGCCGCCGGATCCGTAGGTGACTTCGCCGGGCTTGGCCTTCGCCATCTCGATCAGTTGCGCAACGGAGGTGATTGGCGACGAAGCGTTCACTGCAAGGACGGTCGGAAAGGTGCCGACCAGGTGGATGTGCGTGAAGTCGGCCAACGGATCGTAGGGCACGTCCTTGTAGAGCACCGGACCGATGCCGTGCGAGGCAGCACTCGACATCATGACCAGATGCGTGTCGCCCTTGGCCTTGGCGACGATGTCGGCACCCAGCAGGCCGCCGGCGCCGGGCTTGTTCTCGACTACGATCGGCTGGCCGAGCCGCGTGCCGTAATACTCGGCCAGGGTTCGTGAGAGGATGTCGGCCGCGCCGGCCGGCGGGAAATTCACGATCCAGCGGATCGGCCTGGTGGGCCAAGCCGCTTGGGCCCATCCCGTTTTTGCAAGGCTGATACCGGGGACTGAAGCGGCTGCAGCCGCAATCAATGATCGCCGTCGAATGAGCATGATGTTTGTCGGTCCTTCACTCGCACCTGAGACTGTAAATGCCGCACGGCGTGGTGCAACATGCGTGCCGGGTAACGTTTTCGACAGGACCGGTGATGGATTTCGACGTCGTTTTGCGCGAGGTGCGCCTGCCCGGCAGCAAGCCGAACCAACCGGCGATCGACATCGGTGTGAAGAACGGCAGGATCGCGGCAATCGCTCCCGAACTCGGCGGCAGCGCACGGGAGGAATATCGCGGCGGCGGCCGGCTGGTCTGTTCGGGCTTCGTCGACACTCACATCCATCTCGACAAGGCCTGCATCCTCGGCCGCTGCGAGCACACCACCAAGCGCAACCCGCATCTCGCGATGGAGCGTGTCTCGGCGGTCAAGCACACCATGACGGTCGAGGACGTGATCGAGCGTGCCTCGGCCACCATCGAGAAGTGCATCGGTCACGGCGCCACGCGCATGCGCACACATTCCGAGGTCGATCCGAAGATCGGCCTGCGTGGCTTCGAAGGCGTGAAGACGCTGATCGACAAGTACAAGTGGGCGATCGACCTCGAAGTCTGCGTCATGCCCCAGGAAGGCCTGACCAACAATCCGGGCACCGACGAGCTGATGGTCGCGGCCCTGAAGAACGGCGCCACCGTGGTCGGCGCGGCGCCCAACTACGACAGCGACTGGAGAGCGCAGATCCGGCGCGTCTTCGAGATGGCGCGCGAGTTCGACGTCGACATCGACATGCATCTCGACAGCGGCGCCTCGGCCGAGGAGCTCCACACGTTGTTGGTTTGCGACCTTACCGAGAAATACAAGTGGGGCGGCCGCGTCGCCGTGGGCCATGTCGGCAAGCTCGCCACCATGCCGTTCAAGGATCTGAATGGGGTCGCCAAGCGCATGGCCGACACCGGCGTCGCCGCCACGGTGCTGACCGCAACCGACCTCTATCTCGGCGGCCGTCACACCGACCACAACGTGCCGCGCAATGTCGTCGACCTGAATTTCCTGACCGAGCGCGGCGTCACCTGCTCGGTCGGCTCGAACAACATCCTCAATCCTTTCACGCCGTTTGGTGACGGTCAGCTGCTGCGCCAGGTCAACATGCACGCGATCGTGACCCAGCGCGGCAATGACGACGAAGTACAGGCGCTGTGGAACATGACCACCGCGACAGCCGCGAAGCTGATGCGCAAGGACGACTACGGCATCGCCATCGGCGGCCCGGCCGACCTGGTGGTGCTGGATGCCCCCGACGAGATCATCGCGCTGCGTACCGTGGCGCCCGTGCTGGCCGCCTACAAGAGCGGGCGGCGCACCGTGACGCGCGAGCCGGTCAAGCTGCACCGGCCTTAACCATCGAACCACGAAACTTTCAGTCGAATCAGGGGAACCCATGTCCACTCGCGAACTGCTGGCACTGTCGTCCGTCGAGCTGCGTCGCCGCATCGGCACCAAGGAGATCTCGCCGGTCGAGCTTCTGGAGGCCTGCCTGCGCCGAATCGAGGAAATCAATCCTGCGATCAACGCCGTAACGGCGATGTGCGTCGCGCGCGCACGCAAGGAGGCCAAGGCCGCCGAAGCCGCGGTGCGCCGCGGCGAGGACCTGCCCCTGCTGCACGGCCTGCCGGCCGGCATCAAGGACCTCGAGGAGACCAAGGATCTGCTGACCACCTATGGCTCGCCGCTCTATCGCGACTATGTGCCGAACTACGACAACGTCATGGTCGGCCGCGTGCGTGCTGCTGGCGCCATAGTGGTCGGCAAGACCAACGTGCCGGAATTCGGCGCAGGCTCCAACAGCCGCAACCCGGTGTGGGGCGCCACCGGCAATCCATTCAATCCGATGCTGAATGCCGGCGGCTCGTCGGGCGGCTCGGCAGCGGCGCTGGCGACCGACATGCTGCCGGTCTGCACGGGCTCCGACACCGGCGGCTCGTTGCGGAATCCGGCCGCATTCTGCGGCGTCGTGGGCTTCCGTCCCTCGCCCGGCATGGTCGCCGTCGAGCGCCGCGCCATGGGCTGGACGCCGATCTCGGTACTGGGTCCGATGGGCCGCTCGGTCGCCGATGTCTGCCTTCTCTACGCGACGCAGATCGGCCAGCACGACAGCGATCCGCTCAGCTTCCCGCTGGACCCGATGGCCTATGCCGAACCGTGGCCGGTCGATCTCGGCAGCCTGCGCGTCGCCTACACCGAGGATTTCGGCGGTGCCCCGGTCGAAAAGGGAATCCGCCAGACCTTCCGCGCCAAGATCAAGGCGATGAAGCCGCTGTTCCGCAGCCTCGACAAAGTCGAGGTCGATTACGGCGGCGCCGACCGATGCTTCGACATCGTGCGCGCCGTCAGCTTCCTGTCGCGCTACCAGGATGCCTACACGAACAACCGAAAGATGCTCGGGCCGAACATCGTCGCCAACTACGAGATCGGTGCCAAGCTCAGCCTCGCCGACTTCGCCTGGGCGCATGGCGAGCAGACCCGGCTCTTCCGCGCCTTCCAGGAGCACTACAAGGACTATGATCTGGTCATCGGCCCGACGGTCGGCTTCACGCCCTTCCCCTGGAAGCAGCTCTACATCGAGCAAATGGACAGCGAGAAACTCAAGACCTACTACCACTGGATGGCGACCAAGTACTTCATCTCGCTGGTCACCAATCCCGCGGTGTCGCTGCCCTGCGGCTACGACCACAAGAAGATGCCGTTCGGCCTGCAGGTGATCGGTCGCTTCCGCGGCGACGGCGAGGTGCTGGGCGCCGCGCATGCCATGGAACAGGCCTTCGCCGCCAATCCGGAACTGGCCCGTCCGCGGCCCAACCTCGACAAGCTGCGCAAGCCGGTGGCGGCCCTGAAGTCGATCGTCACCCATCCGCCCAAGCTCACCGCCAAGGCGTCGAAGGGGCCTGCGCCCGGCGCGCTCTAGCGCCAACTGCGACAACCTGCGGCCCGGCGTCGAACCGGCCCGCGGGCCCGCCTTGCGGGTTGTGACATTTTAAAGCCGCCGCCTTCTGCCGCGGTGTTTCTCCGTGCTGCCGCGTTTCGGTCACGGCCGCCGTCGTATCTCTTGCGCAGCCCCGGCTGCCCGGCCGGGACGCAGACGAGCGATACGGAGGAGAACATGCGCAAGGTGAAATGGCTGACGCTGGCCGCGCTGGTTGCCCTGACCACCGCAGGCTGCGTGGAGTCCAATGGTTATCCGAATTCCAGCTACCGCCACGACCGCAACAGCGGCGGCTACTGGAACTCGCCGCGTGCCGACTACGATCGCGACGGCATCCCCAACCGGTACGACCGCGACGCCAACGGCGACCGCATCCCGGATCGTTATCAGGGCCGTTGATGCCCTGACGACGGCCTGACGGAGCGCCGCCTCTCACGGACATGTGAGAGGTGGTGCTTCTCTCGCCGCAATTGCGACTCCCCTCGGTCGAAATCCGTTGCGTATCGGCAACAGCAGGAAGGCCCCTCACAAGGGCTCCCTGCGAGGAGGCAAAATGCGCAAGCTCAGTTGGCTGATTCTGACCGCCGCCACCCTGGCCACGACCGGCTGCGTGGAGTCGATGGACTCCGGCTACCCGACCGGGTCCTATGGCTACGACAACTACTCGAATGGCTATTCGAGCGGCTACTACTCGGCCGGTTCCTACCCGAGCAGCTACTACGCCCGGCCGAACTACGTCTCGAACAACACCTATGTCTACAATCCGCCGCCGCGTGTGGTGACCCAAACCCGCTACGTGCCGGTGCCTGTCGCCGCGCCGGCCCCCCGGCCGCAGCCCGCGAACCATGCCCCGGATCATCGCTGGAACAACAACCACAACGATCGTCCGGCCCAGGCGATCCGCCCACCGTCGAACAACGACCATCGGCAGGCCAACGGCAACGACAATCGCGGCGGCAATCGCCGGAGTGATCAGGACCGCGATGGCGACGGCCGGCCTGACCGGCGAAACTAGCGCCGCCGGCTGGCCGTCTGGCGGGCGGTCGCGCGAACCTCGGCGTCGTGCTGGCCTAGGGTCGGCGCGGCACGGCGCACACTGCCTGGCGTTGCCGACAGTTTGAGCGGCACGCCCAGGGTCCTCTGTTTGCCTGCCTTGGCGTGCTGGACCTCTGCCACCATGCCGCGCGCCAGGATCTGCTCGTTCGCGAACACCTCGTCGTGGTGCAACACCGGCCCGGCCGGAATGCCCGCAGCCTCGAAGGCGGCAAGCCATTGTGCGTTGGTCCGCTTGGCCAACTCCGCCTGGAGGATGGCGACGATGGCGTCGTTGTTCTTGACGCGCAAAGCGTTGGTCTTGAAGCGCGGATCGTCGACCAGTTCGGGCTTGCCGATCATCTCGCAGACCTTCTTGAAGAAATTCTGCTGTGCCGCGCCGATGGTGAGCCAGCCGTCCTTTGTCTGGAATACCTGGTAGGGCGAGGAGCCGCGGTGTCCCTGGCCAAGCTTCTCCGGCCGCACGCCGGTCGCGAAGTAATTGGCGGCCTCGTAGACGCCAAGCGACACCGTGGCCTCGAGCAGCGAGGTCTCGACCCACTGGCCCTCACCGCTCTTGTGCCGCGCCTGCAGCGCCGACAACACGCCGATGGTGAGATATAGCCCGGCACCGACGTCGGAAATGGCGAGGGGAATGCGATATGGCGGGCCGTCCTTCGGCCCCGTCACCGACATCAGCCCGGACATCGCCTGGATGACGAGATCGAAGCCACCGCGTTTGGCGTAGGGCCCGGTCTGCCCGAAGCCCGAGATCGAGCCCAGGATCAGTCGCGGATTGCGCGCGTGCAGGGCTTTCCAGCCGATCCCGAGCTTGTCGAGCACACCGGGGCGGAAATTTTCCAGCACCACGTCGGCACCGTCGATCAGATCCCAGAAGATCTCCAGATCGTCGGCCGCCTTGAGGTCGAGCACGATGCCGCGCTTGTTGCGGTTCCACAGCATGAACGGCGCCCCCTCGCCCTCGACGAAGGGTGGCGCGCCGCGAATGGAATCGCCGACAGGGCTTTCGATCTTGATCACGTCGGCACCCATGTCGGCGAGCTGCATGCCGCAGAATGGCCCCGACAGATGCGTCGTGAGATCGAGGACAACCAGACCGTCTAACGCGCCGCGATTCATGCCCACTCCGCAAACAGGAAAGGCTACTCTAGGCCCGCATGGCACGCCGTCTCAAATCCTCTCTCGACACTCTGGGCGACCTCTTCCGGTTCGCGGTCCAGCGTTTCAAGGATGCGAGGCTCGCCTACGGCCACGGCACGACCAACGCCGTCGACGAGGCAGCCTTCCTGCTCCTTGAGGGTCTGCGCCTGCCGATCCACAACATCGATCCCTGGCTCGCGCTGCGCCCGACGGAGGCCGAGAAGGCGCGTCTGCTCACCCTGATCGACGCCCGCATCGCCCTGCGCCTGCCCGCGCCCTATCTGGTGGGCGCGACCTACATGCACGGCGTGCGCTTCCATGCCGACAAGCGCGCCCTGATCCCGCGCTCCTTCATCGGAGACCTGCTGGTGGCCGGCGCCCTGCCGATCGCCGAACCGAAGAAGGTCCGGCGCGTGCTCGACCTCTGCACTGGTTCCGGTTGTCTCGCGATCCTGGCGGCGCTCGCCTTCCCCGCTGCGAAGGTCGATGCCGTCGACCTCTCGCGCGGCGCACTGGCGCTCGCCGGACGCAATATCGCGACGCACCGGCTGCGCGATCGCATATCGCTCCATCATGGCGACCTGTTCGCACCGCTCGCCGGACAACGCTACGATCTCATCATCAGCAACCCGCCCTATGTCGATGCAAAGGGCATGGACCGCCTGCCGCCCGAATACCGGCACGAGCCCCGGATGGCACTGGCCGCCGGCAAGGACGGGCTCGACCTCGTTCATCGCATCCTGGCTGAAGGCGCCAGACATCTGACGACACGGGGCGCCCTCCTCTGCGAACTCGGGCGCGGCCGCAAGCCGTTGGAGCGAGCCTACTCGCGAACTCAATTCGTCTGGCTCGATACCGAATTGAGCCAGGGCGAAGTTTTCTGGCTGGCGCGGGAAGACTTCCCGACCATGGTTACAAAAAGCGACCGTTAGACTGACGGGAATCTAAAGGTCACTTTTGGTAACCGTTACCATCGGCGCCAGCATATCTGCACCTCCGGCGGGCACCCATTATGGCGCTCTAATCGCTGCGCCTACTCCTCGTCGCCGAGACAGATTCCGAGGGCGCGCGCGGTGCGCACCAGGGCGCCCATCGGATCGACCGTATGCGACTGCCCGACGATGCTTTCCAGTGGCACGTCGATCACCTCCCGGTTCGACCAGGCGACCATGCGGTCGCGTCCCCCGGCCGCCAGCACATCGATCGCATGGGCGCCGAGTGCCGCGGCAAGAATGCGATCCTCGGCCGTCGGATCGGCGCCGCGCTGGACGTGGCCGAGCACCGTGGCGCGCGCCTCGGCATGAGTCGCAGCCATCAAACGCAGGGCCAGCCAGTCGCCGACGCCGTGCTTTCCCGGTGCGTCGTCGGCCGGATCGGGGGCATCGTCGGAATTTCCGGCCGCTTCCGCCACGACGATGAGCGCCGTGCGCCGTCCGCCGGCCCGCAAGCTCTGGACGTGACGGGTGACATTGGCCAGGCGCCAGCCGATCTCGGGAATCAGGATCACGTCGGCGCCGCCTGCGATGCCCGTGGCGATGGCAATGTGGCCGGCATCCCGGCCCATCACCTCGAGCACCATGATGCGGTCGTGACTGGCGCCGGTCGGCTGCAGGCGGTCCAGCGCCTCGGTCGCAACCGCCACCGCGGTCGAATATCCGATCGCCCGATCGGTGCCGGCGACGTCGTTGTCGATGGTCTTGGGGATGCCGACGAAGGCCAGGCCACTCGGCTGCAGCAGGCGCCGAAGAATCGCCAGGCTGCCGTCGCCGCCGATACCGATCAGCCCGTCGAGCGCGAGACTGCGCAGGCCGTCCAGCATCTCCCCGGAGCGATCGCGCACCTGCCCGCCTTCCATGGGGAAGGCGAATGGATCGCCCCTGTTGGTGCTGCCGAGAAAGGTGCCGCCTCGCCGCGCCACACCGGCGTCGAGGCGATTCGGCTCGATGTCGATGGCCGCCACCGGCCGCTCGAGCAGTCCAAGCGTGCCGTACCGGATGCCGACCATCTTCCAGCCGTGGCCGTGATGGGCGCGCAGGGCCGCGGCGCGGATCACGGCATTGAGGCCGGCACAATCGCCGCCACTGGTCAGGATCCCAATTCGCTTGGTCATCGCGAGCCTCCTTCCCTAGTGTAACGCATGGCCCCGCCCCGCAAGAAAGCTCCCGTTCTCGATTCCAGGCGCATCCGGCTGCGGCCGTTCCGCGCCGGCGACCTCAAGGCCTTGCATGCGCTCTACGGCAATGCCGAAAACCTGCGCTACTGGGGTACCGACCACAGCCCCTCGCTCGACGCGACCCGTCGCATGATGCGCTGGCATGTTGCCTATCATCCCGCCCACTACGTTCTGTGGGCGGTCGAGGAAAGGAAGAGCCGGCGTCTGATCGGCATGATCAACTACCACCGCCGCGACCGCCGCGAGCGGCGGGTCGACGTCGGGTGGATCGTTTCACCCGACGCGCAGGGCAAGGGCTACATGACCGAGGCCGGTCGGACCCTGATTCGCTATCTCATCGACACGTTGAAGGTTCACAAGATCGAGGCGCTGATCCGTCGCGAGAACAAGCCTTCGGCGGCACTCGCGCGGCGCCTGGGGTTTCGCCTGGAGGGCGGCCCGATCCGCGACCGCTGGCTGGTCTCGGGCAAGTGGCATAGCGTCATGCTCTACGGCCTGATCGCCGGGGAGGAAAAATAGGGGAGGCGCACGAATGCGGCCCGTGTTCGACCCGAGTGCCGTGCATCGGTTGAAGTTCACCGGCGCCGTCGATGCCGACGGCCATCTCCTGGAAGACGCCGGCCTGTGGGACGCCTACATCGAGCGCAAGTACAAGGACCGCGCAATGCGGCTGAAGCGCGACGAGAACGGCCTCGAATATCTGGAAATCGGCGGCGTTCCGAGCAAGCGCACACGGCGCGGCTATCCCGCCACGCTGGGCCGCATGGGCCAGAAGGATCTCGAAGCCTTCACGCCGCACCCTGACAAGACCTATGCGGCCAACATGCCGTACGGCGCCTGCAACGCCGCCGAACGGCTGAAGCTGCTCGATGCCGAAGGACTCGACGCGGCCGTGCTCTACCCGACCCTCGGCATTCTGTGGGAAGCCGAGCTTTCCGACGCCGAACTGAGCCAGGCCTATTGCCGGGCGTACAATCGGTGGGTCGCGGATTTCTGCCGTACCGCCCAAGGTCGTCTGATCCCGATTGCACACCTCTCGCTCGGCGATCCGGCAGCGGCGGCGGCCGAACTCGAACGCGCGGTGAAGGATGGCTGCCGGGGCGCGTTCGTCGTGCCCTTCACCTGGACGCACAAGGCGCATGGCGATCCGGCGCATGATCCGGTCTACGCCAAGGCCGTCGAACTCGATGTGCCGATCGCCATCCATCCCGCCTTTGAGCCCTTCGAATTGCGCTCGCCGCGCTTCGAGAACGGCCACCGCCTCACCCTGCTCGCCTCGGTAACGGCCGGCGAAGGTGTGCGCCAGGCCTTCACGACGTTCTTCGACTTCGCGACCTTCGACCGCTTCCCGAAGCTGAAGCTCGTTCTGCTGGAATGCGGCGCGGGGTGGATCGGCTACTGGCTCGACCGGCTCGACGGCGTCGCCACCTCGACCTATCTCGGCGGCCGCGCCCCGCTCAAGCTCCGGCCCAGCGCGTATTTCCGCCGCCAAGTCTGGGTCTCGGGCGACCCCGACGAACGCACGCTGCCGGCCATGATGAAGACCTACGGCGCCGACCGCTTCTTCTGGGCGTCGGACTATCCGCACCCCGACCATACCGGCGACTACCTGCAGTCGCTGGAGGAGATGGTCGACGAAGTGCCGTCGGCTCACCGTGCTGGCCTGCTCGGTGGTAACGTGCGCCATGCTTTCGGCTTCTAGAACACCCCCTTCCCCGATCCAGGCAAACTGGACGCGGACCACCATTGCGCCGCCGGACTGGACGGTGCGGCTGGGTCCGGCGGCGTTAACCGAGATTCGCGACGTTGTCGCCGAATTGCGCCGGGCACCGGTGCCGCTATTCCTGCTCGACCCGAGGGATTTCGGGCTCGATGCCTGCCGCGCGACCATGGCCGAAGTGCGCGAGCGCGCGCAGAAGGGCCCGATGTTCGCGGTGCTCGACCGGCTGCCGCTCGGGGAGATGAGCCGCGACGAGGCGGTCGCGGTCTACTGGCTGATCTCCAGCCTGCTGGCACGACCGGTGGCGCAGAAGCTGAATGGCCAGATGTTCTATGACGTGATGGACACCGGCGCGAAGCTGAAGCCCGGCTCGGGCATCCGGCCGACGGTGACCAACGTCGACCTGCGCTTCCACAACGACAATTCCTACAATGAAATGCCCCCCGACTATGTCTGCCTGTTCTGCCTGCATCCGGCGAAGCAGGGCGGTGTCAGCCAGGTCATGAGCGTCGCCACCGTGCACCAGGCGCTGGAGCGTCGTTTCCCCGAATTGATGCCACGGCTTTACCAACCCTTCTGGTACGACCGCCACGCTGAGCACCAGCCGGGCGAGCCCACGACCTTTGCCGCGCCGATTTTCGAGCGCGGCAGCGACGGCACGATCAAGGCGCGGCTGGCCCTGAGCGAGATCTACGCCGGCTACGAACTGCGCGGCGAGCGTCTGGACAACGAGACCAGCGCTGCGCTGGCGGCCGTGCAGACGGTGTTCGACCAGCCCGAGCTGCATGTCGAACTTAGCTTCGAGGCCGGCCAGATCCAGTACGTGAACAACCGCGCCACCGGCCACGCCCGGACAGAGTTCGTCGACCACCCCGAGCCGGAGAAGAAGCGGCACCTGGTGCGGCTGTGGCTGCGCGACCATGGCAAGCGCGGCTATCGCGGCTAGGCGGCCCCAACAAGCGTTGAAACAACCAATCAATCTTGCAGGCTGACGGCGGGCGCCCATCATGGGCGGCATGAAAGAGCACTATGCCGTCTTCGCCCGCTACAATGCCTGGGCGAACCGCCGCCTGTACGACGCGGCCGCTCAATTGAGCGACGCCGACTACCGCGCCGACCGTGGGGCGTTCTTCAAGTCGATGCACGGTACTCTCAACCACCTGCTGACGGCGGATTGGGTGTGGATGCACCGTTTCACCGGCGAGGGCCCCTCGCCGGCCAGGCTCGATGCGATCAACTACGACACGCTCCGCGAACTGCGCGCCGCGCGCGAAGCCGAGGACCGGCGCATCGTGGCCTATGTCGATGGCCTCACCGAACAGAAGCTCGCGGGCACGATCAGCTACCGCCGCGTCTCGACGCCCGAAGAATTCGTGCAGCCGCTCGCGCCGGCTCTGGCGCATTTCTTCAATCACCAGACCCATCACCGTGGCCAGGCCCACACCATCCTGTGCGGCTTCGGCCAGCGCGACCTGGTGCTGGATCTGCTGTTTTTCCAGCGTGAGGTCGAAGCAGGCCGCGCCTGACAGCAAAAAGCCCCGCTTCTGCGGGGCTTCGGGGGCCGGGGATTGGTGGGCGATGTAGGGCTCGAACCTACGACCCGCTGATTAAGAGTCAGCTGCTCTACCAACTGAGCTAATCGCCCAATCTCCGGAGAGGCGCGGGGTTTAGCAAGGCGATGGAGCCTTGTCGATAGGCCAGAATCGGGGATTTTTTTACGAAATTTCGCGTGGGATCAGCGCGGCAGCGCCATTTGCGCGTCGCGGTAGACATTCATCCCGATCAGCAGGCCGCAGGCGAACATCACCGAGACCATGGCGGTGCCGCCGTTGCTGACCAGGGGCAGCGGCACGCCAACCACCGGCAGCAGGCCCATCACCATCGCGGTGTTGATGAAGA
Source organism: Reyranella sp. (assembly GCA_044225265.1). Lineage (GTDB taxonomy): Bacteria > Pseudomonadota > Alphaproteobacteria > Reyranellales > Reyranellaceae > Reyranella. The sequence goes on from JBGAIW010000003.1 coordinate 51,769, forward strand.
CGTAGAGAAACATCATCGAGGTCACGCCGAGCGCGATCAGCCGCCCGAAATGGTGCTGGCAGCGCAGCGCGATCGAGAACCCCCAGAGAAGTACCAGGGCGAACAGGGCGAGCAGCACCAGGGCGCCGACCATGCCCCATTCCTCGACGAAGGTCGTGAAAATGAAGTCGGTCTGCTTCTCGGGCAGGAAGTTCAGCGCCGACTGCGTGCCGTGGCCGAAGCCCTTGCCGAACAGGCCGCCCGAGCCGATCGCGATCTTCGACTGAGTGATGTGGTAACCGGCGCCGAGGGGATCGCGGTCGGGATCGAGGAAGGTGAGTACGCGGCGGCGCTGGTATTCGTGCATGAACGACCAGGCGAACGGCAGGCTGCCGACCGCCGCCACGGCGGCGGCGAGGAACATCCAGATGCGCACGCCGGCCACGAACAGCAGCGCCGCGCCGCCCAGCAGCACCATCATGGCGGTGCCGAGGTCGGGCTGGACCATCACCAGGCCGACCGGCGCCAGCACGACGAACAGCGGCGGCAGGGCATAGAGGAAGCGCGACGCCTGCTCGTGGCTCAGCCCGTGGTAGTAGCGCGCGATCACCAGGATGACGGCGACCTTGGTGATCTCCGAGGGCTGGATCTGGATCGGCCCGAGGATCAGCCAGCGCTGGGCGCCCATGCCGACCTTGCCGACCACGTCGACCGCGACCAACAGCAGGATCGACACGATGTAGATCGGCCAGGCGAGATAGAGCCAGACCTTGGGGTGGACCAGGCAAACGGCCAGCAGCAGGCAGAGCGCGGCACCATAGCGGACGGCGTGCCGTGCCGCCCACGGATCGGGCCGACCGCCGGCCGCCGAATAGAGCGCCAGCACGCCGATGCCCGCGATCGCGCTCAGCACCAGGATGAGGCCCCAATTGATCCGCCAGATGCGTTCGCCGAAGCCCGGCTGTGCGGGCGTGCCGAGGGAGACGGCGGTCATGGGCGGCCTATCGGGACGCCATTTTCTTGAAGCCGTCGGTCCGGCGCGAGGGGTCGCGTTTCATGGTCTCGACCAGCACGTCGCGGCCGATCGGCCCGGCGGTAGCGCCACCCGCCATGCCGTGCTCGACGATCACGGCGCAGGCATAGCGCGGCTTGGCGATCGGCCCCCAGCACACGAACAGCGCGTGGTGGCGCAAGTGCCAGGGCAGCGATTGTTGCGTGATGCCCATGTCGCGCTCGCGCTCAGTGATGCGTTTGACCTGGGCGGTCCCTGTCTTGCCCGCGAACATCAGTTCCGGCGGCAAGGGTCGGCCCTTTGCATCGACCTTGAGCGTGCTGGCGGTGCCCGCGGCCACGACCTGCACCATGCCTTCGCGCACCAGCGCCATGTTCTGCGGCGAGAACCGCAGCGTTGGCGCGGCGGGAGTCTCGCGCGGCGCGGGCGGCGCCAGTTCCTCGCGCGGACTCGCCTTGGCGAGCAGCAGGTTGGGCTGCACCTCGTAGCCGCCGTTGGCCAGGCGCGCCGTCATGATCGCGAGTTGCAGCGGCGTCGAGGCCATATAGCCCTGGCCGATGCCGAGGTTGAACGTGTCGCCGTGCTGCCACGGCTTGCTGTACTTTTCCTGCTTCCACTGGCGCGACGGCTGGATGCCGGCCGATTCGCCCGGCAGGCCAAGATCGCTCTGTCGGCCGAAGCCGAGCCGGTTCGCGGTATCGGCGATGCGGTCGACGCCGGCTCGCCGCGCCGCCTCGTAGAAGAAGCAGTCGCACGACTGGGCGATCGCGGTCGTGACGTTCATGCCGCCATGGCCGGTCTTGAGCCAGCAATGGAATTTCAGGTCGCCCAGCTTCAGGTAGCCGGTACAGGGCAGCACGGTCCACGGCTCGATCGCCTTGGATTCGAGGGCCGCCAGCGCGGTGACCATCTTGTAGGTCGAGCCCGGCGGATAGACGCCGCCGATCGCCTTGTTGTTGAGCGGACGCTCCGGACTGTCGAGCAGGTCGCGCCACTCCGACTGGGTGATGCCGCGCGCGAAGACATTGGGATCGAAGCCCGGCGTCGAGGTCATCGCGATGATGTCGCCGGTGATCACGTCCATGACCACGACCGAGCCCGACTGGTGCTCCTTCATGCGCTCGGCGGCGAAGCGCTGGATGTCCATGTCGATGGTCAGCAGCACGTTGGCGCCGGGCTGGCCCTCGGTGCGGTCGAGCTCGCGGACCACGCGACCGACCGCGTTGACCTCGACCTGGACGGCACCGGCGCGGCCGCGCAGGTCATCCTCGAAGGCGCGCTCGACGCCCTTCTTGCCGAACCGCATGGTCGCAAGCTGCAGGACGGGATCGTCGCGGCCGTTGAGGTCCTCGTCCGAAACGCGGCCGGTATAGCCCACGATGTGGCTCATCAGCTCGCCTTCGGGATAGTCGCGCGTCTGTCCGAGATCGATGAACACGCCCGGCAGGTCGGGCGCGTTGAACTCCAGCCGCGCCACCTCCTCCCATCCCAGGTTCTCGCGCACCACGACGGGCTGAGCATTGCGACTACGGCGCAGCTCGCGCAGCAGGCGATTGCGCTCGGTCTCGCCGATCCCGAGGATCTGGTCGAGCCGTTCGACCAGCATCTCCACGCCGCGGCCGCGATCGGAGCTCACCATGGCGCGGAAGTTGTTGCGGTTCACCGCCAGCGACTGGCCGGTACGGTCGAAGATCAGGCCGCGCGAAGGCGGCAGCAGCCGAAGATTGATGCGATTCTCTTCGGCGAGCGTGGCGAAGCGCTGGGTTTCCAGCACCTGAAGCTGGTAGAGCCGGCCGGCCAGTGCCGACATCAGCACCGCCTGCGCGCCGCCCAGCAGCAGGGCGCGGCGCGAGAACTGGCCCGAACGCTCGCCGTCGCCTTTGCGGAAGCGGATCATGACACGGTCTCGCCCGGCCGGGCCGTGCCGCGCGTCAACTCGGGCACGTTGAGCGGGTCGCGCGGTCGCACGCGGGCAAGCAGCGGCGCCAGCACCGGATAGACCACCAGCACCACGGCGTACTGCATCATGGCCGGTGCCGGATCGATCGCCGTCCAGGTGAACAGCGCGGTGAAGATCCAGACCAGCACCACGAAGCCCCAGGCGAGGATGCAGAATCCGATCCACTGGAACAGGAACGGCACGCCGACCAGGTAGCGCCGGTTGGCGGTGACGGAGGCGCGGATCAGCACGAAGCCCAGCGCACTGATCCCGACCGGCGCGCCGGGACCGCCGAGCAGCAGGTCGAGCAACACGCCCATCGCGAGCAACAGCGGCCCGGGCAGGCGCTCGGGCGTGGCGAGGCTGAACTGATAGACCACCAGCGCCGGCAACAGCGGCAGGGCATCGGAGAGATAGGGCGCGCGCAACGGCGCGAGCGTCAGCAGCACGAAGAACAGCAGAACCAGGCCCGGCAGCATCTGCCGGCCCCATCGGTCGAGCGTGTAGAGCAGACCTTCGGCTTTCATGTCAGCGATTCCGCTGGCCGGTGGCCTGTCCGGCAGGCGTCGACGAGGCGGCAGGACCGCTGTTGACCAGGCCGGTCACGCCGTAGTCGACGACACGCACGAACTCCAGCCGCGAGAAATCGGCGAAAGGACGGACGCGGATGTGGCCCTCGCCGGTCTGCACCACTTCGCCGACGGGAATACCGACGGGGAAGCTCCCACCGTGACCCGAGGTCACGATGCGGTCACCGCGCTGCACCCCCGACACGCCCTGCAGCAGGGTTAGGCGAAGCTGCGGAGAATTGTCGCCGGCCAGGATCGCGCGCTCGCGCGTGCGCTCGACCAGCACCGGCAGACGCGAGTTGACGTCGGTCACGAAAAGAACACGCGCACTGTTGTCGCCAACTTCGGCGACCCGGCCGGCGAGGCCTTCGCCGGTCACCACGGCCTGGCCGGTGGTAACGCCGGCCCTGTGGCCGACATTGAGCAGCGCGCCGCGGACATAGGCACTGACACTATCGCCCACGATACGGGCGGTGATGAACGACGCTTCCGGTCCTTCGCGGAACTGGGCGAGATCGCGCAGCCGATCGTTCTCGTTCTCCAGGCGGCGGGCAGCGGTCTGCCACGCCAGCAGGCGGGCATTTTCCTCGCGCAGCCGGGCATTCTCCTGGCGCAGCGAGGCGAATTCCTTGAGATCGGCAATGGCGCGGTTGGCAGCCGCCACGGGGCGGGCAATGGCCTCCAGAGCGGGGCTGGCAAGATCGAGCGCCCACACCCGGGCATGTTCGACCAGAACGGTGTCGGCCTTGCCGATCAACATGGCGCCGAACGCGGCGACCACCAGCAAGCCCAGGGCGAAGCGCTGCACGACAGCGCGCACCTGGCCGGCAACTACCTCGAAATCGTCCCGGATGGCCATTTCCGGCCCATTCTACTCCAAGCGGGCGGGCTCTGCCCGCAGCGTATCGGCGGGCCCAGCCAGCGCGGGTTTTAGTACATCGAAGACAGGACGCCGCGCAGACGATCGATGTTTTCCACTGCATGGCCCGTGCCCAGCGCCACGCAGAGCAGCGGATCTTCGGCCACCGACACCGGCAGGCCGGTCGCCTGGCGCAGCACGGTATCCATGTTGGTCAGCATGGCGCCGCCACCGGTGAGCACGATGCCCTTGTCGACGATATCGGCGGCCAGTTCGGGCGCGGTGTTCTCGAGCGCCACCTTGACCGCCTCGACGATGGCCGAGACCGGCTCCTGCAGGCTCTCGGCGATCTGGCGCTCGGTGATGATCAGCTCCTTCGGCACGCCGTTCATCAGATCGCGGCCCTTGATCTCCATCGTGCGGCCCTCGCCGTCTTCGGGCGCACAGGCCGAGGCGATGGTCTTCTTGATGCGCTCGGCCGAGCTCTCGCCGACCAGCAGGTTATGATTGCGGCGGATATACGCGATGATCGCCTCGTCCATCTTGTCGCCGCCGACGCGCACGGAGCGCGGATAGACGATGCCGCCCAACGACAGGACGGCCACTTCGGTCGTGCCGCCGCCGATGTCGACGACCATCGAGCCGGTAGGCTCGGTGACCGGCAGGCCGGCGCCGATCGCCGCCGCCATCGGCTCCTCGATCAGCCACACCTTGCGGGCGCCGGCGCTCTCGGCCGATTCCTGAATCGCGCGGCGCTCGACCGCGGTCGAGCCCGACGGCACGCAGACCACGATCTGCGGATGGGCGAACGAGCGGCGGTTGTGAACCTTGGAGATGAAGTGCTTGATCATCGCTTCGGCGACTTCGAAGTCGGCGATGACGCCGTCGCGCAGCGGGCGGATTGCCTGGATGTTGCCGGGGGTACGGCCCAGCATCATCTTGGCCTCCTCGCCGACAGCCAGAACCTGACGCTTGCCGCTCTGGGTGGTGAGCGCCACGACCGAGGGTTCGTTCAGGACGATGCCCCGGCCCTTGACGTACACGAGGGTGTTGGCGGTCCCCAGGTCGATGCCCATGTCCGCCGAAAATAGCCCGATCACACGCGACAGCATTGCGCCAAGTCTCTGTTTTCGTTGGGAAAATCAGCTTGCTCGAAGCGCCCCGACAGAGCCTCGGCGCCAGCGTGCGGTTTAGACTGCCCGTAAAGGTCTCGCAAGGCGATTCAAATAGATGCGCCTTGCAACTGCCTGCACGCATAAGGAACCATGGGCAAGGCTATCGGACCAGTCCGCGTGGCGGCTCGACCGCCGCGCGGCCGCCCGCCCTACCGGCCGGTCATAGTCCGATCTGCTTGGCGATGGTGTTGCGCTGGATGTCGTTGGTGCCGCCGCCGATCGTGCCGACCCTGGTGTCGCGGAACAGGCGCTGGATGTCGTGGGCCATCGTGTAGCCGGCGCCACCCATGATCTCCATGGCGAGATGGGCGCATTTGAACTCGCCGTCGGTGCCCTGAATCTTGGCGATCGCAGTCTCCTCGACCGGATCGAGTCCGGCATCGAGCATGTCGGCCAGCCGGTAGGTCAGCGCCTGCGTCGTTTTCAGCATGATGCGCATGTCGGCGAACTTGTGCTGGATCGCCTGGAACTTCGAGATCGGCTGGCCGAACTGGACGCGCTGCTGCGCGAAGGCCTTCGCGTACTCGATGGCGAAATGCATGTTGCCGCACGCCTGCGCCGCGAGACACAGCCGCTCGAGATTGAGACCCTTCATCAGACCCGACCAGCCGCGGTTCTCCTCGCCGATTACGTGATCGGACGGCACGAACACGCCATCGAAGAAGATCTCGTTGGGATGTGTCGTGCGACGGCCGAGTGTCTCCAGCGGCTTCATGGTGATGCCAGGAGCGCGCGCATCGACCCAGAACAGGGTCACGCCCTTGTGGCGCGCGTCGCTGTCGGTCTTGGCCACGACCATCAGGTAATCGGCGACATGCGCAGCGCTGATGTAGAGCTTCTGGCCGGTGAGGCGGTAGCCGTTGCCGTCACGCACCGCGCGCGTCTTGATGCCCGACGCATCCGAGCCGGTATCGGGCTCGCTGAGCGCAAAAGCCGACTTGAGTTTGCCGGCGCAGATCTCCGGCAAATAGCGCCGCCTCAAATGCTCGCCGGCCGTGAGTTGCAGATGCATGCCGCCATAGACGACGGTCGGCAGATAGAGCGACGACGCGCCGCTATAATGCCGTGCCAACGCCTCGACCAGGATCACGAGGTCCTTGCGGCTGCCGCCCATGCCGCCATAGGCGGGATCGTAGGGCAGCGCCATGTAGCCGGCTTGCGCCAGCGCATCGAACGCCGCGTGCGGGAACTCGGAGTTGGCGTCGAGCCGCCGCACTTCCTCGGCCGGCAGCACGCGCGCCAGCAGCGCCGCAACGTTGCGGCGCATCAGGATCTGCTCTTCGCTGAGACCGAATTCGTCGGTGTTCAATCGAACACCACGACGCCGCGCGCGACCTCGCCGGCCATCATCCGCTTGAAGCCGTCGTTGATCTCCTCGAGCTTGTAGGTGCGGCTGATCAGACCGTCGAGATTGAGCTTCTTGTTCATGTAGTGGTCGACCAGCACGGGGAAATCGAGATCGGGCCGCACCGAGCCGTAGAACGTTCCGCTGATCTTCTTCTCGGTGAACACCATCATGAACGGCGAGTACTGCGCCTTCACCGTGGCGGCCGAAATGCCGACTGCGACCGAGTGGCCGCCGGGCGCCAACGCGTCGAAGGCGAGCGCCTGGGTCTTGTCGATCGACACGGTGTCGAAGGCGTAATCGACGCCGAGGCCGCCCGACATCTCCTTCACCTTCTTGAGCGGGTCGTTGTCGGTCGCCGTGTTGATCGTATGCGTGGCGCCGAACGTCCGTGCCATCTCGAGCTTGTTGTCGCGTACATCGGCGGCGATGATCTTGCCGGCCCCCGAGATCATGGCGCCTTGCACCGCGTTCAGTCCGACGCCGCCGCAACCGATCACCAGGACGGTCGAGCCCGCCTCGATCTTGGCGTGACGAGTCACCGCGCCCACGCCCGTCGCCACACAGCAACCGACGAGCGCCGCCTGCGCCCACGGCATGTCCTTGCGGATCGGCACGACCACTTCCTCCGGCACCACCACTTCCTCGGCGAAGGTGCCGATGCGTGCCATCTGCGCCACGCCCTGCCCATTGTGCTTCAGCCGGAACGTGCCGTCGTAGAGCGTGCCCGGTGGGGCATTGTTGCGGCCGATGCAGAGAACCGTGCGGCCCTGCGTGCAGTACCGGCAGCGGCCGCAATGCGGGCGGAAGGAGAATATCACGTGATCGCCCGGTTTCACCGTGGTGACGCCCGGACCGACAGCGGCGATCTCGCCCGCCGCCTCGTGGCCCGGCACGACCGGCATCGGCGATGGCCAGTCGCCGTTCATGATGTGCCAGTCGCTCTGGCAAACGCCCGCCGCCTTCATCTTCACGCGCACCTCGCCCGCCTTGGGCGGATCGAGCTCGCACTCCACGACCTGCAACGGCTCGTTGGGTTTGAACAGAACGGCGGCCTTCATTGTTTCCTCCCGATTGTCGGCGCCGATCTTGGCACAGAACGCGAGACGGGATCAGGCCTTTCGCCGTGCCGCGCGGCGGCGAGGTTTTGTCGCAACATTCTGCTCGACGTTGCGCGACGTGCGCTCAAGCAGCGCCAACATGGCGGCATGCGCGCCTTCCGCATCGCGGCGGCGGATTGCGGCCAGGATCGCGCGATGCAAGGGCACGGACGGCGCCGGCGCCCCCTCATGGCGCGAGGCGATGCGCACGAAGGCACCCAGCGCAATCTCGATCAGCGCGCCGAAGGCGGCGATGAAGTCGTTGTCGGTGGCGGCGAGGATCGCCTTGTGAAAGCGGATGTCGGGCGCAGCGAACGCTGCCGGATCGTCGGCGCACTTCTCCATGTCGGCGAAGGCGTCCTCGATCGCCTTCAGGCTCTGGGGTGCGCGGTTGCGCGCGGCCATCGCTGCCGCAGCAGGCTCGATCGCGGCACGCGCCTGCAACAGATCGAAGACGAATTTGGGCTCGGCCTTGCCGCTCTTCAGCCGCCAGGTCAGCACGTCGGCATCGAGCATGTGCCAGGCCTCCCGCGGCTGGGCGCGGGTGCCGGCACGCTTGCGGGAGGCGATCAAGCCCTTCGCCGACAACAGCTTCAGCGCCTCGCGCACCACCGGCCGGCTGGCGCCGAAGCGGCGGCTGAGGGCGATCTCGCCGGGCACCAGCTCGTCGGCCCTGTAGAGGCCCGCGACGATGGCCGAGCCGATCTCCTCGGCGATACGTCCGGCACCGCTGGTTCTGTTCACGATGCGAACCTTCCCTCGTCTTCGTTCGGGAGCGTTGACAGGCACGCGGAGTCATTTGACGATATGTCAGACATAACATGGCGCCAAGCCGAAAACGGCACGCCGACAACTTCCGGGAGGAAGCACATGAGCACTCTTCGTCGTCGCACGATTCTCGGCGGGGCATTGGCCGCGCCGCTGGTTCCGCTCGCCGCGCCGTACGTCAGCGCGCAGGGCGGCAAGCCCTTCGCCGGCACGACCATCAACGGCGCCTGCTTCCAGACGACCTACTTCGAGTACCTCAAGAACTACTTCCCGCAGTTCGAGGAAAAGACCGGCATCAAGGTCAATTTCAACATGCAGGCCTTCCCAGTCTACAACCAGCGCACCGATCTGGAACTGTCGACCAAGGGCTCGGCGGTCGATGTCTGCAACTGCACCTTCATCTACTCCGGCCGCTGGATCGGCGCCGGCTGGTTCACCAACCTCGACACCTTCACCAAGGACAAGAAGTACACGCCAGCCGAATGGGAGCCCGAGGACTTCGCCGGCGGCCCGCAGTCGGCGATGAAGAATGCCAAGGGCGAGACCTTCGCGTTCTCGTGGGAAGCGGGCGCCATGATCCTGGGCGCCGCGCGCGCCGATCTGATCGACCGCGCTGGTCTCAAGATGCCGACGACCTTCGACGAGCTGACCAAGGTCTGCGACGCGATCCACAACAAGGACAACGTCGCGGCCTTCACCGCCGACAAGCTGCATCACTGGAACTGGATCCCGTACCTGATGGGCTCGGGCGGCAGCGTCTTCAAGGCGCCGCCCGAGAACCTGACGCCGACGCTGACCACGCCGGAGGCCGCCCAGTCGGGCGAGTGGTACGCCAACCTGCTGATGAAGTACGGGCCGGACGGAATCCTCTCCTACTCCGACGACCAGTCGATGCGCTCGCAGATGTCGGGCCGTGCCAACATCCGCACCCAGGCGATCACCTGGATGGTGCCGCTCGCCAAGCACGCCGAGAGCGTGGTGCAGAAGACGGTGCGCTACGGCCTGATGCCGGCCGGCCCCAAGGGCAACTTCCCGGGCTCGAACAGCCATGGCCTGGGCATTCCCGCCGGCTCGAAGAAAAAGGAAGCGGCGTGGGAATTCATCAAGTGGGCGCTGTCGAAGGAGACGATCGCCATGGTGGTGAAGAACCACGGCTATCCCAGCGTCTGCCGCATGTCGATCATCAAGAGCCCGGAATTCAAGGAAGTATTGACCTTGAACGGACAGGACGTGGCGAGCCTGTTCCTCGAGGTGCTGCAACTCGGCGGCAAGACCGGTTACATGAAGTACCGCACCGTACCGGTCTATCCGCAGGTCGGCGACAAGATCAACAAGGCGATCGAAAAGGTCGCCACCAAGCAGCAGGGCGCCGCCGAGGCGCTCAAGCAGGCGCAGGCTGAGGCGGTCCAGGATCTGCAGAAGGCCGGGTTCAAGATTGACACCTGAGCGTACGGCGGGCATCTCCCGCCTCCAGCATCGTTTCTTCGTCTGGTGCGTGGCGCCCTCACTGGCGGTGCTGGCGATCATCACGCTGCTGCCGTCCCTCTACCTGCTGGCCACCAGCTTCACGCCGCTCAACCTGACGCGGCCGGAGACGCAGTGGGACTTCAGCGAGCCGCTGGTCAGCTACCGGCAGCTCCTGTCCGATGGGCGGCTGGGCAACTCGGTGTGGGTGCAGATCAAGCTGTCGTTCTGGACGGTGCTGTTGCAGCTCCTTATCGGCGTTGCGATCGCGCTGCTGCTCAACGTCAGGTCGCGGCTGCTCGAAGCGCTGCGCACCGTCTACCTGATCCCGATGGTGCTGCCGCCGATCGTGGTCGCGATCATCTGGAAGGTGATCTACACGCCCGACATCAGCCCGATGCACGGCATCTTCCGCACCCTGGGCTGGAGCGTGCCGGCGCTGATCACCGATCCCAACTGGGCGCTGACCTCGATCATCATCGCCGACACGTGGGAATGGTTTCCCTTCACCATGCTGATGGTGCTGGCGGCGCTGCAGATGATCCCGCAGGAGATGCTCGATGCCGCCAAGGTCGACGGCGCCTCGCCGTGGCAGCTCACCTGGCACGTCACCCTGCCCTTCATCCAGGGCATCCTGCTGGTCGCCGGCCTCTTTCGCCTCATCGATTCGATCAAGGCGTTCCCGCTGATCTACATCCTGACCGACGGCGGCCCGGGAAACCTGACCGAGGTCACGAACTATTACTCGTTCCTGCAGGCCTTCAACTTCTCCTTCCTGGGCTTCTCCAGCGCCATCACCGTGGTGCTGCTGATCGCCACCATCCTGATGAGCTGGGTGATCATTCGCATGGTCGGCTGGGGGGCGCGCGTTGACTAGGCGCGACCGCCTCAAACTCGACCGGCTCCTCCTGCAGACGCTCGCCGTCGTGCTGGCATTCCTGGCGCTGTCGCCGTTCCTCTGGCTGCTGGTCATGTCGTTCAAGACCAACGCCGAGATCTTCCACTGGCCGCCCCGGCTGCTCTTTTCGCCGACCTTCGACAATTACGCCAAGCTCTGGACGTCGGAGTTCCGTGGTTCGTTCGGCAACAGCCTGGTCGTGAGCGTGGCCTCGACCGTCGTCTCGCTGGTGATCGGCGTGCCTGCCGCCTATGCACTCTCACGCTGGTCGGGACGGGCGAGCGGCACGATCAGCCTTTGGATCCTGGCCAGCCGAATGGCGCCGCCGATCGCTTTCACCATCCCCTACTTCCTCGCCTACCGGCATCTCGAGCTGCTCGACACCCTGACCGGGCTCACCGTCATCTATCTCACCTTCAACCTGTCACTGGTGATCTGGATGATGCGGCCATTCTACGACCAGCTGCCGCGCTCGCTGGAGGAAGCCGCGTGGATCGACGGCGCCACGATGTGGCAGGGCTTCTACAGGATCATCCTGCCGCTCTCCGGCCCCGGCCTCGCCGCCACCGCCATTCTCTGTTTCCTCTTCGCCTGGAACGATTTCTTCTTCGCCCTGATCCTGACCCGAACCGAAGCCATGACCGCCCCGGTCGCGGTGGTGAATTTCATGAACTACGAGGGCTGGGAATGGGGCCGCATTGCCGCCGGCGGCACCATGATCATGCTGCCGGTTCTGCTTTTCTCCTTCGTCGTCCGCCGCTATCTGATAAGCGGACTGACCGGGGGAGCGGTGAAGGGATGAGCGGAGTTCTACTGATCACGGGCGGCGCCAGCGGCATCGGCGCCGAGACGGCGCGACGCGCCGCCAGGAAAGGTTACAAGGTGGCGATCAACTATCGCACGCGCGATGCGCAGGCGATGGGCGTGGCGGCCGACATCGCCGCCCAGGACGGCGAGGCGATCGCGGTGCCGGGCGACATGGCGAACGAGGCCGACATCGTCCGCATGTTCAAGGAAACCGAGAAGACGTTCGGGCCGGTCACCCATCTGGTGAACAGCGCCGGCATCAGCCGGCAGATGCGGGTCGACGAGTACGACGGCAAGCTGCTGGCTCAGCTGTTCGCCACAAATGTCACCGGCCTGATGCTGTGCTGCCGCGAGGCGGCCAAGCGGATGTCGACCAAGCACGGCGGCAAGGGCGGCGCGATCGTCAACGTGTCCTCGATGGCGGCGACGCTCGGCGGCCGCCAGGGCTCGTCCGCTTATGCCGCGACCAAGGGTGCGGTCGATTCCTTCACGAAGGGATTTGCCCGCGAAGTCGCCGCCGAGGGTATCCGCGTGAATTCGATTCGGCCCGGCATGGTGCTGAGCGAGATGACCGAAGGCCGCCTGCAGGATCCGGACTTCAAGAGCCGCATCGAGGCCTCGATCCCGATGCACCGGGTCGGCCGGACGCCGGAGATCGCCGACGCGATCCTGTGGCTGCTGTCCGACGAGGCTTCGTTCATCACCGGCGCCATGCTCGACGCCGCGGGTGGCGGATACATCATCTAGAATAGAAAAGAGGCGCCGGTGAGGCGCCTCGATTCCCGTCTTTTCTGAACTGTACGGGCCAACACCGCCCGCCGTCGCACTTGATGCTCAAGCGCGCTGCTTAGTTCTTGCTCTTGTCTACGAGCGCCTTTTCCTTGATCCACGGCATCATGCCGCGGAGCTTCTCGCCGATCTCCTCGATCGGGTGCTCGGCCATCTTCTTGCGCATCGCCTTGAACGACGCCTGGTTGACCTTGTTCTCGAGCATCCAGTCGCGCGCGAAGCGGCCGGACTGGATGTCGTCCAGCACCCGCTTCATCTCCGCCTTGGTCTCGGCCGTGACGATGCGCGGGCCCGAGCGGTACTCGCCATATTCGGCAGTGTTGGAGATCGAGTAGTTCATGTTGGCGATGCCGCCCTCGAAGATCAGGTCGACGATCAGCTTCACCTCGTGCAGACACTCGAAGTAGGCCATTTCCGGCGCATAGCCCGCCTCGACCAGGGTCTCGTAGCCCGCCTTGATCAGCTCGACCAGGCCGCCGCACAGCACGACCTGCTCGCCGAACAGGTCGGTTTCGCACTCTTCCTTGAAGGTCGTCTCGATCGTGCCGGCGCGGCCGCCGCCGACCGCCGACGAGTAGGAGAGCGCGATCTCGAGCGCATTACCCGAGGAATTCTGCGCCACCGCGACCAGGCAGGGCACGCCGCCGCCACGTACGTATTCCGAGCGCACGGTGTGGCCGGGGCCCTTGGGGGCGATCATGAAGACGTCGAGGTCGGCCCGCGGCGTCAGCAGGTTGAAGTGGACGTTGAGGCCGTGGGCAAAGGCGAGCGCCGCACCCGACTTCATGTTAGGCGCCAGATCGGCGTTGTAGATGTCGCTCTGCAGCTCGTCCGGCGTCAGCACCATGACGATGTCGGCCCACTTGGCGCCCTCGGCCGGGGTCATGACGGTGAACTTGGCGGCCTCGGCCTTCTTGACCGTGGGCGAGCCCGACTTCAGCGCAATACGCACGTCCTTTACGCCCGAATCGCGCAAATTCATGGCGTGGGCATGCCCTTGGCTGCCGTAACCGACGACCAGGACCTTCCTGCCCTTGATCAGGTTCACATCGGCGTCACGATCGTAATAGACACGCATTTCTCAGCTCCCTCTCGATGGCGCGCTGTCTACCGGCTCGACAGGGCGAGGCGCAAGCCAAGAAGCGCGAGCGCTCCGCCCATGAACCGGTCCAGCCAGAATTTTGCCCGGCGGTAGAAGGCCCGTGCCGGTTGCCCTGAGAACAGCAGGGCGAGCAGTGCGAACCAGGTGAATTCGTTGAAGGCGACGATTGCCAGCACGGTCGCATCCATCCAGGCCGGCATGTGCTGCGGCAGGACCGACAGGAAGATGCTGCCGAAGAACACCATGATCTTGGGGTTGGAAAGCTGCAGCAACAACGCGCGAACAAAGCCCTGCCAGCCCGAGCCTTGCCGCGTCGGCAGATTCTCGATTTCGGGCAGCGGGTCGCGGGCGTGCTTCCACAACATCCACGCGATGTAGATCAGGAAAATCGCGCCGCCGATTCTGAAGGCGACGTACAGCCACTGAAACTGCGCGAACAGCGCCTGCAGGCCGTAGAGCGCGGCGGCGGCCCACGTCAGAGCGCCCAGCATCATGGCCAGAGCCGCCAGCAGCCCGCCACGACGGCCCGCAATGGCCGCGGTCTGAATGACCAGCACGGTGGAGGGACCGGGGCTCGCCACCGCCAGCAGATGGACGACGGCCAGGCCAAGCAGGGCAACGACGTAGTCCACTAGAATGCGCCGCCGCCGCGGGTCATGGCGACCGTGCCGGTGCGGCCGACATCGACCATGCCGAGCGATTCCATCAGCGAGATGAAGGTCGTGACCTTGTCCGAATTGCCGGTGACTTCGAAAACGAAGGAGTCGGTCTTGGCGTCGATCACCTTGGCACGGAACACGTCGGCCAGACGCAGCGCCTCGACGCGCTTCTCGCCGGTACCCTTGACCTTCACGAGCGCCAGCTCGCGCTCGAGATGCGGTCCCTCCAGGGTGAGATCGTGCACGCGGTGGACCGGCACCAGCCGATCGAGCTGCGCCTTGATCTGTTCGATCACCATCGGCGTGCCGCTGGTGACAATGGTGATACGCGAGAGGTTCTGCCTGGCGTCTGTCTGCGCCACCGTCAGGCTCTCGATGTTGTAGCCGCGACCCGAGAACAGCCCGACGACGCGTGCGAGGATACCGGGCTCGTTGTCGACCAGCACGGCGATGGTATGGCTCGATGCCGCTTCCATGGGGCTCACACCAGCACCATGCCTTCTTCGGACACGGGCTTTGCGGCTCGGTCCTCCGGTCCCAACAGCATGTCGTAGTGGGCCGCACCCGACGGAATCATCGGGAAACAGTTCTCCGCCTGGTCGACACCGATATCGACCACGACCGGCTTCTTGATCTTGATCATCTCCTGGATGACGCCGTCGAGATCGGCAGGCTTGTCAGTGCGCAGGCCGACGGCGCCGAACGCCTCGGCGAGCTTCACGAAGTCGGGCAGCGATTCCATGTAGCTCTCGGAATAGCGGCCGCCGTGCAGCAGTTCCTGCCACTGCCGCACCATGCCCATGTACTGGTTGTTCAGGATGAAGATCTTCACCGGCAACCGGTACTGCGCCACGGTCGACAGTTCCTGGATGTTCATCATGATCGAGGCCTCGCCGGCCACGTCGATCACCAGCGCGTCGGGATGGGCGATCTGCACGCCCATCGCCGCCGGGAATCCGTAGCCCATGGTGCCGAGTCCGCCCGAGGTCATCCAGCGGTTGGGCTGCTCGAACTTCAGGAACTGCGCAGCCCACATCTGGTGCTGGCCCACCTCGGTCGTGATGTAGTGGTCGCGGTCCTTGATGTGATGATAGAGCCGCTCGAGCGCGTATTGCGGCTTGATGGTCTGCTTGTCCTGCTTGTAAGCAAGGCAATTGCGGCCGCGCCACTCGTCGATCTGCGCCCACCAGGCCTTCAACGCCTTTTGGTCGACTTTGGGGGCCTTGGCCTTCCAGGCCTTGATCATGTCTTCCAGCGCCTGACCGGCGTCGCCGATGATCGGCAGGTCGACCCGCACGTTCTTGTTGATCGAGCTGCCATCGATGTCGACGTGGATCTTCTTCGACTTCGGCGAGAATTCGGCGATCTTGCCGGTGATGCGGTCATCGAAGCGCGCGCCGATATTGATCAGCACGTCGCAATTGTACATCGCGAGGTTTGCCTCGTAGGTGCCGTGCATGCCGAGCATGCCGAGGAACTGCCGGTCACTGGCCGGGAACGTGCCCAGACCCATCAGCGTGTTGGTGATGGGATAGCCGGTCATGTGCACGAACTGCGTCAGCAGTTTGCTGGCCTTCGGGCCGGCATTCACCACGCCGCCGCCGGTATAGAACATCGGCCGCTTGGCCTTGGCGATCAGCTCGATTGCCTGCTCGATCTTCTTCGGATCGGGCTTGGTCTGCGGCTTGTAGCTCTTGTGCTCGACCGGCTTCTTGGGCGGCGCGTAGTCGTGCTTGTTCATCAGCACGTCCTTCGGCAGGTCGATAACGACCGGACCGGGACGCCCCGAGCGCGCGACGTAGAAGGCCTCGTGGACGGTGCGCGACAACGCATCGACCGACTTCACCAGGTAATTGTGCTTGGTGCAGGGCCGGGTGATGCCGGTGGTGTCGGCTTCCTGAAAGGCGTCGTTGCCGATCAAGTGAGTGGGCACCTGGCCGGTCAGGCACACGATCGGAATCGAATCCATCAGCGCGTCGGTGAGGCCGGTCACGGCATTGGTCGCCCCGGGGCCGGAAGTCACCAGCACCACGCCGACCTTGCCGGTCGAACGCGCGTAACCTTCGGCGGCGTGCACCGCCGCCTGCTCGTGGCGGACGAGGATGTGGCGAAGCCGGTTCTGCTTGAAGATGGAGTCGTAAATCGGAAGGACCGCGCCGCCCGGATAGCCGAAGACGACCTCGACTTCCTCGTCGATCAGGGCTTTCACCAGCAGATCGGCGCCAGTCGTCTCGGCGTTTGGCTGGGCGGACTCCTCGGGCCTCTTCACGACCACCTCCTCTGACAAATGCGCCGCAAACCCCGGGTTTGCGGCGGCGCGGAACATACGGGCGGGGTTGTGGACAGGTCAACCGAAAACGGCACGAAACGTAAAGTTTCAGACCCCAATTTTGTCCAATAATTTCTCGGGCGCGCCCAAGTCTGGATTGGCCGTGGGGTTGAACACCAGATCTGGTGATAGCTGATGCCGAAACCACGTCATCTGGCGCTTGGCGTATTGTCGGGTGTGGTCGATCGCCAGACGCCGGGCGTAATCGAGGCTCAATTCTCCCCGGAAATGGCGGAAGAACTCCGGCGCTCCATGGGCCTTGAGCCCCAACCAGGTCGGATCCGGCCGGCTGTCGAACACCGCCCGCACTTCGGCAAGGACGCCGGCGGCCAGCATCTGATCGAAGCGCAGCTCGATACGCGCACGCAGCCAGGGCCGCTCTGGCGCCAGCAGGACGGTTACGAAGCGCCACGGCGCCGGGGTACCTTCGCCCTTCTGCCAGAGGCTGAGCGGCTTGCCGGTGGCCTCGAGCACCTCCCAGGCCCGAACGTGGCGCTGGCGGTCGGCCGGTTTCAACACGGCAACGATCTCCGGGTCGCGTTCGGCGAGCCGTGCCCGGAAGGCCGCGGCGCCCATCGACTCCCACTCGGCATTGCCGCGCTCGCGGATTTCGGCCGGCACCTCGGGAACCGGCGAGATTCCCTGCATCAGGGTGCGAATGTACAGACCGGATCCACCGCACAGGATCGGCATCTGCCCGGCGCCCAGGCAGCGCCCAATCTCGGCCGAAGCCATCGTGGTCCAGCGTCCGGCGGACAGGTTGTGGCTGAGCGGCAGGACGCCATAGAGCGCATGGGGCACTGCCGCGCGCTCCGCCGCCGTCGGCTGTGCCGTCAGGATCGGAAACGCGTCGTAGGTCTGCATCGCATCGGCATTTATGACGCAGCCCCCACGCAAGCGCGCGAAGGCGAGCGCCAGCGCTGACTTTCCCGAGGCGGTCGGACCGGTAACGACGAGAACTGTCTTCTTGGCCATGCGTGCAGCAGCAGATTGCAAATAAGCGACGCCGCCGCTAGAGCCGGAGCGTGAAAAACGTCGTCGTCCTGCTCTGCAATCCCGCACGGCCCGCGCTCGATACCGGCACGGTACAGGCCACTCTGGAGATTCTGCGCGCCGGCGGCGCCACGGTCGGCACCGCCGACTGGCTGGCCGCCGACATTGCCTGCGAGATTCCCTTCGATGGGCCGGTGCCGGCCGGCGCCGAAACCGGACTCGGCATGACCGGTATCGACTCCGTGATCCTGCCGGCCGAGGGACGGCGCAAGAAGCTGCTCGTGGCCGACATGGAATCGACCATGATCGAGAACGAGATGCTCGACGAGCTGGCCGACTTCCTCGGCTTGCGGGAGAAGATTGCCGGCATCACCGCGCGGGCCATGAACGGCGAGATCGACTTTGCCGGCGCCCTGACCGAGCGTGTTGGGCTGCTGAAGGGCCTGCCGACCGCGAAGCTCGACGAAGCCGCCGGGCGCATCCGCTACATGCCGGGCGGCGCCACCCTGGTGGCGACCATGAAGAAGCACGGCGCCTCGTGCGCCCTGGTCTCGGGCGGCTTCACCTACTTCACCGCGATGGTGCGCCAGCGGCTGCGATTCGACTCGGACGCCGCCAATCGCCTCGCGGTGAGCGGCGGCGCGCTGGCCGGAACCGTTGAGCCGCCGATCCTGGGCAAGGAGGCCAAGCTCGCTACGCTGCGGAAGCTCACGAGCGAGCGCGGCATCGGCGTCGCCGACACCATTGCCGTAGGTGACGGGGCCAACGACCTGCCGATGCTGAAGGCCGCCGGACTGGGCGTGGCGTTTCGCGCCAAGCCTGCGGTCGCCGTCGAAGTGCCGGCACGCATCAATCACGGCGATCTCACAGCGCTGCTCTACCTGCAGGGCTATCGCCGCAGCGAATTCGTAGAGGAGGAGAACCCATGACCGACGCCGTCCAGATCGTCCTCGCCAAGCGCCCGGCCGGAGACGTCACGGCCGACTGTTTCCGCCGCGAGAGCGCCAAGCTGCCGGCGCTGGCGGACGGCCAGGTGCTGATCCGTTCGCGCTTCCTGTCGCTCGACCCGTACATGCGCCCGCGCATGACCGAGACCCGGTCCTACGTGCCGCCGTTCGAGCTCGGCAAGCCGCTGACCGGCGGTTCGGTCGGCGAAGTGATCGAATCGCGTAACGAGCGCTACGCCAAGGGCGACGTCGTGATGGGGCTGCTCAACTGGGCGACCCACACGGTTCATGACGGCAGGGGCCTGCGCAAGATAGATCCGAACCTGGCGCCGCTGCCGGCACATCTCGGCGTGCTCGGCATGCCCTCCTTCACCGCCTGGTACGGCATCCGCCAGATCTGCAAGCCCAAGGCCGGCGAGACGGTGTTCGTATCGGCGGCCACAGGCGCGGTCGGCCAGGTGGCGGGTCAGCTCGCCAAGATCTCCGGCGCCCGGGTCGTGGGCTGCGCCGGCGACGAGCAGAAGTGCCAATGGGCGGTGCGCGAGGCGGGCTACGATGCCTGCTTCAATCACAAGACCGAGCGCGACTACGGCGCGGTGCTCGACCGGCTTTGCCCCGACGGCATCGACGCCGATTTCGAGAATGTCGGCGGCAAGATCTTCCATGCCGTGTTCGCGCGGCTGAACAATTTCGGCCGGGTCGCTTTCTGCGGCGCGATCTCGGAGTATCAGGACCAGACGCCGCTGGCGGGCCCCGAGAAGATGTTCTCGATCGTGCAGAAGCGGCTCACCCTGCAGGGCTTCATCGTGTCGGATCACGCCGCCTTGATGGGAGACTTCGTGAGCGAGGTCGGGGGCCTAGTGAAGGCCGGCAAGCTGAAGAGCCGCGAGACCGTCGTCGATGGCCTCGACCGCGCCCCGCAGGCCTTCATCGGCCTGCTCAAGGGCGAGAATTTCGGAAAGCTGGTGGTGAAGGTGGCATAGCGCCGAAGCGCGCCATGCCATCCTGAGCCCTTCGGGCGGCGCATGCCGCCCTCGGGACAAACTCGGCGAAGGATCCTTACTTCGCCGCGGTGAGCCTCAGTGCGGCGAAGCGCGGGTCACCCTGGCGTTCGACGAACAGCAGGACCGAACGCTTCTTCTGCGCCTGCAGCTTGGCGACGATCTCGGAGACTTCCTGTGGCGTCGTCACCGCCTTCTGGTCGACCTCGAGGATAACGTCGCCGGCCTGCAGCTGCTTCTCCGCCGCCGGGCTGTTGGCCGCGACCTTGGTGATGACCACGCCCTTGGCGTTGTCGCTGAGGCCGTACTTCTCCCGCAGCTGATCGGTGATCTTCTGCAGGGTCAGGCCGAGCTGCTCGATGCTCGAGCTCACCGCCTGGTCGGGGTCGGCCGGCTTCTTCGGAGCAGCCTGCGCCGAGGCGTTCTGCTTCTCCGGTTCTTCCTGCTCGCCGATCTTGAGCTTGAAGCTCTGCTCCTTGCCCTGGCGCCAGACCACGACATCGACCGTGCTGCCAACCCGGGCGTTGGCGACAATGCGCGGAAAGCGCCGCAGGTCAGGCACGTCCTGGCCGGCGAAGTTCAGGATGATGTCGTTGCGCTTGAGGCCCGCCTTGGCGGCCGGGCCGTCGGCCACGACGTTGGCGACCAGCACGCCGCGGGCGCGGTCGAGGTTGAAGCTGTCGGCGATGTCGTCGGTCACACTCTGGTAGCTGACGCCGATCCAGCCGCGCTTGACCCGGCCGAACTCGCGCAACTGGTCGGCGACCTGCCTGACGAGGTTGGACGGGATCGAGAAGGCGAGGCCGGCGTTGGTGCCCGACGGCGAGAAGATCGCCGTGTTGACGCCGATCACTTCGCCCTCGGCATTGAACAGCGGGCCACCGGAGTTGCCCTTGTTGATGGCGGCGTCGGTCTGCAGGTAGTCGTCGAGCGACTCGTTGCCGAGCGCGCGGCCGCGGGCGGAGATGATGCCGGCGGTCACCGAGTGGCCCAGCCCGAACGGATTGCCGATCGCGATCACCCAGTCGCCGACCCGCACCTTGTCGGAGTCGCCGAACTTCACCGCCGGCAGCGGCTTCTTGTTCGGCGGCTCGACCTTGAGGACCGCGACATCGACCCGGCTGTCGGATCCGATCAGCTTGGCCTTGAGCTGGGTGTCGTCGCGCAGGATGACCGTGATGTCCTCGGCACCCTGGATGACGTGATTGTTGGTGATGATGTAGCCGTCGCCGTCGACGATGAAGCCCGAGCCGAGCGAAGTGCCGCGACGCTGCTGCTGATCGCCGCCACGGCGGTCGAAGAATTCCTTGAACAGTTCCTCGAACGGCGAGCCGGGCGGAAGCTGCGGCATGTCGCGCAGCCGCGGCCCCTGCTGCGGCATGTTCTGGGTCGTGGTGATGTTGACGACGGTCGGCAGGAGCTTGTCGACCATGTCGGCAAAGCTCTGCGGGGCGTCGCGCGCCTCGGCGGGCGGGACCAGGGCGACGGCGAACGCCGCTACGGCGGCCAGAGCAGCCGTCCTCGATACTCCGATGAAATACCCGAAATTCACGTCCGACCTCCAACGGCGCTCAAGGCCAAAAAGTCGGAACGGCCGGCGCCGCGCGTTCGAGTTCCTGTCTACATGGCGGCCGATTATGGCGCAAATAAAGAGGCCGTTATGTTGCCGGATATTTCAGGGTTTTGACCGGATAAAGCTCAGGCAGCCCCAAGAAAAATCGGGCCGTGGCAGGACTGCCACAGCCCGGGTTTTCATGCCTCGACCGGCACGGCGATTGCCCGGCCGACCAGGTGTTATTTCTTCGGCGCCGAGGCGCCGGGCGCCTCGTTGAAATAACGGAAGAAATCGCTGTCCGGCCCCAGGATCATGGTCGAACCGCCCGCCCCGAAGGCCTGCTTATAGGCCTCCATGCGCCGCCAGAAGGCGTAGAAGTCCTTATCTTTGCCGAAGGTGTCGGCATAGATCTTCGCCGCCTCGCCGTCAGCCGCGCCCATGGTGACTTGGGCCGTGAGGCCGGCATCGGCCTTGATCACCGCCACCTCGCGGTCGGCGGTGGCCTTGATGCGCTGGTTCTCCTCGTCGCCCTCGGCACGAAGCTGGCCGGCCTCGCGCTCACGGTCGGTCTTCATTCGGTTATAGACCGACTGGGAGTTGGCTTGCGGCAGGTCGGCACGCTTGATGCGCACGTCGACCACTTCGACGCCGAGATCCTTGGTCTTGGCGTTCACCCGCTTGGTGATCTCGTCCATCAGCTTGCCGCGCTGGTCGGTCAGGACGGCATGCAGCGGCACGCCCGAGAGCACACCGCGAATTTCCGAGTTGATGAGCGAGTCCAGAATGCCGCGCAGCGCCGGCTCGCCGCCCGGAACGGTCTCGGCGAACTGGCGGGCGTTGACGATCTTGAAGCGGGCATAGGCGTCCACCACCAGGCGCTTCTGGTCGCCGGCGATGATCTCGAACTCGTCGGCTTCGTAGTCGAGCAGCCGGCGGTCGATGCGCACGATGTCCTGGACCAGCGGGATCTTCATGTAGAGCCCGGGCTCGGTCTTGGGCGCGCCGACCAGCGCGCCGAACTGACGGACCAGGACCTGCTTGGTCGGATCGACCGTGTAGAAGGTCTGGGTCAGCAGGAAGATGGCGACGGCGGCCGCGATCAGCAGGCCGATGGCACGGTTGCTCATCGCTGGCCTCCCGTCGTGGCGGGAGCAGGTGCAGGCGTTTTCGGCACCGATTGCCCCGACTTCAGTTCGGGCAGCGGCAGATAGGGCACCACGCCCGGGCCCGCCGCGCTCTTGTCGACCATCACCTTGTTCACGTTGCGCAGCACCTCTTCCAGTGTCTCGAGATAGATGCGTTCCGATGTGATGTCCTTGGCCTTGGCCCACTGGTCATAGACTTGGGTGAAGCGCTGCACGTCACCCTTGGCGCGGGCGACGGTCTGCGCCTTGTAGGCCTCGGCCTTCTGGATGATCGCCGACGCGTCGCCCTTGGCGCGCGGCAGGACCTGGTTACGGTAGGTGTTGGCCTCGTTGATGGTGCGCTCCTTGTCGGCGCGCGCAGCCTGCACGTCGCGGAAGGCACCGATCACCTCCTGCGGCGGGTCGACACGCAGAAGCTGGACCTGGGTGATGCGGATGCCCAGGCCGTACTCGTCGAGAATGCGCTGCAGCAGATCCTTGGTCTCCTGCTCGATCTTGGTGCGGCCCTCGGTCTGGGCGTACTGCAGGTTCGATTGGCCGATCACCTCGCGCATCGCCGACTCGGCGGCCGAGCGGACGTTCTCCTCGGCATTGCGGACGGCGAAGGCGTACTGCATCACGTTCTTGACCTGCCACAGCACGGCGAATTCGATGTCGACGATGTTCTCGTCGCCGGTCAGCATCAGGTTCTCGGCCGAAGTCGGCCTCGCGCCGCGGTTGAAGGTGTTGCGTTCGCCGCCGCGCGAGCCGATCACCGTGCGGCGCAGGTCCTGAACGTTGACCACGACGACACTGCCGATCGGCGCCGGGAGGTTGTAGTGCAGGCCCTGCTCGGCCGGCAGGCCGTACGGTTTGCCGAAGATCAGCTGGATCGCCTGCTGGTTGGGCTGCACGCGGAAGAAGCCGGTGAGCAGCCAGATCACGATCGCCGCCAGTGCGATCAGCAAAAGGCCCTTGAACGAGCCCATGCCGCCCGGAATGAGGTTGCGCAGCCGCTCCTGGCCCTTGCGGATCACGTCTTCCATGTCGGGCGGCCGGCGGTTGCCGAACGGGCCGCCGCCGTTGTTGCCGCGATTGCCGTTCCCACTGCCCCATGGCCCGCCGGAATTGCCGCCCCCGCTACCCCAGGGGCCGCCACTATTGTTGTTCCACGCCATCCGTCACCTCAGGCCCGCGGGACTTTTGTTTTCAGGCCGCGCTGCATATATGTGACGGCAGGCCCAGCCGCAATCAAGCGGCCGACAGAAAATTGCCGAGACCGGCCAAGGCAAGGGACCACCGGAGCGAACATGGCGGAAATCAGCGAATCGGCCGTCCGCAAGGTCCTGGAAACGGTGATCGACCCCGCGACCGGCAAGAATGTCGTCGCCTCGGGCATGGTGAGCGGCGTCGCCACGCGCGGCGGTCACGTCGCCGTGACCCTGGAAGTCGATCCCGCGCGCGGCCCCGCCCTGGAGCCGCTGCGCCAGGCGTGCGAGCAGGCGATTCGCGCCATGCCGGACGTTCTCTCGGCCAGCGCCGTGATGACGGCCGAACGGGCCGCCCCTCCGCCGACACCGAAAGCCCCGGCCCACTCGCATGGCCACGGCCATGGACCGGCCGCCGCCGGCGGCGCACCCGGAGGCGGGCGCATCGACGTGCCGGGCGTGAAGCACATCATCGCCGTAGCCTCGGGCAAAGGAGGCGTCGGGAAATCGACAACGGCGGTGAATCTCGCCCTGGGCCTCGCAGCCAACGGCATCTCGACCGGACTGCTCGACGCCGACATCTACGGCCCTTCGATGCCTCGCATGCTGGCGGTGAAGGAGAAGCCCGAGTCGCTGGACGGCAAGCAGCTCAAGCCGATCGAGCGCTATGGGCTGCGCACGATGTCGATCGGCTACATCGTCAACGAGGACACGCCGATGATCTGGCGCGGCCCGATGGTGTCGAGCGCGCTGGAGCAGATGCTGCGCGACGTGCAATGGGGCGAACTCGACGTTCTGGTGGTCGACATGCCGCCCGGCACCGGCGACGCCCAGCTGACGCTCGCACAGCGCGTGGCACTGGCCGGCGCGGTGATCGTGTCGACGCCGCAGGACATCGCGCTGGTCGACGCGCGCAAGGGCCTCAACATGTTCCGCAAGGTCGCCGTGCCGGTTCTCGGCATCGTCGAGAACATGAGCTACTTCCTCTGCCCCAAGTGCGGCGAGCGCTCGGAGATCTTCGGCCATGGCGGCGCGCACGAGGAGGCCGACAAACTCGGCGTGCCGTTCCTCGGCGAAGTGCCGCTGCATCTCGACATTCGCACCACGTCCGACGACGGCCATCCGATCGTGGTGTCCAAGCCCGACAGCGCCCACGCCCAGGTCTACCGCAACATCGCCGGCCGGGTCTGGAAGCAGCTCAGCGCCAACCAGCGCGGCCCGCGCGCCGCGCCACGCATCGTCGTCAGGTAGGCGGCTAGCGCCGCTTCTTGCGCCGGGTTTTCCTGATCGGCTTGCCGATCATGCCGTGCACGCCGATCATCGAACCGGCAACCAGCTCGAGCGCCAGGAAGCGCCGCTCCTCGACCCAGCCCGGAAGCTGGATGTTCAGCGCCAGATCGCGGCGGAAGCCGAACTGGTTGTAGTACTCGGGATCGCCGACCAGGATGATGCGGCTGTGCCCCAGCATGCGCGACTGCGCCATCGCGTGCCACATCAGGGCCTTGCCGTAGCCCAGCCCGCGCAATTCCGGCGAGATCGCGAGCGGCCCCAGCAGCACCGCCGGCCACTCCCCGTTGATCACGATCGGCCAGTTGCGGATCGAGGCGACCAGGCGGTTCTTCTGGTCGAGGGCCACGAAGCAAAGGTCCTTGAGCGGCGCCACGTCCTCGCGCAGGCGATAGACCGTCTTGTGAAAGCGGTCGGGGCCGAACGCCGCCGCCGTCATCTCCTCGATCGCCACGTCGTCGCGCGGCCGCTCCTTCAGGAGCCGCAGCCGACCGGGATCGCGCACGGGACCGCCCGGCATCAGCCCGGCAGACCGAGTGCCGCGAGCAACTCCCGCCATTCGCGCGGATTGAGGCCGCTCGACTTCTGGTCGACCTTCTCGCCCGAGATCATGCGCTTCACGGCGGCGAGGCCGGTCTTGGACAGATGCGCGCCGCCCATGCGGTACTCCATGAAGGCGTCGTGGCAGATCGGCGTCCAGCGCTTCAGGGTGTCGATCATGACGTCGGCATAGACCCTGATCTCGTACTGCGCGTGGGCGTCGGCGCGCAGCGACAGGAAATGCATGAGATTGTGCAGGTTGGTCTTCCAGTACCACTGCGTATAGAAGGCAAGCGACAGGTTCATGCGCGCCAGCTCGCGCGCCAGGCCGGAGCGCTCGGGATCGAGCGGCTCACCCGCCTCGCCCTCGTTCAGCATCTCCATGTAGTGCTCGTAGACCAGCTCGGCGTCCTTCTTCAGGAGCGAGAAGACGCGCTCGGCCTCCTTGCCGGTGATGACCTCGGCGCGGCCCTGCCGATTGGCCTTGCTCTGGGCGGCGAGATGCTCGGGTCTCGGGATGTAGAATTCGTTGTCGAGGATCGAATAGCGCGCCGAGTATTCGTTGACGTTGGCCGTGCGGTGCCTGATCCACTGCCGCGCCACGAAGATCGGCAGCTTCACGTGGTACTTGATCTCGCACATCTCGAACGGCGTCGTATGGCGGTGGCGCATCAGATAGTTGATGAGCCCGCGATCCTCGCTGACCTTCTTGGTGCCGCGGCCGTAGGAGACACGCGCCGCCTGCACGACCGCTGCGTCATCCCCCATGTAATCGACCACCCGGACGAAACCGTGATCGAGCACCGGGATCGCCTGGTAGAGGATCTCCTCCAGGGCAGGTGCGATCGGCCGTCGCGTCGGCTGGGCTTCGCCGCGGGCCTGGTCGATTTCTGCCTGCTGGTCGCTCGAGAGGGGCATCGTTCGCTTTCCTTCGTTGGCCGCGGACTCTATGGGCCGCAGGTGCCTGCTTCCATGGGGAAATTCCTTTGTCCGACGTCGCCTTCAAAAGGCCGCGCGGAATGGCTATATTGGTCGTGTCGGGAAACCGACTATGGCGATAAACGCCGCGTGAAATAAGCGTTTCGGACCCGGGGGCAGTACCCGGCGCCTCCACCATTCACCCCAACCGTTCGCGGGCGGGGCTCGTGGGGGCGAACCAGGATCGACGAGCGTGGTAAAGGCGCGGTTTTTGCCCGGTATGGTTCCGCCGTGACGGGCCATTCACAAGTGCTAACGATAACACCGTTACACTCGCTGCTGCCGCCTAAACAGCGGACGTAAGCGCGGTCCGGGAGGGCACCGGGCAACAGAAGCCCTCCCACTTTATTTTCCGGCGAGAGACGGCTATTGGCGGCGTGTTGACTCTCCTCCAGCGCGAGCCGATGCTTCGCGAAAGTTTCCGCCCATCATGAACGATCGCTTTCACTACGACGCTCTCGTCGACGATGCGCTGCGCAGCGTGGTGCGTCGCGTTCTGCGTCAGGTCGCCGACAAGGGCCTGCCCGGCTCGCATCATTTCTACATCTCCTTTCGCAGCACCGATCCCGGCGTGCAGATGCCCGAATATCTGCGCGCCAAGTATCCGGAGGAGATGACGATCGTCCTGCAGCACCAGTACTGGGACCTGATCATCACCGAGGATCATTTCGAGGTCACGGTCAGCTTCAACAAGCAGCAGGAGCGCATAAAGGTGCCGTTCGCCGCGCTGTCGGCGTTCGTCGATCCGTCGGTGCGCTTCGGCCTCCAGTTCGACCGCAAGGACAAGCCGGGCTCTGGCGAGAAAACCGACCAGCCGATGGCGGCACCGACGCCCCTGCCCGCGCCCGACAAGCGCCCCTCGCCAGGTGCCGCCGCGGCCGACGGCAATCCGGAAGCCGCCGTCGCCCAGGGCGAAGCCGACGCCAAACCCGAGGATGCGGCCTCCAAGGTCGTCAAGCTCGACAGCTTCCGAAAGAAGTAGACGAAACCGCCATTTTGCGGCTTAAGGCCGTCGCTGCCGCGACCGCCCGAGGAGAAGCCATGCCCGAGTTCCAGTTCCAGGAGATGTTCCCGCACGGCGAGGACAAGACGCCCTACAAGAAGCTTTCGTCCGACTTCGTCGGCACCGCCAAGTTCAACGGCAAGGACGTGCTCACCGTCGATCCCGAGGCGTTGACCCTCCTCACGGCCGCCGCGTTCCACGACATCTCCCACCTGTTGCGTCCGGGCCACCTGCAGCAGCTGCGCAACATCCTCGACGATGGCGAGGCCTCGCCCAACGACAAGTACGTGGCGCTCGAGCTCTTGAAGAACGCCAACATCGCCGCCGGCGGCGAGCTGCCGATGTGCCAGGACACCGGCACCGCGATCGTGATGGGCAAGAAGGGCCAGGGCGTGTGGACCGGCGGCGGCGACGAGGCCGCGATCGCCAAGGGCGTCTACAAGACCTACACCGAGACCAACCTGCGCTATTCGCAGGTCTCGCCGCTGTCGATGTTCAAGGAAGTGCAGACCGGCACCAACCTGCCGGCGCAGATCGACATCTATGCGACCGACGGCGACGCCTACAAGTTCCTGTTCGTCGCCAAGGGCGGCGGCTCGGCCAACAAGAGCTACCTGCACCAGCAAACGCCGGCCGTGCTCAACGAGGCCGCCCTGCTGAAGTTCCTCGACACCCAGATCCGCACCTTGGGCACGGCGGCCTGTCCGCCCTACCACCTCGCCATCGTGGTCGGCGGCACCTCGGCCGAGATGAACCTCAAGACGGTGAAGCTCGCCTCGACCCGCTACCTCGACGACCTGCCGAGCGAAGGCAACAACAAGGGCGTCGCCATCCGCGACCGCGAGATGGAGCAGAAGGTGCTCGAGCTGACGCGCAAGATGGGCATCGGCGCGCAGTTCGGCGGCAAGTATTTCTGCCACGACGTGCGGGTGATCCGTATCGCCCGCCACGGCGCCTCGGTGCCGATCGGCATCGGCGTCTCCTGCTCGGCCGATCGCCAGGCCGTCGGCAAGATCACCAGGGACGGCATCTTCCTCGAGCAACTCGAAACCAACCCGGCACACTTCCTGCCCGAGGTTGAACCGACGCAGCTCTCGGGCAACGTCGTCTCGGTCGACCTCAACAAGGGCATGGCGCACACGCTGTCGGTGCTGACCCGGCAGCCGGTGAAGACGCGCGTCAACCTGACCGGCACGCTGATCGTGGCGCGCGACAGTGCGCACGCGAAGCTGAAGGAGCGGCTCGATGCGGGCCAGGGCCTGCCCGACTACTTCAAGCAGTTCCCGGTCTATTATGCAGGCCCCGCCAAGACGCCGACCGGCATGGCCTCGGGCTCGTTCGGCCCGACCACCGCCGGCCGCATGGACTCCTACGTCGACCTCTTCCAGGCCAATGGCGGCTCCATGGTCATGCTGGCCAAGGGCAACCGCAGCAAGGCCGTGGTTGACGCCTGCAAGAAGCACAAGGGCTTCTATCTCGGCTCGATCGGCGGCCCCGCTGCGATCCTCGCCAAGAACTGCATCAAGAAGGTCGAGGTGCTGGAGTATCCCGAGCTCGGCATGGAAGCGATCTGGCGCATCCAGGTCGAAAACTTCCCGGCCTTCATCGTCACCGACGACAAGGGCAACGACTTCTTCAGCGAGCTGAAAATCTAGCGCCCCGCCCCTGTCGAGACCCGGCTGCGCAGGCTAGGGTTTCTCCCAAGAAGACAAAGGGAGAAGACGACAGGGAGGGTCTCATGCTCAGGATCATGGCCGCCATATTGGCGGCGGTATCGCTCTGGCTGCCTGCGGCTGCCGGAGCGCAAGCGTACCCATCCAAGCCGATCCGTTTCGTACTGCCCTTCGGGGCTGGATCGGCGACCGACGCGCTGGCCCGCATCGCGGGTCAGGAGCTGGAGCAGACGCTCGGCCAACCGATCATCATCGTGCCCAAGCCCGGCGCCGATGGCGCACTGTCGGCGGGCGAAGTGAAGCGCGCCGCACCCGACGGCTACACGTTCCTGTTCGGCACCAACAGTCCGCTCGCGGTGGCGCCCAACATGCTGAAGGAGCCGCCCTACGACGTGATGGCCGACTTCACGCCAGTCACCTATCTCGGCGACAACACCTTCTTCCTCGTCGTGCATCCGTCGCTGCCGGTGAAGACGGTGGCCGAACTGGTCGCCTTCGCCAAGGCGAGCCCGACGCCGCTGAACTATGCGACGGGCAATACCTACGCCTTCGTGTCGATGGCGATGTTCGCCAAGGCCAACGGCATCAGGCTCGAGGCCGTGCGCTACAAGTCGGAACCGGACGCCATGACCGACCTACTGTCGGGCCGGGTGCCGCTGATGAACGGCACCTCGACCTCCACAATCCCGCACGTGAAGGCGGGCCGGCTGCGGGCGCTGTCGACGTCGTTTCCCGAGCGCAGCCCGCTGATGCCGGAGCTGCCGTCGTTCGTCGAGGCGGGCCAGAAGCCCTTCCCGATCGGGCCGTGGTTTGCGCTGGTCGGCCCGGCCGGCCTGCCGCCCGAGATCGTGGCCACTATGAACAAGGCGATGTCGGCGGCGCTCGCCAAGCCCTCGGTGGTCGAGCAGATGCAGCGCCACGGCTTCATCCCGAAATCGTCGACGCCCGAAGTGCTGGCGAAATACATGAAGGAGCAGCTCGGGGTCTGGAAGACGGTTTTGAAGGACGCAGGAATCGAGCCGCAATAGCCGGCGCCAAAAAAAGACCCGGGAGGTTGCCCTCCCGGGTTCAGTCTGCTGTCCCGCGGTCCGCCATCCCGTTTTCCCCAGAAGGATGGAAGACCGCTCCCAGTAACTCTTCGAGCGCGCTAGCCGCGGCAGCCCTCTTCGCGGGCGCACCACTTGTCGATCCAGGTGTTGCCGTGCTGCTCGTTGATGACCTGCAGCCAGTCGCCGCGGCAGCCGAGCACGCGGAACTTGCCGTCTTCGTTCTCGATCGCGCCGGTCTGGCGGCCCATCAGGCCCGGCCGGTCGAAAGTCTTGATCGTGCCGTCGACCCTGGCGTCGACCGCCAGCAGGTCGGCCGGCACCCAGCCGTACGGACGGGCCGCGCCGCCCTCGAGCGCGGTGTAGTCGGCAGCGGTGTTGAGCGCGATGCGGGCCCAACCACTCTGGCTCGACAGGATGGTGACGACCGCGCCCTTGAGGTCGACGGTCATCTCCTTGGCCTGCAGCACGCCCACGACCGGCGCTTCCGGCGTCGGCTGCGCGCGCACCTGAATGGTCTCGCCGCGATGCAGCAGGGCGTAAGCCTGAGCTGCCTTGCACGAACCGGCCTGGCCGGTGCTGGCATCGACCGAGCGCTCGAGGACCGCGAGGCCCGCAAGCACGGCGACCGTGCCGATGATGGCGCGAATCGTCATGAACCCTTCCCACATTGTCTGGCGGCAGATCCCCATCTGCCGACCCCTTCACCCGCGCCCCTTCTAGCAATCGAGTCCGAAGGGAGTCCGGCGGGTCTTTGTATCCTTCGTTTCCCGTCGTCGAGGCATGCAGAATCTCGAATCATTGGGGCGATTCAATGCCCTCCGGGACGTTCTAAATGTCGACAATGAGAAACAAAGATGGCTTTTCCGGCTCAGCGGTTACAGTACCGGCCATGAATCTCGCCAAACCGCATCTCGATGTCGGCCTGTTCTCCAACAAGCGCGACGAGCAACTGGCCTTCTGGCAGCAGACGGTGGGGCTTCCCTACGACCACATGGGCAAGGTCGGCGGTGGCGTTCAGCAGCACCGCCATCACATGAACGGCTCGATCCTGAAGATGAACCATGCCCGCGATCCGCTGCCCGTGATGGCGCCGTCAGGCATCATCGGCCTGCAGATCGCGCGCGAGGGACTGAAGGAGCCGAAGGCGCTGGTCGATCCGGACGGCAACAGGGTCACCCTGGTGCCGATGGGCCTCGACGGAGTGCAAGGCATCGCCATCCTGCTCAGGGTCAACGATCCGGCGGCGCACGATCGCTTCTGGACCCACGTCATGCAATTCGAGCGCGCGGGCGGCGGCCGCTATCGCTGCGGCGACTCCCTTGTCGTGGTCGCCGAGCAGGGCAAGGTCGAGCATCGCGGCCAGCTATGGCGCGGGCCGGGTTATCGCTACATGACCGTGCAGATCTGGGATTGCGTGCAAGAGTACGAGGGCATCCTCGCCCGCGGCGGCACGTCGGGAGGCGACGTGCGCATGCTCGGCGAGACGGTACGCTACGCCTTCGTCTGCGATCCCGACGGCAATCACATCGAGATCAGCCAGCGCGCCACCCTGACGGGCGGGCGCCTCTGAGGATTACTTCCCTCGGCCTTCCAGGGCGGCCTTGAGATCCTGCAGGCCGAGAGCGGCCGGCTTGATCTTTCGGCTCTGGCGCAGCGCTTCCTTGGCGGCGGCTTCGGCGGCAGCCTGACGCTCCGCGGCCAGGCGCTTGGCCTCTTCGGCGGCGAGTCGCTGGGCCTCGGCCTTGGCGGCGGCCTTCGCGGCGCGCTCGGCCTTCTGCTTCTCGCGCTCGGCGGCCTTGGCACGGCGCTGTTCGGCCTCGCGCTCTTCGCGCTGGCGGGCCGCTTCCAGCCGCGCCTGCTGGCGGGCGGCGAATTCGGGGTCGTTCGTGGGGTCGTTCTGCTTGGCTTTTTCGAGCAGGGCCTGACGTGCCTTGGCCTGTGCTTCCAGTCGGTCGGTGAACGTGTCGTTGTTTCTCAAATCTGTCCTCTACTTTTGACCGTTGCTACTCGGCCGCGGCAGCCGCGGCCTGCTTCTTGGCGCGCTTGCGATCCTCGGGGTTGAGGAAGCGCTTGCGCAGCCGGATCGATTTCGGAGTGATCTCGACCAGTTCGTCGTCCTCGATGTAGGCGATCGCCTGTTCGAGGCTCATCTTGCGCGGCGGCGTGAGGCGCACGGCCTCGTCCTTGCCGGCGGCGCGGATATTGGTGAGCTGCTTGCCCTTCAGGACGTTGACGTCGAGATCGTTGCCGCGGCTGTGCTCGCCGATCAGCATGCCCTCGTACACGTCCACGCCCGGATCGATGAACATCGGGCCGCGCTCTTCGAGCTTCCACATTGCGTAGGCGACGGCGATGCCCTTTTCGTTGGCGATCAGCGCACCGTTGCGCCGGCCGGAGATCGGACCGCGATAGGCGCCGTATTCGTGAAATATGCGGTTCATCACGCCGGTGCCGCGCGTGTCGGTCAGAAACTCGCCGTGATAGCCGATCAGGCCGCGCGACGGGGCGTAGAACACCAGGCGGGTCTTACCGGCGCCCGAGGGACGCATGTCCTGCAGCTCGCCCTTGCGCAGCGAGATCTGCTCGACCACGACGCCGGTGTAGGCGTCGTCGACGTCGATCACGACCTCCTCGATCGGCTCGAGCCGCTGGCCGGTCTTGGGGTCGGTCTGGAACAGCACGCGCGGCCGGCCGACCGCGAGTTCGAAGCCCTCGCGGCGCATGGTCTCGATCAGCACGCCGAGCTGCAGTTCGCCGCGGCCGGCGACTTCGTAGGAGTCGGCATTCTCGGTGTCGCGCACACGGATCGCCACGTTGCCCTCGCCCTCGCGCATCAGGCGGGCGCGGATCATGCGCGTCGTCACCTTGTCGCCCTCGGTGCCGGCAAGCGGGCTGTCGTTCACCATGAAGTTCATGGCGAGCGTCGGCGGATCGACCGGCTGGGCCGGCAGAGCCGTCTCGACGGTGAGATCGCCCAAGGTGTCGGCCACGGTCGCGTTCTTGAAGCCCGCGATCGCCACGATGTCGCCTGCCTCGGCCTGCTCGATCGGCTGACGTTCGAGACCGCGGAAAGCGAGCAGCTTGGTGACGCGCGTCTCCTCGATCTTCTCGCCCTTGGCGTTCAGCGCCTTCAGCATGCTGTTGGGCTTGATCGTGCCCGACTGGATGCGGCCGGTGAGGATGCGGCCGAGGAACGGATCGGCTTCCAGCGTCGTCACGAGCATGCGGAACGTCGGATCGCTGTCGACCTTGGGCGCCGGCACGTGGTTCAGGATCAGGTCGAACAGCGGCGTCATGTCCTTGTGCTCGGCCTCGAGCGAGGTCGCGGCCCAGCCCTGGCGCGCCGAGGCGAACAAGGTCGGGAAATCGAGCTGCTCGTCGCTGGCTTCCAGCGCCGAGAACAGATCGAACACCTCGTCGTGCACTTGGTGGGCGCGGGCGTCGGAGCGATCGACCTTGTTGATCAGCACGATCGGCTTGAGGCCAAGGCGCAGCGCCTTGCCGAGCACGAATTTGGTCTGCGGCAGCGGGCCTTCCGCTGCGTCGACCAGAAGCACCACGCCGTCGACCATGGAGAGGATGCGCTCGACCTCACCGCCGAAATCGGCGTGGCCCGGCGTGTCGACGATGTTGACCCGCGTGCCCTTCCAGACGACCGAGGTCGCCTTGGCGAGGATGGTGATGCCGCGCTCGCGCTCGAGGTCGTTGGAGTCCATTGCGCGCTCGGCGACCTGCTGGTTCTCGCGGAACGTGCCGCTCTGCTTCAGCAGGCAGTCGACGAGTGTCGTCTTGCCATGGTCGACGTGCGCGATGATCGCGACGTTGCGGATGTCCATATTTGGTCCGGAGGGGGTTGTTGGGCGCGGTATATACGCATGCTCTATGACATCGGCAAGGCAAGTTGAGTGCGCGTCTTGCCGCTGGCACAGTCGGAAAAATGGCCCCAAATATGCGCAAACGCTCGATCACCATCGGCGGCCATGGCACCAGCATCGCCCTGGAGGACGCCTTCTGGCGGGAGCTGGAGGCTTTGGCCAAGGCCCGCGGCCAGTCGCTGACGGCCCTGGTCGCCGAAATCGACCGCGGTCGCACCGGTCCAGGCAATCTCGCGAGTACCTTGCGGCTGTTCGTACTCGAAGAACTGACGCGCAACCGGCGCGACTAACTTCAGTCGAGTTTGAAGCCCTTGGCTCGCACGAAAGCGCCGAAATCGGCGCGCTCTGGCACCGAATATTGCCGGGCCTTGTCCTCCGACCAGCCATAGTCGAGGCTCTCGCCGAACTTGTCGGTGAAACGCTGGCTCTTGTAGGGCTGGGTCTCGTTGCGGCGCAGGTCGTAGGCTGTGACCTTGTCCCTGAGGCCATTTTCGTCATAGCGGTCGCGGTGCAGGGTCACGTCGAGGCCCAGTCGCGGGCTCATGACTCCCTCGAAGGACGGCCAGCCGACCCCCATTCCGGCCACCGGAAAGACGTGCGATGGCAGGCCGAGGATGTCGGCGACCTGGGTGGCGTGATTTCGGATCTGGCTGATCGGACAGGTCCCGAGCCCGACCCGGTCGGCGGCAGCCACGAAGGTCGCCAGTACGATGCCGGCATCGACCGCCGCATTGAAGAACGCGTCGAGGTGGTCGTTCACGAAGGACCGGCCACGCCATTCGAACAGCAGGCGGTGGCGGCGATTGTTGCCACAGAACACCAGCAGCGCCGGCCCGGCCTTGGCCCAGGGATTTTCGGGAATCAGCGCTTCCAGCTTCGCGCGCTGGTCCTTGTCGGTGACGATCACGATGTCGGTTTGCTGCAAGTCGCTTTTGGACGGTGCCGACAGCGCCACCGCGCACAAGGTCTCGAGCAGGGCCGGATCGAGCGGCTTGTCCGAGTAGCGCCGCACCACCCGGCGATTGGCCATCTCGGCCAGGACCTCTATGCCGCGCGGCGCCTGCGTGAGCGCCGGCGCGGAACCGAACCGCGCCTTGAGCACGGCCTTCAAACGATCGAGCAAGATATCTCCTAACGGCCGAAGATATTCGGAATGGGCAGTCCCGGAATCGGCGACCGCTGCTGCTGTTGCTGCTGGGGTGCAGCTCCACCACCACTCCCGCCGCCGCCGGTCAGCGTGTTGATCATGCCCGGCGGGTCCTTCGCCGTGCCACGCACGACGTTATAGGAAAGGTTCGAGGTCGGCCCGCGGATCGTCGTGATCAGATAGGGTGCCGACGTGTCTTCCGCGATCGTGAAGTTGATCGTGGTGTCGGTCGACGACGCGGCGAGATTGGTGCGTGTGCGGATGTTCGCTGTCGCCTTGTTGCCCTGCACGATCAACGAACGGTCGCTCAGCACGCCACCCGCGATGTCGACATGGCCCGAGATCGGGCTGTCGTAGTTCACGAAACGGTTCAGGACCAGCGAGATGGCGTTCAGCAGATTGCCGACGCCGACGCCGCCCTTCTGGCCCATCGCGCCGAAGACGTTGCCCAGCGTGTTGTCGATCGCGCCGCCGACCGCGCCGGTCGCTGCCGAACCGAGAGTCGTCAACGCCTTGTCGGCGCCGACATAGATGTGGCCGCTGAGATCGGCACCGCCCGCCATCGAGCTCTTGATCTGCTCCGATGTGCTGCCCGATCCCTTGATCGCGATGCCCTTGGCGTTGAGCTTGCCGTCGATCGTGACCTTGACGGCGCCGCCGAACTGGTTGCTGCCGGAGGTCTGTCGAAGCATCTCGCCGACATAGATGCTGTCGGCGTCGCCCTTCATGTCGAAGGACAGCGCTGGCTTGCTGCCGTCGACGACGCCCGAGAAATTGAGCGCGCCGCCGTAGAGATTGCCCTTGAGATGCGACAGGGTCAGCACGCCGTCCTTCAGGGTCACGGCGATGTCGGCATTGCCCAGTCGCAGAGGCGCGCTGATCAGGGTGCCGGCCACCAGTTTCACCGAGGCGTCGACGCTGCGCATGGCGCTGGTGTCGATCGGCGCGGATGCAGCGGCCTGCGCCGGCCGGCCCCGAGGCGCCTGGCCGCCACCGCCGCTCAGCTTGTCGACGTCCAGCATCGCCGATTTCAGGTCGGCCGTGATCGTGGGCTTGCCCGAAAGCTTGGCATCGACCGTGCCCTCGATGGTCTGACCGTTCACGGCGACGCTGCCCTTGTAGTTCACCGATTGCGGCGTGCCCTTGGCTGCGCCCGGCATGGCCAGCGTGCCGGTTGCCTTGACGCTGTAGCCCATTGCCGACACTGAGAGCTCGCGCAACGCGAGCTGTTCGATGTTGCCGGCGAGACCTCCGCTCGCCGAGACCTGGCCCAGCCCGGCCGGCGCCGAGGCACCCGCCAGCTTCAACACGCGGCCCATGTCGGGGGCCTCGAAATTGAAGGCGATGTCGGGCCGCGGCGCGGGCGAGCTGAAGTTGGCAACGCTGCCACGTACCGCCAGCCGCGCGCCCGCCAGGTTCGAAACCTTGACGTCGTTCAGCTTGAGGGTGCTGCCCTGGAGGGCGATATCGACGTCGACCCCGCCGATCGCCTCCTTGTTGTAGATCAGCTTGTTGATCCTGGCCTTCAGCCCGACCGACGGACCGGCGGGTGCCGGCCCGCCGCTCGCAGACGCCGCCGGCGCGGCCTTGGCAGGCGAGCCGCCGCCAGCCGGCTTGCCCGACAGGAAGGGATCGAGGTCCAGCGTATCGATGTTGACGCTGGCGACGACCGAAAGGGGTACGCTGAAGGTCACGACCACGCCACCGGTGCCCTTGATGTCGTCGAGTTCGAAGGCGGCGTCGCTCACCTGCACGTTGCCGCCGGTCGAAGCCATGCGGCCCTTCAGGCTGACCTTGTTGAGCTTGTCGGCCGGCATCGACGAGGTGTCGACTTCCAGCCATTTCAACGTGTCGCGCAGCTTGGGGCCGACCAGACTGAAGTCGCCCGAAACGGTGGGGCGCGCTGGATCGCCCGACATGGTCGAGCGTGCCTGCAGCACCATGTCGCCGGGGAGGGTAGCCGCGAGCTTCGGCACGGCGACCGCCCCGTTGCGCGCGTCGAGTTCGAGCGCCACGTTTCGGATCGGCGCCTTGTTGTAGATCACCTCACCGGCTTCGATCGCGATCTTGGCCGTCAGATCGGACAGGACGCTGGTACTGCTGGTGGCCGTCGGCGCAGCCGGTGCCGCAGGAGCACCCGGCTTGGCGGCAGCCGGCGCCGGCTGCGCAAGGGATGCAAGGGCGCGGTCGAGATCGAGGCGCGGGATGACGACTTTGCCGTCGACCGCGAGCTTCGGCTTCAGGGTGACGGAGAGCGAGCCCGAGCCGTTGTCGCCCGCCAGGCTCAGCTTGAAATCCTTGGCCGCGAAGGCGGTCTGCGAGACGTCGATGCTGCCGTCGAAGCTGAATTTCCCGGCGAGCAGCGGCGGCAGCGCCGGCTCAGGCTGGCCCGCGATCTTCATCAGGGTGGCAATGAAGGCGGTGAGAGAATCGGCAGAAGCCGTCGCGACGCCGCCGATCTTGGCATTCGGCCCAAGTTCGCTCAGCGTACCCTTGAAGCCGAGCTTGCCGCCGCCGGCCTCGAGCGACAGGTCGGTCGCGTGGCCGCTGGTGCCCTTGGCGCTCACCGACAGATCGATCTTGAGCGGAGAGCCGTTGATCGTGGCGCCGCCCGCCAGCGAATAGGGCCCGTCGAGCGAGCCGACCGAGGCGGAGAAATTCGCCTTTTCGGCAACCACCGACAGTCCGGCCTTCGAATCGCTGAAGATCAGCGTGCCATTCTCGATGTTCATGCGGCCGAGCGACAGCGGCTTGGGTGAACTGGGTTTGGGCGCGGCGGGTTTGGCCTCCTCGACCGACGGCGCGAACTCCCAGTTCGGCTTGCCCTGGGCGTTGATCTCCAGAACGATCTTGGGCTCGACCAGGGTGACTTCGCTGATCTCGATGTTGCCACCGAGCAACGCGAGCACAGAAGGCTTCACGCTGACCGACTTGATCTCGACCATGTTCGGGTTCTTCGAACCCGGCATGTTGAAGAACTTCACGCCCGACGCCGTCACGCTGGGGGTCGGCAGCAGGGACAGGCTCACCGAACCGTCGACCACGAGGTCGCGGCCGGTCGCCTTCTTGACCTCGGCGGCAAGCTGCGGCTTGTACTTGTTGAGATCGAAGAACGACGGCGCGATCAGCAACGCCAGAACGAGCACGCCGACGAAACCGCCGGCGCCGATCATCAGCTTCTTGCGCGTGGATGGGCTCATGTTGCTCTCCCTCGACTCGCCTGAAAGACTAGCGCATCGTGTGAAGGCGCGGCACAGCGAATTCGGTAACGGTTACATGAGCGAGATCATCAACCTGCGGCGCGCGCGGAAAGAGCGCCAGAGGCGCGAACGCGACGCAGAAGCCGATGCCAACCGCCGGCTTTTCGGCCGCACGAAGGAGCAGAAGGCGCTCGACCGCGACGAGCGCCGGCGCGAACGTCAGACGGTGGACGAGAAGCGCCTCGACCCCAAGAAGGACTAGCGCCCGGCAGGACGATTGAGCGTCAGGCGATCGAAGAAATCGCGGGTCGCAGGCTCCGCTCCCGGACCCGCGACGGCGCGCACATTGGTCAATTCCAGCCGCTGGCCCGAACCGGCGTCGATCAGCACGGGTTCCAGCGGATGTCCATCGCTGCGGTCGACGAGATCCATCGGCTTGCCGTTGCGTGCGGCGACGCCGAAACGGTCGCCCCATTGCTTGAGACCGACGATCACCGGGAAGAGTGCGGCTCCCTTGTCGGTCAGGCGATATTCGTGGCGCAGCGGGCGCTGGCGATAGGCGGTCTTGCGGAAGACTCCGGCCTCGACCAGCTTCTTCAGACGCGCCGTCAGCACGTTGCGCGCGATGCCGAGATTTTCCTGGAAGTCGTCGAAGCGGCGCACCCCGTAGAAGGCGTCGCGCACGATCAGCAGAGTCCACGGCTCGCCCACGACGTCGAGCGCGGAGGCGATCGAACAATTCATCTGCTCGTAGGACGTTCGCCGCATGGCTGCAAACTACAGGACGGCGCACACCCAGCGCAATCTTGCGTCGCCGCATGTCCGGCATCCCGTAGTCCCCGGTCGTGCCATTCCTGTGACAGCTCGGAAGATTTCACCGCGCGTGTCGATTCCCAGGACCGACCTTCAGGAGGGTCGGCGCGGCGATGCCCAGCGTAAGGCCGCGTATCCCAGGGCTGCGGCAGCGATCGACGCGATCATCACGCCCAGTCGCACCAACGGGGCGTGCTGAACGGTCGGGAAGGCCAAGGTGCCGATGAACAGGCTCATGGTGAAGCCGATGCCGCCGCACAGGCTGGCGGCATAGAGCTGTCCCCAGGTGACGCCGGTCGGCAGGCGGGCCCACCCCAGTCGGATCAGAGCCGCCGACGCGGCGAAGATCCCGAGCTGCTTGCCGAAGAAGAGCCCGAGTACGATCCCGATGGTGATCGGATCGAACAGCATCTCGCCGGTGACGTTCGCCAGGGGCACGCCGGCATTGGCGAACGCGAAGGCCGGCAACACGAAATAGGCCACCCAGGGCTGCAGCGCGTGCTCGAGCTCGACATAGGGCCGCTCCGCGCCCGATGCGCCGTCCGCCTTGAGCGGCATGCAGAAGGCGAGCACGACACCGGCCAGGGTCGCATGCACGCCGGATTCCAGTACGCACAGCCACAGCACGACACCGACCACCAGAAAGGGCCCGACCCGCCGCACGCCGCTGAAGTTCAGAGCCAGCAGGACGACGATGCACACGACCGCCAGGATCAGCGAAACCGTCGACAAATCGTGCGCATAAAAGATCGCGATGATGGCGATGGCGGCGAAGTCGTCGACGATCGCCAGCGTAAGCAGGAACAGTTTCAGTCCGTGCGGCACCCGCCGCCCCAGTGCCGCGAGCACGGCCACGGCGAAGGCGATGTCCGTGGCGGTCGGGATTGCCCAACCCTGCCGCGCCACCGGATCGTGCCAGGTGAAGGCGACGTAGATCGCTGCCGGCAGGGCGATGCCGCCCAGCGCGCCGGCGATCGGCAAAGCCACCCGTGACGGCCGCGATAACTCGCCCTCCAGGACTTCGCGCTTGATCTCGAGTCCGACCGCCAGAAAGAACACCACCATCAGGCCATCGTTGATCCACAGCAGCAACGGCTTGGAGAGGCCGATCGCGCCGAAGCTCACGGTCAGGGGCGTGGCGATGACGTCGCGCATCGCCGGACTGAGCGGCGAATTGGCGACGACCAGCGTCAGCACGGTCGCGGCCAGCAGCGGCACCGCTGAGCCCGCCTCGCTGGTCAGGAATTGCCTCAGACGATGCAGCATCACGTTGGTCCATAGCAAAACGCCCGGGCTTTCGCCCGGGCGTTCGCCGACAGAAGTCGTTCTAGGCTAGTCGCGTTCCTGTCCGAGGAAGCTCATCAGGAACTGGAACAGGTTGATGAAGTCCAGGTACAGGCTGAGCGCACCGAAGATCGCGATCTTCTCCGACGCCTGGGTATCCCACGCATCGGCATACTGCTCCTTGATCTTCTGGGTGTCGTAGGCGATCAGGCCCGAGAAGATCAGGACGCCCGCGACCGAGATGATGAAGCTCATCGTGCCGGACGGCCAGATCATGTTCACCAGACCGGCGAGGATGATGCCGATCAGGCCCATGAACAGGAACTTGCCCATGGCGGTGAGGTCACGCTTGGTCGTGTAGCCGTACAGGCTGAGCGCGCCGAACGCCGCGGCCGTCACGAAGAACGTGCGGGCGACGGAAGCGCCGGTGTAACGGAACAGCACGAGCGACAGGCTGACGCCCATCAACGCGGTGACGGCCCAGTAGACCGCCTGCACCGCCCCGACGCTCATCTGCGCAGCGCGGAAGCCGACCAGAAGCAGCAGGCCGAGCGGCGCGAAGATCGCGACCCAGCCCAGCGCGTTCAGGCCGACGACCCGGCCACCCGGCGCAACCTGGAAGAACAGACCGGCCAGTTCGGCCGAGCTGAACAGGCCGACGGCCACGATGCCCGACAACGCCAGGCCCGAGGCCATGTAGTTGTAGACGCGGATCATGTGAGCACGCAGGCCGGCGTCGTACGTCGCCTGATCGCTGATGACCGTTCCGCGGCCAAAGCTATTGAAATTCGTGTTCGCCATTTGTGTTGAGCCTCCAGAGGGGCCTCATTGGCGAGCCCCTTCACCGCCCAATGTGGGCATGGATTTCCCGGGAATCAATAGGGATGCAACAGGACTGCAAAACCGTAATCTTCAGTTAAACCGAGGAAAATCAGTCTATTCGTTGCGCAGCAGAGCCAGCGGCCGTTGCCGCAGAGCGGCCAAAGTCCCTGCAAGACCAAAGGCTAAGGTCAATGCCGTGGCTCCCAACGCGACCGCAACAGCCACGGCCGGCAGGAACGTCCAGCTGAGGTTCATCAACCGGGTAACGACCAGATAAGCCGCAAGACTGCCCACTGCGACCGCGGCGACGGCCGTGGCGAGCCCGAGTGCTGCGAACTCCCAGGCGAAGATGCCGGCGATCCGGGCGCGCGTGGCGCCCAGCACCTTCATCACCACGGCCTCGTGCACCCGGCGGCGCTGCGTCGCCAGCATTGCGCCTGCCAGCACCAGCACACCGGCCAGAATGCTCAGCAGGCCGATCAGGCGGGTGGCCAGACCGATGTTTCCCAGGATGCCCGAGGCCGTCTCGATCGCGTCGCGAATGCGCACCACAGTGACATTGGGAAAGCGCTCGGTCACCAGCTTGAAGATCGCATCTTCGGCGGCAGGAGTGGCTTTTACCGTGGCGAGGAAAGTGTGCGGCGCGCGATCGAGCACACCGGGCGAGAAGACGAACACGAAATTGATCGCCAGCGTCTGCCACTCGATGCGCCGCAGGGAGGCGATCCTGGCGTCGATATCGCGGCCCAGGATGTTCACTGTGATGCTGTCGCCGACGCCGAGGCCGAATGCCTCGGCCAGCCCGGCGTCGAACGAGACGAGCTGGGGTCCGCGATAGTCCGTCGCCCACCATTGGCCCGCCACGATGCGGGCGCCCTCCGGCGGCGTCGCCGAGTAGGTGACGCCGCGATCGCCATCGACCGCCCAGCGCGCTTCGATCGGCACCGTCATCTCGCCGACCGGCGTGCCGCCGATCTTCGTGATGCGGCCCCGCAGGGATGGCACCTTGTCGATCGACCCGGCGCCCGGCACGGCGGCCAGAGCCTTCTCGAACTCGGGCATCTGGCTCGACTGGATGTCGACAAAGAAGAAGGCCGGGGCATCCTTCGGAATCCGCTGGGTGATCTGGTCGCGCAAATTGCCCTCGATCAACGCCGTCGCGACCAGCACCGTCAGGCCGAGCCCCAACGACAGCATGACGATCGGGGTCGGCGCGCCGGGCCGATGCAGGTTGGCGATCGCCAGCCGCAGCGCGGCGAACCTGGGCTTGGGCACCCGCGCCGCAAGCGCCATCAGCCCGCGTGCCAGCAGTGGGAAGGCAATGAACGCACCGATCGTGCCCAGCACGAACCAACCGGTGTTGCGACGCTCGTTTGCCGTCAGCACCGTGAAGCTCGCCAGAACGAAAGCCGTGAAGGCCAGCAGGGCGATGTCACGCCAGCCGAGCCGCGCCCGCGTCACCAACGCACCGCGCATCAGGCTGGCAGCCGAGACCGCGCGGGCACGAATGAGCGGCAACAGCGCGAACAGCAGCGACACCAGGAAGCCGAACGCCGCCGCCATGGCGAGCGGCTTGAAGTAGAGGCCGACCCGGGCGCGCACCGGCAGAAGCTCGGCGATCAGCGACTGGGCCGCGAACGGAAGACCGGCACCGATGATCAGGCCGATCGCGACGCCCAGCGCGGTGACGATGGCGATCTGCAGGAAGTAGGTCGTGAAGACCAAACGCTCCGGCGCGCCCAGGCATTTCAAGGTGGCGATGGTGCGCAGTCGCGTCGCCAGGAAGCTCGAGATTGCATTGCCGACGCCGACACCGCCAACCAGCAGCGAGGCAAGGCCGACAAGGCTGATGAACTGGGTCAGGCGATTGAGCCAGAAGCGGATGCCGCCGCCGGCATCCTCCAGGCCCTGGACCCGAAGGCCGGTATTGGGAAAGCGGTTCTGGAGGATTTCGACGACCGACTTGTCCGAAACGCCGTTCGGCAACCGCAGGCGATAGTGCCAGGTCAGCAGGCTGCCGGCCTGCACGAGGCCGGAGTCGGCCATCGCCGCCAGGGGCAGCATCAGGCGAGGGCCGAGACTGGCGAAGGCGTTCAGGCCTCGATCGGGCTCGCGCTGAAGGATGCCGCGCAGTTCGACCGTGGCATCGCCGACCTTGATCTTGTCGCCCAGCGCCACGTTCATGCGCCGCAGGGCCGCCTCCTCCACCACCGCGCCCCAGACGCCGTTGCGCCTGGCCAGCGCGTCGGCCAGCGAACCGCCACCTTGCAGTTCGACCTGGCCGTAGAGCGGATAGCCCGGCTCGATCGCCTTCAGTTGCACCAGGGCGGCGCGCCCGTCGTCCTTGACCGGGTGCGCCATGGTCCGGCTGTCGACCCAGTGCGTCAGCTCGCCCTGCGTCGCCATGAACGCGATCTGCTCCGGCGTGGCGTCGCGATAGAGCACCGATACGGCGACGTCGCCGCCCAGGATTTCCCGGGCGTCGGCGCGCAACCCCTCCTCGACCGCCCGGCTGAAAGACAGGATCGCGGCGATCGCGCCGACGCCGAGCGCCAGGCAGGCAATGAACAGACGAAAGCCGCCCAGGCCACTGCGCATCTCGCGCCGGGCCAGGGTCAGTGCCAGCCGGACGGTGGCGAGGTTCATTGCGCGGCCAGCGCCGCTTCGGTGCGTTCGTCGCCCACGACGATGCCGTCGGCCAGCCGCAGGATGCGATCGCAGCGCGCCGCCAGGCCCATATCGTGGGTGATCAGGATGAGCGTGGCACCGTCGGCGCGCGCCAGTTCGAACAGCAGGTCCATGACCTGCCTGCCGGTGGCACCGTCGAGATTTCCGGTCGGCTCGTCGGCCAGCAGCAGCCTGGGCCGGCCGACGAAGGCGCGCGCAACGGCAACGCGCTGCTGCTCGCCGCCCGAGAGCTGCGCGGGATAGTGGCCGAGCCGCGCCTTCAGTCCGACGCGCTCGAGCGCCGACGACGCCAGATCGAAGGCATCGCCGCGGCCTGCGAATTCCAGCGGCAGGGCGACGTTCTCGAGCGCGGTCATGGTCGGAATGAGGTGAAAGCCCTGAAACACGATGCCGAGATGATCACGGCGCAGGCGCGCCCGGGCATCGTCATCGAGTGGGCCGAGATCGCGGCCGACGACTTCGACCCTGCCCGAACTGGCGCGTTCGAGACCGCCCGCGACCATCATTAGGCTGGACTTGCCGGCGCCCGAGGGGCCGACCACCGCCGTGATCTCGCCACCGGAGACATC
Organism: Reyranella sp.; assembly: GCA_044225265.1. Taxonomy (GTDB): domain Bacteria; phylum Pseudomonadota; class Alphaproteobacteria; order Reyranellales; family Reyranellaceae; genus Reyranella. Next base: position 96,319 of record JBGAIW010000003.1, read on the forward strand.
GAGAGTAATGCCGCGCAGGATATTGACCGTGCCGGCATCGCTTGCCATGTCGAGATGGACGTCCGCGAGGCGAACGATCGGGCCGGGGCTAGCTGGATTGGGGCTGGTTGGATTGGGGGCGCTCAAAAGGGCTCCGGAAGCGGGACAATGAATCTTGGCAATGGATATGGTCGTTTTGCGGCGGCGGTCAATTCGCTGCTCGTCCTGCTTTTGTGCCTATTGACGGGCATCAATGGGCAAGCCAATGCACAAGCTGCGCCGATTCGGCTCGCCATTCTGGGCGACAGTCTGACGGCGGGCTACGGCGTGAAGCCGGCCGAGGCCATTCCGGTGCGCCTGCAGGCTGCACAAGTCAAAGCCGAGGGCCGCAACGTCGAGATCCTGAATCACGGCGTGTCGGGCGACACGACGGCGGGCGGTCTGGACCGGGTCGACTGGATGCTGGCCGACAAGCCGGACATCGTCGTCGTCGAGTTGGGTGCAAACGACGCCCTGCGCGCCATCGATCCGGCCACGACCGAGCGCAACCTCGACCTGATCGTCACAAAGCTGAAAGACGCCAAGGTAACGGTGTGGCTCGCCGGCATGCTGGCGCCGCGCAATCTCGGGTCGCAATATGCCCAGTCGTTCGATGGCATCTACAAGAGGATCGCCGACAAATACGGCCTGCCGCTTTATCCGTTCATCCTGGAAGGCGTGGCGCAGGATCCGGCGCTCAACCAGGCCGACGGCATTCATCCCAATCCGAAGGGCGTGGATGTCGTGGTCAAGAATATGCTGCCCTTCGTGAACAGGAATCTCGACGACTATGCCGCGTCTGTTCGTCGCCCTGCCCGTCCCTGATGACGTCGCCGACGAGTTGATCGGGCTGCAGTCGGGTGTGCCCGACGCACGCTGGATCACGCCGGAGAACTTCCACGTCACGCTCTGCTTCGCCGGCGAAGTGCAGGGCGGCACGATGCGCGACCTCGAAGAGGAGCTGGGCGACATCGCCACCTCGCGTTTTCCCGTGGGGATTGCCGGAGTGGAGCAATTCTCGTCGGGCAAGCAGCCGCGCGCGTTGGTGGCGCTGGTCGAGAACAACGAGCGGCTCGACCGGCTGCAGCAGAAGGTGTCCACTGTGGCGCGCAACTGCGGCATCGAGATCGAGCGGCGCAAATTCCGCCCGCACGTTACTCTCGCGCGCTTTTCCGATGGCGCCGAGACCGGCCATCACATCGCGCAGTTCATGGCGAGCCATTCGACATTCCGTGCCGGCCCCTGGCTCGCCGACCACTTCGCGCTCTATTCGAGCCGGTCGGGCGGAAACGGCAGCATCTATACCGAGGAAGCGGCCTACGATCTCGGCTTCTAGTGACGCTTGAAGTACTGGACCTCGCGTTCGTGCTTCTCGGCCGCCGCACGAGACTTGAAGGTGCCGAGATTGCGGCGCTTGCCCGTCTTGGGATCGATCTTGCGCGAGTAGAGCCGGAACTTTCCGGAAGACAGCTTGCGGATCATATTCGCACCTCGCCGAAATGGAACCGTGCCGGGATCGCCGCTCGGCCGGCGCGGACTCTCTAGGCGAACGTCAGCAGCCGCCGCGGGTTGCGGACCAGGATGGCGTCGATCTCGTCCTCGCTGTAGCCGCGCTTCTTCATCATCGGCACGACATTGCGGAAGATGTGACCGTAGCCATGGCCGCCGAAGCTCGCCAGCCGCGTGCGGTAGCAGATATCGTGGCTGATCACGACGCGGTCGAGATGGCCGCGCCCGATCAGCGCGCGGATCAGCCGGAGCCGAGTCGCATCGTTGGGCATGTCGATATCGGAAAGCCCGTAGTAGCTCGCCTCCTGCCCGAACAGATCGAACTCGATGATGACGCCGCTGTCGGCGAGCCTGAGCAGACGCGTCTCGTCGAAAATCGTGCGATCGATGTGGCTGATCACCATGCGCTCGGTCGGATGGCCGACCGCCTTGGCGAAGTCGGCGACTTCCTGAGGCTGGTCGGGATCGCGGCCGGGATGCACGTTGATCGCCGCCCCCGTCTCGGACGCGGCGATGAAGGCACCGCGCATCACCCGCTTCTCGAGGTCCGTCCACGGCGACTGGCATCCGATCTCGCCGATCATGCCGGCGCGCACGTCGGTTCCCCATGCTCCTTCCAGGATCTGCCCGGTCATTTCGCGCGCGAAATCCTCGACCGTTCGCGATTGATTGCGCGGGTCCTGGTAATCGTTGACGTAATAGCCGCAGCCCATGACCAGATGCACGCCGGTGCCGGCCGAGATGCGCCGCAGCCCTTCCGGGTCGGGCGACAGGCCGCCGCAGGTCAGTTCGACCATCGCGTCGCCGCCCTCGTGCTTCATCATCGCCACCTCTCTGCTGGCAATGTCCTCGAGATCGAGCATGTACTTGCGTCCGGCCCGCTTGATTCCTCGGCCGTAGTTCATCTGCCAGACATTCTCGAGCGTGATCTCGGGGCCGAGATCGTTGTCCGAGCGCGTGCCGGGCGGGCGGATGTCGCAGAGCACGTGCTCGTGCATCAGGGTGCGGCCGAGCTTCTCGGGCGCGATTGGCCCCATCACGGTCTGGATGGTGCCGCGCAACTGTTCGCGGGTCATTGCGGCTCCAGCTTGGCGGCCTCGATGACCTTCTTCCACTTGGCGTTCTCGGCGACCATGTGCTTGGCAAGGTCCTCCGAGGAGCCGCCCAGCTCGGCGGCACCGGCGTCGCGGATCTTCTTGATCACGTCGGGCGCCTTCGACGCCTTCACCAGCTCGTCGCTCAGCTTCTTCACGATGTCGGCCGGCGTGCCGGCGGGCGCCGCCACGTACCACCAGGGTGCCGCATCGAAGCCCGGATAGCCCTGCTCGGCGATGGTCGGCACGTCCGGCAGCGCGAACCAGCGTTTGCCCGAACTCACGCCGAGCGCCTTGAGGGTGCCCGCCTGCAGATGCGGCAGGTAGGGCGGCAGGTTGTCCATCGTGCTGGGAATGTGGCCCGCGAGCAGGTCCTTCAGCACCAGCGAGCTGCCGCGATAGACGACGTGCTCGACCTTGAAGCCGGCCAGCGACTGGAAATATTCCATCGCCAGGTGGCCCGTGCCGCCGACCGCCGGCGAGCCGAAGCTCACCTTGCCCGGCCCCTGCTGCTTGCAATATTCGACGTATTCCTTGGCGGTCTTCACCGGCATGCTGGGATGCACGGCGAGCACGTTCGCCACCTCGCCGAACAGCGCGACCGGCGCGAAGCTCTTCACGCTGTCGTACGGCATGCTCTTGTAGAGATACTGGTTGGTCACCGCGGTGCCGACCGTGCCGAGCAGCAGCGTGTAGCCGTCGGCCGGCGCCTTGGCGACGATCTCGGCGCCGACATTCCCGCCCGCGCCGCTCTTGTTGTCGACCACGAACTGCTGGCCCCAGACCTCGGTCAGATGCGCGGCGGCAATGCGACCCAGCAGGTCGGTCGTTCCGGCGGGCGCGAACGGCACCACCACGCGCACCGTCTTGTTCGGATAGGTGCTCTGCGCCCAGCCGTGGCGCGCGATCATCGGTGCGGCGAGGGCCGTTGCAACGACGGCACGGCGGTGAAGCATCTTGGTCATGGCATTACTCCTGCAATTCGGGCGACTATATCTTCGCAAGTAGGGGAGACAATCGTGACTGCACCGCTGACGGGCTACGCGAACCGCATCTCGGTACGCGCCGGCGAAACCATCTCGTTCAAGGTTTCGAGCGCCGGACCCGGCCCCTATCACGCCATGCTGGTGCGCATCGTGCGCGGCGACCCCAATCCCGACGGACCGCCGGTCAAGCTCGAGGACGAGTCCGAACGCTTCGACGGTCGCTTCGCCTCACGCGTCCAGAATGCCTGGCCGGGCTCCTACGCACTGATCGACGCCGCGCGCGACGTGAAATTGCCGGCCGCGCTGATGGCCGAGGCCCTGATCTGGCCGACCCTGCCCGAGGATGGCCCGCAGACCGTGATCGCGCGGCGCGATCCCGCGACCGGCGCTGGCTTCGCCCTGGTGATGACGCCGGATGGCATGGCGATCGAGTGCGGTGGCACGCGCGCCGTGGTCGGCAAGAGGCTGCGCGCGCGCGCCTGGTATCGGGTGTGGGCAAGTGCCGATCCCGCGACCGGCGTTCTTCGGGTCGGCCAGCAGCCTCTGAAGCGTGCTTTCGCCGCCGACGACGAGGGCGAGGCGACCACCACGGCCTCGCCGCTGTCGCTCGAAACGCCACAGCCGGTGACGGTCGGCGCGGAACTCGCCGCCGACCGGCCGGCCAGGCGCTGCTTCAACGGCAAGATCGAGGCACCGTCGATTGCCGGATTCGCGGCCTGGGACTTTGCGCGCCGCATCGACACGATGGAGGTCGAGGACACCGGACCCAACGGCCTGCATGGCCGGCTGATCAACCTGCCGACCCGCGCCATGAAGGGCGCGGCGTGGACCGGTGTGGAGCGCAACTGGAGGGCGGCGCCGCATCAGTACGCCGCGATCCATTTCCACGACGACGACCTGCACGACTGCGGCTGGGCTGACGATTTCAGCTTCACCGTGCCGAAGGACCTGAAGAGCGGCGTCTACGGCATGCAACTGCGCTGCGGGACGCACCGCGACGTCATCCCCTTCTTCGTGCGGCCGCAGGTCGGCAAGCCCAAAGCCAGGGTCTGCTACATCGCCGCAAGCTTCACCTATCAGGTCTATTCCAACTTTTCGCGCGGCGTGTACGACGAGCCGTTCCGCAAGCGCGTCGCCGACTGGAAGGCCGCGCCGAACAATCCGGACGATCACAAGGACTACGGCCTCTCGACCTACAATCACCACCGCGACGGTTCGGGAGTCTCCTACTCCTCGCATCTGCGGCCGCTGCTGACCTGGCGGCCCGACTTCCTGTCGTTCAACGATGCCGCGGGTTCCGGCCTGCGCCACCTGCCGGCCGACACGCATCTCACGGGCTGGCTCGATCGCATGGGAGTCGAGTTCGACGTCGTCACCGATCACGACGTGCACGAAAAGGGCGTCGAGATCCTGAAGCCTTACAAGGTGGTGCTGACAGGCTCGCATCCGGAGTACCACACCGAACGCACCCTCGATGCGCTGCAGGCCTATACCGAGACCGGCGGGCGGCTGATGTATCTCGGCGGCAACGGCTTCTACTGGCGGGTCGCGCTGTCGGACAAGGTACCGGGCGCGATCGAGGTGCGCCGCACCGAGGGCGGCATCCGCACCTGGGCCGCCGAACCGGGCGAGTACTATCACGCGTTCGACGGCGCCTACGGCGGACTGTGGCGGCGGTCGGACCGGCCGCCGAACCTTCTCTGCGGCATCGGCTTCTCGAGCCAGGGCACCTTCGTGGGCGATTCATACCGGCGTGGCCCGGCCTCGCGCGACAACCATCACGCCTGGGTATTCGAGGGCGTTAAGGACGAGCTGTTCGGCGGCTACGGCTTCTCGGGCGGCGGCGCGGCGGGCTTCGAGCTCGACCGTCTCGACCACCGGCTGGGCAGTCCGCTCAACGCCGTCGTGCTGGCATCGTCGGAGGGACACGACCGCAAGAACTTCGTCGTGGTGCACGAAGAGCGGCTGGGCTTCACCACCACCATCCCCGGCCAGACCCTGGAGCAGCTGATTCGCGCCGATATGACCTATATCGAGAAGCCTGCCGGCGGCGCGGTGTTCTCGGTGGGCTCCATCACCTACTGCGGCAGTCTGCCCCACAACAAGTTCGACAACGACGTCTCGCGGCTCACCTTCAACGTGCTGAACCGCTTCGGCGAGTTGGGGCTCAAGTGGCCTTTTTCTCCACCAGGGGCTTGAGGCTTTCGAGCAACCCTTTGCAACCCGCTTCGATGAGATCCAGTGCGGCCTCGTAGCCGCGCGCCGGACCGCCATAGGGGTCGGCGACCTCGATCACGCCGACTTGCGGCGCAAACTTCATGAACATCTGCGGCCGGTCCGCGACCGCGCGTGGCGCCATCCAGCGCATCGCCGCGAGATGGCTGCGGTCCATCGCCAGCGACAGCGTGAACTTCTCGAGATCCTCGTTGGTCAGCGCCCGCGAACGCAGGTCGGCGATCTCGTAGCCCCGCAGCTTGGCGGTCTGCACGGCGAGCGGCGTCGGTGGCTGTCCGACATGCATCGCGCTGGTGCCGGCGGAATCGACGATGAAGGAGTCGGTCAGGCCAGCGCGCCGGACCATGGTGCGAAACACGCCCTCGGCCATGGGAGAACGGCAGATGTTGGCGGTGCAGACGAAGAGAACGCCGATGGTCATGGCCTGCTACCCTAGCACAGCGCTAGATTGCGTCACATGCACCAGGATTTCTTTCCTCCCGGTATCGTCGTGCTGACCGGCGCCGGCATTTCCAAGGAAAGCGGCATCGATACGTTCCGCGACAAGGACGGACTTTGGACCCGGGTGAACCTCGAGGAGGTCGCCACCCTGGATGCCTGGCACCGCGACAAGAAGAAGGTCCTCGATTTCTACAACGACACAAGGCGCATGTTCCGGGCCGCCCATGTCGCGCCCAATGCCGCACACATTGCGCTCGCAGACCTGGAAAAGAAGTATCCCGGCGAGGTCACCATCGTGACCCAGAACATCGATCCCCTGCACGAACAGGCCGGATCGAAGCGCGTGCTTCACATGCACGGACGCGACGGCGAGATCCGCTGCATGAAGTGCGGCACCGTGAGCGAATCCGACATCGACCTGACGCCGCAGTCGGTGTGCGCCAACTGCAAGTCGGTCGGCGAATTGCGCCCCCATATCGTCTGGTTCGGCGAGATGCCGCTGCATATGGACGAGATCCACGAAGTGCTCGAACGCTGCGGCATGTTCGTCGCCGTCGGTACCTCGGGCGAGGTCTATCCCGCCGCAGGCTTCGTGCTGCACGTGCGCCGCCAGCGCCCCCGCGCGCGCACCGTCGAACTCAATCTCGAGCCGAGCGGCAATCAGACGCTGTTCCGCGAGCACCAATATGGTCCCGCCTCCCAGGTCGTGCCCGCCTTCGTCGCGCGCGTCCTGCGCGAGGGCCTGACAGTTTAGGAGGAAGCGATGCCCGACATGGCGCAACAGACCGCGAAGGTACCCAACGATTTCGGTCCGCATGGGGCCCACTACATCGCGCCCGACATCCACGGCCAGAACTTCTACGCCCTCGACCGGCAGTTCCGGGACCTGATGTCGCTCTACATGGAGCCCGGCCTGCTGGCGCACATGGCGCCGCATTTCGACCGGCTGGGCGCGCTGGCCGGCGGACGGCTCGACGAGCTGGCTCAGACCGCCGACAAGCACCCGCCGGTACTCAACGCCCGCGACCGCTTCGGCCGGGACGAGGACTGGATCGACTATCACCCCTCCTATCGCGAGATGGAGAAGATCGCGTTCGACGAATTCGGCATGCATGCCATGAGCCATCGGGCCGGCGTGCTCGGCCTCGAGGACCCGGCGCATCCGCTGGTGAAATACGCCATCACCTATCTCTTCGTGCAGGCCGAATTCGGCCTGATGTGCCCGGTGTCGGTATCGGACACGTCCAACTTCATGATCAAGCGCTACGGTTCGCCAGCGCTGAAGAAGATGTTGCTCGACCGGCTGCTCAGCCAGGACCCGGCCGTGATGCTCAAGGGCACGCAGTTCATGACCGAGAAGGCCGGCGGCTCCGACGTCGGCGCGATCGAGACCGAGGCCGAGAAGATCGGCGTCGGCCCCGACGGTGTCGAACGCTGGAAACTCTACGGGCAGAAATGGTTCTGCAGCCACGCCGATGCCGATGTGGCCGTGATGCTCGCTCGGCCGCGCGGCGCGGCGCCCGGAACCCGGGGACTGGGCATGTTCGCCCTGCCGCGCCGCCTCGAGGACGGCACGCGCAACAGCTACCGGATCGTGCGTCTGAAGGACAAGCTCGGCACCAAGTCGATGGCGTCGGGCGAGATCATCCTCGACGGCGCGACGGCGTATCTCGTGGGCGACGTCGACCGCGGCTTCAAGCAGATGATGGAGCAGGTGAACCTGTCGCGGCTGAGCCACGGCGTGCGCGCCGCCTCGATGATGCGGCGCTGCCTCAACGAGGCGCTGGCGGCCGCCCGCGGCCGCATGGCGTTCGGCAAGGCGATTTCCGAGTACCCGCTGCTGCGCCGCCAGCTGATGAAAATCATGCTGCCGACGGAACAGGCGTTGTCGATGTTCGCCTTCTCCGCCGATGCGATGGGCCGCGCGGATAAGGGCGACAAGGAAGCGGCGAACCTGCTGCGCATCCTGACGCCGGTCTACAAGTTCCGCGCCTGCCGCGACAACATCCCGGTCGCCAGCCAGGCGCTCGAGGTGCGCGGCGGCATCGGCTACATCGAGGAGTGGGTGACCGCTCGCCTCGTGCGCGACGCGCAGATCGGCACACTGTGGGAGGGTACGTCCAACATAAACGCGCTCGACGTCGTGCAGCGCGCCGTCGGCAAGGCGGGCGGCCACAAGACACTGACCCAGTCACTGAAGGCGAAGTACGAGGCGAGCGGCAGCGTGCCCGGCCAGTATAAGGGCCTGCTCGGCGCCACGCTCGATCGTGTGGAGCGCTTCGCCGAGGCAGTCGCGGCCGATCCCAGGCACGAAAAGCGTTCCCGCATGGCCGCGGGCGCCCTCTATCACGCCACGACGGCAGCTCTGCTCGCCTGGGAAGGCGCCACTTTGGGCGAGAAAGGCGGAGACGCCCGTCGGCTGCTGCTGTCGCGTCTGGTGATCGAGCACCGCCTCGCTCCGCAGGATCCGTTGTCGCTCAACGAGACGTCCTGGGAACAGGAAGCGATGGACCTGCTGCTCAGCGACGCACCGGTGCCGCTTCAGAAAGCGACGGCGCTGCTCGCCTGAGCGCGTCCGTCAAAGCCGGGCCAGACTGGGCGGCAGCGGCGCGACCGAGCGCGGTTGCGTCGCTGGTTCCGCCCAGGCCGAGAAAGCAAGCAGGCCGGCCGGCGCCACAGCCTCAAGTTCGGCCACCTGCAGATCGCGGGCGATGATGACCAGGAAGGCCGGCGTCGCCGATTGAGGCGCGCCGAACGGGCGCGGCGGCGAGAAGACCGTCCCGACACTCTGCACCAGCACGGGCCGTTCGCTTTCCCTGACCTGCACCAGACCTTTCAGGCGCAGCAATCGCTCGCCCAAGGCGCCGGCAAGATTGTCGAGCCAGATCGCGAGATCGTCGTAGGCCAGCGTGCCCGTCGGGCGTGCGAGGCGCACGGCAATGCGCGGATGGGAACTTCGAATGGCGGCCGGCGGCAGCACGGGGATCGCCGCGGTCGCTCCCAGGGGCGCGAAGGCGGCAGCCACCGCCTGGGCACGATCAGCAGTCGCCACGATCTCCGCGAGCGGGTTGAGGTCGACAATCTCGTCGCGAGCGTGCACCAGAGCCTCGGGTTGCACGGCATCGGTCTTGGTCACGACGATTCGATGCGCAGCCGCCCATTGCGCGGCGGCCTCGTCGAATTCGACGACCGCCATGCCGCGCGTGGCATCGAAAGTCGCCAGCACCGAGACCCGCAGGCGATGCTCGGCAAGGCTCGCGAGCTGGCGCAGCACCGGGCCGGGCATCGAGAGACCGCTGGTCTCCAGCACGATGCGCCGCAGCGGTCCGGTGACGCCCGGACGCTCCACGCTGAGCAGCCGGTCGATCGTGAAGGCGAGGTCGCTGCCTGCAGTGCAGCAGATGCAGCCGTTCGACAGCATGGCGATCGGCGTATCGCCGGCACCTTCGTTCAGGATCACACCGTCGAGGCCGATCTCGCCGGCCTCGTTGACGATCACGGCGGTGTCCGCCGCCGCCGGGCCGGACAGGAAGTCGCGCAGGAGCGTCGTCTTGCCGGACCCGAGAAAGCCCGTCAGGACAACGAAGTCGGTCACTCCGCCGCCTTCTTCTGCGGTGCCGCAAAGCGTGCCGGCACGTCCTCTTCCCAGCTCGCCTTCACCAGGTCGCGCACGTCGGCCAGCAGTTCGGCGGTGTCGTAGATCACGCCGTCCTTGATCGTGTACTTCAGGCCGCGGTGCCACTCGACCGAATTGGTCGCGTCGACGAAGCGCATCGCGCCGGTGCCGTAGAGCAGCTTGAAGTCGGTCAGCGGATTGTGGTCGTGCACCAGCACGTCGGCGAGCTTGCCGACCTCCAAGGTACCCAACTCGTTCTCGATGCCGCACAGCGCGGCACCCTGTGACGTGGCCGAACGCAGGACCTCCAGCGGATGAAAGCCCGCCTCCTGCAGCAGCTCGAGTTCGCGGACGTAGCCGAAGCCGAAGATCGAGTAGATGAAGCCCGAATCGCTGCCGGTGCAGACTCGGCCGCCGCGGTTCTTGTACTCGTTGATGAAGGCCATCCAGCGCCGGTAATTCTCCTTCCACTCGACCTCGTTGGTCGTCGACCAGCGATACCAGTAGGAGCCGTGCCCGCCACGCTGCGGCGTGAAGTACTTCCACATCGACTTCCAGGTGTAGTCCTTGTGCCAGTCGGCCTGGCGGGCACGCATCAGGTCGCGGTTGGCGTCGTAGATGGTAAAAGTCGGCACGAACGTGAAGCCGATCTCGAGGAACTTCTCCAGCACCTCGTTCCACTTGGCCGAGCCCGGGTCGGCGCCCTGGCGGAACATCTGGCCGGACACCGAGAAGCGGAAATATTCGTCGTTGTAGTCGTAGTCGAGCGGGAAGTGCTGAACGACGCGATCCTCGAACAGCGCCTCGGGCAGGCCGTAGTAGTGCTCGGCGCTGGTCAGACCCCATTTCGCCGTGGTGAGCGCGTTCATGCGCGTCACCGCCATCTGCGCATGGTGGCAGCCCGAGCGCAGGCCGAGCTTCCCGCATTCGTCGAGGGCCGCCTCCATGATCGCCGGCGGCGCGCCGAAGAATTTCACGCCGTCGGCACCGCGATCCTTGAGCTTGCGCAGCCAGGCCCGGCCCTCGTCCGGCGTGTGGACGGTCTTCAGCATGTCGTTGACCGCGGGAAAGTAAGCGTAGGCCAGCAGACGCGGGGCCGCGATCGAGTTCTCGGCCGAGCGCTTCTTCTGGTCGAGCATCCAGCCCAGCCCGTTCATCGAGCCCATCTCGCGCACCGTGGTCACGCCGTGCGCCAGCCAGAGCTTGTAGACATAGTCGACCGGCGGCACCCAGCCGTTGGCCGAATGATAGGCAACGCCGGCATGGGCGTGACAGTCGATGAAGCCCGGCGTCACCCACTTGCCGCGGCAGTCGATCTCATGATCGCCCTCCGCCACGCGATTGGCTGCGGTCGAGAGATTGCCGGTCGCCTTCTTCATCAGCGCGATGCGATTGTTCTCGATCACGATGTCGGTGGGACCGATCGGAGGCGCGCCGGTGCCGTCGATCACCGTGGCGCCGCGCAGCACCAGGCGCTTGAACGGCCCGATACCGCGGTCGCGCCCGGTCGCCGCCGTGACGACGGGCTGGCCCGCCTTGCCGCGATAGGCGGCTAGCTCGTCGCCGGCAAGGATCGTCGTCTCGGTCATGGCTTGGTTCCCCGGAGGATTTCGTCCGTATGCTCGCCCAGCAGCGGCTCGCGATAGAGCGGCTTCGACGGCTCGTCCCTGTACCGCACGGTCGGGGCGAAGTGCTTGCGACCGTCTTCGGCGACGACGATCGCGCCGCGCTTCAGCAGGTTGGGGTCCTCGATCGCCTCGGGCAGCGTGTTGACCGGGCCGTAGCAAAGATCGAGCCTAGCGAGATAGTCCATCCAGTGCGCCAGCGGCTTGGCCTTGAAGGTCGCCGCGAGGAATTCGTGCACCGGCTTCTGGTGCGCGCCCGGCCATTCGCACAATTCGATGAACTCCGGTTTGCCCAGCGCCGTCAGCAGGTTGCGGATGAACTTCATCTCCTGTCCGGCGAGCACGAGTTGACGGCCGTCGGAGGTGTCGTAGGTCCGGTAGAAGGCGGCGCCTCCGGTGGTGCGCTGGTTCTTCACGTCGGGCTGCCTGCCTTCGGTGAAAGCCTCGGCGACGACGTTGGCACAGGACGCCATCAGCGCCTCGTGCATCGAGACGTCGATATAGTCGCCCTTGCCGGTGGTCTGCCGCCGCAGCAGCGCCATCAGCACGCCCGAAAGGCCATGCAGGCCGCTCACCAGGTCGGCGATCGGGATGCCCGGCACCGCCGGCCGCCTGTCGTCGCCCAGGGTGAGACTCAGCACGCCGGTCATCGCCTCCAGCGCGAGATCGTGCGCGGCACGGCCGGGATAGGCGCCGTCCTGTCCGAAGGCACTGATCGAGCAGTAGACGATGCCGGGATTCACCGACTTCACCGAGTCGTACGAGATTCCGAAGCGCGCCGCGACGCCCGGCCTGAACGATTCCACGATCACGTCCGCGGTCTTGCACAGGCGAAAGAGATCGGCGCGACCCTGCTCGCTCTTGAGATCGAGCACGACGCTCTTCTTGCCGCGCGCCATGTTGCGGAAGAACACCGAGCTGCGCTCGTCGGCCGGCCGGATGTGACGGCCGGGATCGCCCTCTCCCGGCGGCTCGACCTTGATGACCGTCGCGCCGTGATCGGCGAGCGCGAGCGTGAGATATGGCCCCGGCAGGAACCACGACAGATCGACGACCTTCAGACCTTCGAGTTTCATGTCACTTGCCCAGATACTTTTCGTTGTCGGCGCCGAGCGGCGAGCAGGCCTCTTGATCGAGCCGCTTGCCGTCGATGCGAATGGGATTGGCGATGACGCGCAGCGGGTTCTTTGCCTTGTGAGGCACTTCGGAGACCATGCCGGTCGAACGCGCGAAGTCGCTGTCGAGCGCCTGGTCGAGACGATAGACCGGTGCCGCTGGCAGCAGGCCGTTGAACTTCGCCAGCCATTCGCCGGTCGTGCGGGTCCTGAACACCGGATCGAGCGCGTCGTCGAGTTCGGCGCGGTTGGCGGCGCGCGTGTTGGGATCGGGAAAGCGCGGATCGTTCGCCAGCTCCCTGCAGCCCATGGCATCGACCAGCGACAGCCAGAACTTCTGGGTCATGCACATGATGAAGATCCAGCCGTCCCTGGTCGGATAGGTCTGGACCGGCGCGAGCGAGAGATGCGCGCTGCGCGGCACTCGCGGCGAGACGACCCCTTCGTTGAGATACCAGGTGCCCGGATAGGTGAGCTGGTGCATCGCGACGTCGTAAAGACACGTCTCGACGTCGCAGCCCCGCCCCGTCGTCCTAGCGCGCAACAGACAGGCCAACAGACCGACCGTGCCGGTGAGACCGCTCATGCTGTCGATCAGCGACACGCCCACGCGTGTCGGCGCGCCCTCGGGATCGCCGGTGAGTTCCATCAGGCCGGCCTCGGCCTGCATGAGAAAATCGTAGCCCGGCCAATCGGCGCGGTCGCCGGCGCGGCCATAGGCCGAGATGTGCAGGCAGACGATCGACGGCTTGACCGACCTCAGGCTGGCGTAATCGATGCCGAGCCTGGCGGGCTGCGTGCCGCGTAAATTGTTCACCACGCAGTCGGCGGTCCTCACCAGCGTCTCGAACTGCCGTCGCCCCTCGGCCGATTTGATGTCGAGGGTCACGCTGCGCTTGCCCAGGTTCCACGCCTGGAAATACTCGCTGTCGTCCTTGCCCAGCCGGTACGGCCCGACCTGGCGTGACGGATCGCCTTCCGGCGCCTCGATCTTGATCACCTCCGCGCCCAGCTCGGCCAGGAACATCGTGCCGTAGGGGCCGGCGCCGAACTGCTCGAGAGTGAGAACCCGGATCCCTTCGAGAGGTTTGTCGCTCACGCCAGGCTCCGCCGCGCCCACTGGCGGGCAATGATCAGGCGCTGCATCTCGTTGGTGCCCTCCCCGATGCAAGTGAGGGGCGCATCGCGGTAGAGCCGCTCGATGTCGTATTCCTTGGAGTAACCGTAGGCGCCATGGATGCGCATGGACTCGGTGCTGTTCTCCAGCGCCGCTTCCGAGGCGAAATACTTGGCCATGCCCGCCTCCATGTCGCAGCGGTCTCCGCGATCGAAGGCCTGCGCCGCGTCGAGCGTCAGCAGCCGCGCCGCCCGCGCCCGGGTCGCCATCTCGCCGATCTTCAGCGCGATCGCCTGGTGTTCGATGATCGGCTTGCCGAAGGTCTGACGCAGCTGGGCGTAGTCGGTTGCGAGCCTCAGCGCGCCCTCGGCGATGCCGACGCCGCGCGCGGCGACATTGATGCGGCCAAGCTCGAGGCCGCCCGCCACCTGGGTGAAGCCCCTGCCCTCGACCTCGCCGATCAAGTGATCGGCCGGAATGCGATAGTCCTGAAACACCAGTTCGCCCGAATCGATCGACTTGTAGCCGAGCTTCTCGAGCTTGCGGCCGACCGTAAAGCCCGGGCCCTTGGGTGCAATGAACAGGCTCATGCCGGAATACCGTGGGCTCGCCTCGGCATTGGTCTTCACGAGCAGCGCGAAGCACGAACCCTCGATGCCGTTGCTGATCCAGGTCTTGGTGCCGTTGATGACGTAGTCGCCCTTGTCGCGCCGTGCCGTCATGCGGATCGCCTGCAGGTCGGTGCCGGCATTGGGTTCGGTGAGTGCCAGGCCGCCGCGCACTTCGCCGCTCGCGAACTTCGGCAGCCAATGACGCCTCTGCGGCTCGGTGCCGAACTTCTCGACCGCCAGGGCCAGCATCAGGTGGGAATTGAAGATGCCGGTGATCGCCATCCAGACCGACGAGATCTTCATCACGATCTGGGCATAGGTCGTGGCCGGGAGGCCGAGCCCGCCATAGTCCTGGCTTACGGTGGCGCCGAACAGGCCGAGCTCCTTCATCTGCTCGACGATCTCGGCCGGCCACTTGTCGGCGTGGTCGAACTCCTTGACCCGCGGCGCCACCTCGCGCTCGACCCAGCGGTCGATCGTTGCGAACAGCTGGGCTTCATCCGCTGGATCGATCTTTCTCATGCCTTCCTCCCGACTCGTGCGCAGACAAGGTGAAAAGCTGCTCGCTTTGAGTCAATCTGGCGCAATGAACAGACGCTCGCTTCTCGCCGCTTCCTTCTCGCTCCCGTTCGCACAGCGCATCCTGGGGCCCGGCGCCTTCGCGCAGGGTTCGGAGTGGCCGGCGCGCAATGTCCGCATCGTCTGTCCCTTCACTCCCGGCGGCTCGCAGGATCTGATCGCCCGGCGGCTGAGCGCCAAGCTCACCGATCAGTACGGCCAGTCCTTCGTCGTCGACAACCGCTCCGGCGCCGGTGGCTCGATTGCGGCCGACAATGTCGCCAAGTCGCCGCCCGACGGCTATTCGGTGCTGCTGGGCAATATCGGCAGCCACGCGCTGGTGCCGCATCTCTACGCCAAGCCGCCGTACAACGCCTTTACCGACCTCGAGACCGCGTGCTGGATCGGCACCCAGCCCAATCTGCTCGCCTGCCATCCCGACTTTCCGCACGACACGCCGCAGAAGTTGATCGCGGCGGCCAAAAAGGACCCCGGCAAGTACTCCTATGGCTCGTCCGGCGTCGGCACCTCGCCGTCCCTGACCATGGAGCTGGTCAAGCAGAAGACCGGGGCGGACCTCACCTTCATCTCCTATCGCGGCGCCTCGGCCGCCACCGCCGATGTGCTGAGCGGCCAGATCCCGATGGTGATCGCCAACATCGATTCGCTGATGGGACAGGTGAATGCCGGCAAGCTCAAACCGATTGCCAGTACCGGTGCCCAGCGCTCCGGTGCCGCGCCCAATACGCCGACCTTCGTCGAGGCAGGCTTCCCGGACCTCGTGGTGACGTCGTGGTCACTGTGGGCGGTGCCGGCCAAGACGCCGGCCGCGATCAAGGAAAAGCTGAGACTCGGTACCGAGAAGGCGCTGAAGCAGCCCGACGTCGTCGAGAGCATGAAGATCGGCGGCTTCGAGCCCGGGACCATGTCGGTCGCCGAGGCCGACGCGTTCATCAAGACCGAGTACCAGCGCTGGGGCGAGGTCATCCGTGCCGCGGGCATCAAGGCGCAATAGCCAACACAAGGTCCCGGACCTTCTGGCACCCGGTCTCGACCTGGTGTTCTGCGGCACCGCGCCCAGTCCGGCCTCGTTCAAGGCGCGCGCCTACTACGCAAACCCCGGAAATGCCTTCTGGCCCACGCTGTTTGCCGTCGGCCTGACGCCGGAGCGGCTGGCGCCGCAACGCTATCCGGAGCTGCTGGGCCACGGCATCGGCCTCACCGACCTGAACAAGACCGAAGTCGGCTCCGATCACGAGCTGACGCCGGCGGCGATGGACGCGACGGCGCTGCACGCCAAATTGCGCAAATACCGGCCGGCCGCCATTGCCTTTACCAGCAAGAATGCCGCGAGCCTGGCGCTCGGCACAAAGGTGCCGCCCTACGGCCGGCAGGTCGAGCGGCTGGAAGGCGCGGTCGTGTTCGTGCTCGCCTCGCCCTCGGGCCGCGCTCGATCCTTCTGGACCATCGCGCCGTGGAAGGAGGCCGCCGCCTTCGTCCACGAGCGCCGCAGCCACCGCGAGCGTGCCGCGTGAGGCTCGGCCGGCGCGCGCTGCTGGCCACTGCGCTCACTGCGCCAACCCTCGTTCGTGCCCAGGACAAAGGAACCGCGATGCTCGAAGATTTGGCCCGGCGGGCCGCGATCTATCTCTTTCCCGTCTACGAGATGTACCGAACGCGCTGGAACGCGACGGTCAACGAGGGCAATCGGGCGCGCCAGAGGCTCAACCGCTTCATCCATATGCGGCAGCTCGCCGACCACCGCGCGCGCGCCGTCACGACGCCGAACACCGACACGCTCTATTCCTCGGCCTGGCTCGATCTGTCGGCCGAGCCGATCTTCCTCACCGTGCCGGACATGGGCCAGCGCTACTACAGCTTCGCCTTCATGAGCCTGTTCACCGACAATTTCGCCTATGTCTGCCGCCGCCTCGACGGCGGCAGACCCAGGCCGCGCATGATCGTGGGGCCCGCCTGGAAGGGTGACGCCGACGCCGACGTCGAACTGATCCGAGCGCCGACCAACAGCGTCTGGCTGCTCGGCCGCACACTGGTCGACGGGCCTCCCGATCTCGAGACGGTCTGGGTGCTGCAGGGCAAGACGCTGCTGGAGACCCCCGACATGCGCAACGAGCGGCGCATTCTCGAGACCCAGGAACTGATGCGCCAACGCACCGTGCTGCCGCCCGACCCCGTTGCCGACTGGCCGGCGCCGAACCGCGACGATCCGTTCGACCTGTTCGAGGTCGCCATGCGCGCCCTGGGCGAGAGCCCGCTCGGCGAACGCGACAGGGCGGTGCTTGAAGACCTGGCGCCGTTGAAGCTGCGGCCCGGCCGCAAGTTCGATCAGCGCGCCTTCAGCGACGCCGAACGCGACGCGATCAAGACCGGCATCGCCCGGGCGCGCGACGAGATCCGCGGCGCCAGCCGGCAATGGGGCGCGATCGCCGACGGCTGGACGTACCCCAAGAACAATCTCGGCAATTTCGGCGACGACTACCTCTACCGTGCGCTGGTGGCGCTGAGCGGGCTCGCCGCGCTGGAGCCGATCGAGGCCACCTACCTGACCTGCAACGTCGATCGCGACCGCCGCGCCCTCGATGGCAAGGAGCGCTACGTGCTGCGCTTTCCGCCGGGACAACTGCCGCCGGCCAAGGCGTTCTGGTCGCTCACCATGTACGAGGTGACGCCGGACGGCCGCGCCTTCTTCACCGACAATCCGATCTCGCGCTATGCCATCGGCGATCGCACCAAGGGGCTGCAGCACGGCGCCGACGGCTCGCTGGAACTCCACCTGCAGCACGAACGGCCGGCCGAATCCCTGTTGCCCAACTGGCTGCCCGCCCCGGCCGGGCCGATGCGCCTGGTGCTGCGCGCCTACGAGCCGGCGCCTTCGTTGTTGGATGGCACGTACCGCCTGCCGGCGGTGACACGGCTCGATTCATAGCCTTCCTGCGCATTCATATGGGGAGGTGGCCCGAAGGGCCGGAGGGGTCAGACGCCCCGCTCGCCGCTTATGACCCCATCGCCCGCGTGTGACGCGGGCACTTCCCCATATGAATGGGGAAGTGACTACGCGCCCGGCTGCGCGCGGCGGGATTCTTCTTCGGCCCGAGCTTCGATCGCATCCATATCGTCGTCGCTCATGCCGATATGGTGGCCGATCTCGTGGATCAGCACGTGGCGCACGATGTGCGGCAGGTCGTCCTCCGACTCGCACCAGTAGTCGAGGATCGGCCGGCGATAGAGAAAGATGCGGTCGATGTCGTTGGCGACGTGGCCGACGCCGCGCTCCATCATCGACACGCCCTGATAGAGACCGAGCAGATCGAACGGGGTCTCGAGCGACATCGCCTGCTCGACCTCCTCCGACGGAAAGTCGTCGACCTGGATGCGCACGTTGCCGATGTGCCGGCGGAACTCCTCCGGAATCGTGGCGAGCGCCTCGGCGGCGATCGACTCGACGTCCTCCAGCGACGGCGCAGTGCCGAAGCAGGGCGTGCGGCGCGGATTGTTGAAGACCGGCATGTTCCCCCCATATAGGAGCCGCGCGCCCTCGCCAAGGCCAGAGTCGGCAGTCGTTTGTGAACGTCCGTTTGCCCGAACGACCCGTCTCGCGAGACGGCACTGCGGACTCTGGCGCGCAATTCGCATGGTCGCTTCCGGTTACGATCCGATTTAATCTCCGGCCGCTCATGCTTCGCTTCTTCGTTCGACGTCTCATCGTGGCGCTGCTCGTCGCCGCCACGGTCATGACCATCGCCTTCATCCTCACGCGGCTGTCGGGCGATCTCGCGATCTCGATCGCCGGTCCCAACGCCACGCAGGCCGACGTCGACGCGGTCCGCAAGGCCTACGGCCTCGACCGGCCGCTCACGGTGCAGTTCTTCGACTGGGCCGGCCGCGCGATCCGCGGCGACCTAGGCGACAGCTACTTCTTCAAGACGCGAGTGTC
Source organism: Reyranella sp. (assembly GCA_044225265.1). Taxonomy (GTDB): domain Bacteria; phylum Pseudomonadota; class Alphaproteobacteria; order Reyranellales; family Reyranellaceae; genus Reyranella. The sequence goes on from JBGAIW010000003.1 coordinate 115,199, forward strand.
CTCGCTGATCGGCGAGCGCATGCCGGTGACGCTCACGCTCGGCCTGACCGGCCTGGTGATCGCGCTGCTGGTCTCGCTGCCCCTCGGCGTGCTGGCGGCGGTGAAGGAGAACACCTGGTTCGACCGGATCGTGCAGATGGTGGCCCTGCTCGGCCAGGCAATGCCGGGCTTCTGGCTCGGCCTGATGATGATGATCGTGTTCGGCCTGTGGCTGGGCTGGCTGCCGATCTCCGGCACCGAGACCTGGGACAGCTACATCATGCCGGGCATCGTGCTGGCTTTCTCGGCCATTCCGGCGCTGACCCGGCTGACCCGCGCCGGCATGATCCAGGCGCTGGGCAGCGACTATATCCGCACCGCCCGCGCAAAGGGCCTGTCGCGGCTGTCGATCCTGCTCAAGCATGCGCTGCGCAATGCCGCCATCCCGGTGGTGGCGATCGCCGCGGTGCAGCTGGGCTTCATGCTGGGCGGCTCGATCGTGATCGAGCAGGTCTTCGCCCTGCACGGGGTCGGCTTCCTCGCCTGGGAGAGCATCCAGAAGAACGACTTTCCGGTGGTGCAGTCGGTCGTGCTGGTGCTGGCGGTCATCTACGTGGCGCTCACCATGCTGTCTGACCTGCTGAACGCCGTGCTCGATCCCCGGCTGCGCGGCGCATGAGCACCGCCCCCGCCCCCATGTCGCCAATCGTCACCGCCGGCCCCAGGCGCGGCTGGAAGAGCCTCAGCACCTGGATCGGCGCCATCATCGTCGGCATCGCGGCGTTCTGCGCGCTGTTCGCGCCGCTCCTGGTGCCGCACGATCCCTTCGCCCAGGATCTCGGCAAGCGCCTGCTGGTGCCGTTCTGGATGGAGGGCAGCGATCCCGCCCATCTTCTCGGTACCGACCAGCTCGGCCGCGACTATCTCTCCCGCCTGATCTATGGCTGCCGCATCTCGATGCTGATCGGCGTCACCGTCACCGTCGTCTCCGGCGTGATCGGCATCGCCATGGGCGTGCTGGGCGGCTTCCTCGGCGGCCGCGCCGACGACGCGGTGCTGTTCGCCATCACCACGCGGCTCTCCATTCCGGTCGTGCTGGTGGCACTGGCGGTGGTCGGCCTGCTCGGCAGCTCGATGACGCTGCTGGTGATCACGCTCGGCCTGCTGCTGTGGGACCGCTTTGCCGTGGTGGCGCGCTCGACCACGATGCAGGTTCGCAATCTCGACTTCGTCGCCGCCGCCTGGTGCGCCGGCTGCTCGCGCTTCCGCATCCTGACCCGCGAGGTGCTGCCCAATATCGCGAGCCATCTCGTGGTCGTGGCGACGCTCGAGATCGCGCTCGCCATCCTGCTCGAGGCCGCGCTCTCCTTCCTCGGCCTCGGCGTGCCGCCGCCGCTGCCCTCGTGGGGCCTGATGATCGCCGAGGCCAAGGACTACATGTTCTTCAGCCCGTGGGTGATCATGATCCCGGGCGTAGCGCTGTTCGTGCTGGTGCTCGGCATCAACCTGCTGGGCGACGGGCTGCGCGATCTGTTCGGAGCGCGCTCGGCATGACCGCGCTTCTCGAGGTCGAGAATCTCGAAGTCGGATTCGGTCCGACCTCCGCCGTGCGCGGCGCCTCGCTCGCCGTCGAGCCCGGCGAGACCCATTGCCTGGTGGGCGAATCGGGCTGCGGCAAGTCGGTGACGGCGCTGGCGGTCATGAACCTGCTGGCCCGCGGCGCGCGACGCTCGGCCAGGCGGCTGACCTTCCAGGGCGAGGACCTGACCGGGCTTTCCGACGCCGGCATGGCGCGTCTGCGGGGCAACGCGATGGCGATGATCTTCCAGGAGCCGATGACCTCGCTCAATCCGGCCTACACGATCGGCTCGCAGATGACCGAAGTGCTGCGCCGCCACAAGAAGGCGAGCCACCGCATCGCCACCGACCGCGCCGCCGATCTGCTGGCGCGGGTCGGCATCACCGCACCGGGACTGCGGCTCGGCCAGTTCCCGCACCAGCTCTCGGGCGGCCTGCGCCAGAGGGTGATGATCGCCATGTCGCTGATGTGCGACCCGCAGCTGCTGATCGCCGACGAACCGACCACCGCGCTCGATGTCACGGTGCAGGCGCAGATCCTGCGCCTCCTCGCGGGCCTGCAGCGCGACCTCGGCCTCGGCATGCTGCTGATCACCCACGATCTCGGCATCGTGGCCCGCGTCGCCACCCGGGTGTCGGTGATGTATGCCGGCGAAGTGGTCGAGAGCGCGCCGACCGCCGAGCTGTTCGCCAACCCCAGGCACCCCTACACGCAAGGCCTGCTGCGCTGCGTGCCGGTCCCCGGCAAGATCAGGCGCGACCAGCCGCTGGGCTCGATCCCGGGCACCGTGCCGAAGATCGGCCCGGCCTTCGAGGGCTGCGGCTTCCGCGAGCGCTGCGAGTTCGCCGACGAGAGCTGCAAGCGCGCCGTGCCGCGCCAGAAGGCGGGCGCGACCCACGACTATCTCTGCCGGCTGGCGCCATGAGCAAGTCGACATGAGTCCTTCGACGTTTGCCATCGAGGCCAAGGCCGTTCGCAAGACCTTCAGGGTTTCGGGCGGCCTGTTCGGAACCGACCGGCGCGTGGTCGCCGTCGACGACGTCTCCTTCGCGGTGCCGCAGGGCGGCGTGCTGGGCGTCGTGGGCGAGTCGGGCTGCGGCAAGTCGACCCTCGCCCGCCTGATCCTCGGTCTCTACGAGCCCGACTCCGGCGACATCACGGTCGAGGGCCAGCGCGTGGTCGCGATGGACCGCAAGGCCCGCGCCCGCCTGATCCAGCCGGTGTTCCAGGATCCGTTCTCCTCGCTCAATCCGCTCGCAAGAGTACGTGACATCGTCGCCATGCCGCTGATCGCCCAGGGCACCTTCAGCCGCGCCGAGATCGCCAGAAGCGTCGACGAGATGCTGTCCCGCGTCGGTCTCTCGATCGAACAGGGCGGCCGTCTGCCGAGCGAACTTTCGGGCGGCCAGCGCCAGAGGGTCGCCATCGCCCGCGCCCTGGTGCTGCGGCCGCGCATCGTGGTCTGCGACGAGCCGACCTCGGCGCTCGACGTCTCGGTGCAGGCCCAGATCCTGAACCTGCTGGCCGAGCTGCGGCGCGACCTCAAGCTCACCTACCTGTTCATCAGCCACAACCTCGCCGTCGTCGAGCACGTCGCGAGCGAGGTGTCGGTGATGTATCTCGGCCGCTTCGTCGAAAGCGCGCCGACCGAGCGGCTGTTCGCGAAGCCCGAGCATCCCTATACCAAGGCGCTGCTCGCCTCGGTCCTGACGCCCGAGCCTGGCCTCGGCGTGCCCGACGTGGGGCTCGGCGACACGTTGCCCGATCCGGCGAATATTCCCCCGGGCTGCCGCTTCCATCCGCGCTGCCCGATCGCCGAGGCGCGCTGTGCAAGGGAAACGCCGCCACTCAGGCCTCGGCCCGAGGGCGGCGTGGAGTGTCTGCTCGTTCCGTGAACGAGCCTTAACCCGTCATTTCCACTTGGCGAAGTAGAAGCGCGGCAGCTCGTCGGGATAGGTCTTGAACTCGAGCTGCTTGGAGAAGGCGTAGGTGTTCACGTAAGTGCCGATCGGCAGCCAGTAGGCCTTGGACGTGGCGATCTGGATGGCCTTGGAATAGGCGGTCTTGCGCGCCTCCTTGTCGGCGGTGGCGCCGCCCTCGGCGACCAGCTTTTCGACCTCGGGATCCTTGGAATAGTTGTCGGGCGCGCCGGCGCCGAACATCACCGGCAGGATCGCCGACACGTCGTTGATCGAATAGCTGCCCCAGCTCGCGAAATAGAGCGGCGCCTCGCTGCGCCAGGCCTTCTGGATGGCGGGCGCCACCTGCAGCTGCGTGATCTTGGCCTTGATACCGACCGCGGCGAGATAGTTCTGGATCGCGGCCGGCCAGGTGGTCGGCTGCACGTAGGTGACCATCTCGATCTCGAAGCCGTTGGGATAGCCCGCCTCGGCGAGCAGCAGCTTGGCCTTCTCGGGGCTGTAGTCGTACTTCACCGCGATCTCGCCATCGCAGCCGAACTGGCTCGGGAAGCACGGCGCCAGCGGCACGCGGCTGCCGCCGCCGATCAGCTTATCGGTGAATTCCTTGCGGTTGATGGCGTGCCAGATCGCCTCGCGCACCTTCTGCTTGGTCAGCGGGTTGTCGGCGCCGGTGCGGCCGGCGGCGTCGATCGACAGATAGCCGATGCGCATCGATTCCTGGCGCACCGCCTGGAGCATCGGCATCTTGTTGATGTCCTTCTGCTGATCCGGATTGATGTTCCAGATCCAGTCGGTGCGGCCGGCCAGCAGCTCGGTGACCTCGGTGGCGAGGTCGGGCACGAAGCGCACATGCAGGGTCTTGATCGCGGGCGTGCCCTTGGGCGATCCGGCCCAGTAGTCGGCGAAGCGTTCGAACACCACTTCCTTGCCGACCTCGTTCTTGACGATCTTGTAGGGACCGGCGCCGATCGGCGCCTTGGCGAAGCCCTCGGCCCCGACCTTCTCGCGATAGGCCTTGGGATGGATCGGCGTCACCATCGCGAGATATTCCAGCGCCGCCGGCGTCGGCTTCTTCATCACGATGCGCACCGAGTAGTCGCCGGTCTTCTCCGCCTTGTCGATCCAGGCGTAATTGGAGGGTGTCGCGACCTTGCTCGCCGGATCGGCCGCCATGTTGAGCGTGTACACGACGTCGTCGGCGGTCAGCATTGAGCCGTCGTGGAACTTGACGTTCTTGCGGATGTTGAGTTCGAGCGTCTGGGCGTCGACGAACTTCCAGTCGGTGGCGATCGACGGCTTGATCTCGAAGGTCGCGGGATCGCGGTGCACCAGCATGTCCCACGCCTGGTGCGCGAGGATCAGGCCGGTGCGCTGGCTGTTGAAGTACATATCGACGTTGGGTACCGCGTCGGTGAACTGGATGCGCAACGTGTCGGCGCTCTTCTGGGCGTGAGCGGCCGGAACGAGGGCGGAAGGCACGAGCGCCAGCGTGGCGGCGGCAGCGAATGCGGTACGACGGAACAAATTCAATATGCCCTCCTGTGGGATTGCAGAACCTATGATGCCGGCCCCGATTGAGGCAAGCTTCACGCCAGACCCTGACACCGCGCGACCGGGAGGTAGACATGACCGCAAAGCTGACAGGCAAGGCGCGAAGCGATGCGCTGACTGCGCTAACCGGGTGGAAGGAAGTCCCCGGGCGCGACGCGATCCGGCGCGACCTCAAGTTCGCCGACTTCAACCAGGCCTGGGCGTTCATGACGCGGGTCGCGCTGGCGGCCGAAAAGGCCGACCACCATCCGGAATGGTCGAACGTCTACAACAACGTCTCGATCGTGCTCAGCACCCACGACGCCGGCGGCCTGAGCGAGAAGGACGTCGCGCTGGCCAAATTCATCGACAGCGTCAGCGGCTGATGCCGGCTTCGCGGTAATAGCGCGCCACGCCGGGGTGCAGCAGCTTCGGATCGGTCAGGGACGACAAGGTGTTGGCAGCGGTCGTCTCGGCGAGCTTCTCGCTCGGCGATTTCTCGGCCGCGTGCAGCGCCCGGGCGAGGCGGAAGGCAATGGCCTCGTCGAGACTCGGCCGCGCCATCACGAAGCTCCACGAGCCGACCGAGGAGATGGCCCGGTCCTGCGAGGGATAGCTGCCCGCCGGCAGCGTCATCGGCTTGAGGAACTTGTGCTTGGCAAGGATACGCGCGGTTTCCTCGGCGCTGGGCGCGATGAAGCGCCCGCCTGCCGGGCTCGACGTCACCGTCTTGAAGCCCGGCCAGCCCGTACCGCCGCCCCACAGCGCGGCGACCCGGCCGTCGAGCACCATCGCCGGACCGTCGCCCGCCTTCTCGAGATAGACCGGCTGGAAGTCCTTCGCGGCATCGAGGCCGAGCCCGTCCATGGCGTAGCGGCCGAGGATCACCAGGCCCGAACCCGCCGCGCCCCAGGCGATCGCCTTGCCCCTGAGGTCGGCGGTCGAGCGATAGGGGCTGTCGGCGCGCACCACGAACATGCCGGCGGTCGAATACATCGCCGTCAGCACGCTCAATCGGGCCGGCGGGCGTCCGATGCCGGTGAGAACCTCGTGCACGACCTCGCCCTGCACCAGCGCCAGGTCGAGCGTGCCCGCTTCCAGCCGCGGCACGTTCTCGGTGCTGCCCTTGGTGTTCACCGGCACGATCTCGAGCGCGGGATCCTGCGCCCTGAGGGCGGCGATGAAGGCGTCGCCATAAACCGGAAAGCCGCCGCCCGGCGTGGCGGTGCCCAGGGTGATCTTCACGGGCTGGGCTGAAGCAGGCGCAGTCATCGACAGTACTCCCGCAGCGAGAACCGAGCGCCGGCCCAGCCTCATGGCCGCACTAGGGCTTTTGCAGATAGGGCTCGACCTTGCCTTTGAGCTTGATGGTCAGCGGATTGCCCTTGCGGTCGACGGTCTTGCCGACCGCGACCCGGATCCAGCCCTCGCTCACGCAATATTCCTCGACGTTGGTCTTCTCCTCGCCGTCGAACTTGATGCCCACCCCCTTGGCGAGCAGCGCCTCGTCGTAGTGCGGGCTCTTGGGGTTGGTCGACAGGCGGTCGGGCAGCGTGGCTTGATCGGTCATAGGCGAGCCTCTAGCACGCGCGACACTCCAGTCTCAAACCACAATGGCTACAAGAAATGGCTACAAGATATGGCGTCGCCACCCCAGGTTCCCGTCGGTCTGACGGGAATCTGACGGTCACCTTTGGTAGCCGGCACAGAACGTTGTAACTCCGGCTCCAACGGGAGCCGTCGATGCACGCCTCCCGCTTCCCTCTCGGCCGTTCTGTTCAATGAATTCGAGAAAACAGGAGCGGGCCTGCGTCGGTCCCTGCGGGCAAACAAAAAATCCGCAGGAGGAATCGGCTTTGTTGCCGATCTGCCGACGGCCGACCCGATTCCGCCTGCGAAGGGCCATCTATGTCGCCGCCGACAAAAAATCCCCGCGAGTCTTCGGCTTTGTCGTTGGCCGGCCTGGATCCAACAGGATTCCCCGCGGGCCTACGCAGTCGCCGAGGCGTTGCCGCGCGGCGCCCTGCCATCCTCGATCCGGCCCTCCGCCCCATCCTCAACTCGTGGAGGGGGCTTGTCCGGCGTCTCCGATGGCCCCTGCGCTTGAAGGGTCCAGGTCCCCTACGCCCTCGAAAAATCGCTCAATAATTCTTTAGCCGGTCCAAGTCATTGCGATAGATGCGTATTTCGCTTCAATGCGCAGTTTCTGCTCCTCTTCTAAAGAATTATATAATTCTTAGGTCTCTCTGGAAGAGCAGCATTATCAGTCTCGGACACGGCTCCGCCGTCAGGCGGCCGCGCAGCCAATATGGCTATTATCGCAATATATGTCAAGACATTGGTTGCAGCTATCAGTACCCGGCGGTGCGGTCGACCAGCGACTTGAGCGGCTTGCCCTCGAGGAACAGGCCGAGATTCTCGACGAACAGCCGGGCGACGAAGCGGTCGCGCTGCGGGTGCGGGCCGCCGATATGCGGCAGCACGACGATGCCCTCGGCGGTCCAGAACGGATGATCGGCCGGCAGCGGCTCCTGGCGAAAGACGTCGAGCACGGCGCCCGCGATCTTCCGGTTCTTCGCCGCCGCGATCAGGTCGTCGTCCTTGATCAGGTGGCCGCGGCCGAAATTGAGCAGCCAGGCCGTGGGCTTCATCCAGGAGAGCCGCTCGGCATTTATGAAGTTGTCGGTCTCGGGTGTGGCCGGCAGCAGCAGAAGCAGGAAATCCGACTGCTCGATCACCTTGCGGCTGTCCGAGGCGCCGAACACCTCGTCGACGTTGGCCACCTTCTCGGGCCGGCGCTTGGTGCCGATCACCCGCATGTTGAAGGCCTTCGCCATGCGCGCCACCTCGGCGCCGATCGCTCCCAGCCCCAGGATGCCCAGAGTCCTGCCGGTCAGCGGCTGCGGCACGGTGTGCACCCACTTCGACTGCTTCTGGTTGGCCGCCGCGACCGCGTAGGGCTTCGCGACATAGAACAGCCCGGCCATGATGTTCTCGGGCATCGATTCGGTGTGCGTGCCGCGCGCGCAGGTGAGCGTCAGCTCCTTCGGCATGTCGGGCAGCGCGAACCAGTGTTCGACGCCGGCGCTCATCGCCTGCGCCCAGCGCAGCTTCTTCATCGACGGCAGCACGCCCGGCGGCACCGCGGTGGCCATCAGCGCCTCGGTGCGCGCGAGCTGGTCGGCCGAAGGCTTGTCCTTGCGCGCAAGCGTGTCGACCTGCACGCGATCCGCCAGTCCCGCCGCCTTGATGGCGTCGAGATAGGGCGCGGTATTGTCGGTCCACAGCAGGATCTGGGCGCGGTTGGTCGACATGTGAAATCTCCCCGGGAGGTGGCCGGACCGTAGCAACAATCCGTGTTGCCTCCCACCCTTCGACCCTTCGAGACGCATCGCTACGCGATGCTCCTCAGGGTGAGGCTTTGCTTTGGTTGCTACAAGAAAGGCCTCATCCTGAGGAGGGCGCGCAGCGCCCGTCTCGAAGGATGGGTACGGAAGGACAACCGACTACGAACTCAGCGCGAAGCCCTCGTAGCCGTTCTTCACCACCGCCTCGCAGCGCTGGATGTAGGCCGGAAGACCGCCGATATAGGGCATGAACACCCGAGGCTTGCCCGGGATGTTGGCGCCGACGTACCACGAGCTGCAGGTCGACCGCATCGTGTAGCCGGCCACCTCGCCGACATGGCGGACCCACTCGTCCTGGGCCTGCTCGGTCGGCTCGATCACGCCGACGCCCTTCTCGCGCAGGGAGACCAGGCAATCGGTGATGAAGTCGACGTGCTGCTCGATCGACGGCAGCATGTTGGTCAGCACCGAGGGGCTGCCCGGACCGGTGATGGTGAAGAGGTTCGGAAAGCCCACGACGGTGAGGCCGAGATAGGTCTTGGGCCCCTCGCGCCACTTGTCCTTGAGTGTGAGCCCGCCACGGCCGCGAAAATCGACCTTGAGAAGCGCACCGGTCATGGCGTCGAAGCCGGTCGCCAGCACCAGACAATCGAACTTCCAGTCCTTGCCCTTGGCGCGCACGCCATCGGGCAGGATGCGCTCGATCGGCTCGTCCCTGATGTCGACCAGGGTGACGTTGGGCCGATTGAAGGTCGCCCAGTAGCCGGTGTCGACGCACAGCCGCTTGCAGCCGATGATGTTGCGCGGCGTCAGCACCTCGGCGGTCACCGGGTCCTTCACGATCTCGCGGATCCTGGCCTTCACGAAATCCTGCGCCGTCTCGTTCGAATCGTCGTTCAGCAGCAGGTCCGAGAACGACGCCATGAAGCCCAGCCCGCCATAGTCCCAGCGCTCCTGGTACCTGGCGGTGCGCTCCTTCTCCGGCGTCTCGATCGCCGAGGCCATGTTGATCTCGAAGTCGATGCCGGCCGGCTTGGTCTTGGCGCGCCGGCGCATCTCGGGATAGCTCGCCTTGATCTTCTTCACATAGGCCGGATCGAGCGGCTGGTTGTGCGCCGGAATGGTGTAGTTGGCCGTGCGCTGGAACACCGTGAGATGCTTCGCCTGCTCGGCCATCACCGGGATCGACTGGATCGCCGACGAGCCGGTGCCGATCACGCCCACGGTCTTGCCCGTGAAATCGACGCCTTCATGCGGCCAGTTGCCGGTGTGATAGGTCGGGCCCTTGAAGTCGGCGAGGCCCGGAATGTCCGGCGTGTTGGGCGACGACAGGCAGCCCATCGCCGTTACCACGAAGCGCGCGACGTACCTGTCGTTCCTGTCGGTCTCGACCACCCAGAGGTTGCTCTTCTCGTCGAAGGTCGCCCTGGTGACGCGGGTCTCGAACTGGATGTCGCGCTTCAGGTCGTAGCGGTCGGCGACGTGGTTGGCATATTTCAGGATCTCGGGCTGCGTGGCGTAGCGCTCGGTCCACTCCCATTCCTGCTCGAGCTCCCTCGAGAACTGGTAGGAGTACTGCACGCTCTCGACGTCGCAGCGCGCGCCGGGATAGCGGTTCCAGTACCAGGTGCCGCCGACGCCCTCTCCCGCCTCGATCACGCGGGCGGTGAAGCCTTCCTTGCGCAGCCGGTACAGCATGTACATGCCGCCGAAGCCGGCGCCGATCACAACAACATCGAAATCGGTTTTCATGCCGTCTTGGATACGCGACATTTGCCGCATGACCAAGTCCGTCATCGGCGATTCACCCCGGCGTCGCGAAGACCTGCGCTTCCTGACCGGCCGCGGCCGGTACATCGACGATCTGCGGTTCGAAAATCTGGCGCACGCAGTGTTCGTCCGCTCGCCTCATGCCCATGCCCGGGTTCGCTCGGTGGAAGTTTCGACTGCCAGAAAGGCGCCCGGCGTTCTGGCCGTCCTGACCGCGGCCGATGTCGCGGCCGACGGACTGAAGTCGCTGCGCCCCTATGCCGAAGCCAACGTCCAGACCGGCGAGCGGTTCCTGTTCGACGAGCAGCCGCTGCTCGCGGCCACGAAGGTGCGCTTCGCCGGCGAGACCGTGGCGATGGTGGTGGCCGAATCGCTCGCCCAGGCCCTCGATGCCGCGGAACGTGTCGCGGTCGACTACGAGCCGCTGCCCGCCGTCACCACCGCCTACGAAGCGGTCGAAGCCGGCGCGCCGCTGCTGTCGGCCGACGTGCCGGGCAACGTCTGCATGGACTGGCGCCCGGGCGATCGCGCCGGCACCGAGGCGGCCTTCGCGCGTGCCGCACACGTGGTCTCGCTCGACCTCGACAATCATCGCGTCACGACCAACCCGATCGAGCCGCGCGGCTCGGTCGGCGAGTTCGATCCGGCGAGCGGCCGCTACACGCTGCACGTCTCCAGCCAGAGCATCCACGCCAACCGCAATCACGCCGCCCGCGCGCTCGGCGTCGACCAGAAGCAGGTGCGCTTCGTGGCGCCCGACGTCGGCGGCGGCTTCGGCGCCAAGAACTTCATCTATGTCGAGCACGTGCTGGTCGCCTGGGCGGCCAGGCGCGTGGCGCGGCCGGTCAAGTGGATCGCCACGCGCAGCGAGGTCTTCCTCGCCGACCATCCCTCGCGCGACATGCAGGCGCGCGCGTCCCTCGCGCTCGATGCCGGCGGAAAATTCCTGGCGCTGAAGGTCGCGAGCGTCGCCAATGTCGGCGCCTACCTCGCCGGCGTCGGCGGCGGCGTGCCGACTTATCAATATTATCACCTGCAGGGCACGGTCTATCGCCTGCCCGCGATCGCGCTCGAGGTACGCGTGGTGCTGACCAACACCACCCCGATCGGTGTGATGCGCGGGCCGGGTTTTGCCGAGACGGTCAACATCCTCGAACGCCTGATCGACGCCGCCGCGCTGCAGACAGGCCTCGACCGCGCGGAACTGCGCCGGCGCAACATGGTGCCGGCGGCCGAGATGCCGATGACCAACGCTTTCGGCTTCCAGGTCGACAGCGGTGCCTTCCCCGAAACCATGGCCAAGGCGCTCGACCATGCCGACCTCGGCGGCTTCGCCGGGCGTCGCCGGCAGAGCGAGGCGGCGGGCCGTCTGCGCGGCCTGGGCTTCGCCTATCACATCAAGGGCACCGGAGGGTCGCCGGAGGAAAACGTCGACATCCGCTTCGAACGCGACGGCAGCCTGTCGCTGATCACCGGCACGCAGCATATCGGCCAGGGCCATGAGACGACCTTTCCGCAGATCCTGTCGACCCTGCTCGGCATCCCCGATTCGCAGATCCATCTGCGCCAGGGCGACACCGACCTGATCCCGATCGGCGGCGGCCACGGCAGCTCGCGGGCCACGTTCATGGCGGGCACCGCGATGGCGCGCGCCTCCGAGGAGATCGTCAAGAAGGGCACGGCGCTGGCGGCGGAAATGCTCGAAGCCAGTGACGCCGATATCCGGTTCGCAGATGGCCGCTTCACCGTGGCCGGAACCGACCGCAGCGTCGGCCTGATCGAGGTCGCCGCGATCGGCCGCGACAAGGGCAAGCCGCTCGACACCTATCACTTCTGGAAGCGCGAGCACCTCACCTTTCCCAACGGCACGCACGTCGCGGAAGTCGAGGTCGATCCCGAGACCGGACGCGTCACGCTCGAACGCTACAGCGGCGTCGACGACTACGGCGTCATGGTCAATCCGATGGTGGTCGCGGGCCAGGCACACGGCGCGATGGCGCAGGGCGTCGGCCAGGCCCTGCTCGAACGCACGACCTACGACCCTCGATCGGGCCAGATGGTCGCCGGCACGTTCATGGACTACGCCATGCCGCGCGCCGACGACCTGCCGTCGTTCCGGCTCGGCTTCAATCCGACGCGCTGCACGACCAATCCGCTGGGCGTGAAGGGATGCGGCGAGGCAGGCGCCATCGCCGCCTTCCCGGCGATACACAATGCCGTGCTCGATGCACTGGCACCGCTCGGCGTGAGGAACTTCGACGGCCCCGCCACGCCGGGCCGCATCTGGCAGGTGATCGCGGCGGCGCGATGAGGCGCGAAGCACCGGCGGCGGCCCGCAACCGTCAGCCGATCCTCGACGTGCTGCGCACCTACCTGCCCGACAAGGGGCTGGTGCTGGAAATCGCGAGCGGCAGCGGCGAGCATGCCGTTCACTTCGCCCAAGCCCTGCCCGCGCTGGTCTTTCAGCCGACCGATCCCGGCGCCGAGCAGCGGGCCAGCATCGACGCCTGGGTGCGCACGCTCGCGCTCGCCAACGTACGCCCCGCGCTCGACCTCGATGCCGCAACCGACGAATGGCCGGTCGAACGCGCCGACGCCTTGGTCTGCATCAACATGATCCATATCGCGCCGTGGGCCGCGGCGATCGGGCTGATGCGCGGCGCATCACGCGTGCTGCCGGCTGGCGGCGTGCTCTTTCTCTATGGCCCCTACAACCGCGGCGGTCGGCCGACCTCGCCGGGCAACGAGGCCTTCGACCGATCGCTGCGCCAGCAGGACCCGTCGTGGGGCGTGCGCGATCTCGAGGCGGTGACGGCCCTTGCATCGGGTCGCGGATTTTCCGCGCCCGAGATATTCGAAATGCCTGCGAACAATCTGTCGCTGATATTTCGGAAGGCATAGTTCGCGCGTCCAGTCGAACACCCCTTGATCACAGGCGGCGACGGGCGCGCTGCCTAGACTATGGACATGTCCCTCCTGAAGGATTTCCTGCGCCCCTTCGAACCCTACATCCCCACCCTGCCGACCGGGCCTTCGTGGAAGCAGACCCTGCGCGTCCTGCAGCGCCTCGGCTTCCAGCCGGCGACGGTGTTCGACATCGGCGTCGGCTTCGGCACCTGGAGCCTCTATCGCGCCTTCCCCGATGCCCACTACGTCCTGATCGACCCGACGCCGGAGTCGCTGCCCTACATGCACAAGATCGCGCAGCGGCTGGAGGCCGAGGTGCACCCGGTGGCGCTTGGCGACCGCGATGGGCAGGTCATGCTGGAAGTGCGGCCCGACGTGCAGGGCTCGACCCTGCTCGAGGAGGTCGGACCGCGGCGCATCCTGCGCCACGAGACGGTGCCGATGCGGCGGTTCGATGCGCTGATCGACACCTTCGAACGGCCGGCACTGGCAAAGATCGACGTTCAGGGCGCCGAGCTGATGGTGCTCGAAGGCATGACCGGCAGCCTGGCGCGGATCGACGCCGTCGTGGTCGAAACCAGCACGATCGCGACCGTGAAGGGCGGAGCGGAGATGGCGGCGGTCGTGGCCTTCATGCACGCCAATGGCTTCGTCGTGGCCGACATCGTCGGCATGAAGCGCCGCCCCCTGGACGGGGCGACCGCCCAGTTCGACCTGTTGTTCGTTCCGGAGACCTCCCCATTGCGCGCCGACCGGCGCTGGACGGCGTTCGCCTGACGGCACGCTCGGGCCCTCCCTTTCCGACTGTGCAGGCACCCTGCCGGACGCTAGGATCGGCCGATAAGAATTGGGAGGAAATCGATGCTCATTCGCCGTCGTACGCTCGGCAAGATCGCTGCTGCCGGCGCCGCAACCTCGATCGCCGCTCCGGCGATCGCGCAGAACAAGCCGCTCACCATCGGCTTCAGCATGAACCTGACCGGACCGCTCGCGCCCAACGGCAAGGCGGCGCTGCTCGCTTCGCAGATCTGGGAACAGGACATCAATGCCAAGGGCGGCCTGCTCGGCCGGCCGGTCAAGCTGGTCTACTACGACGACCAGTCCAACCCCTCGAACATCCCGGGCCTCTACACCAAGCTGCTCGACGTCGACAAGGTCGACATCATCGCCTCGAGCTACGCCACCAACATGGTGGCGCCGGCGATGCCGATCGTGATGCAGCAGGAGCGGACGTTCTTCTCGCTGCTGGGTCTCGCGGTGAACAGCGAGTTCCACTACAAGCGCTACTTCTCGATGGTGCCGACCGGCGGCCCGCGCCCGAAGGAGGCTTTCGCCGAGGGCTTCTTCGAGGTCGCCGCCAAGCAGAATCCGAAGCCGGTGACGGTCGCGATGTGCGGTGCCGACGCGGAGTTCCCGCGCAACGCCATGGACGGCGCGCGCAACGTCATCAAGCGGCTGGGCTTCAAGACGGTCTACGACAAGACCTATCCGCCCTCGACCACCGACTACACGCCGATCGTGCGCGCCATCCAGGCTACCAACCCCGACATCTTCCTCGCCTGCTCGTATCCCGCCGACACGGTCGGCCTGATCCGCGCCAGCAACGAGGTCGGCTTCAAGCCCAAGATGTTCGGCGGCGGCATGGTCGGCCTGCAGGCGACGGCCATCAAGACGCAGCTCGGTCCGCTGCTGAACAACGTCGTGGTCTACGATTTCTGGCTGCCGTGGGCGGGTTTCGCCAACGACGCCGGCCGCGAGTTCGTGAAGAAGTATCAGGCGAAGGCGGCGGATGCCGGCGTCGACCTGCTCGGCTACTACCTGCCGCCCTTCGCCTATGCCCGCATGGAAGTGATCGAGCAGGCGGTCAAGGGCACCGGCGGCACCAAGGACGACGCGCTCGCCGAATACTGCCGCAAGAGCACGTTCAAGACCGTGGTCGGCGACATCACCTTCAACGCAGAAGGCGAATGGTCGTTCGCCCAGGTCATGGCCGTCCAGTTCCAGGGCGTACAGGGCAACGGCGTCGACCAGTTCAAGGATCCCAAGACCGAAGTCATCCTGTGGCCGGAGAAGTACAAGACCGGCAACATCGTCTATCCGTACAAGAGCTGACCGCAGCTCGCGGACGAAAAGACGGGGCGCCCGCAAGGGCGCCCCGTTTTTCATGGGTGCTCCTCCCCATTTGAATGGGGAGGCAAACCTCAAGCCCCGAGGTAGAGCTCCCGAATCAGGTCGTTGCTGTGCAGCGCCTCGGCGGAATCGCCCTGGAAGGCGATCTTGCCGTGCACGATCACGTAGCCGCGGTCGGCGATGCGGACAGCCTGGGTGAAGTTCTGCTCGGCCATCAGAACCGTCAGGTTGAAGCCTTCCTTGAGCTCCTTGATCTTGTCGATCGTGCGCTGCACCAGCAGCGGAGCGAGGCCGACCGACGGCTCGTCGATCAGCAGGATGCGCGGCGCCGACATCAGGGCGCGCGCCAGCGCCAGCATCTGCTGCTCGCCGCCGGACATGCTGCCGGCCAGCTGCTTGGCGCGTTCCTTGAGCCGCGGGAAGGTCTCGAAGCAGAAATCGAGGTTCTGCTGGATCGCCGCGCGCGCCTTGGGGCGGAAGGCGCCGAGCAGCAAATTCTCGGTCACGGTGAGCTTGGGGAACAGCCGGCGGCCCTCCGGCACGAAGGCGACGCCGAGATCGACGATCTCTTCCGTCGAGCGCCCGACCAGCTCATGGGCCGTCCCGTCGATCGTGGCGGTGATCTTGCCGGCCGACGGCCGCACGATGCCCATGATCGACTTCATCAGGGTCGACTTGCCGTTGCCGTTGGTCCCGAGCAGCGCCACGGTCTCACCCGCCCGGACCTCCAGCGAGACGTCCTCCAGCACGCGCACGGCGGCGTAGCCGGCGTCGACGTGGGAAATGGTGAGGCTACTCGCCAAGGTAGGCCTTCACGACTTCGGGGTCGCGCACGACGTCCTTCGGATTTCCGTCGGCGATCTTCCTGCCGGCAACCAGCACCGCCAGCCGCTGCGAGAACTCCATGACCGCGCGCATGATGTGCTCGATCATGATCACGGTGACGCCCTGCCCGTTCAGCCGGATCAGCAGCGCGATGATCTCGTCGACCTCGGCGTGGCTGAGGCCCGCCATCGCCTCATCGGCGATCAGAAGTTTGGGCTCGGCCGCCATGGCGCGCGCCAGCTCGAGCTTGCGCATCTCGATCTGCGTCAGGTCGCGCGGCTGTTTGCCGGCCTTGGACGCCAGCCCGACCTGGTCGAGCATCTCCAGGCAGCGCGCCTCGATCTCGGCGCCGTGCAGGTGACGGCCGTTGCGGGCATTGACGGTGAACAGGATCGGCACGCGGATGTTCTCGAGCAGCGACAGGCTGTGGAACGGCCGCGGCAACTGGAAGGAGCGCGCCAGGCCGCGCCGCGTGCGTTCGTGCGCCGACATTCCGTCGAGCCTGTCTCCGCCGAACCGGACGCTGCCCATCTCGTTCTGGAGGGTGCCGCAGATGCAGTTGACCAGCGTCGACTTGCCCGAGCCGTTCGGCCCGATCAGGCCGAGCCGCTCGCCCTCCTTTACCTCGAGCTGGACGCCGTCCAGCGCGACGAAGCCGCCGAACCGCTTGCCGAGTGCCTCGACCTGCAGCAGCCCGGTCATTTCTTCTTCCTCTGGAAGAGGCCGACGATGCCCTGCGGCGCCAGGATGACGAAGCCGACCATCAGCACGCCCGCAACCAGCACGTTGAGCGCCGAGGAGATCGTGACCCTGATCCATTCCTGCAGGCCGCCGACCAGGACGGCGCCGATCACCGGACCAACCCAGCTCGACATGCCGCCGATCAGCGGCATGGCGATGGCGTTGACCGCATAGTTGAGGCTGAAGCCCGAGGCTGGATCCAGGTAACTCACGTAGTAGGGCAGCGGCGCGCCGGCCATTCCCATGAAGCCGCCCGAGAGCGTGGTGGCGATCAGCTTGAGCTTCAGGGTCGGCACGCCGGCCGCCTCGGCCGCCGCCTCGTCGTCGCGGATGGCCGCGAAGCCGTAGCCCAGCGCCGAGCGCTCGATCTGGCGCGCGACGACCAGCACGATCACGCACATGACCAGCATCAGGATGAAGAGATACTCGATGTAGGGCAGGCCGAGCAGCGACGTCACACGCGGCCGCAGCACGTAGGCGCCGCGCGCGCCGCCGACGAAGTCCCAGTTGGTGATCAGGGTCTGCACGACCACGGCAAGGGCCAGCGTGGCGATCGAGAAGAAGACGCCGCGCAGGCGGAGCGTGAGGTAACCGGTGCCGAGCCCGACCAGGCCGGCCATCGCGCCGCCGATCAGGATCATGACCGGCAGCGGCATCGCCGGGACCAGCTTGTGCCAGACCACGGTCGAATAGGCACCGATGGCGAAGAAGGCCGTGACGCCGAAATTCACGTAGCCGGTATAGCCGCCGAGGATGTTCCACGCCGTGCCCAGTACGACGTACTGCAGCACGACGTAGCCCATGAAGAAGGCGTAGCTGTTGCCGATCGCCTTGCCGATGCCGAACAGGCCGAGCGCAATCACTGCCAGGATGAGCGTGAAGACGGGTGCGCCGAGCCCCGCCTTGGCCGCCTGGCCTGGCGCGTTAGCGGCCAAGGATGCCACTTGGCCTCACTGCCAGCGTGACGAGGAGGACGCCGAAGGAGACCGCGGGCGCCCAGGACGGTCCGAAGAAGGTCGCGGTCAGGCTTTCGACGATGCCGAGCGTGACCGCCGCGATCACCATGCCGGAGAAACTGCCCAGTCCGCCTAGCACGCAGATCGCGAAAACGCGGCCGATATATTCGCGCCCGATCGACGGCTCGACCGGCTGGATGATTATCAGGATGGCACCGCCCAGCGCCGCCGTGGCGATCGAGATGCCGAACGCGATGCGCTTGATGCGCGTTGGGTCGGCCGCCATCAGGCGCAGCGCGAGCTGGTCCTGTGCGACGGCCTGGATGGCGCGGCCGATGAAGGTCTTCGACAGGAAGAGCTGCAGGGCGGCGACGCTCGCCGCCGCCACGAGGAACGGCACGACCAGGCGCAGCGGCAGGTCCACCGGCCCGAACTTGAGGGTCGTGCTGGTGTAGCTCGCCTCGACGGAGCGATAGTCGACGCCGAACACCAGGATCAGGCCGACCTCGGCGATGAACAGCAGGCCGAAGAAGAAGGAGAGGCCGCGCAGGCTCTGGTCATCGCGCCGCTCGAAGGCGACGTAATAGAGCTGATAGACCCCCATGCCGAGAAAGTAGAAGAACGGCAGGGCGATCACCGCGGCGAGGATCGGATCGATCCCGAACACCGAGTTGGCGATGAAGGCGACATAGGAGCCCAGCAGGATGAAGGCGGGATGGGCGATGTTGACGATGTCGAGCAGGCCGAACGAGATCGCCACGCCGATCGACACGGCGGCGTAGAAACCGCCCAACAGCAGCCCCGACAAGACGGCGTTCAGCGTCAGATCCAGCGTGACGTCCATGACGCCGCAAACTCCTCCCGTACACCGGCGGTATTGCTCCGCCTTTGCGCGAAGTGTGCGCCAGCCGGACCGCCGTGCCTAGAGGATTTTGCAGTCATGATCCGCAAGGCGCATCGGGGCTCGAACCCTCTGCCCCGAACCGCGCGCATCCATCTCGGCCCGTTCTCGCTGAAATTTGTCGTCGATTTCTCCCGGCGCTCTGCGCTCCAGGACCGGATCAATTCTCGCGCAGGGGATGCCGAACGGAGCCCCCTGCCCGTGACGACGAGGGGCGCGGCACCTCAGCCGAGAGATGCAAGCAGCTCGCGGTCGACCAGCCCCAGCGCGGCCAAAGCCGGCAGGCCGGCCTCGAACAGCAGCACCTGCTTCAGTACTTCGGGTGCCGGGAGCGCGACGCCATCTGCCCGCATTGCCGCGTGCGCGAACTGCGCCCACGCCTCGACCGACCGCGCGCCCTCCCGGATCGCGAGCAGGCAGAGACGCTGGATCCTGGAAATCGGCACGCCGTGCCCGGCGACCGGCGATGCCAGGACGGCGATCTCGTCGCCGGTCCGGGCACGCCGCACGATCTCGCCATTCAACCGCGCACAAGCCTCGACCGTCTCGCGCGCCGGCGCCTTATCGTGCACGGGATGGACCGCGTCGTGGTCGATCAGGAGCATGAGCGCGCGGATGACGCCGTCCTCGCCGGATGCGGGCCCCGCCGCTTCGACCAGCTGGCCGAATGTCCGGGGCCGGTGTCCTTCCGTCGCGAGCGCCATGACGATCTCTCGAATCGGCGAGCCATCGAACTTCACGGGGCCTTCCGCCGCCGGATGCTCGTCGCTCAGCGCCACCGCAGCCGGCACGGCGAGCACGAAGCGGGCGTCGCGAGCGATCCGCAGGCGCTGCGGCCGGACCAGTCCGTCGCCCTTCACGAACACGTCGTAGCGCTGCCATTTCGGCCGCAGAAAATCCTTGGAAGTCTCGCGCAGCGCCGGATCGTCGATCGCATCCAGCACGGCACGCTGCCGGGCGGTGTAGCGCAGCTCCTCGCAGTTGTTCAGCGGATCGGCGCTGGCCGCAAAGCGCAAACCGGCCTGGGCGAGCGCCGCCGCCGTGTCGGCAAACAGCGCGGGATGCCAGTTCTCGTTCAGGTACTCGTGCGCGATGTAGCCCGGATCCGCACGCTGAACCAGTTCGAGCAGGCGGCCGCTGCCGGAGTCGGGCGTGAAGTACACCGCGCCCATGCGCTGCAGCAGCGAGGCAAAGGCCAGGCCCGACGCCGAGAGATCGCCGGAATTCGATGTCTCGCCGCGCCGCTTGTGCAGGCGCATCAGCCGCTGGAACGGCAGGTTTTCCGCGGCCCGCGGCAGGACGAGCGAATTCATGCAGAAGAGGCCGCCCGGCGCGAGATGGCGCTGCAGCAGGCGCACGATGACGTCGCGATTGGCCTCCGATACCCACGACCACACGCCGTGCGCCACGACGATGTCGAAGGCCGGCAAGTCGGTCCGCTCGAGCAGTTCGGCGAAGGATGCCTGCACCGCGCGGATGCCGGTCCCGGCGCAGCGCGAGAGATCCTCGGCCGCCGCAACGTGCAGCGGATTGATGTCGCAACCCCAGTACTCGCCGGGACAGGCCGCGGCATGCACGTTCAGGGTCGTGCCCAGGCCGAAGCCGAGATCCAGGTAGCGCAGCTTGCGGGCGGCCGGGAGCGTACCGCCGGCAAGCAGGCGCAACAGCGGCGGCGACTGCTCGGGCCGATAGCTCGGCTCGAACGCGACGTTCGCGACGTAGCCGTCGACCTCGACCCTCCGGGAGGACGCGGCGGCGCCGGACAATTCGGCCGACGGCCGAGGATTGTAACTCACTCCAGAACCCGAATTGCACGTACTCTGCAATTCTATTAGCGGATGCAGGTGCCGACGTCACCTAACAGTTCAGTGATTCTGCATATTTTGCGGCAAGACCGATCTCCATGCCGCGCATGGCTCGCGCCGGATCGTCGATGGAAGTGGCGTCCCCGAGAGGATTCGAACCTCCGACCTCCGGTTTAGGAAACCGCTGCTCTATCCGGCTGAGCTACGGGGACGTGCGGGCCACATTGCCAAAGAAACCGTGAAAACAACAGCTTCTCCACGCCGCGGCCCAAACGATCGGTCGCTGCCCGTTCACGCCATGCCATCGAAAACCTGGAGCGGAATGCAAGCAGGTGACGCTCTAGCGAGACGCCTCGTAGACGACGCGGCCGCCGACGATCGTCTTGAGAGCGCGGACCTCCTTCAGTTTCTGCGGCGGAATGCTGAAGATGTCGTCCGACAGGACGGTCAGGTCGGCTAACTTGCCGGTCTCGATCGAACCCTTGGTGGCGCTCTCGCCCATCGCCTTGGCCGCCCAGATGGTCCACATCCTGAGCGCATCCAGCACGTTCACGGCTTCGTCGGGCGCGAAGAGGCCGGCATCGGACGAGCGGGTGACGCAGGCGTAGATGGCGCGCATCGGATCGATGTTCTCGAGATAGATGCCGGTCATGTCCGTGCCCGCCGCGGGCTCCAGTCCTGCCTCGATCATCGTGCGAAAGCGAAAGCCGGTGAGCGCGAGCTTGCGGCCCATGTTCTCGACATTGGCGCGTGCGAGGCCGAGAAGCCATGACGGCTGGACGCTGACGCTGAGACCCCGCGCGTGCAGGGCCCGCGCGCGCTCGAGCTGGCGGTCGCTGAGCTGGAACATGCCGAAATGCTCGATGCGATGACGCGGCGTCGCCGATGCCGGCGGCCGGGTCCGCTCGATGGCATCGAGGGCAAGGTCGGTGGCGGCATCGCCGGAGCAGTGGAACATGGCGATCTTGCCGGCCTTCGCCGCAATCGAGGCGAGGCGATCGACCGTCGGCGGGGGCGTCACCAGGGTGCCGCGATTGCCCGGCGGATCGGTGTCGAAATGGCCGAGATAACTCTCGTACATGTAGCCGGTACGGCAGTCGTTCTCGCCATCGACCCAGTCCTTGAGGGCGGCGAACCGGTAGTAGGCCGGATCGGCGGACGCCGGCATCTCGAAGCCCGATACATCGTCCGGCATGTTCTCCGAATTGGCCGACGACCAGACCGAAACCGTGTAGCGCAACGACGGCACGGCGCCACTCGCAGCAACCTTCCCGAGGATCGGCATGGCGGCCGATGGCGTGATCGCCAGCACCGACGTGAAGCCGTAGCGATTCCATAGCGCCTGAATTTTCGACGCGTAGGACTGTTCCATCTCGGTCGGCGAGGGAAAGGCAGGAATGTCGCCCTGCGCGTCGGTGAGGACACCGGTGGGCTCGCCATTCGAATCCAGAATGACGCCGCCGCCATTGGGCAGCCGTGTCATGCCCTTCGCGACGCCGAGCTTCTTCAACGCGGTCGAATTGGCGATCGCCATGTGGGTGCCATTGGCCAGGACCACGGCCTGGGCCGGCGCGACACGGTCGAGTTCCGCCCGGGTCGGCAGCCGCTTTTCCGCGAACTTGTTCTCGCTGGCCGAGACGCAGGCGACGAAGATCCATGCGCCCTCGGGCGTCCGCTTCGCCCTCGCGGCGATGTTCTCGAGCGCCTGCGCGACCGAGGCCGTGCCGGGAAACCGGGCGTCGACCCACTCTTCCTTCAGGTAGATCGTTTCCATCGGATGGGTGTGGGCATCGATCAATCCCGGGACGACAGTCCTGCCCTCGAGATCGATGCGCCGTGTCCCGGGGCCGACGTGACGCAGGACCTCTTCGTCGCTGCCGACGGCGAGGAACTTCTCGTCCCGGATTGCCACTGCGCTCGCCTCGGGCTTCGCGGAATCCAGCGTCGTGAAACGGCCGTTCACGAAGACGACGTCGGCGAAGAGACGGGGCGCGGTCTGGGCGAGCGCCGGCGATGCAACCAGCGTCAGAAGGCCGCCAAGGATCGCGCGGCGGGAGCCGTTCATCGTCGGACAGGAGCACATGGCGGTTGATGTCTTCGATGGATTTGTTGGCAAGTCTCCATCTCGGCCCCTACGAAGGCGTTGATGTGCATCAACCTGTCTCGACTCAGGCGGCCGCCGGAGGGCGTTACGTTCGCGAACTATCCCCGGCTGTCCGGCGGCGGCCTGTGGGCGAACCAGGCGCGCGAACGCGGCGTGAAGAGCATCCACGTCGCAGCCCACGTCACGAAGAGGCGCAGCGCGACGAACAGCAGCACGGGATCGCGCTCCATCATCTGGGGCAGACGAATGATGTCGTAGCCGATGATCGTCAGATTGAAGGGAACGGCGATCACCCAGCGCACGAGATTGCTGCGCAGGCGCGTGCACAGGAACATCAGCAGAAAGCTTCCGGCAAAACGCACGATGGTGAGAAGCGCGGCGCCCAGGGGGCCGACCCGGCTCATCGACCAGTCGAACATCGTGATCGTGATGATCACGCTCAGCGCCAACGTGATGAGCCACAACCGCTCGAACCAGACGATGTCCGGCGGCGGCAAGTCGTCAAACTCCAGCCAGTTCGTCAGGAACAAACGCCCTCTCCCCGCTCGCCAGGCAATCGGCAGTCTCCGATCGGCCTGTTACACGACTCCAGCCGGAGGGCCGGATCGGGGAAGCAAAGAGGCGGCCAGGGGCCTTTCGACGCTTCGTGTCCGACCAACTTACGCAACACGAGGCGCCGCATAGTCTGAGTTCCCGTCTACGCTCATTCTACTATAGGCCACTGCAATATTCGGGTCATCCGAGTCGGACGGGCAATCTTCCGACCGGGTGGCAAAGATCGCAGCTGATATCCGCCCGCCGGACGCCTCCCGAACTAATTGCAGCATCGACCGGGTCCCGCATCGAAGCAGGTTTATGCGGCGCTGCTGAACGCAATTAACCCCATCGCGAAAGGTTATAGTCATCGAACAATGTCTCGTTGATGCGTTCGATCACGACCCTCCCGGGAGATCGGTCCTTTGACGGCACGACGACTCGACCTTCCTGCCCTCGTCCTTTGCGGCGTTCTGGCACTCGCCTTCCTGAGGCTCTGGCGCTTCGTGCTGGGCGCCGAGTTCATGGCGTCCGTGCAGGCGATCGACGGGGTGATGAGCGGCCACCCGCACTGGATCATCTACCAGAGCCGGCTGGCCGGCCCCTCCATCGTCAAGTTTGCCTCGTCGCTCTTCTCGATCCGCCTCGAGACCGCCTACCAGGCCTACATCGTGCTGACGATGACGGCCGGCGGGTTCCTCAGCTTCAGGTTCTCGAGGGTTCTGTCGGGTCGCGACGAGATCGCATTCGCCGCGATGCTGCTGTTCTTCGTGCTGGCATTCTGCGTCATCGGCAACGACTTCATCTACCCCTGGGACTTCCTCGATATCCTGTTCTTCACGCTATTCATCTTCTTCGTCGCGACGGAGAAGCCCTATTGGTGGTTCCTGCTGCTGTTCGGCGGCGCGGTGCTGAATCGGGAAAGCGCCTTCTTCATCGCCCCGTGGCTGGTCCTGCAACCGTTCGTCGGCGGCCGCTATGCGGCGGCGAAGTGGCGGAACGCCCTGTCGGGCCTTGCGCTGGTCTGCCTCGGCGCGGCCTTCGTCCTGACCGTCAGATACGCGCTGCTGATCGAGGAGGTCGCGCCGCCCGAAACCGGCCAGCCCTACGGCAGGCATTTTCAATGGGTGTACAGCGACAACTGGCACGTCATCTTCCTCAGACTCACCTATCCATTCAGCACGAACGTCGTGCCGGCGCTGTTCTGGGTCGCGTCGTATTTCGTGGCGGCACTCGTGGCGCTGCGCAATCCGAGGAAGTTCGGGTTGATGTCCCTGTGCTTCGTCACGCTGCTGAGCGGAGTGCTGGCGTTCGGCGTCATGATGGAAACGCGGATCCTGCTGGAGTTCGTCCCGCTCCTGACCCTGGGATCGCTGATCGCGAGCAACGCCTACCGAAGCCCCGAGCAGCTCGGCGCACAGCGCTGAACCAGGATCGGCCCCTCAGCCCCAGCCGCGCGGGCCGGGCCAACGGCTGGCCGCAAGGTCGAGCCGACGGCGGCGCTCGGCTTCCGGCACGTGAAACCCGTCGCCGTCGGCGGGCCGTGCGGGATCGACGGCGTTCGCATTCCTCGATCGCCTCCGCTTCGTCGCTGCCAGTTCCCGGGCCACGAGCACGGCGAGCAGCGCAAATGGCAAGGCGACGATCACCCACATCGGCCGCTCGACCGGTACGTCCCGCCTAGTCGTCGGGCCGGCTGCGACGCAACGACTTCAGTGCGCCGTGCCGCTTCTTGCTGTCGAGCCGACGGCGCTTGCTCGCACGCGACGGCTTGGTCGCCTTTCGCGGAACCGGCGGACGGGCGGCGTCGCGCACCAGCGCCACCAATCGCGCCAGCGCCTCCTCGCGATTGCGCTTCTGGCTGCGCTCGCTCTGGGCCGTCAACACCAGCACGCCGTCGCGGGTGAGGCGGCTGCCGGCCAGGCGCTCGAGGCGATGGCGCACGTCGGACGGCAGCGAGGGCGAGTGGCGCACGTCGAAACGAAGCTGCACCGCCGTCGAGGTCTTGTTGACGTGCTGGCCGCCCGGGCCGGCCGCGCGCACGAAGCTCTCCTCGATCTCCGACGGATCGAGCGCGATCGACGCGGTGACCCTGATCGGCGCGGCGCGACCAGCCGAAGAGTCGCTCATGCGCGGCCTTCGCTCACTGGCCTTCGCTCATCGGCCGCAACTCATCGGCGGCAACTCACCGGCCACCACTCACTCGCGGCCGCCGGCCTTGCGCAGCATGGCCTCGATCGAGCCCCGGTTGGCCTGGCGTGCGTAGGCGAGCGCGGTGCGGCCGGTGAAATCGGGCTGATTGGGGTCGGCCTTAGCGGCCAGCAGCAGGCGCACGATCTCGGCGTTGCCGAGCCGCGAGGCGATCATCAGGGCGGTCGTGCCCTGCCGGCTCTGTGCAGACACCTTGGCATGGCGCTTGAGCAACATGTCGACGATGTCGACGTCGCTGCGCTCGGCGGCGCGCAGCAGCGAGGTGTAGCCCTCGCGGTCCAGCGCGTCGACGACCGCGCCGCCCTTGAGCAGGGCCTCGACCACCGCGATGTGACCGGCAACCACCGCCACCATCAGCAGCGGCTGGCCGGTGGTGTCGGTCTGATTGGGATTGTCGCCCTTGAGCAGCAGCTGGCGCACTTTCTCCTCGTCGCCCTCGCGCACCGCCTTGACGATCGGCTTGAGGTTCATCGATTCGATCTGCGCAAGGGCCGGCCCTGCGGCCACGATCGCCGCGGCGGTCAAAAGGATTCGGCGCTTCATTACACCTTGCCTCCGTTGAGCTTGCTGCGAGATTCCTGGTAGCGGACCTCGATGCGATCCCAGATCTGCGACTCCAGCGACACGCCGTCGAACCGGTCGATCTGCTGCAGGCCGGTCGGCGAGGTGACGTTGATCTCGGTGAGGTAGTTCCCGATCACGTCGATGCCGACGAAGATCAGGCCCCGCCTGGCGAGCTCCGGCCCGATCGTCTCGCAGATCTCGATGTCGCGCTTGCTGAGCGTCGACTTCACCGCCTTGCCGCCGACATGCATGTTGGAGCGAGCCTCGCCCTCGGCCGGCACGCGGTTGACCACGCCCGCGGCCTTGCCGTCGACCAGGATGATGCGCTTGTCGCCCTGGCGCACCTCGGGGAGGTAGCGCTGGGCGATCACCGGCTCGCGGCTGCGCTGCGAGAACATCTCCAGCAGCGAATTGAAATTCTCGTCGTCCGGCCGCACCCGGAACACGCCGGCGCCGCCATTGCCGAACAGCGGCTTCAGGATGATGTCCTTGTGCTCCTTCCAGAAGTCGCGGATCGCGGCACCATCGGCTGTGATCAGCGTCGGCGGCATGACGTTCTCGAAATGCGTCACGAACAGCTTTTCGGGCGCGTTGCGCACCGAGGCCGGATCGTTGACCACCAGGGTCCTGGGATGGATGTGTTCGAGCAGGTGCGTCGTCGTGATGTACGACATGTCGAACGGCGGGTCCTGGCGCAGCAGTACGACATCGAGGGTCGCGAGATCGACCATCTCGGCGGCGCCCAGCGTGAAGTGGTTGCCCTTCTCGCGCCGCAGCTTCATCGGTTGTGCGCGGGCGATCACCTTGCGGTCGCGAAATACCAGGTCCTTGGGCGTGTAGTGCCAGACGTCGTAGCCGCGCCGCTCGGCCTCGAGACCCAGCACGAAGGTGGAATCGCCGTCGATGTCGATGGTCGAGACATGGTCCATCTGGATGGCGACTTTGAGCTTCATTTCTTTCTCCGACTCACACACCCCTCCCCATTTCATATGGGGAGGTGACGCCCTTCGGGCGGCGCAGCCGCCCTCAGGATAAACTCCGGGGCGGAGGGGCCATGAGTCACAGTATGACTGCAACTCATGGCCCCTTCGTCAGCGTACGACGCTGCCGCCTCCCCATCCGAATGGAGAGAAAGCCCTGACGTCAGTTAAGCCCGCGCCGCAGTTCCTGCAACAGGGCCCGCGCCTTCTCTCGCAGGCCCGGCTGGGAGGCGTCGGACGCCGCGAGAAAGCGCTCGAATGAGGCAATGGCGGCCCGTCGCTTGTCCAGACGTGCGTCGAGCTGCCCCATCTCGAACAGCAGTTCCGGCCGGTCCGGGGCGATCGCCAGCATGCGCTCGAGCGACCGCGCCGCCGCCGGCCAGTCTTCCTTGCGGACGAGGCGCAGTCGGACGTTGTTCTCCAGCCGCAGCAGCACGTCCCGATCGGGCACCGGATCGAAATGCACGGGCGACAGCTCGGCGTCGGCGCCCAGAACCTTTTGCAGGAGCTCGCGCAGCTCGGCGGCGTCGCGGACGGTACCCTCATGGAACGGATCGACGACGTGGCGTGCGCCGTCGATCGCCACCCGGATGAGAAAATGCGCGGGAAAGGCCAGACCTTCGGCATCCCAGCCCTGGTCGCGCGCGATATGCAGATAGAGAATCGACAGGGCCACCGGCAGGCCCTTGCGCCGCTCGATCACCCGGGCGAGATCGGCGTTCTGCAGATCGTCATAGGTCTCGCTGTCTCCGCGATAGGCATAGGAGCGCGCGATCACGTCGGCCAGCCGCTCCGGTGCCGCGCCGCGGCGATGCACCAGGTCGCCGACCGCATCGGCCATCGCCTTCACGTGCTGGCGCAGCGGCGCCAGATCGACCGTCTCCTCGCGATGCAGGACGGCCAGCGCAAGCGCGGCCTCGAGAAGATCCAGTCGCTCGCCATCGCCGGCGCAGAGATCGCGCAGGCGGGCGAGCGGGTCGCGCTCGCTCATGAAGGTCCGGTCATTCGGGAGGCCGCCACACGTCGGGCAGATGGCGCGGCCACCAGCCGCTGACCAGCACGGCGTCGAAGCGCACGGAGAATATCGCGTAGCGCGCGTGTTGGGCGATGAACAGGCTGGCGGCTCGGGACACGCGCCCGAACTGGCCCTCGCGCAGGGCGAAGATGCCGGTCTCGAAATCGCCGCGCGCCTTGACCTCGACGAAGGCCAGGATGCCGCCGCGTTTGGCCACGATGTCGATCTCGCCCAGCCGAGTCTTGTAGCGGCGCGCCAGGATGGAATAGCCCGCCAGCCGCAGACGCCACACCGCGCGCCATTCGGCGATATGGCCGAGCCGGTGGGCTTTCTGTCGCGCCGCGGTGTTCATGTCCCTTCCCGCTTGAGCTGGAGAGCGCGAGCATAGACCTCGCGGCGCCTGAGGCCCAGCCGTGCCGCGACCTCGGCGGCGGCATCCCTGACCGACGCGGTGCGCATCGCTTCCCGCAGGGCGGCATCGATCTCGGCCTCGGCCGGCGCCGGGGTCTCGCCGGGCGGGCCGACGACGACGACGATCTCTCCCTTGACCTCGCCCTGGCCGGCATATTGCGCCGCCAGCTGATCGAGCGGTGCACGGCGCACTTCCTCGAACAGCTTGGTCAACTCGCGCGCCACCGCGGCCGGCCGCGGCCCGAGAAGCGCGGCCAGATCGGCGAGCGACGCCGCCAGCCGGTGCGGCGCCTCGAAGAACACCAGGGTGGCGGGCACCGCCGCCAGCTCGGCGATGGCCCGGCGACGCTCGGTCTCCCGGGCCGGCAGGAAACCAGCGAAGAAGAAACGGTCGGTCGGCAGGCCCGACAGCGCCAGCGCCATCGGCACCGCCGAGGCCCCGGGAACGCAGCTGACATGCAGACCGGCCGCCAGCGCATCGCGCACCAGCCGGTAGCCGGGATCGGAGATCAGCGGCATGCCGGCATCGGAAACCAGCGCCACTCGCTTGCCCTCCCCGAGGGCCCGCATCAGGCGCGGGCCGGCGCTGTCCTGCGTGGCATCGCTGTAGGCCACGGTCGGCGCCGAGATCCCGTGATGGCTGGCCAGCTTGGCGAACACGCGGGTGTCCTCGCAGGCAATCACGTCCGCCGCGCGCAGCACGTCGATCGCCCGGAGCGTGATGTCGCCCATGTTGCCGATCGGTGTGGCAACAATGTGCAGTCCGGGCGCCAGTGCCGCCCGATCATGGATCGGCCTATCGATCGGTTTACGGGGCGCTGCCACGCCGCTAGCTTGTGCCTCCTCGTCCATGTCTCTCCATCAGCGTTCCATCGCATTCGTCAGCCGGAGTATCGCGCCGATGCGCCAGCCCCTGTTGCGCCGCCCCCTGCTGGCGCCACTGTTTGCACTCGCCAGCGTCGCCCTGCTGCTGGGCGCTTGCTCGGAATCCCCGCAACCTACCACGACCGCGCCGCCGCCCAAGCCCAGCGGACCCCAGGCCGGCTCGCCGACGACGGCCTCGGGCAAGCAGCGCATCGCCCTGCTGCTGCCGCTCAGCGGCCGCGCCGCCGCGATCGGCCAGTCGATGCAGCAGGCCGCCGAGCTGGCGCTGTTCGAATCGGGCGCCAAGGACATTGCGCTCGCCGCCTATGACAGCGGCGATTCGGCGGAAGTCGCGCTGCAGGCCTACCAGAAGGCGCGCACCGACGGCGTCGCCCTGGTGCTGGGGCCGCTGTTCAGCAACTCGGCGGCGGCGCTTTCTTCCTCGGTGCGGCGCGGCGGCGCCAACGTGATCGCCTTCTCCAATGACGAATCGGCCGCGCAGCCCGGCGTGTTCATCATGGGCATCGCCGCTCCGCCGCAGGTCCGCCGAGTCGTCGACTACGCCATCCAGAGCGGCATCAAGCGCTTTGCGATCTTCGCGCCGCACTCCGCCTACGGCGAACAGATGAGCCGCGCGCTCGAAAGCCATGTCGGCACCCGCGGCGGCAAGGTGGTCGCGGCCGAGCTGTTCGACGAGGGCGCGCCCGACCTCGCGCCGGCCGCGCAGCGTCTCGCCAAGGAAGCCAACGTCGAGGACGCCGCCGCCGGCAAGATCGCCGTGCTGGTGCCGGTCGCGCCGCCGCGCAGCGCCACGGTCCTGGGCGCACTGAACGGCGTGGGAATCGACAAGGCCTCGGTGCAGTTCGTCGGCACCGGCGTATGGGACACGCCGGGCATCGGCGCCGACGCCCAGCTGCGCGGCGCCTGGTATGCCGCGCCCGATCCGGCGCGCCGCATCGATTTCGAGCGGCGCTTCACCGCGACCTACGGCCGGCCGCCGCATCGTCTGGCGACTCTCGCCTACGACGCCGTGGCGCTGGCCAGCCAACTGGCGCGGCAGAAGCCGGGCGGCGACTTCTCGACCGAGGCGATCACCAATCCAAATGGCTGGTCGGGCATCGACGGCGTGTTCCGCTTCCTGCCCGACGGGCGGGTCGAGCGCACGCTCGCGGTGATCGAGATCCAGGGTGAGCGCAGCGCGGTGGTCAGCCCTGCGCCGACCAGCTTCGTGGGCACCAACTGACGCAATGTCCCTGCCGCACGCGATCCTGTTCGATCTCGACGACACGCTGATCCGCGCCTACGCCCAGCCCGAGGAGGCATGGCGGCGCCTGCTGCATGTTTTCTCGGCGCATCTCGACATCCACGACGACGCGGTGGCGCTCGAGAAGGTGCGGGTCGCGATCATGGAAGAAGCGCGCGCCTTCTGGAACGATCAGGCGGCGGCGGCCGAATGGCGGCTGAAGATTCCCGAGGCGCGTCGGCTTTCGGTGCGCCAGGGCCTGAAGCGGCTGGGCCGCCCCGACGATGGACTGGCCGACCGGATCGCCGACGCCTTCACCGAAATGCGCCGCCAGGAATACCGGCTCTATCCCGACGCGCACGCCACGGTCGATGCGCTGCGCTCCCGCGGCGTGAAGCTCGCGCTGGTGACCAACGGCGCCAGCGAGATGCAGCGCGCCAAGATCGAACGCTTCGACCTCGAGCACCGCTTCGATCACATTCAGATCGAGGGCGAGTTCGGCCAGGGCAAACCCGAGCCCGCCGTCTATCGCCACGCGCTGGAAAGGCTGGGCTGCGAGGCCTGCGATGCCTGGATGGTGGGCGACAACTACGAATGGGAAGTCGTGGCGCCGCAGAAGCTCGGCATGGCGGGCATCTGGTACGACCCGTTCGGCGCCGGCGTCCCCGCCCACGCCACCGCGCGGCCCACGCGCATCATCACGCGGCTGAGCGAGCTGGTGGAGTAGCCGGCGGCGCGCCGCTCCGGCGGCGCGTCAAGGACCTCAGGCCTTGGCGCGATCGGCCGGCAGCTTGTCAGCGGTCCGCAGCATCAGGCGCTCGACCCGGCCACCCTCGACGAGGTGCTTCTGCAGCACTTCGTCGATGTCCTCCCTGGTCGGAACCGAGTACCAAACGCCCTCGGGATAGATCACCAGCGTCGGTCCCAGCTCGCAGCGGTCGAGGCAGCCGGCGTTGTTGATGCGCACGTTCTTCAGCCCGAGATCCTTGGCCCTGGCCTTCATGTGGTCGCGCAGCGCCTCGCCGCCGCGCTCGGCGCAGCAGCCGCGCGGATGTCCAGCGGGACGGCGGTTGGTGCAGCAGAAGACATGGGCCTCGTAATACGGCGCCGGATCGCCCGGCTTGTCGCGAGAACTCATCGGACAGCTACTCTTTCTTGCCGGTCGCGATGTTGGCGAGCTGCGACCAGAAGGCCTGCTGCATCTGTTGCATCTGCTCGACGCCCTGCATGGAGGCAGGAATCCAGGTCTTGAAGATCGCCTCGGGGCTCATCGAGGCGAGGTTTGCGCGCAGCCGCTCCTCGATCTCGCCCATCACACGCTGCTGCATCGGCCCGAGATCGGGCAAGCCAAAGAAGGCGCGCGCCTCCTCGGGCGTGCAGGTCACTTCGACATTCACCTTCATGGTCGGATTCTCCAGTAGACGGGTCACCTTAGGCGATCCCGTGCTATGAGGCGATATGGTTCCTGATTGGATCGCCGCCAACCCCCGTGTCAGGAAGGGCCAGCCCTTCGGACGCGAACAGCAATATGTCGTCAATCCCAACGGCGTGCCCGAGCTCACCGACGAGCTGTCGGCGTGCCCCGCCCACCGCACGACGCCCCTTCTCTCCCTGCCCGCCCTGGCCAAGCGTCTCGGCGTGGGCGAAATCCGCATCAAGGATGAGAGTCAGCGCTTCGGTTTCGGCGCCTTCAAGGCGCTGGGCGGCGTGCTGGGCGTCTACAACGTGCTGTCGGGGACGGTCGGCGAGGCCCATCACAGCTCGCCCTCCTTCAAGGAAATGTTCAGCGGCGCCCACAAGGAGCTGACCAAGGACTTCGTCTTCACCACCGCCAGTTCGGGTAATCACGGCAGGTCGGTGGCGGCAGGCGCCCGCCTGTTCGGCAACCGCTGCATCATCTTCCTGCCGAAATTCACCTCGGCCGAGAAGGAAGCCGCGATCAAGGCCAAGGGCGCCGAGGTGATCCGGGTCGATGGCGACTACGATACCGCCGTCGCCGAGTGCAAACGCCAGGCCGAGAAGAACGGCTGGACGATCATCTCCGACACTTCGTGGGAAGGCTACGACAGCACGCCGCGCAGCGTGATGCGCGGCTACACCGTGCTGGTCGAGGAGATCATCCGCCAGTGGCGGGCCGGCCCGACCCATGTCTTCGTGCAGGCCGGCGTCGGCGGCCTGGCCGCCGCCGTGTTCGGATATCTCTGGGCGCGATACGAACCGCGGCCGAAATTCATCGTCGTCGAGCCGGCCAGCGCCGACTGCTGGTTCCAGAGCAACAGGGCGGGCAAGCCGGCGCTGGCGAGCGGCGACGCCGAGACGGCGATGGGCGGGCTCGCCTGCCGCGAGATCTCGCCCGTGACCTGGCCGGTGATCGGACTGGGCGCCGACTGGTTCATGACCATCGAGGAGGACCAGGTGATGCCGGCCCGCCGCCTGCTCGCCCATCCGCTCGACGGCGATCCGGCACTGGCCTCGGGCCCGTCCGGCTGCGCCGGCCTCGCCGGCCTGACGCGAGTCCGCACCGACGAGGCGGCGTTCAAGGCGTTGGGTCTCGGGCCCGCAAGCCGCGTGCTGCTGATCAGCAGCGAGGGCAATCTCGGCGAAGGCACGGTCTGAACATCCGGCCTCGGCGTTCTTGCGCAGCAGAACCGGGCAACGCATCCTCCGCCAAACGCGAAGGAGTTCGGTTCCGTGCAGCTTCAGCTCAAGACGTGGCAGTTCGTCGAGGACTATCTCAAGACCAGGACCGGGATCATCGTGCCGATCGGCTCGACCGAGCAGCACGGCCCGACCGGCCTGATCGGCACCGACGCGCTGACCGCCGAGATGATCGCGCGCGGGGTCGGCGAAAAGGTCGGCGCGCTGGTGGCTCCGACCATCTCGGTCGGCATGGCGCAACATCATCTCGGCTTCGCGGGATCGGTGACCTTGCGGCCCACGACCCTTATCGCTGTGGTGCGCGACCAAGTGCTGTCGCTGGCGCGGCATGGCTTCACGCGCTTCTTTTTCGTCAACGGGCATGGCGGCAATATCGCCACGGTGACCGCGGCTTTCTCGGAGATCTATGCGGAGCGTTCGATGGAGCGGCTGTCGAACCAGCCCTCGATCAAGTGCGCGCTGCGTAACTGGTGGGACAGCGACCGTATCCGCGCGCTCAGCAAGGAGCTTTACCCGGTGGGCGAAGGTAGTCACGCCACCGCGTCCGAAGTGGCGCTCACCTGGTACAAGTATCCCGAAACGATGAACCGCACGCAGCTGGAGCCGCGCGTTGCGCCAAACGGCAGCTTCGCCGACGCCGAGGATTACCGTCGCAACTTTCCCGACGGCCGCATCGGCTCGGATCCGAGCCAGGCAACGCCCGAGCATGGCAAGCGCTTCTTCGACACCGCCGTCGAAGATGTGGCGCGCGACTACGAACGCTGGGTGGCGCGCTAGGCGATGCCGGACCTCGGCACTCTGGGCCTGTTCGCGCTCGCCTGCCTCGCACTGACGGCGACGCCGGGCCCCGACATGCTGCTGATCGCCTCGCGGTCGTTGAGCCAGGGGCGCGGCTCAGGCTTCGCCACGCTCGCCGGCATCCAGCTCGGCACCTACTGCCATGCGCTCGCGGCGGCGTTCGGACTCTCGCAGCTTTTCGTGGCAGTGCCGGTCGCCTACGAGATCGTTCGCTATGCCGGCGCGCTCTACCTGCTCTATCTCGCCTGGAAGATGTTTCGCGCGCCCGCCGCGGCGTTCGAACCCGATGCCGACGCGGCGCGCCATCCCGCCCGGCGCGTATTCTTCCAGGGGCTGCTGACCAACCTGCTCAATCCGAAGATGGCGCTGTTCGTACTCGCCCTCTTCCCGCAGTTCGTCCTGCCCGAAGCCGGCTCCGTCGCGATCCAGATCCTGGTGCTGGCGACGGTGCTGAACGTCATCGGCCTGGCGGTGAACGGCGCCGTCATCGTTGCCGTGAGCCAGCTCCGAGGCCTCGGCCGCCGCGCCCGGCCCAACCGTCGGTCCAGTCGCTGGCCGAACCATCTGCTGGGCACGGTGTTCGCCGGCCTGGCGGCACGGCTGGCGTTCGATTCCCGCTCCTAGCCTCGACGAGAGGGGGAGTCCCTCCGGAACGATAAATAGCTCGCAAAAGTCTTATAGGGCGGGCTCGGACGTTTATCGGTGCAGCGATAAAAAAGCGATAAGCCGACGACAGCTACCGCCGTCGTTCGGCGGCACGCACACGCTCGCGGTGCAGGATATAGAGGCCCGATGCCACGATCACGGCGATGCCGGCCATCGCCAGCAGGTTCGGCACATCGCCCCAGACGGTGAAGCCGATGGCGATCGCCCATAGCACCGACGAATATCGGAACGCGCCGAGCACCGAGAGTTCGGTGCCGGTACGCAACGCCATCATCAGGAATTGATAGCCGCAGGCCAGCAGCAACGAGGAGCCGATCACGTAGCCCAGAGCCGCCGGGCCGAACGGGTGCCAGCCATCGACCGCGATCCAGAGGCACCCCGACACCGCCACGGTGACCGCCGAACTCAGCGACACCACCAGGGTCGGCACGTTGGCAGGAACCCAGCGAGCGAGGATGTCGCGCAAGGCGCCGGCCAGCGATGCGGCAAGGATCAGCCAGGTCCAGGCGTTGACGTCGCCCGGCCGGGGCTGAATCACCATCAGGACGCCGACGAAGCCGACCGAGATGGCGCTCCAGCGCCGCCAGCCCACCGTCTCCCGGAGCAGCAGCACGGCGAGCAGCGCGAGAAAGAGCGGCGTCGAGAGATTGATCGCCGAGGCGATGGCGAAGGGCGTGTAGGCGAGCGCCACCAGGTAGAAGATTCCGGCGGCGGCCTCGAGCACGCCGCGCGCCACGACGGCGGGATGGACCATGAGCGGCGCCTTGCCGAGGTCGCCGCTCACCAGCAGCGCCAGCACGCACCACAGGGTCGCGAAGATGCCGCGCAGGCCGATCGCCTGGACCGGCGGCATGTGGTCGAAAGCCAGCTTGATCAGCGCGTCGTTGAAGATGAAGACCGTCACCGACGCCAGCACCAGGACGATGCCGCGTGTCGTATGGGTCAAGTCACTTGCCGGAAGCCATCTTGGTCAGGAGCTTCCAGTGCTCCTCGCCGACCGGCACGACCGACAGGCGCGACTGGCGCACCAGGCCGAATTCCTTGAAGCGCCCGTCGGTCTTCATCGCCGCCAGCGACACCGGCTGCCTGACCGGCTCGACCGCCTTGATGTCGACCGTGACCGCCTTGCCGGCCTTGTCGGTCGGATCGGGATAGGCCGTCTTCACGACTTCGGCGATGCCCACGATCTCCTTGCCCTCGTTGGAATGGTAGAAGAAGCAGCGGTCGCCGACTTTCATCGCCTTCAGATTGATCGCGGCCTGCGCGTTGCGCACGCCGGTCCACGAGGTGCGCTTGTCCGCGACCAGCTGGTCCCACGAATAGGCCGACGGTTCGGACTTCAGCAGCCAATGCGCCATCTCACACTCCCCCTCCTCATTGGCCTTCGCGGCGCAGCGGACGCGCCAGCAAGGCGCGGATCGCCTCGTCGAGGTCCGCGCCGCCATGCAGGATAGCATCGACGGCGGCGCAGATCGGCATCTCGACACCATGGCGTTTCGCTCGCGCCAGCACGGCAGGCGCCGTCGCCTCGCCTTCGACGATCTGGCGCTTGCCGCTGAGATGGGCGGCAAGCGACACGCCCCGGCCCAGCGCCTCGCCGAGGGCGCGGTTGCGCGACAGCGGACCGTGGCAGGTCAGCACGAGATCGCCCAGGCCGCTCAAGCCGGTGAGGGTCTCGAGCCTGGCGCCCATCGCCAGCCCGAGCCGCGCCATCTCGGCGAAGCCGCGCGTGATCAGGGCGGCCGTGGCGTTGTGGCCGAGCCCCCGTCCCTCGACGATGCCGGCGGCGATCGCCAGGACATTCTTGATGGCACCGCCCAGGGCCACGCCCGTGACGTCCTCCGTCCAGTAGGGCCGGAAGGCGCCGGCGGCGAGCGCCTCGGCAAGCGCGCGTCCGAGGGCGGCGTCATGGGTCGCGATGCTGACGGCGGTCGGCAGGCCGCGGGCGGCCTCCTCGGCGAAGCTCGGGCCCGACAGCATGGCGAAGGCGCGGCGCGGCAAGGCTTCGCTCAGCACCTCGGGCATCAGCAGCCCGCTCGAGGCCTCGATGCCCTTGGCGCAGATCACGACCGGCGCGCCGCCCGGCAACTGGCGCGCGAGATCGCGCACCGCCTGGGCGGGACAGACCAGCAGCAGCGCGTCGGCGGCGCGCAGGTGAGCGAGGTCGGGCACCGCCTCGATGCCGTCCTCGAGCGTGAGGTCGGGCAGATAGACGGGATTTCGGCGCTGCCCTGCGATGGCGCGGGAAATCGCAGGATCGCGCGACCACAGACTGACCTTGCGGCCGGCCCGCCGCGCCAGGCAGGCCAGCGCAGTGCCCCAGGCGCCGCCGCCGACGACGCCGATATGACCGATGTCGCTCACAGGCTGAGATTGAGAGCGATCGAAATGCGCTCGGCCTTGCCGCGATAGGGCCGCACCTGGTGCAGCACCCAGGACGGAAACATCACCATGCGGCCGGCGCGCGGCCGGACCACCTCGTTGGCGCCGACCGAGAGACCGGCGCTGCCGAAGGCGAGATGCGGCGCATACATCGCCGGACCCGGTCCGCGCGGATCCATGAATTCCAGCTCGCCGGCCAGCGATGGATCGGCATCGATGCCGCCATCGTCGACATAGTAGACCGCCGACCAGAAGCTGCCGGGATGGGAGTGGAACTCGTTGCCGTGGCCGGTGCGGTTGATGTTGGCCCACATGTTGGCCTTCCAGGTGATGCTGACCGGCTGGCCCTGGCGGTTGGTGGTGACCTTGTTGGCGCTGTTGCGCGCCACCGCCAGCAGCTTGATCGCCGGTGCGCCGCCCCAGCGGTCCATGTCCCACTCCGACTGCCAGCCACCGAGATTGGAATGCTCGGTGCCGGGATGGCTCTTCTCGCGCTCCAGGATCGTGCGTCGCAGATCGGCACTGAGCGCGGTCGCATCGGGCAGATCGATCAGCACGATCGGCGTGGCGAACAGCGGAACGACTTGCAGTCCATTGCTCATGATTGCCCGACCTTACACCCGAACGGCAGCCGTTGGATCGAGCGGCCAGCGCGGCCGCGGACGAAAATCGAGGCCGTCGGTCCTGCCCAGCCGCAACCGCTCCAGCCCGGCCCAGGCGATCATCGCGCCATTGTCGGTGCAGAGCCTTACCGGCGGCGCCACCAGCTTCGCGCCATGTCGCGCCGCCACTTCCTC
The DNA here is from genome assembly GCA_044225265.1 of Reyranella sp. Classification (GTDB taxonomy): domain Bacteria; phylum Pseudomonadota; class Alphaproteobacteria; order Reyranellales; family Reyranellaceae; genus Reyranella. Next base: position 152,818 of record JBGAIW010000003.1, read on the forward strand.
GAGACGGCCGCGCAAATAGAGGTTCGCGGCGACACCGCCGGCGACGACGAGGGTCGGGCTGGGCGCCAGCTCGAGCGCATTGCCGCAGCGGTCGGCCAGAACGTCGCCGACGGTGCGCTGGAACGACGCACAGAGGTCGGCGATCGCCGCCGTGTCGCCGGCCGGCAGTTTCTCGACGGTCTGGCGCACCGCGGTCTTGAGGCCGGAGAATGAGAAGTCGCAGCCCGGCTTTCTCCACATCGGCCGCGGCAGCGCGAAACGCTGCGGGTCGCCGCCCCGGGCCGTGCGCTCGACCGCCGGCCCGCCGGGAAAGCCGAGGCCCAGCAGTTTGGCGGTCTTGTCGAAGCATTCGCCGACCGCATCGTCGATGGTGGTGCCGAGGCGCGTGAAGTCGCCCGCCTGGCTGTCGGGGCCGCGCACGGTCAGCAGCTGGCAATGGCCGCCCGACACCAGCAGCAGAAGATACGGAAAGGTCACGGGTTCGGTGAGCCGCACCGACAGCGCGTGACCCTCGAGGTGATTGACCGCGAGAAACGGCTTGTCGTGCGCGAACGCCAGCGCCTTGGCGGTCATCACGCCGACCATGACGCCGCCGATCAGGCCGGGCCCGCCGGTCGCGGCGATGCCGTCGAGATCGCCCAGGCCGAGGCCCGCTTCCTTCAGGGCGTCGGCGATCAGCCCGTCGAGCCGTTCGAGATGGGCTCGCGCGGCGATCTCGGGCACCACGCCGCCGAAGCTTCGATGCTCGCTCATCTGGCTGTAGACGACATTGCTCAGCAAGCGGCCCAACGGGGCGCGCACCGCGGTGTCACCGACCGGCGCTTCCACCACAGCCACTGCCGTCTCGTCGCAGCTGGTTTCGATACCCAACACGCGCATCGCTGCCTTCTAGCCTCCGGGGCCGGGCTACGCTAGAGCAGCGCCATGGCTTCTCCTCTCCTGCGGATCGGCACGCGCGGCAGCAAGCTGGCGCTGACCCAGACCGGCCTGGTGCGCGACGCGCTGGCCGCGGCGCATCCCGCCCTGGCCGCCCCGGGCGCGATCGAGGTCGTGGTGATCAAGACCACCGGCGATGCGATCCAGGACCGGCCGCTGTCGGAGGCCGGCGGCAAGGGCCTGTTCGTCAAGGAGATCGAGGAAGCGATGCTGACGCGCCGCATCGATGCCGCCGTGCACAGCATGAAGGACATGCCGACGGCGCAGCCGGACGGCCTCGCCATCACCGCCTTCCTGCCGCGCGAAGACGCACGCGACGTGCTGATCGCGGGCGACGTCAAGCGCATCGCCGATTTGAAGAAGGGCGCGATCGTCGGCACGTCGGCGCTGCGCCGCCGCGCCCAGCTTCTGCATCGTCGGCCCGACCTGCAGATCGTCACCCTGCGCGGCAATGTCGACACGCGCCTGGCCAAGCGCGAGGCGGGCGTCGTCGAGGCGACCTTGCTCGCGCTCGCGGGCCTTAAGCGCCTGGGCCTCGGCCATGTCGGCACGCCTGTCCCCGAAGACGAGATGCTGCCCGCGGTCGGCCAGGGCGCGGTCTGCATCGAGTGCCGCAGCGACGATGCCGCGACCCGCTCCCTGCTCGCCGCGATCAACCACGCGCCGACCGAGATTGCCGTGCGTGCCGAGCACGCCATGCTGGCCGTGCTGGACGGCTCCTGCCGGACGCCGATCGCGGGACATGCCGTGTTCGTCGCCGACGGGGTCCTGCAATTGCGCGGCCTGATCGCCAAGCCCGACGGCTCGCAGGCGATCATGACCGAGCGGCGCGGCCCGGCCGCGGACGCGGCGAAGATGGGCAGCGACGCCGGGCTGGAACTGAAGGCACGCGGCGGGCCGGGTTTCCTTTCGGCATGATGTCGTGTCTATTCCGCGCGTTGCTGCCGATCGCCGGTGTGGCGCTCGCGCTGGCGGCGTGCGAGACCGCGCCGGTCACCGGGCGCTCGCAGATCATGCTGGTGAGCGAGAACGAGGAGCGCGAGATGGGCCTGCAGGCCTATCAACAGGTCCTCGCCACCGAGCACGTCTCGCACAATGCGCAGATCAACGCGCTGGTCGACAAGGTCGGCCGCCGCATCGCCGCCGCCGCCGAGCGGCCGCCGGAGAACATGTGGCACGCGCCGCACTATCGCTGGGAATTCAAGGTCTTCGAGAAGAACGAGCCGAACGCCTTCTGCCTCCCGGGCGGCAAGGTCGCGGTCTATACCGGCCTGCTGCCGATCACCCGCACCGAGACCGGCCTTGCCGTGGTGATCGGTCACGAAGTGGGACATGCGCTGGCCCGCCACGGTGCCGAGCGCATGAGCGACCAGATCGTCGCCGCCGTGGGCGTGACCGCCGCGGCCGCGGTGCTGGCCGGCACGACCAGCGGCCGCAACCGATCCTACCTGCCGCTGATGATGGGCGCGCTGGGCGCCGGCGCCACGGTCGGCTACCTGCTGCCGATGTCGCGCACCCAGGAAGCCGAGGCCGACCGCATCGGCCTCGTGCTGATGGCGATGGCGGGCTACGACCCGCGCGAGGCGGTGGGCCTTTGGGAGCGCATGCGCGCGGCCAGTCGCGGCAAGAGCAAGCCGCCGGAATGGCTCAGCACCCATCCGTCGGACGACACCCGCATCGCCAATATCCGCGCCGCGTTGCCCGAGGCGATGAAGTACTATCGGCCGCGCAATGACTGAGTCGATCGAATACGACGCAACCGGCCTGCTCTGCCCGCTGCCGGTGCTGCGCGCCAACCGCAAGCTGCGCGAACTCGCCGTCGGCGGCCTGCTCACCGTCCGCGCCACCGATCCGGCTGCCGAGCAGGATTTTCCCGCCTTCTGCAAGCAGACCGGACATGAACTCGTGTCCAGCCGCCGCGAAGGCGAGGTGCTGGTATTCACCATCAGGAAACGCTAGTCAGACGCGCCATGCCTCAATCGACCTTCAAGACCATCGATTCCCTCGACGTTGCCGGCAAGCGTGTGCTGGTGCGTCTCGACCTCAACGTGCCGATGAAGAACGGCAAGGTGACGGATGCCACGCGCATCGAGCGCGCCGCCCCGACCGTCGCAGAGCTTGCGAACAAGGGCGCCAAGGTCGTGGTGCTCAGTCACTTCGGCCGGCCCGACGGCAAGCGCGTGCCGGAGATGTCGCTCAGGCCGCTGGTCGAGCCGCTGGCCGCGGCGCTCGGCAAGCCGGTTGCCTTCGCCGAGGACTGCATCGGCCCGCAGGCCGAGGACGCCGTGCGGGCCCTGAAGGCCGGCGAGGTCCTGCTCCTCGAGAACCTCCGCTTCCACAAGGAAGAAGAAAAGAACGACCAGGGCTTCATCGACCGTCTGAGCGTGCTGGGCGACGTCTACGTCAACGATGCCTTCTCGACCGCGCACCGCGCGCACGCCTCGACCGAAGGTATCGCCAACCGCCTGCCGGCGGCGGCGGGCCGGTTGATGCAGGCCGAGCTCGAAGCGCTCGACAAGGCGCTGGGCAATCCCAAGCGGCCGGTCTGCGCCGTGGTCGGCGGCGCCAAGGTCTCCACCAAGCTCGACCTGCTGGGCAATCTCGTCGGCAAGGTCGACAGACTGATCATCGGCGGCGGCATGGCCAACACCTTCATGCACGCACAGGGCATCGCCGTCGGCAAGTCGCTGTCGGAGAAGGACCTCGCCAAGACCGCGCTGGAAATCCTCGACAAGGCCAAGGCCGCCAACTGCAAGGTGCTGTTGCCGGTTGACGTCGCAGTGTCGCCGGAGTTCAAGGCCGGTGCACCGAGCACAATTGTCGACGCCGCTGCCTGCCCGGCCGACCAGATGATCCTCGACATCGGGCCGAAGTCGATCGCGCTCTACGAGGCCGAGCTCGCCGGTTGCGCGACCCTGGTGTGGAACGGCCCGCTCGGCGCCTTCGAGATCAAGCCGTTCGATGCCGGTACGGTGGCGCTCGCCCGGGCCGCCGCACGGCTCACGGGCGAGAAGAAGCTCCTGTCGGTGGTGGGCGGCGGCGACACGGTCGCGGCGCTGGAAGCCGCCGGCGTGGCCGATCAGTTCACCTACATCTCGACCGCCGGCGGCGCCTTCCTGGAATGGATGGAAGGCAAGACCCTGCCCGGCGTTGCGGCGTTGATCCGGGCGGCCTAGCCTCCGGCTCATGAGCGAGCCACCTCGCGCTGCACCCGACCGCCCACGCCTGCCGTGGGATCCGCCCGAGCACTTCGAGAAGCGCATTCCCGAAGGCGATAATCGTGAGCGCCTGGTCTGCGGCCGCTGCGAGTTCATCCACTATCAAAACCCGAAGATCGTCGCCGGCGTGGTCTGCACCTGGAGCGACGGCGGCAAGGAAAAGATCCTGCTCGCCAAGCGCGCCATCGAACCGCGCAAAGGCTTCTGGACCTTGCCCGCCGGCTACATGGAGTTGGGCGAGACGACCGAGCAGGCCGCAGCACGCGAGGCGAAGGAAGAAGCCTGCGCCTCGATCGAGATCGAGCAGCTGCTGGCGATGTATTCCGTCGCGCGCATCGGCCAGGTGCAGATCATGTATCGCGCGCGGCTCGTCAGCCCCGACGTGGCACCGGGAGTCGAGAGCGAGGAAGTCGGCCTGTTCGACTGGGCCGACATTCCCTGGGAGCAGCTCGCCTTCCCGACCGTCGTGTGGGCGCTCGCGCACTATCACGACTCGCGCAGCCGCAAGGACTTCGCGACCTATTCCAATCCGACGGGCGATCTCGCCCGCATGTGGCCGCCGCGCAAACCGGCGGGTGTCTAGCTGCCGGCGTCCAGCGTCTTGCGTTAGCTGAGTTCACGTATCCGGCGCGTTCGGTTGCCGGCCCATCGATGCAAAGTTCGTTCAGCGTACGATTCAGAACAATTCTGGAGGAAACGCCATGCTGACGGCTGCGAACAACGAGATGCTGTGCCGAGTCGGTCCGGGCACACCCATGGGCAACCTGATGCGCGAATATTGGGTGCCGGCGTGCCTTTCGTCCGAGCTTAAATCCGACGGCGAGCCGATGCGGCTGCTGCTGCTGGGTGAGCAGCTGATCGCCTTCCGCGATACCGACGGCAGGGTCGGCAT